>DATMGH010000192.1:0-55422 GCA_035555675.1 Solirubrobacter sp. | reverse complement strand
GACTTTGCCGTCCGGCGAGACGATCGGCTTGCTGACCGCCTCCACCTCGGGCGTCTTCTTGATCGCCGCGGTGGCGGCGTCGATCGTCCCGTGTTGATCCAGGACGCGGCCGTCCTTGACCGCGAACACGACGCTCGCGGTGTCCCCGGACTGCGACGGGAACTTCTCCTTGAGCAGGTCGTAGGCCCGCTGGGACTCGGTGCCGGGCAGGCTGAAGCTGTTCGCGAAGTCTCCGGCCGCGGTGCCCCAGAGGGCCGCCAGGACCACGAAGGCGGCGACCCATATTCCGATCACGGTACGGCGCCGGTCGTGGCACCAGGCTGCTAGCTCGCGCATGCTGTCGAACCTAAACGTCGCCCCGTCCGCCGTCGTTGGGGCTGTCCGCACTCCGGCACTCAAGGTGTCCCCCCACTAGCGCGCTCTCACCGATGAGCAATATGATCGGGCCGGTTTTCCGACTGGGAGGAGACACATGGCTGGTCCTGTACGGGTCTCGATGACCGTGAACGGCACTCAGCAGAGCGCTGACGTCGAACCCCGCCTGCTCCTGGTCCACTTCCTGCGTGAGACGCTCGGGCTCACCGGCACGCACGTCGGCTGCGACACGTCCAACTGCGGCGCGTGCACGGTCCACCTCAACGGTGAGGCCGTCAAATCGTGCACGCTGCTGGCCGCCCAGGCGGACGGTGCCGAGATCACGACGATCGAGGGAATGGGCCAGGAGGGCGCGCTGCATCCGCTCCAGGAGGCGTTCTGGGAGCACCACGGGCTCCAGTGCGGCTACTGCACGCCGGGCATGATCATGGCCTCGGCGGACCTGCTCTCCCGCAACCCGCACCCGACCGAGGGCGAGGTGCGCGAAGCGCTGGCCGGGAACCTGTGCCGCTGCACGGGCTACCACAACATCGTCAAGGCCGTACTGGCGGCCGCCGAGGCATGACCGCCACCGTGGCCGAGCCGTGGGTCGGCCGGCCGATCAAGCGCAAGGAGGACCCGCGGCTGATCATGGGCCGCGCGCGCTACGTCGACGACATCAACGTCACCGGGCAGCTGTGGGCGACGTTCGTGCGCTCGCCCGAGGCGCACGCGAAGATCCTGTCCATCGACACGTCCGCTGCGCGCGAGTACCCGGGCGTGCGCGCCGTGTTCACGGGGCACGACCTCGACCTCGCGGCGCCGCTGCCGATGGCCTGGGTCCCGCCGGGGATCGAGGTCAACAACCCGCCGCACTGGGCGCTGGCCAAGGACGAGGTGCACCACGTCGGCGACCCGGTCGCGCTGGTGATCGGCGACGACCGCTACGCGGTGGTCGACGCGGCGGCGCAGGTGTTCGTCGACTACGACCCGCTGCCGGTCGTGACCGACGTGGAGGCGGCGCTGACCGACGGCTCGCCGCTCGTGCACGAGGAGCTGGGCACCAACCGGTGCCACGAGTGGTCGCTGGGCGGCGGCGATCTCGAGGCCGGGTTCGCCGCCGCCGACGTGATCGTCGAGCGCCGCGTGGTCAACCACCGCACGGCGGGCGGCGCGATCGAGCCGCGCGGCGTGCTGGCCGACTACCGCGCCGGGGCGCTGACGCTGACGAGCAGCACCCAGGTCCCGCACTTCCTGCGCCTGTTCCTGGCCCTGCAGCTGGGGATCTCGGAGGACCGCGTGCGGGCGATCGCGCCCGAGGTCGGCGGCGGCTTCGGCTCCAAGCTGCAGATCTACGGCGAGGAGATCGCGCTGGCGTGGGCGTCACGCAAGCTCGAGCGGCCGATCAAGTGGATCGAGACCCGCTCGGAGGGCCTGCTGACCACCCACCACGGCCGCGACCAGGTGGCGTACGTGCGCGTGGGGGCGACCCGCGACGGCAAGATCACCGCCTTCCATACGAAGATCATCGCGGACCTCGGCGCCTACCTGATGCTGCTGACGCCGACGATCCCGTCGCTGGGCGCGTTCGTGATGAGCGGGGTCTACGACATCCCGGCCGTGCAGACCGACATCGTCGGCGTGTTCACGAACAAGATCTCGACCGACGCGATCCGCGGGGCCGGCCGCCCCGAGGCCACGCACATGATCGAGGTCTGCATCGACCAGCTGGCGGCGGAGCTGGGGATGGACCGCCTGGAGCTGCGGCGGCGCAACTTCATCGACCCGGCGAGCTTCCCGCACGAGACCGCCATCGGCGTCGTCTACGACTCGGGCAACTACGCCGGCGCGCTCGACAAGCTGCTCGAGCACTTCGACGCCGACGCCGAGCGGGCCGCCGCGCCCGCGGGCAAGCTGCGCGGCATCGGCTACTCCACCTACACCGAGATCTGCGGGCTGGCGCCGTCGCGCGTCACGGGGCCGAGCGGGTTCGGCCTGCAGACCGGCCTGTGGGAGTCGGCGATGGTGCGCGTGCACATCACCGGCGCGGTCACGGTCTACACGGGCACGTCGCCGCACGGCCAGGGGCTGGAGACCACGATGGCGCAGATCGTGGCCGACAAGCTCGGCACGTCGCCGGAGAACGTCGAGGTCATCCACGGCGACACGGCGACGGGGCCGCAGGGGCTCGGCACCTACGGCTCGCGCTCGACCGCGGTCGGCGGCGAGTCCGTCGCCCGCGCGACCGACAAGGTGGCCGACAAGGCGCGCCGGATCGTCGCCCACCAGCTGGAGGCCGCGGTCGACGACATCGAGGTGATCGGCGGGAGGTTCGCGGTCAAGGGCTCGCCGGACAAGGGCATGACGATCGGCGAGATCGCCGGCGCCGCCTACATCCCGGAGAACCTCCCCGAGGACATGGAGCCGGGGCTCGAGGAGCTCGCGTTCTACGACCCGTCGAACTTCGTGTTCCCGTTCGGCGCGCACGCGTGCGTGGTGGACGTCGACCCGGAGACCGGCAACGTGGACGTCGTGCGCTACGTCGCGGTCGACGACTGCGGGCCGGCGATCAACCCGAAGCTGATCGCCGGGCAGGTGCACGGCGGCATCGTGCACGCGATCGGCCAGGCGCTGTTCGAGCAGATCCACTACAACGAGGACGGTCAGCTCGTCACCGGCACGTTCGCCGACTACGCGCTGCCGAGCGCCGCCGACGTGCCGTCCTTCGAGCTCGACCGGACCGAGACGCCGTCGCCGGTCAACTCGCTCGGCGTCAAGGGCGTCGGCGAGGCCGGGACGATCGCCGCGACCCCGGCGGTGCTCAACGCCGTCGTCGACGCGTTGCGCCCGCTCGGCGTCGGCTACATGAACATGCCGCTCAGTTCGATGCGGATCTGGGAGACCATCCAGGAGGCGAAGTCGTGATCCCCGCTGAGTTCGACTACGTGGCGCCCGGGTCGCTGGACGAGGCCCTGACGGCGCTGCGCGAGGGCGGCGAGGACGCCAAGGTGCTCGCCGGCGGCCACTCGCTGATCCCGCTCATGAAGCTGCGGCTGGCGGCGCCGTCGCTGCTGGTCGACCTGCGGCGGCTGGACGAGCTGCGCGGCGTGTCGCGGGCCGACGGCGTGCTCCGGTTCGGCGCGCTGACGCGCCACCACGAGGTGGCGACCGGCGGCTACGGGCTGATCTCCGCGGCGGCGGCGACGATCGCCGACCAGCAGGTCCGCAACATGGGCACGATCGGCGGGACGATCGCGCACGGCGACTCGGCCTCCGACATGCCCGCGGTGCTGCTCGCGCACGAGGGCTCGGTGGTCCTGCGCGGGCCGGGCGGCGAGCGCGAGGTGGCCGCGGCCGACTTCTTCCAGGACTACCTGACCACCGACGTGGGGGAGGACGAGATCCTCACCGAGGTCCGGTTCCCGGCGCTCGAGGGCTACGGGTTCGGCTACGAGAAGTTCAACCGCCGCCAGGAGGACTGGGCGATGGTGGCCGTCTCGGCGCTGGTCAAGAAGGGTGGCGACGGGACGTGCGCGGACGTCCGCATCGGGCTCACGCACATGGGCTCGACGCCGCTGCGGGCGACCGCGGCCGAGGACGCGCTGCGCGGGCGGCCGCTCAACGCGGACACGATCGCCGACGCCGCCTCACACGCCGCGGACGGGACCCAGCCGCCGTCGGACCTCAACGCCACGCAGGACTACAAGCGCCACCTCGCGCGCGTGTTGACCCGGAGGGCGCTGACCGCCGCGTCACAATAGTGGGGTGACTTTCGGTTCACCCGCGGATGTCGCTCAGGCGCTGGCCGGCGAGGGCTACCTCGCCGACCAGGGCCTCGCGACGTCCGTCTACCTGGCGTTCGCGCTCGAGCAGCCGCTGCTGCTGGAGGGCGAGGCGGGGGTCGGCAAGACCGAGGTGGCCCGGGCGCTCGCGTCCTCGCTGGGGGCCTCGCTGATCCGCCTGCAGTGCCACGAGGGCATCGACCTGCACCACGCCGTCTACGACTGGGACTACCAGCGCCAGCTGCTCGCGATCCGGGCGGCGGAGGCGGGCGCGCCGGCGCGCGAGCTGTTCGGGCGCGAGTTCCTACTGCGCCGGCCGCTGCTGGAGGCGCTGGAGCACACCGGCGGGCCGGTCGTGCTGCTGATCGACGAGATCGACCGCGCAGACGACGAGTTCGAGGCGTTCCTGCTCGAGTTCCTGGCCGACTTCGCGATCACGATCCCGGAGCTGGGGACCGTGGCGGCGGAGACGCGGCCGCTGGTCGTGCTGACCTCGAACCGCACGCGCGAGCTGCACGACGCTCTGAAGCGGCGCTGCCTGTACCAGTGGATCGACTACCCGACGCCCGAACGCGAGATGGAGATCGTGCGCACGCGGCTGCCCGGCGTGCCGGAGGAGATCGCGGCGCGCGTGTGCGACGCGGTCGCCCGCCTGCGCGAGCGCGAGCTCTACAAGCTGCCCGGCGTGGGGGAGACGATCACGTGGGCGCGCGCGCTGATCGCGCTGGACGGGGCGGCGTCTTTGGACGACACGCTCGGCGCGGCGCTGAAGGTGCGCGAGGACATCGACCGGGTGCGCCGCGACCGGGTCCTCGAGGGTGCCTGAGCGGCCGGCCACCGGCCACGGGGAGGTCGCGCAGCGGCTGCGCGAGAACGTGCGGGCGCGCGAGCGCGCCCGGGTGGCGGACGAGGCGAGCATCGCGCGGGCGCGTGAGCTCGTCGCGGACCGCGAGGCGTGGCTGCGCGCGCGCGACCTCCACGGGGCAGAGGCCGCCCCGGCGCCGCGCGCGGGCCGCGACCCGCTCGCCGGCGGCGGCGCCGCTCCAGCGCCGCTCGCCGCGGACGACCCGCTCGGCGATGCCGGCGCCACCCCGGCGCCGCTCGCCGCGGACGACCCGCTCGGCGGCGCCGGGGCGCACGTCACCGCGCGGATCGCGGCGCTGGCCGCGGCCATGCGGGCCGGCGGCGCGCGGGTCGGGCTCGGCGAGGTGCTCGCGGCCGAGCGGGCGCTGGGCGCGGTCGACGCGTCCGACCGCACGGAGGTGTTCTACGCGCTGCGCGCCGCGCTGTGCTCGTCGCGCGCGGAGGTCAACGCGTTCGCGGCCGCGTTCACCGCGATCTTCGGCGCGGACGAGCCCGCGAGCCCGCTGGACGAGCTGGGCGAGCTCGCGCGCCAGGCGCTCCCGCGCGTCGCCGTCCCGCCCCAGGGGGACGAGTCGCCCGCGGCCGACCTCACGCCCGCGCCCTCGGCCTGGAGCGAGGAGGAGCTGCTGCGCGAGAAGGACTTCGCGGCCTACACGGACGCCGAGCGCGCGCTCGCGCGGCGCCTGCTCGCCCGGATCGCCCAGCGCGCGCCCAAGCGCCGCTCGCGCCGCACCGTCCCGACCCGGCGCCGGCGCGACGCCCACGACCTGCGCGCGACCGTCCGCGCCTCCCTGCGCCACGGCGGCGAGCTGTTCGAGCGCCGCTACCGCGAGCACGCGCTGCGCCCGCGGCGGCTGGTGCTGATCTGCGACGTCTCCGGCTCGATGGCGCCGTACTCGCGCATGCTGCTGCAGTACATGCAGGCGTCGGTCGCCGCGCGCACGCGCGTCGAGGCGTTCGTGTTCGGCACGCGGCTGACGCGGGTCACGCGCGAGCTGCGCGGCCGCGACTCCGACCGCGCGCTGGCCCGCGCCGCCGCCGCGGTCGACGACTGGTCCGGCGGCACCCGGATCGGCGAGGCGCTCGCGCAGCTCAACCGCGAGCACGGCCGCCGCATCGGCCGCGGCGCGCTCGTGATCCTGCTCTCCGACGGCTGGGACCGCGGCGAGCCCGAGCTGCTGGCCGAGGAGATGGCGCGGCTCGCGCGCACCGCGTACCGCGTCATCTGGCTGAACCCGCTGGCCGCCGACCCGCGCTACGAGCCGCTCACGCGCGGGATGCGCGCCGCGCTGCCGTACGTCGACCGGCTGCTGCCCGGGAACTCGATCGCGTCGCTGGACGCCCTCGCCTCGCTGATGGAGGGGGGCGTCGAGTGACGCCGGCGGGCGGCCGCGACGAGGCGCGGCGTGGCGAGTCCGCCGCCGGTCGCGACGATTCGCCGCGTGGCGGGCGGGCGGCCGGGCGCGACGAGGCGCCGCGTGGCGGGCGGGCGGCCGGGCCCCACGAGGCGCCGCGGCGCGAGCGCGCCGCCGGCCTCATCCTCGCCGCGGGCGCCGGGACCCGCTTCGGCGAGCAGACCAAGCAGCTCGCGGACCTCAACGGACGCCCGCTGCTGCAGTACGCGGTCGACGCCATGAACGCCGCGCTGGAGCGCGTCGTGGTCGTGCTCGGCCACGACGCGGAGGCGATCGCCGCCGCGATCGACTTCGGCGCCGCGCAGACGGTGATCTGCGCGGAGTGGGCGCGCGGCCAGGGCTTCTCGCTGCGCCGCGGCGTCGCCGAGCTGGCCGGCGCCGACGTCGTCGTGGTCACCCTCGGCGACCAGCCGTTCATCACGCCCGCCGTGATCACCGCCGCACTGGCCGAGCGCGGCGCGCACGACGCGCTCCGCGCCGTCTACGACGGCGTCCCCGGCCACCCGGTCGTCCTCGGCCCGCGCGTGCTCGCCGCCGTGCCGCAGCTCGAGGGCGACGCCGGCGCGCGCGAGCTGCTGGCGCGGTTCGACGTGCGCAAGTGGGACGCCTCGGCGCTCGCCGACACCACGGACATCGACACGCCGGAGGAGCTCTGCGGCGTCTGCGCGGGCGCCGCGCCGCCGCTGCTCGGCGACGTGCTCACCGGCACCCGCCTCACGCTCGCCGACGCCGCCGAGCGGCTCGAGCGCGGCGAGGCCCTGCCCGGTCTGACGCCGATCCAGCGCCGCCTCGTCGAGGACTTCGCCACGCGCCTCTGATGCCCGGGGGTGTGGCCGCCAGGTCGCCTGTCAGGCGAGTTTCCCGACCCACCCCCGTCCGGGCGCCGGCCGGAGCCGGCGCCCAGGGGGAGTCCTACGGCTGCGTCGTGCTCAGCGTGAACGTCAGGGTCTTGCCGTACGTGCCGGTGCGCAGCGGATCGGTGTCCCCGATCGACTGCCGGAACGCCAGCGCGACGTTGTCGTTGCTCACCGGCCCGCCGTACGTCAGCAGCGCCAGCGGCGAGCCGCTGACCGCGCCGAACCCGGCGCTCGTGCCGGCCGGGGACGTGGCCTGTGCCTGCACGCCGAGCCGCAGCGCGAACGTGCCGTTGACCAGCCGCCCGGGGGACGTCGTGCTCGGGTCGGTGACCGAGAACGCGGCCTCGCCGGCCGTCGAGACGACGTTGGCCGTCGTGGACGCGGTGTAGGTCCGCGACGCGCCCGGGACGAACGTGCCGAACGTCGCCGGCGCGCCCAGCGTCAGCGACAGCGTCGCCGCCACCGTGCCGCCGACCGGCGCGTCGACCGACACGTCGCCGCTGCACGCGCCGCCGCCGCTCTGGCTCCCGTGGAACCGGTTCGGCGCGCCGAAGTCCGACACGTCGGCGCTGTTGTCCGCGCACGTCAGGCCGTAGACCGTGCTGCCGGAGAGGATCGGGCCGTACGCGCCCGCCAGCCGGGTGAAGCGCTCGTTGGCCGTCACCTGCGTGTTGCCGGTCAGCGCGAGGCCGCCGCGGAACGTGCTGCCCGCGATCGTCACGTCACGCGTGCTGTTGCGGACCGAAGCGGCGCCGTTGACCGTGGTGCCGAAGACCTGGACGGCCTCGGCGCCGGACGCGGTCAGCGTCCCGCCGATCGTGCTCGCCTGGACGAACAGCGACGCGCCGGCCGCGACCGTCACGTTGCCGCTCACGGTCGCGTTCTTGACGCACGTCACGCCGCTGGCGACGTTGACGTTCGCCTGCGCGCCGGTCACGGTCGTGCCGCACGTGAGCGCGTCGCCGGGCAGCACCGTCGCCCGGTAGGAGCTGGCCAGGCCGTAGTTGCCGGCCGGGTCGATCGCCCGGTGCTCGACGAAGTGCGTGCCGAAGCCGGGGATGAACCCGCCGAGCGGGTGATCGTCCGGCAGCGACTGCTCGATCGTCCAGCGCGACAGCCCGCCGGTGCCGAGGTTGCCGTAGGTCAGCGCCTTCACGTCGCTGCCCGAGTGGCGGAACTTGAACGGCGACTCGGGCATCGGCTGCTCGGGGAAACCGAAGTAGTTGAACCAGCCGTCCTTATTGAGCCGGAGCTGGCCGACCACCGCCGGATCGCCCTCGTACCCGGTCCGATCGTCCTTCGGGTCCAGCCACATGTCCCAGCCGTTGAAGTAGACCGGGTGCTCGAGCGAGTCGTCGAGCGTGGTCAGCGGCTCGGACAGCCGCCGGTCCGCGGTCGGCGCGACCTTGTCGATCTTCCACTCCATCGAGTCCGACTGCGTCCCGTCGGTCACGGTCACCTTCAGCGCGTGCGTACCGCCCGGGAGGGCGAGCTTGCTCAGGTCGAGGTTGCGGCTGTTGCTCGGGTTCGCCACCTCGCTGCCGTTGACCGTCCACTTGACCGAGACGACCCGGTCGGTCGGATGGTTGGTCTCGATGAACACGACCTCGTCGGCCGCCACCGGATGGGTGTTCGGCGTGGACGCCGTGATCTTGGCCTCCGGCGCCGACGGCGTCACCGTGGTCTCGTCGACGGTCCACTCACGGGTCTGCACGAAGCGCGGCCCGTTGTAGCCCGAGTTGTTGGCGGCGTTGGCCGTCGACGGGTTGCGCACCCAGTCGAGGCCGTCGGGGCCGACCGGGTCGCGCACCTCGGCGGACACGACCGTGCCCGGGGCGAGGTTGAGCGCCTTCAGGTCGAGGTTGCGGCTGTTGCCGGATTGCACGACGGTGTCGCCGGCCTTCCAGGTCACGTCGACCTCGTGGAAGCGCGGATGCCCGGTCTCGACCCACAGCACGCCGTCGCGCGCCACGTTGCCGGTCGGCGTGTTACGGATGTTCATCTGGCCGGCGTTGCGCATGCCGGTGATGCGGGCGACCATGTGCTCCAGGCCGACCTGGTCCCAGTCGAAGCCGAGCCAGCGCATGATCGAGTGCTCGCTCGGGCGCCGCTGGCCGCACGGGTACGTGCCGCCGCTCTCGTAGACGCCGATCTTGCCCCCCGAGATGCTCTCCTCACCCAGCCAGCGCCACCACTTGGTCTGCGCCGTCAGCATGGCCTCGGCGTTGGGCAGCGTGGTGTGATGGAAGCTGCTCGGCTCGCCGCCGGTGTAGCAGGCGCGCAGCACGTCGCGCGAGGAGTACGGGTACTCGTCGGCCATCGAGCCCAGCGAGTGGCCCAGCTCGTGCATCGAGACCAGCGGGCCCTGCGGGGAGCCGCCGGACGTCGTGGCCTGGGTGCCGCCGATGCCGCCGTACGTGAACGAGTTGAAGATCGCCAGCGTCTGGATGTTCTGCGACGTGCGCGGGATGCCGAGGACCGGCGCGACGTACTGCTCCAGGATGCGGTTGTGGGCCTGGTTGCCGGTCTCGCAGGGGTTCACGCCCGCCGGGTAGTAGTCGGCGAAGCTCTCGCAGTTCGTCGGCGCGCCGGTGAAGACGACGCCGCGCGCCAGCGGATCGGTGCAGCCGCCCTGGAAGATCAGGCGCAGCGCGGTGTTCTTGTCGTTGCTCGGGCCCTCGCGCACGCCGGTGTCGCGGATCGTGCCGTCGGGGTGGCGCACGCGCCCGTCGAAGTCGCAGCGGACGCCGTAGTCGATCGACGCGATCTCGACCGCGTAGATGTTGATGTAGCTGCGGTAGGTGCGGAACGGCTCCGTGGACCACAGCACGGACAGGTTGCGGTCCACATCGGCGAGGAAGAGGCTCCCCTGATCCCACTGATAGCCGTCGCCCAGGATGATCAGGTTCAGCCGCTCCGACGCCGGGCCGGTCACCTGGATCGGATGGACCTTCGGCGCGGGCAGCGGCTTCGGCGGCGGCGGCCCCTGGGCGCTCGCGGCCCCCGGAGCGGCGGCGAGCGCGCCGAGTACCAGCGCGCCCGTCACCAGCGCCTTCACGCGTCTTCTCATCACAGAATCCCCCTCGTTTCACGGCTGAACGCCGTCTCCCTCACGAAGGGTTCACGCTAACGGCGACGCGAGGGCCGCCGCATCGAACAACTGACGGAAGTTCGGTGCGCTTACAGACGCAGGATGTCGACGTCCGCGCCGGCGGGGAGGGCCCCGGAGCCGTGCGGCGCGATCGCGAACCCGTCGCTCTCGCCGAGCGCACCGGTCATGTGCGAGCCCTGGCGCTCGGTCGGCCACGCCACCGGCACGCCGTCGGCGTCCGGGACGAGCTTGGAGATCAGGAACGTCGTGCGGTTGTCCGACGGGCCGGCGGGCTCGCCGAGGCGGCCGCGCTCGAGCCGCGGCCGCGCGTCCGCCTCGCCCGCCAGCCGCCGCAGCGCGGGGCCGACGAACAGCGCCATGCCGACGATCGTCGACAGCGGGTTGCCGGGCAGCCCGAACACCAGCGTGCGGCCGCGGCGGCCGAACCACAGCGGCTTGCCGGGCTTGATCCGCACGCGCCAGAAGACCTCCTCGACGCCGCAGGCCTCGAACGCGGGCTTGACGTGGTCGTGCGGGCCGACCGACACGCCGCCGGACACGACCAGCACGTCGCCCTCCAGGCCGCGCTCGATCGCTTCCCGCGTGGCCTCGAAGTCGTCGGCGACCGTCCCGTGGGAGACGACGCGGGCGCCGTCCGCCTCGGCCTGCAGCTCCACGGTCAGCCCGTTGGACTCGTAGATCTTCCCGGGCTCGGGCGGCGCGCCCGGCGGCAGCAGCTCGTTGCCGGTGACGATCACGTGCAGCTCCGGCCGGGTGAACACGTCGACCGCGGGGACGCCCGCCGAGGCCAGCGCCGACACGCGCGGCAGCGTCAGGATGTCGCCCGGCCGCGCGAGCACGTCGCCGGCGTGGAGATCCTCGCCCTGCCGGCGCACGTGCAGCCCCGGGCGGACGTCGGCGGTGGGGTTCACGCTGCCGTTGGACAGCTGCGCGTCCTCGACGCGCAGGATCGCGTCGGCGCCCTCCGGGATCGCCGCCCCGGTCGAGATCCGCGCCGCCGTGCCGGGGTCGAGCGTGAGCAGGGCGCCGCCGGCGGCCAGGTCACCGATCACGCGCAGCGGCACGCCCGGCGTGACGTCCGCGGCGCGCACCGCGAACCCGTCCATCGCCGTGCGGTCGAACGGCGGCAGGTCGATCACCGCGTGCGCGGGCGCGGCCAGCACGCGGCCGGCGCCCTCGCGCAGTGGCACGCGCTCGGAGCCGGCGGACGCGAGCCCGTCCAGCACCAGCGCGAGCGCCTGATCGAGGTCCTTCATCCGCCGATCTGCGACATGGTGCGGAGCGGCTGCACGAAACCCGGGTCGTTGACGTGGTGCTTGAGCTCCTTCTCCCAGACCGCGGCCCGGATGATCGCGTCGAGCTCGTCGTCGGACGCCCCGGCGCGCAGCGGGCCGCGCAGGTCGGTCTCGGTCATCGAGAACAGGCAGGTGCGCAGCTTGCCCTCGGCGGTGATCCGGATCCGGTTGCAGTCGCCGCAGAACGGCTCGGTGACGGGGGAGATGAAGCCGATCGAGCCCTTCCCGTCGGCGAACTCCCAGCGCCGGGACGTGCCGTGCCGCTCGCGCCCGAGGTCCTTGAGCGGGTACGCGGCGTGGATCAGCCGCCGGACCTCGGCGTTGGGCAGCACCCGGTCACGCGACCACGAGTGGTCGGCGTCGAGCGGCATGAACTCGATGAAGCGCACCTCGTACGGGTGCTTGCGGGCGAACTCGGCGAAGCGCACGACCTCGTCCTCGGTGAAGTCCTTCAAGGCGACCACGTTGACCTTGATGGGGCGCAGCTCCGGGTGGCGCTCGGCCGCGGCCAGGCTGTCGAGGACCTGCTGGAGCGCGTTGCGGCGCGTCAGCTGGAAGAAGCGGTCCGGCGCCAGCGCGTCCAGCGACACGTTCACGCGCCGCAGCCCGGCGCGCACCAGCCGCTCCACCTGGCGCTCCAGCAGGTAGCCGTTGGTGGTCAGCGACAGGTCGTGGACGTTCGGGTCCGCGCTCAGGTACTCGACCAGCCGGTGCAGGTCGCGGCGCGCGAGCGGCTCGCCGCCGGTCAGCCGCACGTCGTGCACGCCCATGCTGGCCAGCAGCCCGGTCAGCCGCGCGATCTCCTCGTAGGTGAGGATGTCGGCGCGATCCAGCCACGGCAGGCCCTCGGCCGGCATACAGTACTGGCAGCGGAAGTTGCAGCGGTCGGTGACCGAGATCCGGACGTCGCCGATCTCGCGGCCGTGGCCGTCGACGAGCTGGTCCCTCGCGCCTGCAGGGGGATGTCCAGCCTGCTTCATCGGTGGTAGTCCGCCTTCCCGCCGGTCTTGTCGAGCAGCTCGACGCGCTCGATCACGACGCCCGGCTCGATGCCCTTGACCATGTCGTAGACGGCCAGCGCGCCGACGCCGCAGGCGACCAGCGCCTCCATCTCGACGCCCGTGCGAGCGGCGGTGCGGGCTTCGGCGATCAGCGTGACGGTGCCGGCCTCCGCGTCGATGCTGACGGTCGGCTCCACGTGCGTGAGCGGCAGCGAGTGGGCGAGCGGGATCAGCTCGTCGGTGCGCTTGGCGGCCTGGATCGCCGCCAGCCGCGCGACCGTGGCCACGTCGCCCTTCGGCGCGTCCCCGGCCGCGACCCGCGCCGCGGCCTCCGGCGACATCCGCACCACCGCCCGGGCGCGCGCCCAGCGCGCGGTCTCGGCCTTGGCGCTGACGTCGACCATGCGCGCGTTCCCGGCGGCGTCCAGATGGGTCAGTGCACCGTCCACAGTTCGAATCTTAGGACTGCGGCAGCTTCTTGGTCTGACGCTTGAGCACGGGAGCCGACGGGGGCGGGACGACCGGACCGATGTCGCCGTCCGGCGCTTCGTCGAGATCGACGATCACCGGCGCGTGGTCGCTCGGGCCCTTGCCCTTGCGCGCCTGGCGGTCGACCCAGGCGGCCCGGACGCGCTCAGCGACCGGGTCCGTGGTCAGCACCAGGTCGATCCGCATGCCGAGATCCTGGTGGAACATGCCGGCACGGTAGTCCCAGTACGTGAAGACGCGCTCGTCCGGCCAGCGCTCGCGGACGACGTCGCGCAGGCCGAGCTCCCGCAAGGCCGCGCGCTCCGGCGGCGTGACGTGGGTCTGGCCGACGTAGGCCTCCGGGTCGAAGACGTCCTCGTCGGCGGGCGCGATGTTCACGTCGCCGCACACGACGGTCGCCTCGGGCGCGTGCTCGACCAGCCGGCGCAGCGCCGCCAGCCACTCGAGCTTGTAGCGGTAGTGCTCGGAGTCCGGCGTGCGGCCGTTGGGCACGTAGACCGAGACGACGCGCACGCCGCCGCAGGTCGCCGCCACCGCACGCGCTTCCTGGTGCGGGAAGCCCGGCCCGTCGGCGAGCCCGAAGACGACGTCCTCGAGGCCGGCGCGCGAGAGGATCGCCACGCCGTTCCAGGCCGTCTCGCCGTGCGCCGCGACCTCGTACCCGCGCGCGCTCAGCTCACCGCCGAGCAGCTCGGCGAACTTGTCGTCGGCGAGCTTGGTCTCCTGCAGGCACACGACGTCCGGCTTGCGCTCGTCCAGCCACGGCAGCAGGCGTGGGACGCGCTGCTTGACCGAGTTCACGTTCCAGGTCGCGATCCGCACGTCTCCCACCCTAGCCGTACCCTGTGGGCGTGAAGATCACCGTCCGCCTCTTCGCCGGCCTGCGCGAGCGCGCGGGCGCCGACCGGGTCGAGCTCGACCTGCCCGACGACGCCCGGGCCGCCGACGTCCTGGCCGCGATGGGCCTGCAGCCCGGCCAGTGCATCGTCGCGCTCGACCGCGAGTACGCGGCGCCGGACGCGCCGGTGCGCGTGGAGCAGGAGGTCGCGCTGATCCCGCCCGTGAGCGGCGGTGCGAGCGCCGTCCGGCTGATCGAGGTGAGCGACCAGCCGCTCGATCTCGGGCGCTGCGCCTTCGAGGTGCGCGACCCGCGCGCGGGCGCCGTGGTCTGCTTCGAGGGCGTCACCCGCGAGGTCGACGCGCTCGACTACGAGGCCTACGCCGAGATGGCGCGCGCGAAGCTGCGCGCGATCGGGGAGGAGGAGGCGGTCCGCCACCGGCTGTGCGCGGTCGCGCTCGTGCACCGCACGGGGCGCGTGCCGCGCAGCGAGCCGTCGGTGATCGTCGCCGCCAGCGCGCCGCACCGCGGCGAGGCGTTCGCGGGGGCGCGGGCGCTGATCGACCGCGTCAAGGCCGAGGCGCCGATCTGGAAAGTCGAGCTGAGCGCCGACGGCGAGCGGCGCGTCGAAGGGGTGCTGCCGGCGTGGCCGACCTGACGCTCGGGGAAGCGGCGCGCGCGCTCGGCGTCAGCCCGGACACGCTGCGGCGCTGGGACCGGGCCGGCAAATTGCGGACCGTGCGCGACGCGCGCAACCGGCGCATCGTGCCTGAGGCCGAGATCGAGCGGCTGTCGCAGACGCCGCGCCGGCACCGGACCGGCCACCACCTGAGCGCACGCAACCGGTTCCCGGGGGTCGTGCGCTCGGTCGAGGTGGACGGCGTGATGGCGCTCGTGGAGATCGAGGCGGGGCCGTTCCGGCTGGTCGCGGCGGTGACCCGCGATGCGGTCGAGGAGCTCGGCCTGGCGCCCGGCGTGCCGGCCACCGCGGCGGTCAAGGCGACGTCGGTCATGGTCGACCGCGACGAATCCACCTGAACATCTGTCCGTTTTCCTTCCTTGAAGGTCGGAAATCTGGGAAGGTGCAGAGTGATTCTCTGTGTCGACGCAGGCGACGGATCGCGCTTACGAGACCTCTCCGGATGTCCAACGGGTCGCTCAGCGGCTCGGGCGGCCGCGTGCGCGGTGCGCACTCGGGGTCAAGCGCGCCGCTGACGTCCTGGTCGCGACGCTGATGCTGCTGGCGCTGCTGCCGGTGCTGCTGGTGGTCGTGGCGCTGTTGACGGTCGCGGGCGACGGCTGGACCGAGCACCGGCGCCGGCTCGGCCGGCGCGGGCGCACGCTCGAGCTGACGCGGTTCCGTGAGCTGCCGGGCGGAGCGCTGGGACGCGCGCTGGAGCGCGCCGGGGCGCGTGACCTGCCACTGCTGCTGGCGGTCCTGCGCGGGCGGCTGAGCCTGGTCGGACCGCGCGCGCCCGAGCCCGGGCCGGTCACCGCCGCGCCGCGCTGGCTGATGGCGCCGGGGCTGATCGGGCCCGCGCAGCGGTCGGCGCGCTCGGCCGCGGAGGCCGACGCGCTCGACGACGCGTACGTGCGCGGCTGGACGCTGTGGAGCGACGCGCGGATGCTGCTGCTACGACCCCGTCGGGCTTAGCTCATGCGGCGGCGCCGGGCAGACCACGTTGCCCGAGCCGCGACGCACGCACCGCTTCTCCCAGGCCCGCATCATTTCCTCGCGGCGGCGCATGTCGGCTGCGCTGATCACGTAGCGGTGCGTGCCCTCGGGGACGCGCAGCGCGAGGTGCCGCTCGGTCTCGGGCGTGATCGGGAGCCGCTCGAAGACCTCGACCGTGAACGCCACCGTCAGCTTGGACGCGTGCGCGAGCTTGAACGTGAACGAGCCGCCGAGCGGAACGAACGTGGTCGGGTCGACGTCGAAGACCGCGGTGCGGATCCCGTCCTGGCTCACCAGGCGGCGCACGGTGCGTCCGTCCGCCTGCACCTCACCCTCGTCGGTGAGCTTGCCGGAGTCCAACAGCGCGCGCAGATCGACGTCCGGATCGTCGCCGTTCTGGCTGACGAGCGTCGGCAGCCGCGCCTGCCGCGAGCCCTCCTTGATGCCCTGCTCGACCGTCAGCCGGCCGCCCTGCAGGAACGACAGCTCGCCGTCCGCGTACGCGATCCGCTGGGCGAGACCGGCATTGTGCCGGCCGGGAGTCCACTGATGCAGCCGCCAGCGCTGCGGCTGCTTCGCCGTCCAGGTCTCCTGGTAGGCGTGGCGGGCGCCGCCGGCGCCGTGCGTGAGGTCGGTGCGGATGCGGATGTGCAGGATCGCGTTGGCCGGGTCGAGTGCCTGGCGCACCGCGGCGATGGCGTCCACCGGCGCGATGGGCCCGCCGCCGCGGCCGGGCGTGACCAGCAGCAGCGCGATCGCGATCGCCGTCGCGGTCGCCAGCGCGCCGGTGAGCACCAGGCTCCGCCGCGGCCCCCGCGGCGGCCGCGCGCGGCGCAGCCGGGAGCCGAAGTCGTCCAGATAGTGGTCCAGGTCGCTCATGTCGTCCTCGCTCGGTGGATGGCGGCGGCGTCGAGCAGCTCGGCCAGCGTGGCCAGGCCGCGCGAGACGCGCACGCGTGCCGCCTGTTCGGTGATGCCCAGGTCGCGGGCCAGCTCCGGGTACGGCCGCTCGTCCACGATCCGCAGCCGGACCGCGTCGCGGACGCCGGGGGAGAGCCGCGCGAGCGCGTCGTCCAGCTCCGCCCGCAGCTCGCTCAGCCCCGCGCGCCGCTCGATGTCCGCGAGCAGCTCGGGCGAGGCGGGCGGGCGCTCGAGCTTCAGCCGCGCGAGCGCGCGCTGCTCGATCTTCCCGCGCCGGTAGTAGAGCGCGAGCTGGCGGCGCGCGATGCGGTACAGCCAGCCCGCGGCCTCGCCGTCGCTGCTGCCGCGGAAGCGCTTCGCGCCCGCGACGGCCTGCGCGAACGTCTCCGCCCACAGATCGAGCGCGATCTCCGGGTCCGCGGTGCGGCGCGCGAGGAACAGCAGCAGCGCCTCGCGGTGGTGTGCGTAAAGGGCGTCAACGTCCATGCGCGGCAACAGTTGCACGACCCCCCAGGGTTGTTACGCGCGGTTGGACACCTGCTAGAAGCCGTGCGCGATGCTGATCACCTCGGAGTTCCTCACCGCGTACGAGCCGCCCGACTTCGGCGCGGACGCGAGCTTCTTCGTCGTCGCCCGCACCGAGAGCTACGGGGACGACGGCGACGGGCCCGTCGGCTGGATCGAGGACCGCACGCGGGTCACCGACAGCGCCGTGCTCGCCGTCGCCTGGGCGCTGCTGCTGACCGGCGTCGCCGACGACGGCGCCAACCCGCTGCCGATGGCGCGCATTCGCGCGTTCGCGGTCGACCCGCAGGAGCACGCGGACGCCGAGCTCGACGAGCTGCCCGGCGAGCGCGTCGTGCTCTACGTGGAGACCGACGGCACGCTCGTCGACGCCGGCGACGAGGAGTTCCCCGACTACGAGGCCCGCACCGGCGGCTGGAGCGAGATCGTGAAGATCTACTCCGACGACGACGAGTAGCGGCTCACCGGTGCCGCGTGCGCAGCGGCGCCGGCGTGTCCGGCGCGTGGCGGCGGCTCGGGAGCGGCGCGCCGCGGCGGTCGCCGCCGTGATCGCGCCGGCGCGCGTGCCACGGCTGGGACTCCGGCAGCGGTAGCCGCAGGCCGCCGGGGCCGCAGGGCTCCTCCGGCTCGTTCCCGTCGCCCTTGCCGCGGCGGAAGTCGTCCCCGTCGTCGTCGTTGTCGTCGCGCAGCCGGAAGAACCACACCAGCCACACGACAAGGGCCCCGACGTCGAAGACGCGGAGTCCAACCATGAAGATCCACCCCTCCAGGGACACCGAGTCGCCAAGCCTAAGCCAGGCGAGCGGTGTCCGCAAGGTCATCCCGTTAGCCAGCGGTCGACGAGATGACGGGCGATCGCGAGCCGCGGCGGCAGCCGCAGCGGGCCGCCCGGATCGCCGGGCGTGCCCCAGTCCTCGTCGTCGGGCGCAGCGGCCGCGGCGGCGACCTCGGCGCGTTCGAACCAGCGCACGTCCTGCAGCTCGTCGTCGCGCCGCGCCGGCTCGCCGCTCGCGTACGGCGCGTGGAACCCGAGCATCAGCGACGCCGGGAACGGCCACGGCTGGCTGGCGACGTAGCGCGGCCGGCCGACCACCACGCTCGCCTCCTCGAGGACTTCGCGCGCGACCGCCTCCTCGAGCGCCTCGCCCGGCTCGACGAACCCCGCGAGCGCGCTGTAGCGCCCCTCCGGCCAGCTCGCCTGGCGCCCGAGCAGCACGCGGTCGCCGTCGGTCACCAGCATGATCACCACCGGGTCCGTGCGCGGGTGGTGCTCGGCGCCGCAGACCGAGCAGCGCCGCGTCAGGCCCGCCTCGACGATCTCGCTCTCATGGCCGCACGTGGCGCAGAAGCGGTGGTTGCGGTGCCAGTTGAGCAGCGCCGCGGCGTACGCCGCGAGCCCGCCTTCCGCGCGCGACAGCCGCGCCGCGGCCTGGCGCAGCGACAGCCGGTCGGTGCCGGAGCCCGCCGGCGGCTCCCCGCGCACGCCGCGCGAGCCGACCATCGGCGCGCGGCCCTCGCGCACCGGGTCCTCGTCGACGACGTACAGCGGCCCGGTCGCGTCGACTCCCAGCAGCAGGGGCTCAGCGCCGTTGAGCTGGCGCAGCGGGATGAACTCGAGCCCGCCGCCCGCGGCGCGCACGCCCCGATCGCCCGCGACGATCGCGCGCGCCGCCGGATGCGCGCGCTGCTCGGCCACCCAGGCGGGATCGCGGCGGCGGGAGTCGCCGGCGCGGTCGAGCGCGGCTCCGGTGAACGCGTTCACGTCTGGCGGTGATACCACGGCGCGGCGCGCAACGCCGCCGCCAGCGCCTCGCGGCCGCCCTCCAGCACGGGCTCGCCGTGCGTGACCAGGGCGCGGTCGAAATCGATGTCCAGCAGGTGCGAGAGCTCGGGCGCGGTGCGGTCGCGGAAGAACGCCGCACGCGCTTCGGTGACCGGGTTCTGCGACCAGTAGCGCAGGCCGCCGTCGACGCCGACGAACCGGTCCGCGAACACGAGCCCGCGCGCCGCCGGCAGCTCCAGCGGGCGCTCCTTGCCGCGCTTGAGGCGGTGCCAGCGCAGGCCGGCGTCCGGGTCGACCGGCGTGCCCTCGGGCAGCCGGCGCGCGAGGTCGGGATGGCCGCTGATGACCGCGTTCCAGCGCGCGGCCGCGGCCGCCGCGTCGCGCACGTGGTAGGGGATCGTGATCGCGACCACCACGTCGCCGTCGATGTGGTCGTCGAGGTCCTCGGTCAGCAGCGGGTCGACCAGGATCGTGCGGCCGCCCTCGTGGGCCAGATAGCACCCGACGATCTGGTGCCACTCGGGGTGGCGCGCGGTCCAGTACCAGAGACCGTCGGCCAGCTGCCTCACGTCGCGACCGACTCCTTGAGCTCCTCGAGCACGCCCAGCAGCTCGCCGACGCGGCACACCAGCAGGCGCTCCTCGTCGACCTCCACCCACGCGCCCGCGGACGCGGGGAAGACGACGTGGTCGCCCGGCTCGACCGGCATGCTGATCCCCGCCTGCTCCCACCAGTCCAGGCCCGGGCCGACGGCCAGCACGATCCCGTGCTGCGGCGGCGGCTCGTGCGTCCCGGGCGGCACCAGCAGGCCGGACTGGCGGATCCGGTCGGGCTCGAGCTCTTTGACGACGACGCGGTCGAACAGCGGGCGGAGGAAGTGACGCACCGCCTAGACCTTAGGCGCCGTGACGCGCATGCGTGCCGACCAGGCCTCCGAGACCAGCAGCGCGGCGGCGACGGGCACGCTGGCGGGCAGCGTGTTGATCGAGTCGATCAGGAACAGCAGGTCCCAGAGCGCGGCGAAGACGAACACCACCAGCGCGATCGGCCAGCGGCGCCGGCCCTCGACCGCCAGCACCGCGCCGAGCACGCCAGCCACGAACACGTCGCCGTAGCCCATGCTCGCGTGGTGCAGGTCCAGGAACTGCAGCTGCGGCGCGCCCGGCGCCGGGACCGCGGCGTTGAGGGTCGCGTTCGGGGCCTGCAGCTGGTTGCCGAACACGAGGATCGCGTCGATCACCGCGAACGCCACGAGGCCGGCCTTGAGGTAGATCGCCGGGACCACGCCCGCCAGCAGGCGGCCGACGGTGGCGGCGCTGAGCGCGGTCAGGAGGGCCGCGGCGGCGTCGCCGGCCAGCGTTCCCGTCCCCGCCCACGCCAGCACGAGCAGCGGCACCGCCAGCAGCGCGTACGCGGGCCGGGCGCCGGTGAGCGCCCAGCCGAGCGCCAGCGCCGCGCCGGGCGGGACCAGCAGCAGCGCGATCCAGGTGAGCGCGTCCGCCAGCTGCGGCACGACCTCGATCCCGGCCACCACGAACGCGATCGAGAGCGGCAGGATCAGCGCCCAGCCGCGACTGGCGGCGCGCGTGATCCAGCGCGGCACGCCGGCGCCGGTGAGCGCCACCAGCAGCGCCTGGAACGCCAGCAGGACGCTGTTGGCCTGGATGAACTGTGCGCTCACGGCACTCACCGTGACACGATTCCCGGCATGCCGTTACCGATCTGCGTCACGTGCGGCGTCCAGTACGACGCGCCGCGGCCCGACTGCCCGGTCTGCGACGACCCGCGCCAGTACGTCCCGGTCTCCGGCCAGAGCTGGACGACCCTGGAGGATCTGCGCACCGGGCACGTCAACGCGCTCCGCGACGAGGGCGCGCTGCTCGGCATCGGCACCGAGCCGAAGTTCGCCATCGGCCAGCGCGCGCTGCTCGTGCCCACGGCGGCGTCCAACGTCCTGTGGGACTGCGTCTCGTTGCTGGACGACGCCACGGCGGCGGCGATCGAGGCGCGCGGCGGGTTGAGCGGGATCGCGATCTCGCACCCGCACTACTACTCGACCATGGTCGAGTGGGCACAGCGGTTCGAGTGCCCGGTGTGGCTGCACGCGGACGACCGGCAGTGGGTGATGCGACCCGATCCCGCGTTGGAGTACTGGGCGGGGGAGACGCTGGCGCTCGGCGACGGGCTCACGCTGATCCGCTGCGGCGGCCACTTCGCCGGCGGCACCGTGCTGCACCGCGACGGCGACCTGCTGTCCGGCGACATCGTCCAGGTGATCCCGGACCGCGGCTGGGTCTCGTTCATGTACAGCTATCCGAACCTGATCCCGCTGCCCGAGACCGAGATCCGCTCGATCGAGGCGGCGCTCGAGCCGTTCGCGTTCGAGCGCATCTACGGGGCGTGGTGGGGGACCGTCATCGCGCGTGACGGGAAGGGCATCGTGCGCCGCTCTGCGCAGCGTTATGTCGACGCGCTCAACGGGAAACTCCCATGAACGGGCCCGGAACGGGTAAAAATCCGGGGATGGCGGTTCTCGAGCTCGTGACCTCGCGCCCGGATTGGCTGGGCGCCCTGACCATTGCGCTGACGCGTCCGCAGGGCGTGCCCGAGCGCCGCGGCGGCGACGATCCCTGGCAGCCGGGCGCGGCCCGCGCCGAGCGTCCGCGCCGCATCTCCGACGATCTGGCGTGGCTGCGGCAGGCGTTCGACGAGCCGGACACGCACGGGCTCAAGACGCTGCCCGACACGGCGGCCGTCGCGGCGTGGGAGACCGACGTCGAGGCGCAGGAGCGGCTGACGCGGCTGCGCGACCGCAAGGTGCTCGACGCCGCCGGGTTCCTCCTGCACGAGGAAGAACGGATCGCCGTCTAGCCGGATACCCCTCGGTGGTATCCTTTCGGCCTGTTATGGCCGAACGCGGATACACCGCCAGCAAGGATCAGCTGGGCAAGCGCCTGGCCCGGATCGAGGGCCAGGTCCGCGGTGTCGCGCGCATGGTCGAGGAGGACCGCTACTGCATCGACGTGCTGACGCAGATCAGCGCGATCCAGGCGGCGCTCGACAAGGTCGCGCTCGGGCTGCTCGACGGGCACACGCGACACTGCCTGCTGGGCGAGGGCGAGGGACCGACGACGATCGACGACCAGACCGAGGAGCTGATGGGCGCCGTCGGCCGGCTCATGAGGCGCGGCTGAAGACCATAAACTTGACTTAGCCGATCCGGATTTACTATTTTGGCTGTCGCGCACCCGACACGTCGAATTGGAGGATCGGTGTCCATCGAAGTCCCAGCGTCCAACGTCGCGGCGATTCCTGAGCTGGCGGAGCATTGGAGAGCGCTCGACTTGCGCGAGATCCTCTCGCGTCCGGCGGCGTTCTTGTCCATCAGCCAGTCCAACTCGCTCTACAGGGAGGGCGGGGTCCAGTACGCGGAGCGCCACGACCTCCGCGGCTCGCTGCCGGCGACGATCAAAGCGGTGCAGGCGGCCCGGCGCGCGCCGAACTTCGTGTCGTTCAACTGGATCGGCTACAGCGTCTTCCGCGACGGCTACCCGCAGTCGGACTTCGACCGCGTCCAGTACGCGGGGTGGACGGGTCACCTCGACGTCACCGCGGAGCAGCGCGCGTGGGACGACGCGCTGGTCGACGAGCTGCGCGACCTGGTCGAGCCCGGCGACAACGAGCTCTACGAGAAGGCGCTGCAGACCGCGTTCGTGGGCACCGACCTGCCGCTCGAGCTCGCGCGCAAGCGGGTCGAGGTGGTCGTGATCACCGGGATCCACACGGACTGGTGCGTCGAGGGCAACGCCCGCGCGGCGCGCGACCACGGGCTGCTGCCGATCGTGATCGGCGACGCCACCGGCGCGCAGACGCCCGAGCAGGAGCCGGCGGCGTTCGAGCGCATCAACAACTTCTTCGCGCCGGTGATCTCCTCGGATCACTTCGTCGACCTGCTCAGCTGATGGGCAACGCCGGGCTCCTGCTCGTCGGCGCGGTGCTGTACCTGAACGGCCTGGTGACGCTCGGGGTCGTGCCGGGCCGCAGCGCCGCGCTGCTGAACATCTTCGTCGGGGCGATCGAGGTGGCCATCCCGACGATCCTGCTGATCACGGGCGGGACCGACGCCGACTTCGTCAACGGCGTCTGGCCGACGTACCTGTTCGGGATCACGTACCTGTACTTCGGGATCGGCATCCTGCTGGACTCCGACCAGATCGGGCTCGGGTGGTACAGCTCGTTCGTGGCCGGGATCGCCGGGCTGCAGGCGATCCTGACCGTGGGCGACGACCCGGTGTTCGCCGTGATGTGGCTGACCTGGGCGGTGATGTGGTCGCTGTTCTTCCTGCTGCTGGGGCTCGGGGTCGAGGGCGTCGCGCGCTTCACCGGCTGGTTCCTGGTACTGGGCGGGATCCCGAGCTGCACGGTCTCCGCGCTGTTCTTGCTGCACGGCCGCTGGGACACCAGCGCGACCGCCGGCTGGCTGGCGCTCGCCGCGCTCGCGGTCGGCAGCGTGGCGGCGTTCGGGCTGGCGCGCTCCGGCGTCGCCCGCGCGTCGGTCGCCCCGTCGGGGGCGCTCGAGGTCGCGCCTACCTGAGCGGAGTGGGGCTGGTCGCCGCGCCGGCGTCGACCAGCCCCGCGCCGTACTGCTCGTCCGGGCCGGGAGCGCCGAGGTCGCGCGCGGTGGCCTTCAGGCGCTCCTCGATCTGCTGCGGGGTCGGGTGCGGGCCGAGCACGCCGGACGCGATCACCAGCGCGGCGGTCGCGGTCACGTGCGCGGCCGCCATCGAGGTGCCGTAGTACGTGCGCGGGTAGCGGAAGACGCGGTTGTTGCGGGTGAATGCGAGCTGCAGGATCGAGCGGCCGGCGGGTCCCGCGACGCCGCAGCCCGCGGCGTCCTGGCCGCCGCCGGGGGCGACGAGGTCCAGGTCCGGGCCGGTGTTCGAGTACACGGCGCGGCAGCCGTGCTCGGTGATCGCGCCGACCGACAGGACGCCCGGCAGCGCCGCCGGGTACGCGACCTCGTCGTACGCGATGTTGCCGGCCGCGGCGACGATCAGCGCGCCCTTGCGCTGCGCGTAGCGGACGGCGGCGGCGATCTTCGGGATCTGAGCGGCGGAGTCCGTCGAGGAGCCGAACTGCACGGACAGGTTGATGATCTGGGCGCCGCGGTCGGCGGCGTAGTGCAGGCCCTTGGAGATCGACCGCTCGTCACCGTCGCCGTCGCGGTCGAGCACCTTGACGGGGATGATCGTGGCGCCGTACGCCAGGCCCGTCAGGCCCTTGCCGTTGTTCGTGCGCTCCGCGATCGTGCTCGCGATGTGCGTGCCGTGGCCGTAGTCGTCGGCCGGATCGGCGTCCTCGCCGGCGCACGACAGATCGCCGCCGGTCGTGCTGCGAGCGCAGAAGTCGCGGCCCTTCTGGAAGCGGACGGGAGCGAGCTCGGGCGAGCGCCGGTACGAGACGCCGGAGTCCAGCACCGCGATCTTCACGCCCTTGCCGCCGGGCCGGCCGGCCGCGATCAGGTTGTCCCACGCACGCGGCGCGTCGACGCCCGTGCCCGGCAGGAAGTTCCACTGATCCTGCTGCCAGCCGCCGGGCGTGCGGCCGGCGATCCCGGTGTCGTTCGGAATCCACGCGCTCGCCGGGGCCGCGACGAGTGTGAGGAGCGCGAGCCCGGCGAGGCACGCGAGCGCGGCGGCTCTCATGGCACTATCAACGCGAGGCGCGGGAAATAGGTGCGGTAGCGCGCGGCGTCGCGGGTCAGGAGCGTGAGGCCTTCGACGGCGGCGTGCGCGCCGATGGAGAAGTCGGGCAGCGGCGACCGCCGCTGCCCGCCGGCGCGGCGGTAGCGGACGAAGCAGCGCGCAGCGAGAAAGCCGGCGTCGTACGGGAGCGGGAGCCGCTGGAAGTCGGCCAGCGCGGCGTTGAGGTCCTCGACGCGCGAGAACCCGGCAGCGACCTCGGCATAGATCAGCGGGTTGATCGCGACGTGACCTGCACCGGCGGCGGTAGCGAGCGCCTGCGCCGACCAGTCGAACCAGCGCGCGTCCTCAGTCGCGATGTCCAGGAGGACGTTGGCGTCGACCAGCGTCGTCATTCGCGCGTGAGCGCGAGGATCTCGTCAGTCGTCAATCCGCGCGACGCGCGACCGCGCAGCCGCTCGACCAGATCGCGGCCCCGATCGGAATCCGTCGCCTTGGTCACGCGAATCGCTTCGCCGTCGATCTCGAACCGCAGGTCAGCACCCGGCTGGATCCCGAGTCGGTCCCGGATCTCCTGGGGAATCGTCACTTGTCCCTTGCTCGTCACGCGCATGCCGGACCTCGAGTCTTACTCAGACCGGTAAGAGTAGCTCTTGTTCTAGGTTCACATAACATGGATTAGCGAGCATTCAAAGGAGCAGACGTGCCCGCGCTCACCCGGATATCTTCAATCCATGAGCTTCGCGACCGGAAGCCTGCTCACCGTCGCGGCCGGGTCGCTTCTCGGGCTGCCGGCGGGCGACGCCACACCGCGGGCGACCTGCTCGACCGCCGCGTTGGACGCTCCGGTCGCGGTGCATCCCCAGCGCGACGTCGTCTTCGGGTCGCTGGTGCTGCCGGGCGCCCGGCGCCTGGCGGACCGCCGTCCCAACGCGTTCCGGCACCGCGGATACAAGCTCGCGGTCACGCTGCCGAAGGGCACCGAAGCCGTGCTGTCCGTGCCGCGGGAGATGCGCGGCCGAGTCGGCCTGGTCTACACCCACAAGGCTGAGAAGCAGACCTGGCGGCGCGGCCTGGACGGCGCTGAGACCGCCGTGCGGTTCACCGCTTGCGCACCGGATGCCAATGGCGGACGCACCGGCTGGCCGGGCGGGCTCATCGTCGATCGCCGGCGTTGCGTGACGCTCGTCGTCAGCGTGCGTGGCACCGAGCCGGTGCGCCGCCGCGTGCCGCTCGGTCGCGCCTGCTGAGCCCATCGCCTTCTCATCTCCGCACCTCCGCCGGCCCTTAGCCATCCGGCCGGTGCCCGACCGGTCATGGTCGTGCGCCGTTCGTCGCTCGAGGCCGGCGACGTGACAAGCTTGCGCGCATGACCGCGCCCGAGCACTCCGATCTCCCGTCCACGTCCGAGCCGCATCCCTCCGGCGGCAAGCCGTGGCTCTGGATCTCCGTGGCGGCGGTCCTGGCGATCGGCCTCGTCGGCATGTTCATCTGGGCGCTCGGCCTCCGCGACGACCTCGACGAGGCCAAGGCGCAGAACACGGCCCAGAGCGAGCAGATCGCCGAGCAGGTGAGCACCCAGACCGACGATCTGACCGCACGGATCGACCAGCTCGAGAAGGCGCTGGACGGTGCTTCGGGCCGGATCGACGACGCGGTCGCCACCGGCCAGGAGACCATCGACGAGCTGCGCAAGAAGGCCGCCGAAGCCGGCGAGAAGGCGACTGAGGCGCGCGAGAAGGCGTCGAGCGCGGGCGACAAGGCGGCCGCCGCGCGCGACTCGGCCGCCGCCGCGCTCCAGAAGGCGCGCGACAAGGCCGAGGCCGCCCAGGGCGACACGAAGACCGCGATCAGCGACCTCGAAGGCGAGCTCGCGGCCCTCACCTCCCAGATCAAGACCAAGCTCGCCGAGCTCAAGGCGACGGTCGGCAAGCTCTCAGACGCCGACGCCGCGGCGCCCAAGAAGGAGAAGGCCGAAGCCGCCGAGGCGGCGCCGCCCGAGAGCACCGACGACTGAGCGCGGCGAGGAGGCCCGCCTACCCGGACGGGCCTCCCGAAAGCCGGGTCACGAGCCCGGATAGAAGTTGTCGGCCCCCAGCAGCACGCCCTCGCCGACCGGGTCGGCCGCGCCGGCGCTGTTCGTGTCGACCGCGAAGGTCTCGACCCGGACGGTGCCGTTCGCGTAGGTCAGCTGGATCTTCCCGCCCGGCTGCACCTCGTAGGTCCCGTGCTCGTCCGGCGGGAAGTTGCCGACGTACGTGTAGCCGCCGCCGATCCCGGGATCGCCCATCGACGACGTCGTGCTCGAGCTGAGCACGAACTGCCCGTCGCTCAGCAATGACAGATGCTGCTGGGAGACCGTGCAGCCGAAGATCAGCCCGCACATGCCCCGGAAGCTGATGTGCTCGAGCTCGTTGCCCGCGAAGCGCGTCCCCGGCGCCGGCGGGACGAGCGCGCCGTAGCCGTTCCCGTCCACGTCGAGCCCGCCGCCCGGCTTGAACGTCCCGGCCTTATCACCGATCGTCAACGCGCCCGACTTCTCGTCGTACGTGTAGGGCAGGCAGCCGTCGCGCTCGTCGATCTCCGCGTCCGGCTTCGCCGGCGGCGTCGTGCACGTCGCGGGCAGCCCGCCGGCGGGGAACCCGCTGTAGACCGTCCGGTCGTCCACGAAGTACAGCGCCCGGTTGTCCCACGCCCAGTCGACGTGGTTGACCGTCCGCCACCAGTACGTGCCCGCCAGCGGCCCCTGCTTGGCCACCGGCGCCCCCGGCTTCGGCTTGACCTTGCGCGCTTTGCCGATCCGCAGCACCACCGCGCTGGACGCCTTCAGCTTGCCGGCGCGCACGGTCGCCTTCAGCGTGCTCGACGTGCGCGCCCGCTTGGTCAGCTTGACCTTCACCGTCAGCGTCCGCTTCTGGGCCGGCTTGAGCGCGCCGAGCTTGCGCGCCTTGCCGCCCAGCCCGGAGAGCCCGCGCGGCCGGTTGAACGTCACCCGCAGCGCGCTCGAGCGCTTGGACCCGTCGTTGGCGACCCGCAGCCGCAGCCGGATCGTCCGGTTCCGCTTGATCGTCGACGGGACGCCCGCCAGCGACACCGTCAGCTTGGCCGCCTTCGGCACCGGCGGCGGAGCCACCGGCGCGGGCGCGGGAGGCGGCGGCGGTGCGGGCGTAGCGGTCGGCGCCGGCGCCGGAGCGCTGAGCGTCGCCGGCGTGTCGGACCGGTCGTACGCCTGGCTGAGCTGCCCGTTCGCGGGCACCGTGTACGCCGTCGCGCAGTCGAACGCGACCGCGAGATCGGACCCCGTGCCGGACATCGTCACCCGCGTGCCGTCCACGCGCAGCGTGCCGGTCCGCTGCGTGCCGTCGTCGCGCGAGAACTGCACCGCGCCGCTGGCCGGGTCGGCCGCGAACAGCACCAGCGGCGTCCCGCACGCACCGTTGCTCGCGCGCGTGCCGGCCACGCCGAGCAGCCACGTGCCGCTCCACCCGGCCGCGGCCGTCTGCACGGTGACCGCGGCGGCGCCCGCCGCGTCGTCCGAACTGCCTTCGACGGCCACGATGTCCGTGGCCGCGCTCTCTGTCGAGTCCCCGGCCGGGTCGCTCGCCGCGCCCTGCCGCACCGTCGCCTGCGCCGGGGCCGCGAGCACCGCGCACGCGCCCACGGCGGCCAGGACGGCCCGCCTTCCTGCTGCCTTCATGTTCGACGGAACCTACCGGACGGCACCATTCCGGGGTGCCGGTGGCGAGAGCCGGCGAGCGGCCCTAGTAGCGCCCGAGCAGCTCGACGGCCAGCGAGGCGTGCAGCTTCGCCATCCCGCGCAGCAGCCACACGGTGACCCAGCCGAGCGGCAGGGCCAGGAACGCGGACGCGATCGCCACCGGCAGCGTGTCCGCGTTCCAGAGGCCGAACTGCAAGCCCTCCGGGAGCGCCCAGTACCACAGCGGCAGCACGGCGAGCCCGACCACGGTCCCGATCAGCGTCACGGCGAGCACGCCGAACGCGAACCCGACGACCGAGTGGGTGATCAGCCACGCCAGGTCGCGCCAGACCTGCGGGTCGCGCAGCGTCCGCAGCACGCGCACGCCCAGCGAGGATCCGCGGTGCGAGTGGTAATGACCCCGCACCGGGCGCCCGAACACGAGCGCGGCGTTGCGGCGGTCCAGCTCGGCGGTCCAGCGCAGCGCGTACGCCGAGCCGATGATCACCGGCAGCCCGATGATCAGGACCGCGAGCGTCAGCGAGACCGTGAGCGCCGCGACCCAGACGGCGAAGGCGAGGACGCTGGTCAGCAGCGCGAGCGTCAGGTAGCCCGCGTCGCGGGCGGTGCGATCGAAAGCGGGGAGCATGCGACCAATGCTCGCCCCGCCGGCGCCGGCCGACCATGCGGCCGGCGGGCGTCCCGCACTGTGGCCAGCCCTACCCCTGGCGCAGGTACGCCAGCACGGCCAGCACCCGCCGGTGATCCTCGTCGGTGGCGGGCAGGTCGAGCTTGCTGAAGATGTTCGAGATGTGCTTCTCGACCGCGCCGGGCGTGACCACCAGGGCGCGGGCGATCGCGGTGTTCGTGCGGCCCTCGGCCATCAGCCCGAGCACCTCGCGCTCGCGCGGCGTCAAGGCGCCCAGTGCCCCGTCGCCCCCGCCGTCCTTGCGCCGCACCAGCTCGGAGACGACCTCCCGGTCGAGCGCGGTGCCGCCGCGCGCGACGCTCTCCACGGCCCCCACGAACGCTTTCACGTCCCCCACCCGCTCCTTGAGCAGGTAGCCGATCCCGCCCTCGCCGGAGTCCAGCAGCTCCGCCGTGTAGACCGGCTCGACGTACTGGGACAGGATCAACACGCCGAGGCCCGGGTACTTGGCCCGGGCCTCCAGTGCCGCACGGATTCCTTCGTCGGTGAACGTCGGTGGCAGCCGGACGTCCACGATCGCCAGGTCCGGCTTGTGGCCGGCCAGGATGCGCAGCAGGCCGGCGCCGTCCTCGGCCTGCGCGACGACGTCGATCCCCTTCTCTCGCAGCAGCGCGACGATCCCCTCGCGCAGCAGTGCCTGGTCCTCGGCGATGACTACTCGCACGGCAACTCGGCGTGCACGGTCGTTCCCTCCCCTGGATTGCTTCGGACGACCAGGATGCCATCGAGCGCCTCGACGCGGCTGCGCAGGCCGGCGAGCCCGTTGCCCGCGGGGTTCGCCCCGCCGGGCCCGTCGTCGTCGACTTCGACGACCAGCCGGCCGGTCTCCTCGAACAGCGACACGCGCGCCTCCGCCCCGCCCGCGTACTTGGCGGCGTTGGTGAGCGACTCGGCGACCACGAAGTAGGCGGCGGACTCGACCACCGGCGACAGCCGGCGCGTGAGCCGCGCGTCGACCTTGACCGGCAGCGCACTGCGCTCGCCGAGCGCGACGACGGCGGCGGGCAGGCCGCGGTCGGCCAGCACCGGCGGCGCGATGCCGCGGGCGAGGTCGCGCAGCTCCTTGATGGCGTTCGACGCCTCGACGCGCGCGTTGCGCACCAGCTCGGCCGCCTCCGGGTGCTCGTCGAGCCGGTCCTCGGCGCGCCCCAGCTGCATGCTGAGCGCCACCAGGCGCGCCTGCGCGCCGTCGTGCAGGTCGCGCTCGATCCGGCGCAGCTCGGCCGCCTGCGCGTCCAGCGCGCCGCGGCGCGTGCGGGTCAGGACGTCCACGCGCTCGGTCAGCTCCCGCTCGCGCGCCGGGTGCAGCGCCCGCCACCAGGACGTGACCAGCGCGTGCAGCCCGAGCGCCACCGAGAGGCCGAAGAGCGGCCAGAACAGCCAGAAGCCGAAGCCGGTGAGCGCCCAGACGAACGTCAGGATCCCGCCCACCACGCAGGACAGCGCGGCGTGCGTGTTGAGCGCCAGCCACTGCCGCGGGCCGGCCTTGGCGCGCCGTATCGCGTACTGCACGGCGACCGGGATCGCCAGCCCGAACCAGACCCAGACCGGCCAGAAAGGACCGAAGCCGGTGGCGGCCCAGATGACCACCATGACGAAGACGATCAGCCCGGAGATGCCGAGCTGCATCGTCTGCGCCATGCGCCAGTCGATCTCGCTGCGGGGCTCGTCGTCCATATATGCGTTCTCCATGGTGTCAACCATCGCGGCCGAACGGCACTTTCACGCTGGGGCGCGATGGCGTCCGATGCTGGGGCTGTCCCTACTACCATCGCCCGCCGATGCCTGCCCCTCGCCGCCGCCGCCCCGCCATTGAAGAAGCTCCCGTCCAGCAGCGCCCGGGTGAAGCGCTGGTCTGGACGGACGGCGCCTGCTCGGGCAATCCCGGCCCCGGCGGGTGGGCGGCGATCGTCGTCCCCGCCGACGGCGGCGACGCGATCGAGCTCTCCGGCGGCGACCGCGCGACCACCAACAACCGGATGGAGCTGACCGCGGCGCTGGAAGGCCTGCGCTCGCTGCCGGACGGCGCCGACGCGACCGTCGTGACCGACTCGCAGCTGATGCTCAACTCGATGACCACCTGGCTGCCCGGCTGGAAGCGCAAGGGCTGGAAGACCGCGGCCGGCAAGCCGGTCAAGAACCAGGACCTGCTGACCGCGCTGGACGCCGAGGTGCAGCGGCTCGGGAGCGTGCGCTGGCACTGGGTCCGCGGGCACGAGACCGGCGACGCGCACGCGCACAAGGCGCTCAACGACCGCGCCGATCAGCTCGCGGTGGCGGCGGCGCGCGACGCGGCGTAGGGCGCGAGCTCGCCCCGCAGCCAGCCCGGCAGCTCCGGCGCCCGCAGCGCCGCGGCGGCCAGCGCGTGGTCGTTGAGCAGGGCGTCGAACGTCAGCTGGAGCGTCACGCCGTGGTCGGGCCGCGAGAGGACCGTGATCTCGTCGCCGGCGCCGAGCTCGCCCTCGGTGACGATCCGCAGGTACGCGCCCGGACGGCTGGCCTTCGTGAACGCGCGCACCATCCGCAGATCGCCGAAGCGCACGCCGAGCTTCGCGCACGGGAACCGCGGCTGGCAGACCTCGAGCACGGTCGTGCCGATCCGCCAGCGCTCGCCGATGATCGCGCCCGTCACCTCGAGGCCCTCGGTGGTGAGGTTCTCGCCGAACGCGCCGTGCGGCAAATCGGCGCCGGTGATGTCCTCCCAGAACGCCGTGTCCTCGCGCGCGTACGCGTAGACCGCCTTGTCCGGCCCGCCGTGGACGCTGCGGTCGGCCTGGTCGTCGCCGGCGAGGTTGACGCCCTCGACGCGGACGCGGCCCTCGACCGGCGTCTTGACGATCGCGCTCGTCAGGCGCTCGGAGATCGGCCGCGGGCGGCCGACGTTGACGGAGAGCACGCGTGCCATGTCATTCAGGCTAGCCTCCGCTGCGGCAGGTTCACGAGCACCGCCGCGCCGAGCACCGCGAGCGCGCCGAGCAGCTGCAGCGCGCCCAGCGCGTCGCCGAACGTGAGGTAGACGAGCGAGACCGTCACGGGCGGCTCGAGCGTCGAGAGGATGGCGGCCGTCGACGGGCCGACGCGGCTCATCCCGCTGAAGAACAGGACGACCGCGCCGACCGTCGACACTAGCGCCGCCAGCGCCAGCCAGAGCCAACCTGCGGGCTCGAAGTCGAGGTGCAGCGAACCGGTGGCGAGCGTCACCAGCCCGAGGCTGATGACCGCGCCGGTCGCGACCAGCGCCGCCAGCGGCAGCGCTTCCAGGTCCGTCGTCACGCCGGCGGACACGATGATGTAGGTGCTGTACGTGAGCGCCGCGCCGGCCGCGAGCGCCGCGCCGGCGAGGTCGAAGTCCCCCGCTCCCGCGCCCACCAGCACCAGCACGAGGCCGCCCGACGCGATGACGAGAGCGATGAGACGGCGCCGGTTGGCCGGCTCGCGTCCGAGGAGGATCACCGCCCCCGTCACCAGCGCGGGATAGCTGTAGAGGATCAGCGACAGGACCGACGCGTCCATCCGTTGCAGCGCCATGAAGTACAGGCCGGCCTGCGTGGCGTAGCCGACGGCGCCGAGCGCGAGCGCGCGGACGAGGACTCCGCGGCCCGCGCGCGGCAGCGCACGGCGCGCCACGACGGCGCCCCACAGGATCGGCGTCGCGATCGCGAACCGGATCACCAGCAGCGTCGCCACCCCCACGCCGGCCTCGAACGCGAGCTTGCCGAAGATCGGCATGACGCCGAACGCGGCCGCGGACGCGAGGACGAGGAGGGCTCCGGTTCGATGCTGCATGGCGGCGGCATCACAGCAGCCGCAATCGTCCGATTCCACTGGAACTTCTGACGGTCATCGTGCATCTTTGCTTCACGATGCTCGACCTCCGCCGACTGCGCCTGCTGCGCGAGCTGTCCGCCCGCGGGACGATCGGCGCGGTCGCCAGCGCGCTCGACTACAGCCCGTCCGCCGTCTCCCAGCAGCTGGCGCTGCTCGAGCGCGAAGCGGGCGTGCCGCTGCTGGAGCGTGCCGGGCGCAACGTGCGGCTCACGGCGGCCGCGCAGACGCTGGTGGGGCACGCGGACGCGCTGCTGGCCCGCGTCGAGGAGGCCGAGGCGGATCTGCAGCTCGCCGCGGACCAGATCACCGGGACCGTGCGGGTGGCCGCGATCCAGTCGCCGGCGCTCTACCTGGTGGCGCCGGCGCTGCGGCGGCTCAGCGCCGAGCACCCGGCGCTGCGGATCGAGGTCACCGACGCCGAGCCGGAGACGTCGCTGCCCTCGCTCGCGCTCGGCTCGCTCGACCTGGTGGTCGCCGACCAGTACCCGTTCCTGCCGCGCGCGCCGGACGACCGGCTGGAGATCGAGCCGCTGCTCGACGAGCAGTTCCACATCGTGCTGCCGGCGTCGCACCCGCTGGCCGCCGCCGGGGGGCCGGTCGAGCTGGCCGCGCTCGCGCACGAGCCCTGGGCCACGGGCAAGGACGACAGCCTGTTCGCCGAGCTGACGATCCGCGCGTGCCGGACGCTGGCCGGGTTCGAACCGGACGTCCACCACCGGTCCAACGACCTGCTGCTGTTGCTGGCGCTGGTCGGCGCCGGGCAGGCCGTGACGCTGCTGCCCGATCTCGTGCGGGCGGACCGCGAGCCGCTGGTGGTCACGCGCGACGTCGCCGAGGCGCCGCTGACGCGCACGGTGTTCGGGGCGATCCGGCGCGGCAGCGCGCGCCGGCCGGCGCTGAACGCGCTGCTGGCGGCGCTGCGAGAGACGGCTGCCGGCCTTCGGTCGGGAGCCACGCCCGGACCCTGAAGCCGTCCGGCGCCGGCGCCGCCTTCACGCCGCCGCCGAGCGCCGCCCCGAGCTCGACCAGCTCGTCGAACCCGTTGCGCGCCGAGCCGTCGTCGGTGACCTCGACCACCAGCGCGCCCGGGACGTACTCGATCGCGACGCTGGCCGCGCTGGCGTCGGCCGCCTTGGCCAGCGCGCCGCGGACGACGCGGAACGCGCCGCGGTTGATCGCGGCGGGCACGCGGCGCGGACGCCCGAGAATGTGGAGCTTCACGTCCATCGGAGAGTGAGACGCGCCACGGCTGGAATTCGTGACGCTCTTTTCTCTTATGGCTCTATCTTTCGGCGCATGTCATTCATTGCGGCCTCATCTGCCACCCGCGCCCGCAGCGTGCCCACGATCATGGGCCAGGTCATGTTCCTCGTCGCGGCGGCGCTGGGGCTGTGCGCGCTCGGCTCGGTGCTCGGCCGTGATCTGAGCTTCGAGAGCGCGCGGATCTTCTCGTTCGCCGGCCTCGGCATGCTGATCGCGCAGAGCTTCGTGCGCGCGCTGCGCGTGGGCGCGTTGGGAATCTTCTGGCTGGCCGCGGTGGCGGCGGCGATCGGGTACGGGCTCGGGCCGACGCTCGCGTTCTACGCGACGGTCAACCCGGCGGCGCTGACGAGCGCCCTGGCGCTGACGGCGCTGACCGTGCTCGCCATGGGCGCGGCCGGGTTCGCGCTCAGCAAGGACCTGGCCCGGTGGATGCGTCCGCTGTCGTTCGTCGTGCTCGGCGCCGTGGTCGTCTCGATCCTCGGGCTCGTGTTCGGCGGCGTCGGCTCGCTCTCCCCCGTGATCTCGCTGGTGATCCTGGTCGCGTCCTCGGCTCTGATCCTGGTCAACTTCAACTACGTCCGCAAGCACGCGACCGAGGACGACGTGATCTGGCTGGCGACCGGCATCTTCGTCTCGATCGTGAACATCTTCATCTCGCTGCTGAACCTGTTCGGCCGCAACTAGCGTCCGGCGACCGCCGCGACGTAGTCGGCGACGTCGCGGGCGGCCTGCCCGGTCACCAGCCCGGCCGGCATCTGGCCGTTCCCGCGGGCGCGGCCGTGCTCGACCGCATCGAGCACCAGCGCGGCGGGCGGGCGGATCGCGTCCAGGTCCGGCCCGACCGGGGCCACCGCGTTGGAAGCCGCCAGCGTGTGGCAGCGGGCGCAGTCGGCCGCGAACGCGCGGCGGCCCTCGACCTGCCGCGAGGTGAGCTTGACGCCGCCGGCGGTCGACGCGCTCACGCGCAGGCCGGCGGCGATCACCAGCCCCGGCACGACCAGGCCGCACGCGACGAAGAACGCGGTCGCGGCCAGCGGAACCGTCCAGTGCCGCTCGCCGCGGAGCACGACCCGGGCGGTGAGGACCGCCAGCCCCGCGGCGAGCACGGCCCAGAACGCGACGACGACAGCGGTCTCCGTACCGCTCATCCCGCGACTTTCGCCACGTACGCCGCGAGCGCCTCGGCCTCCGCACCGGTGACCAGGTCCTTGGGCATCCCGCCCGAGCCCGTCCCGCCCTTCTCGATCGCCGCGCGCACGCGGGCGGCGTCGGGCTTGAGCGCGTCCAGGTCCGGGCCGACCGTGCCGCTGGTCTTGGCCGCCGCGAGCGTGTGGCAGCCGCCGCACGTCGTGACGAAGCGCTCTTGACCGGGCGGCGCCGCCGGGGCCGCGACCTGCGTCGCCGCGGCCGCCGGCGTCTGCGGCCCGGCGCGCTCGGCCTGGCGCCGGCCCTCATCCTTGCCGAGCAGCCAGGCCAGCACGATCAGCAGCGCGACCAACGTGCCGATCCAGGCGCCGAACGCCCAGGCGCCGGGCCTGCCCGCGACCGACGACGACGCAGGTTCCGTCATCCCCCCACACCTCCAGCGAACACCGCGCCCATCGACGCGGCCAGGACGAAGATCACCAGGCCCGCGACGCGCCCGAAGCGGACGCTCGCCCAGCCGGTCAGCATCCCCAGGACGAGGATCGCCCAGTGGAAGAGCATGTGCAGGACCGCATGGCGTTCGAGCGGCCCGTAGATCGCCGGCGTCATGACGAACAGCATCAGCGCGGGCGCCACGATCACCGCGGCGGGTGCCCACCACGAGCGGGCCGCGGGCCGCGGGCGCCGCAGCGCCAGCAGCGAGCCGAGGCCGAGCGCCAGCAGGCCGCCGAGCAGGAACTGCGCCGCGTGCGCGACGTGGTGCGCGCGGACCGAGCGCTCCGTGAGGTCGCCCACGGCCGGCAGCAGCGAGAGCGCGCACACGACCGCCAGCCCCGCGACCGCCACGAAGCCCGCGTCGGTGCTGACGGGCGGCACGAGCGCGCGCCGGGGCGGGGCCGGGCGCGGCGGGGCCGTCGCCTCGGCGCGCCCGCGGGCGACGAGCGCCAGCGTCGCGGCCGCGAACAGCAGGAAGCCCGCCAGGACCAGCAGGGCGCCGATCGACCCGACCACGTCGTAGGCCCGCGTGCCCGGAGGATGCTCGGCGTAGCGGCGCGGGACGCCGAGCGCGCCCGCCGCGTACCAGGAGCCGACGAACAGGTAGCCGCCGGTCACCAGCAGCGCCGGGACCGCGACGGCGATCCCCCGCGGCGCGGGACGCCCGGCCGCGCGCTCGGCCAGGTGGGAGACGAACGCCAGCGCCCACAGCATCACGCCCAGCAGCAGATACGTGTGGAAGTGCGCCGGGACCCACAGCGTGTTGTGCAGGCGGAAGTTGACCGGGATCAGCGAGTCGAGCACCGCGCCGACGCCGCCGATCGCCCAGCCGAGGAACCCCAGGTAGAGCAGCGTCGAGGCCAGCGTCCAGCGGTACCGCGAGCCCCAGATCAGCAGCATCCCGGTGTAGATCGTCACCACCGCGACGGGCAGCGCCGCCGCCGACGAGGCGCCCATCGAGACGTACTGGGCCCACCCGGGCTGCGCGAAGTCCATGTACAGGTGGTGCGAGAAGGCGGTCGCGACGAACACGAGCGTCGCCAGCCAGCCCGCCACCAGCGGCTTGGTCGTCTTCCACGGGCGCCGCGCGTAGCGCGGCAGCAGCACGTAGACGGCGCCGGCGGCCAGGTAGATGATCAGGTTCGCGACCGTGTGGCCCCAGAAGTACGTGAGGTTCTTCGCCCACAGCGCGTCGATCGTCACGCCGCTGTCGAGCGTGCGCGTGAGCAGGGCGACCACGATCGTCGTGCCGCCCGCGCTGGCGATCAGGCCGTCCAGCGCGACGACGGTGGCGGCGATCGCGTGCGGCGGCGGCGCCTCGGTGCTGCGGCCGAGCAGGTACGGGACGCCGAGCGCGCGCGCCAGCCCGCCGTAGTGGACGGTCGTCGCCGTGAGCAGCTCGACGCAATAGAGCATGAAGCCGCCGCCGACGGCCAGCATGCCGACGAAGAACGTCGCCGTCGCCCACGGCGCCCACTGTCCCAGCGGGTGGAACGGCAGCGGCGCCAGGAACGTCCAGCCGGTCGCGAACCCGCCGATGATCGCGGCGACGAGCACGGCGAGCGCGCCGGAGACGATGCTGCCGTAGGCCCACAGCAGCCGCTGCGCGGACAGCTCGACGGTCGGGCGCAGCACGAACCAGAGCGCGCCCATCATCACCAGCAGCGCCGCGACCAGCATCCCGGCGCCGTGCAGCGTCAGCAACCGGTAGTACCACACGTCGGGGAGCCCGACCAGGCCGGCCTGCGAGAGCCGCATCGTGATGCCGATCAGCAGCATCAAGAAGAACAGGACGAGGCCGGTGCCGGCCAGCAGCCAGCCGACGCGGCGCTCGACCACGGTCGGCGCGGCGGCGTCGGAGACCGGGCTCGTGATGGTGGCCGCCACCCGAGGCTAGCTCCGCGTGACCTTGAGGATCGCGTGCATCTTGTGGTGCCCGGCGCCGCACAGCTCCAGGCACGAGAGCGTGTACTCGCCCGGCACGTCGAGCTGCAGGTCGAGCGTGTTCGTGTAGCCCGGCATCGCCTGGACCGAGCCGATCAGCTCGCCGCGCGGGGAGTAGATCCCGAGCCCGTGGTTGACGTCGGCCGACGTCACCGACAGCCGGACGTGGCCTGCCGGCACCGCGTCCCGCGTGAGCTTCCAGTAGTACTGGCCGCCTTCGACGCCGATCGTCCGCGCGGCACCGACCGGCGTTCCCGCGCGCGAGTACGGCAGCTGGAAGAGCGACAGAACGACGCCGCACACCAGCAGCGCGGCGAGCCCGACGAACCACCACGAGCGCACCCCGTACCCGACGGCCTTGACCCGGTCGAAGTCCACCTCGCGGCGCGAGCTGCGCCCGATCGCGATGAACGCCAGCACCAGCAGTGCGACGATCAGCGCGAACAGGATCGCGATCCACGTCTGCGCTGGCCCGTAGGTGAGTCCCCGCACGCGGTGCCCTCTCCCTCCTGGAGTTCCGGTCGGCTGAGGGCGCAGTACATCGGGCGCGCCCCGAGCGGGTCATCCGGGCGGGGCCGACGAGGGCGTCCGTAGAAACCGGCGGCGCGATCCGTAGAAGCCCGCGAGCCCGGCGCCGGGCCCGCGGGCGCCGGCGCTACACGGGGACGGCGGTGACGATGATGTTGTCGCGGTAGTGGCCGGAGCGGGAGTCGAACGGGCCGCCGCAGGTGACGACCACGAGCTTCGGCCCGCCCGTGCGCGTGTAGATGCTCGTCGGCAGCTTGTCCTTGGCGACGCGCCGGGTGGCCGTGACGCGGTAGCGGCGCGTGCGGCCGTTCGCGTCGACGGTGATGGTGTCGCCGCGGCGGGCGGACTTGAGCGCGTACAGGGCGCCGGCGCCGGCCTTCGCGCTGTCCACGTGCCCGGCCAGCAGCACGGTTCCCTGCGCGTCGCCGGGGGCGGCGCCGTCGCGCCACCAGCCGACGCGCTTGATGTTCTCGGGGATGCCGAGCGCGCCCGACTCGAGGTCGATGCCGATCGCGCTGACCGCCGCGTCGATGCCCAGGCGCGCCAGGCGCACGCGGCTCGGCCGCGCGGTCTGCGCGGCGTGGGCGCGGCCCGCCGTGCCCGCGCGGCCCGCCGTGCCCGCGCGGCTCGCCGCCGTCCGCCCCGCGGCGTCGACGCGCACCTCGGACACGCGGTCCCCGCGCCCGCCCAGGATCGCCGGCGCGGCCAGCGAGGTCTCCGACTCCACCTGGCATTCGCCCTGCTCGGCCGCGAGCAGCTCGCTGCCCGCGATCCGCTCGCGGAAGACGTAGAAGCCCGCGCGCTTGACGGCCACGCGCTCGGAGGTGAACGTGCCGTCGCCGGTCGCGTTCACCGTGCCCTTCCAGCGCGGCGTGCCGGCGCAGTCGATGTCGGCGCGCGCCGCGTAGGGCCCGAACAGCTCGAGCTCGATCGTCGCGGGCGTCGAGCCCAGGCCGGTGACCGTGAGCCGGTCGAAGATCGCGCCGCCCGGGCGGACGACCGCGTTCGAGACCACCGTCGTCACCTTCGGCGTGGCCTTGGCCAGCGTCGTCTCCGTGACCTCGCCGCAGGCGGTCACCACCGCGTCGTAGGCCTCGGTGGCGGCGATCGACTCGCGGTACGTGTAGTAGCCGGCCGCCGTCAGCGTCACGGGCGCCGTGGTGTACGTGCCGTCACCGGCGGCCGGGAACGTCCCGGTCCAGAACGGCGTGCCCTCGCAGCGGATCGCGTCGCGCGACGGGAACGGGCCCCACAGCTCGACGTTGACCGTCGCGGCGAGCTTGCCGAGCCCGGAGACGACCGCGGCGTCGGTGATCTGCGCGCCCGGCGCGGTCTCCTGCGCGCTGACCTGGGTCGTGATCGCGGGCGCGCCGCGGACGATCGTGGTCTCCGCCACCTCCGCGCACGCCGTCTCCACCGCGGCGATCGCCGGGCTCTCCGCGATCCACTCGCGGTACGTGTAGTAGCCGGGCGTGGCCAGCGTCACCGGCGCGGTCGTGTACGTCCCGTCGCCGGGGACGTCGAGCGTGCCGGTCCAGACCGGCGTGTCCGTGCAGGAGATCTGATCGCGGGCCGGGTACGGGCCGTAGAGCGCGGCCTGGATCGTCGCCGGGCGGCCGGCGAGCCCATTGACCACGACCGAGTCCGTCACCGCCGTGCCGGGCGTGACCGTCTGGGAGCTGATCTGCGTGGCCAGCGTCGGCTGCGCCTGCACCGGCGCCTTGGCCTGCGCGCTCGGGCGGGCCGTCGCCGCGGTCACGAGCCGCTGCGCGTTGCGCACGGCCTTGCCCTTGGTGGGCACGTAGAGCGCGGGCAGGTCGGCCGGCAGGCCGGCGGCGCGCGCGTCGACGGTCAGCGTGCCGGGCTCGCTCGCGGTCACCGGCGCCTTCGTCACGCCCGTGCGGCCGGTGTTGATCGTCGCCGGCAGGCCGTCCGCCGCGGCCGCCGACAGCGCGACGTCCACGTTGGGCACGCGCCGCCCACTCGCGGTGACGACCTCGACGGTCAGCTCCGCCGCGCGGCCGGCGACGAGCTTGGCCGGCAACGTCGCCTTGACCGTGTACGGCCCCGCGTAGCGCTCGGCGTCGCGCTGCACCTGCGCGTACAGCGACCGGCTCGCGGCGCTCAGCGCCTTCGGGTCCGCCTCCCCGGGCGCCCCGTCCCCCATCAGGCGGTGGACGTAGACCATCACCGCGGCCTGCTGCGCGGCCGAGCTCGAGCGCCCGTAGCGCCACAGCGCGCGGCTCATGCGGCGCAGGTCGCGGGCCGCGACGGCCTTGCCCTCCTTGTTCTTGAGCCCGGACGCGGAGCGCTGCTCGTAGCCGAACGCCTTCGCCGGGTACCAGAAACGCAGGTCGATGCAGAACGCGCCGCCGTTGACGCCGTCGATCGCGCGCCGGTAATCGCCGAACCACCGGATTCCGTAGCGATAATTCCGGTAGGACCCTTCACCGTTCGTGCCGCAGGTGTTGCGGCCGGAGCGCGAGCAGGGATCGTTCTGGTTCGGCGGCTCGGCGCCCCAGGCGGGCGCGGAGCCGAAGACGACGAGCAGCAGTGAAAGAGCGAGCGTGAGACGGCGCGGCATTGGTCCGCATTCCTACCAGCCGAACCGGCGGTCCCACGGGTTCTGCGCCGAGACTCGCCGGTTCGTGGTAGGCCGCTACCCCGTCACGTTCAACCGCTGCGTCGCGACCGCCGGTGCGCTGTCGGGCGTCGTCGCCCGCACCCGGATCTCGGCCACCAGGCCGCGGCGGGAGCCGAGCGCGTGGCGCAGCGTCGCCGCGCCGGACGCGCCCAGCCGCGGCCGCAGCGTGACCGTCTTGCCCGCCGGCAGCGACGCCGAGGTCCGCAGCGCCACCGACGGCCGGTGCTTGCCGCCGCGCGGGCGCAGGGTCACGGTGACCGCGGCGCGGCACGGCAGGTCGCAGCTGACCCGCACCGGGAACTGGCGGATGGTGAGGATCCCGGCCCGCCGCGTCGGCGTGACGGTCACTTCGGGCGGCAGCGGCGCGGGCTGGGTGTAGAGGATCGGGTCCGGCGGGCGCTTGACCGCCGGCAGCGCCGCGCAGCCGGCGCCGGGCGCCACCTGGAACTGCTGCACGCGGTTGTTGTCGGAGTCGGCCACGGTCACGAGCCCGTTGCAGTCCACCGAGATCCCCGCGGGCCCGACGAACTGGCCCGGGCCGACCCCGCGCTCACCGAACGCGGTCAGCAGCGTCCCGTCCGGCGCGAACACCTGGACGCGGTCATTGCCGCGATCGGCGACCCAGAGGTTCCCCGCGCCGTCGACGGCCACCTGGCCGGGCGAGCGCAGCCGCCCCGGCTTGGACCCGGAGCCGCCGATCTCGGCCAGGTCGGCGCCGTACGCCGAGGAGACCGTGATCGACCCGGTCGCGGCGTCGGACCCGTACACGCGGGTCCCGTCCGGCGAGACCGCGACCCCGCGGATCGACCGGAACCGCCCGAAGGACCCGAGGTGCTTGCCGCCCAGCGTGAACCGCACGATCCGCCCGTTGCCCGTGTCCCCCACGTAGATCACGTTGCCCCAGATCGCGAGCGCGGTCGGCGCCAGCAGCTTGCCCGGGCCGGTGCCGCGCGAGCTGATCGTGCGGATGATCTTCCCCGCCCGGTCGAAGACGAGCACCCGCCCGCGCTCCTGGTCGACCACGTACAGGCGGCCCGACGCGTCGAACGCGACCGCCGCGGGCGCGGGCAGCAGCGTCGGCCCCGGCGCCGGCGCGCCGTACATCGCCGCGACGCTGCCGTCCGGGTTCAGCAGCACGACGCGCCCGCTGACCGAGTCCGCGACCGCGCGCGTCCCGCCCGCGTCCGCGGCGAGCCCGAGCGGGCGGATGAACTGCCCCTCGGCGCGCCCCGACACGCCGAACGCGCCGAGCGACTTCCCGCCGATGTCGAAGATGTCGATCCGGTTGCCGCCCGGGTCGGCCACGAACGTCCGGCCCGCGCCGTCGACCGCCAGCCCGCGCGGGAACTGGATCTGCCCCGGCTTGGGCCCGTAGGAGCCCCAGCGCGCCCGGTACGTGTAGCCCGGCGCCGGCCCGTAGCGCACGATCCGGTGGTTGGAGTTGTCGGCCACGTACACGCGCCCCGCGGGGTCGACCGCGACGTCGTACGGGTTCTGCAGCTGCCCGGGCTTCGGCCCCTCGCCGGTGCCGACGCTGCGCATCAGCTTCCCGCCGGTGTCGAAGATCGCGAGCCGGTGGCGCCAGTCGTCGGCCACGATCAGCCGCGATCCGGCGACCGCGAGCCCCTGCGGCCGCAGGACGCCGCCCTTGGGCACGATCACGACCGGGTTGGACCCGTCGGGCGCGAACCGCTGCACGCGGTCGTTGCGCGTGTCGGCCACGTAGACCATCCCGTCGGGCCCGATCGCGATCCCGCCGCCGGCGCCGGAGTCGTTGCGCCCGCCCGGCCCGAAGTTGAACTCCCCCACGTCGCTGCCGCTGCGCCCGAACGAGTTCAGCAGCGTGCCGTCGGCCGCGAACCGGTCGATCCGGTCGGTGCCGTCGGCGACGTAGACCGTCCCGTCGCGCGCGACCGCGACGGCGCCCGACGACGTCACGGTGCCCGCGCCGATCTCGCGCCGGAAGCCGCCGTCGGGCCCGAACACCTGGATCGTGTGCGAGTACTGGTCGGCGACGTAGACCGAGCCGTCCGGCCCGACCGCGGCCGCCTGCGGGAAGCGCAGCACGCCGCCGGCGCGCTGGCCGACGGCCGCGGTGGCCGAGTAGGGACATTCGGCCGCACCCGGGCAGGGCGCGGCGGACGCGGTGGCGGGTGCGGCGAGCACAAGGGCCGCGAGCGCGGCGATCATGGGGCGCGGCATCAAGGGCACCCAACCCACGAAAGCGCGCAGAGTCGCGGCGCGCGGGCGAACGCTTGCAGCGCCGCTACGAGTTCAGCCGCCGCAGCGACGCCGCGATCGCGATCAGCCGCTGGTTCGGGATCCGCCGGTTGAGCGTGTTCGTGACGTAGTAGACGGCGCGCGGCGTCCGCCACGCCACCTGCCGCAGCTTCGTCCCGTCGTAATAGAGCAGCAGCCGGCGCCCGTTCTGGATCCGCACGCGGTCCGGGCTCTGCAGCAGCGGCGGCGTCTTCCACTGCATCCCCTGGATGCCGTAGTACTCGCCGGGCGCCCCGTTGTAGACCACGATCCGGTACGCGCGGCCCAGCTTGCCGGACTCGTCGCGCAGCGAGTAGATCCGCGGCGTGTCCTTGACGTAGCGCGAGCCCGTGCTCAGGTACTCGGGGAAGTAGAACGGCAGCTTCTGCATCCGCGGCGCGGCCAGCACGGCCATGTCCTCGCCCGCGCGGCGCGCGTTGTCGAGCCCGGTCGTCGTCTCCGCCCGCGCCGCCTTCTTGGAGACCTTCTGCGTCTTCTTGGTCGGCTTCGGGTTCCTCGTCCCCGCGCCGGTCATGAACGCGTCGTAGGCCTTCTGCAGGTTCTCGTTGGAGATGTAGAGCCGCGTGTCCTCTTTCGGGTCGGCGGTCTCGGTGATCCCCTGCAGCGCGATCTGGTTGACCGGCGCGTGGTTGAACGCCAGCGAGATCGCGGTCTTGATCATGCCCGCCGAGTTCTTGCGCGACAGGAACTTCTTGTCGAAGCGGAAGTACCGGATCATCGAGTTGAGGAACGTCTCCGCCGAGCCGATGCTCTTGAGCTTGTCGACCTGCGGCTGCTTGGCCGCCTGGCGCAGGAACTCCTGCTGGCGCGCGTTGCGGAAGATGTCGGAGTCCGTGTGGCGGAAGCGCACGTACTCGAGCGCGGTCGAGCCGACCAGCCGCTGGTAGCCGGCCTTGATGTCGATCGCCGCGTAGCCCGTGCCCTCCGGGTTGTAGTAGTCGCGGTCGACGTCCATGTAGACGCCGCCGATGTAGTTGACCGCCTTCTGGAACCCGTTGAAGTTGACGTCGATCAGCCCGTTGATCGACATCGTGTGGCCGGTCGCGTTCTCGAACAGGTACTTGACCGTCTCGAGCGTCTTGGCCGCGCCGCCCTCGTCGTAGGCCTGGTTGATCTTCGTGTTGTCGGCGACGCCCGGGATCGTGACCGCGAGATCGCGCGGCAGCGACAGCACCGCGATCCGGTTGCGCTTGGGGTCCAGCCGCACGAGCACGATCGTGTCCGAGTGCGGCGTCTCCGCCTGCCCGTAGAGCCGCGCGTCGGTGGACGTCTTCGCGCGCCGGTCGGAGCCGAGCACGAGCAGCGTGCGCGGGCCGCCGGGCTCGGGCGGCTCGATCTCCTTGTCCGGGATGTTGGCGATCGGCGGCGGCGCCGGCTCCGGGCCGGGCGGGTCCGGCACCGGGATCTGGAAGTAGCCCGCGCCGGCGACGCCGGCGGTGGTCGCCAGAAAGACGGTGAGGACGCCGACGAGGGCCTTCGCCAAGACGCCGGAACCCACGCGCGGCGGGCGATCCATACGGGTCCGGCGCCATGACATGCGCGAAAAGCGTAGTGGCAGGTCCGGAACTTCCGACGCCGAAGCCTGTTGGCAGTCACTGGTGAAGCCCTCGCGAACACTGCCCGCGGCGGCCGTCCTGCTCGCGCTCGCCGCACCGGCGGCGCCCGCCGAGGCCGCCCGCCACCGCCCTCCGCAGCTGACCCGGATCCGCTGCGTCCCGGCGACCACGCCGTCCTGCAAGTCGTCCGTCAGCGTCACGATCGGCCGCCAGCTCCAGTTCAGCGGCAAGCGCATCGCCAAGGGCCTGCGCGTGTCGTTCCGCTGGTCGCGCGGCGCGCTCGCCACCAAGCTCGACCGCACTCGGGTCGGCTACGTCGCGCGCGTGCCCGCCGGCACACGCGCGGGCACGGTGTCGGTCACGGTCTCCGACCGCGCCGGGCGGCGCTCGAACGTCAAGCGCATCCGCGTGGCCGCGCCGCCGCGCGTCGGCGGCTCGGCGGTCGCCCCCGGCGTCCTGCCGGACGTGTTCAAGGGCAACGGCATGTGGATCTGGGAGCTCGCGCGCTCGGAGGGCGGCGACCCGGCCGCGATCGCGGCGCGCGCCCAGGCGAGCGGCATCCAGACCGTGTTCGTCAAGAGCTCCGACGGCCCGCGCAGCCGCTGGGCGCAGTTCAACCCGACGCTCGTGCAGGCGCTGCACGCCGGCGGCCTGCGCGTGTGCGCGTGGCAGTTCGTCTACGGGGACGACCCGGTGGGCGAGGCGAGCCTCGGCGCCGACGCCGTCGCCGACGGCGCCGACTGCCTGGTGGTCGACGCCGAGACCAAGTACGAGGGCAAGTACGCCGCGGCGCAGCAGTACATGGCCGCGCTGCGGGCGACCGTCGGACCCGCGTACCCGATCGGCTTCACCAGCTTCCCGTACGTCGACTACCACCCGCGGCTGCCGTACTCCGTGTTCCTGGCCCCCGGCGCCGCCCAGGCCAACCTCCCGCAGGTCTACTGGAAGGACATCGGGGCGACGGTCGACGCGGCGTCGGCCAAGACGCTGGCCGCCAACCGCATCTACGGCGCGGCGATCGCGCCGCTCGGCCAGACGTACGGCAACGTGCCGCCGGAGGACATCGCCCGCTTCCGCGCGCTGTGGGCGGCGTACGGCAGCCAGGGCCTCTCCTGGTGGTCTTGGCAGGCGTCCGGTGCCGCGCAGTGGGCGGCGATCGCGCAGCCGCTGGCGCTGCCGCCGCTGCCGCCGCCGGACCCCGGCTGGCCGGCGCTGGCGCGCGGCAACAAGGGCGACCAGGTCGCGTGGCTGCAGCAGCACCTCGCGTCCGCCGACCCGTCCGTGACCGTGACGAGCACGTTCGACACCGCGACCGAGCAGGCGCTGCGCGCGTTCCAGACGGCCCGCGGGATCCCGCCGACCGGTGCCACGGACGCACCCACGTGGCAGGCCGTGCTGTCGCTGCCGTTCCAGCCCACAGCGTGGCGCTGAACGTATAGCGTTCGCTTTACACTAACGGACGGTTCAGGTTGATGGTCAGGCTGCCGACAGCAGCCTCATGACCTTCCTCCGCAACCTACCGCTCGCCGTGAGGCTCGGAGGCGCGTTCGGCGCGCTCTGCCTGGCTCTGGCGATCGTCGCCTTCACCGGCGTGCAGGCCATGGCCGGCCTGCGCGCGGACTCCGACGAGCTGGCCAACCGCCACCTGCGCGCGGCCGAGCTGCTCGCGGGCCTGCAGGCGCGGGCCAAGGACGACGTCAGCCTCGTGGCGCAGCACCTCTACGTCCACGACGGCGACCTCAAGGCCCAGGACCGGGTCGCCGACGACCTCCAGGCCAACTGGGACAAGACCGAGACCGACGCCGCGGCGCTCGACAAGCTGTTCGCGGGCACCTCGGCCGAGAACGAGCTCGCCGACTACAACGCGATCCGCGCGCAGATGCTCGCCACCCAGCGCGACGCGATCGCGCGCTCGCGCGAGGAGACCGAGCGCCGCCGCGAGGACCGCTCCGGCTCGCGCGACCTCTTCACCGGGAAGATCCTCAAGCTCGACGACCGGTTCGAGGCCGCCGGCGAGAAGCTGCTCGCCGCGTCGCACGCGTTCGCGGCCGCGGGCACCGCCGAGGCGCGCGCGACCGCGTCCTCCGGCACGCGGCTGATCGTCCTGATCGCGCTGATCGCGCTCGCGACCGCCGCCGTGCTCGCGGTCTGGGTCACGCGCTCGGTGGTCAGGCCCGTCCAGGCGCTGAACGTCCGGATGACGAGTCTCGACGAGACCGACCTGACCGAGCTCTCGGCGGGGCTGGACGCGATCGCCGCCGGCGACCTGACGCGCCCGGTGACGTCGGCCACGACGCCGATCGAGGTCTCCAGCACCGACGAGCTCGGGCGCCTGTCGGCCACGTTCAACGCGATGCTGGCCAAGGCGACGCACTCGATCGGCGCCTACGGGACCATGCGCGGGCAGCTCAACGAGGTGCTGGCCGAAGTCGCCGGCGGCGCCGGCACCGTCGCGTCGGCGTCGCAGCAGATGGCGTCGACGTCCGAGGAGGCCGGCCGCGCGGTCGGCGAGATCGCCTCGGCCGTGACCGACGTCGCGCACGGCGCCGAGCGCCAGGTGCGGATGGTCGAGTCCACGCGCGCGGCCGTCCAGGGGGCGGCGCGCGCCGCCGAGGCCAGCGCGGCGACCGCCACCAGCACGGCCGCCGCCGCCGAGCAGGCGCGCAGCGTCGCCGAGGACGGCGTGCGCGCCGCCGCGCAGGCCACCGAGGCGATCCGCGAGGTCGAGCGCTCCAGCGCCCAGGTCGGCGCCGCGATGGAGGGTCTGGCCGCCAAGTCGAGCCAGATCGGCGGGATCGTCGACACGATCACCGGCATCGCCGAGCAGACCAACCTGCTGGCGCTCAACGCCGCGATCGAGGCCGCCCGTGCCGGCGAGCAGGGCCGTGGCTTCACCGTCGTGGCCGAGGAGGTCCGCAAGCTGGCCGAGGAGTCCCAGGGCGCGGCCGGGAAGATCGCCACGCTGATCGCGGAGATCCAGACCGAGACGCAGAACGTCGTCGGCGTGGTCGACGAGGGCGGCTGCCGCACCGCGGACGGCGTCGCGACCGTCGAGCAGACGCGCGAGGCGTTCGAGGCGATCGGCCAGGCCGTCGCCGACGTCACCGGCCGCGTCGGCGAGATCGCCACCGCGGTGCACCAGATCAGCGCCGAAGCGACGCGCGCCGAGCGCGACATCGGCGAGGTCGCGCTGGTCGCCGAGCAGTCGTCGGCGTCGGCCCAGCAGGTCTCGGCCTCGACCGAGCAGACGAGCGCGTCCACGCAGGAGATCGCTGCGGGCGCGCAGCAGCTGGCCGGTACGGCCGAGCGCCTCGACGCGCTGGTCGGCCGCTTCACGCTCGCCGTGTAACATCCCCCGGCAATGGAGCCGCTCGCCACATCCCGCGTGACGCGCGGCTCCGCCATCTCCATCATCGCCATTCGCTAGGCCCGCGGCGTTCCACCGCGGGCCTCTGTCGTCCTTGAGGACGTCGGGCGGATGCGGTCGCGCGGTGGCTTCGGGGACAGAAAGAGGTCCCCCATGCTGTTGCTTCCTCCAGGCGTCGCGCCCTCGTCGGTCACCCGGCTCTCGGTCGACGTGTCCGACCGCCCCGGCGTGCTGCTGCGCGTGCTCGGCATCTGCCAGCGCCGTGGGGCCCGCGTGCTGGCGATGACCTACGCGCACCCGCGGATCGAGCTCGCGATCAGCGCCGACGAGCGCCACCTGATGCTGCTGCGCGGCCGCCTGGAGAACGCGATCGACGTGCTCGCCGTCGACTACGCAGCCTAGGAGTCGTTGAGACGTCTCCGCGACTTCTCACTTGGCGCCCATCGACGGCACCGGTTAGGAATGCTCGCGTCACTTGGATCGAGGGGGGTCGGGAGTGCTGGTCGCGGAGGGAGCGAACGCACGGGCTGCGATCCGCGGGTCGCGGATCTTGGTGGTCGACGATCATGAGGTGCTGCGCAACGGACTGCGCTGGCTGTTAGGCCGCGCGCCGTGGGTCGAGCGCTGCGCCGCCGCGCGCAGCGCCGAGGAGGCGCTCGTCCTCGCGATGTCGATCGCGTTCGACGTCGCCCTCGTGGACGTCGACCTCGGCACCGAATGCGGCCTGAGCGCCTGCGAGCGCCTGGCGGCCGCGATCCCGCACACGGCGCTGCTGACGTCGCGCTGGGACCTCGTGCCGATGCGCGCGGCGCGCGCCGCCGGCGCGCGCGGCATGATCGCCAAGGACCGCCCGGCGCGGGCGCTGCTGGAGGCGGTGCGGGAGCTGGCGGCCGGCGGGGCCTGCGAGCTCAGCGCGGCGGCGCCCGGCGACGTGCGCTTCGCGCCACGCGAGCGCGAGATCCTGCGCCTGGTCGGCGCGGGGCTGACCAACGCCGAGATCGGCGCGTCGCTGTACCTCGCGCCCGGGACGATCAAGCACCACATGCTCGGCCTCTACGACAAGCTCGGCGCGCCCAACCGGGCGGCGGCGGTCCACGCCGCGCGCCGGCTCGGCGTGCTCGCCGACCAGGCGGACGGGCCGGACGCGGCGCGCCGGCGTGGAGCGGACGAGGCGGGCGGCCACGGCGGGCCGGCGATCGCACCGGCCGGCGCGCGGCTGCGCGTGCTGGTCGCGGACGCCGACGACGTCCGCCGCGCCGGGCTGCTGCTCGCGCTGCACGGGCGGCCGTGGCTCGCCGGCTGCGCGGGCGCGCGCGGCGTCGACGACGCGCTCGACGCCGCCCGGCGGCTCGCGCCGGACATCGCGCTGGTCAGCGACGCCGAGGTCGGCCGCGCGCTCGGCGTCCGCACGCTGCTGGTGCGCGACGGCGAGGCCGGCGTGCCCACCGAGTTACGCGCGGCGGGCGCCGCCGGGATCGTCCGCCAGTGGTGGACGAGCGAGCGGCTGGCCGACGCCGTCCAGCGCGCGTGCCGCGGCCCGCGCGAGGCCGGCGGCGCGTTCGTGGCCGCCGGGGCGAGCGCGCCGGACCCGGTCTCCCCGCGCGAGCGCGAGGTCCTGTCGGCGTTCGCCACCGGCGCCACCAACCCCGAGATCGCGCGTGCGCTGGGGCTCTCGCCCAACACCGTCAAGCAGCACGCCTCCTCGATCTTCCGCAAGCTCGGCGTGCGCAACCGCGCCGAGGCCGTCCGCAGAGCGAACGACCTCGGCCTGCTCTGACGGTTAGGTGTCCTCGCGGACGGGGAGCTCGATCGCCCCCGGCCCGGCGAACGACCAGATCGAGTGCGCCAGCGCGTCGGTGAACTCGTTCATGCCGAACTCGGACAGGTTGAACACCGTGTCGCACCACTCGTGGTAGCACGGGTCGGCCTGGATGCCGGACTGGCCGCCGTACGCCGCGACCTGCGCCGCCGACTTGACCGTCTCGGCGCCGGTGTAGAGGCCCGTGGCGGGGACGCCGCGGTTGCGCCAGCCGGCGTAGTCGGAGCGGTTGTCGAAGATGTACGGCGTGCTCGTGATGTTCAGGTGATCCTTGAGGTAGTCGATGTGGTTGGCGCCCAGGATCGTCTCGGCGCTCGGGATCGTCGCGCCGTCGGTGTAGACGAACGGGAGCCAGTTCGTCGACGCGAGCATGTCGTAGTCGAGCATGGCCAGCGTCTGCGCCGTCTCACGCGAGTTGAGCTGGTTGACGGCGTACTGGGAGCCGTACAGGCCCTGCTCCTCGCCCGAGAACCAGCCGAAGCGGATCTGGTACTTCGGGGTCATGTTGTTGACCTTGAGCTGGTGCGCGATCGCCAGGATCATCGAGGTGCCGGAGCCGTCGTCGTTGATGCCCGGGCCGGCGGAGACGCCGTCGATGTGCGCGCCGACCTGCAGGACGCGGGTCGGATCGCCGCCCTCGGTCGTGGCCAGGATGTCGTAGTCGATGCGCGAGTTGCGGTTGACGTCGGTCTTCAGGCGAACCGTGACCGGGCCCTCCTGGGCGGCGTTGTAGAGCTCGACGCCCGTGGCGTAGGAGAGGCCGGCGGCCTGCAGGCCCGGGTACGTCTGCGACGTGAAGCGCGCCGAGGCCGTGCGGCCCGACTGGCCCTCGTTGAAGATCAGGATCGCCTTGGCGCCGTTGGCGCGCGCGTTGATGACCTTGACCAGCTCGGTGCAGCCGCCGCGCTGGACGAGCACGATGTTGTCCTTGACCTCCGGCGGGAAGTCGTCCATCGAGCAGCCGCTGCGGACCGTGTTGGCGGTCGCGGGCGGCGGGATCTGGATCCGCTTGGCGGGCACGATGCGCGCGGTCGTGTCGCCGCTGAGCGACCACGTCATGGCCGCGAAGTCGCTCGTCGCCGTGGTGCCGGAGACATAGCTCTTGGGCGTCGGCGAGACCTGCTCGAGCACCGACGCGGTCTTCTCCGACCAGCTGTTCGGGTTCGACGCGTTGGTGTACGGCAGCAGCGTCGGGTTGTACCCGTACTCGCGCAGCTTGCCGATCACGTAGTCGACGCTCTCGAGGTTGCCCGCCGAAGCGGTCAGCCGGTTGTTCTCGTTCGCGAGCGCGATGGTCTGCAGTCGCTGCTCGTAGCGCAGGACTTCCGCCCGGTTGACGGCGCCTCTCAGCGCCGAGGTATCAGGGTCCGCCAGCGCCGTCGCGGGGGCGACCCCCAGCGCGGCCATGGCGAGCGCCACAACGGTTCTCCGCACGATCTCTCTTCCTCATTCGCAGTGAAGTTGGATGCGAGCTCGACGGGACGGGCAATGCTCACAGGCGAGCGACACTAACCGGGCGGCCGCACGCGCGGGCACAGTGCGGCCGATCGGGCTCCCCCGAACGGCCAAAGCGCCGTCAAGGCCGCTCGCGGCGGGCCATCATGCGCGGCGGGGACGGGTCTGATTGTCAGTGGATCAGCCCAAGAGAGGGAATTCGGTGTTGAACAGAAGACGACGGCGTGCGCTTGCCTGCGCCGGCGCCGCGGCCGCGCTGTGCGCGACGCTGGCGCCCGGAGCGCTGGCGAACCCGCTCAACCAGGGTGGCCCGGTGGACCTGCTCACCGAGGCCAACGTCAAGATCGACGGCCTGGCCGCCAACGCCAAGCTCGGCGACAAGGTCGTGCCGGCGGGCGACTTCAACGGCGACGGCATCGCCGACATCGCGCTCGGCGTGTGGATGGTCAACGGCGACAGCCCGACCCGCTCTCAGGCCGGGGCCGTCTACGTGGTCTTCGGGCGCAAGGACCTGGGGAACGTCAACCTCGGCTCGCTCGGCTCCAACGGCGTGCGCATCGAGGGCGCGCTCGCGGGCGACCACCTCGGGTGGTCGATCGCCCCGGCCGGCGACGTCAACGGCGACGGCAAGGCCGACCTGCTGATCGGCACGCCGTGGGCCGACCCGTCCGGCCGCACCAGCGCCGGCGGCGCGCGCGTGGTCTACGGGCGCGCGACGACGACCGAGATCGACCTCGCCAACGACACGCAGGGCTTCCGCATCGACGGCGCCGCCGCGGCCGACCGCGCGGGCTACTCGGTGGCCTCGGCCGACGTCAACGGCGACGGCCGGCGCGACTTCGTCCTCGGCGCGATCGGCGCCGACGAGGACGCGGGCGCCGCGTACGTCGTCTTCGGCAAGGCCAACCAGGGCGACACGGACCTGGCGAACCTCGGCACCGACGGCTTCAAGATCACCGGCGAGGCCGCCAAGGCCCGCACCGGCTGGGCGGTCACCGCGAACGACTTCGACGGCGACGGCAAGGCCGACGTCGCGGTCTCCGCGATCGGCGCCTCGCCGCAGGGTCGCGCGGCCGCGGGCTCGATCTACGTCGTGCGCGGGCGCACCGCGACGACCGACGTCGCCGCCGCCAGCGCGCTGCGGATCGACGGCGAGCTCGAGGACCAGACCGGCATGTCGCTGGCCAGCGGCGACGTCACCGGCGACAACCGGGCCGACCTCGTGATCGGCGCGCCGTTCCACGGCCCGGGCGGCAGCCTGATGGCCGGTTCGGCGTGGGTCCTCAACGGCGCCGCGCTGAGCGGCAACCTGGACCTGACCGCGCTGCCCGCCGGCGCCGGCTACCGCATCGACGGCGCGCACACGCAGGACGGCGCGGGCTGGGCCGTCGCGGTCTCCCCCGACCTCAACGGCGACAACGTCGGCGACGTGATCCTCGGCGCGCCGGGCGCGGACCGTCCGGCGATCCCGCAGGAGTCGATCGGCGCGGCGTACGTGGTCTACGGGCGCGCGACGTCCGGCGACGTCTCGCTGGCCTCGCTCGGCTCGCGCGGCGCGACGCTCAACGGCGGCGGCGGCTTCAAGTGGGGCGACCAGGCCGGCTGGAGCGTGGCCGGCGTCGGCGACGTCACCGGCTCGAACACCAACGTGGCCGCGGTCGGCATCCCGGGCTGGGACTCGGCGATGTCCACCGCCAACCGCGACCGCGGCACCGTGCAGCTGCTCAACGGCGTCTCGGCCGTCAGCCAGACCGCGCCGGTCGGTGGCACCGTCCCGGCGACGCTGTCGCTCTCGCTGACCTCGACGTCCGCGAACCTCGGCGCGTTCCTCCCGGGCGTCATCGGTGACTACCAGAGCACGCTGGGCGCGACCGTGATCTCGACCGCGGGCGACGCGGCCCTCTCGGTCAGCGACCCGTCGAGCACGGCCACCGGCCACCTGGTCAACGGCGCGTTCTCGATGCCGAGCGCGCTGCAGGTCAAGGCGTCCAACGGCGCCAACCCGAGCCCCGCGTTCGCGGCGCTCGGCAGCGGCCTGCTGACGCTGCTCAGCTACGACGGCCCGGTCAGCAACGACGCGGTCACGATCGGCTTCCGCCAGCTCGTCGGCGCCAACGACGCCCTCCGCACGGGCTCGTACGGCAAGACGCTGACGTTCACGCTGGCGACGTCGAACCCGTAGTCCCGATCGCGGCGCCGAGCCGAGCGGCCCCTTCGGCCAGCTCGGCCGGCGTCGCCGTCGCGAACGAGACGCGCAGGGTCTCGCGCTTCGGCTCCCCGGCGTAGAAGAACGTGCCGGGGACGAACGCGACGCCCTGCTCGAGCGCGCACGGGAGGATCGCTTCGGCGTCGTAGCCGGCCGGGAGCGTGATCCAGATGAACAGGCCGCCCTGCGGCCTGGTCATCGTGGAGCCGGCCGGGAGGTGCTCCTCCAGCGCCGCCAGCAGCGCGTCGCGGCGCGGGCGGTAGTGGGCGGCCAGCGACGCGAAGTGGGCGTCGAGGTCGTGCGTCGCCAGCCAGCGCTCGGCGGCGAGCTGGGCGACCGTCGACGTGTGCAGGTCCGCGGCCTGCTTGGCGACGGCGAGCGGACCGCGCAGCGCGGCGGGCGCGCGCAGGTAGCCGATCCGCAGGCCGGGCGCCAGGATCTTCGAGAGCGTCTGGATGACGATCGTGCGGTCGCGCGCGGCCGGGTGGGCGGCGAGCAGGTCCTCCGGCTCGCCCTCGAGCCGCAGCGCGCTGTACGGGTCGTCCTCGACCAGCCACACGCCGGCGGTCCGCGCGGCTTCGGCGAGCGCCGCGCGGCGCTCGTGGGTGAGCGTACGGCCGGTGGGGTTCTGGAAGGTGGGAATCAGGTACGCGACGGTCGCGCCGGTGCGAGCGGCGGCGGCGATCAGGCCCTCCGGGTCGGGGCCGTGCTCGTCGCCCGGGATCGGGTGGGCCTTCACGTCGGCGAGTGCGAACGTCTGCAGCGCGGCCAGGTAGGTCGGGTCCTCGACCAGGACCGTGTCGCCGGGGTCGCACAGCGTGGTGGCGACGAGGCCGAGCGCCTGCTGGGAGCCGGTCGTGACCAGGATCTCGTCGGCGGTCGCGGGCAGCCCGCGCGCGGCCATCACCGCGGCCAGGCGGGCGCGTAACGCGCGGTCGCCCTCGGTGCTCGAGTACTGCAGCGCCCGGACGCCGACGACGGCGTCGAATGCGGCCTTCAGGCCCTCGACGTCGAACGTCTCCGGGGCCGGCAGCCCGCCGGCGAGGCTGATGATGTGCGGCTGGCTCGCGAGCGCGAGCAGGTCGCGGACCGGTGAGGACTGGGTGCCCGCGAGGCGGCGGGCGACGGGTGCTGCGGCGGGAGGCGAGATCGCCATTCGTGGCTCCTTGATGCGCGTCGGTCGGGTGGGGTTCGGCCGCCGCCCTCCCGGCGCGGCCGGGGCTACGGGGCGGCGGTGTCGGCTACTCGCCTCATCGTGCGAGAGATGGTACGGGGTCCGTCAATCGGAACTCCGCGCATCGGCGCACCTCGCGGAACGCAGGGAATCCGGTCGACCCGCTAGAACTGGGACCGGTGGCCCGCAGGCGTCGACGTCGTTCCAGCTCGCTTGGATACGCCCCCCGAGCAGGGTCGCTGTTCCTCTCACCGCCGAAGTCCGCCCGCCGGCACCGCCGCCGCGGCGGGCCGTCGCTGCCGTCGCTGAGCGTGCTGATCGTCGGCCTGGCCGTGGTGCTGGGCGTCGGCTACGGCGCGTACCTGCTGATCGACTCGCGGCTGCACCAGGACGAGCGGCGCGCGACGGTCGAGACGTTCACGCGCGCGTGGGCCGCCGGCGACCACGACGCCATGTACCGGCTGCTGGACGAGGACAGTCGGCGCGCGCACCCGCGCGCGTCCTTCCTCGCCGCGTATCGGCGCGCGGACCGCGGCGCGGGCGTGAAGAACGTCACGGTCGGCGCGGCCGGCCCGCTACTCAGCGGCGGCTACGTAAACGTCCCCGTGAACGTACAGACCCGCGACTTCGGGACGCTGCGCGGGACGATTCGCTTCCACGCCGTCCAGACCGGTGACGTCGCCCGAGTGAGCTGGGAGC
>DATMGH010000191.1:0-42173 GCA_035555675.1 Solirubrobacter sp. | reverse complement strand
GGCGGGTGCCGATCGCCAGGTCGCTGTGCCCGGACAGCAGCGGCGCGACCAGCGGCAGCAGCGCGCGCAGGTCGGTCGAGAGATCGACGTCCATGTAGCAGACCACGCGGGCCTCGCTCGCCTGCCACGCCGCGCGCAGCGCGCGCCCGCGGCCCTTGCGCTCGAGCCGCAGGACCTCGATCGCGGGCAGCTGCAGCGCGAGCCGCCGCGCGATCTCCGGCGTGGCGTCGACCGACGCGTTGTCGGCGATCACGATCCGCCAGCTGAACGGGAAGCCGTCGGTCAGGAACCGGTGGAGGCGGCGGATGCTTCGTTCCAGGCCGGCCGCCTCGTTGTAGACCGGAACGACGATCTCGACATCAGGCATGTCCCGAGCTTCGGCGGCGCGCCCGAGAGCGCGCTGGGCCGTGCCTGAGAGAAGCCTGGGAGGAGCGGCTCGCGTGCCGGCGCCGGGGGTGCGCGAGCTGGTCAGACTCGGCGCGACGCCCGGTCGCTCAAGCGTGGGACGCGGACGTGGGCCGGCACGCGAGCGCACCCATTGTGCCGCGCGGTCGGCATTTCACAATCCCCGACCGGTCAGCGTGGGAACCGCACGTCGAACACGGCGCCCCCGCCGGGAGCGTCGGCGGCGGTCACCGTGCCGCCGTGCGCGTCGACGATCCCGGCCACGATCGCGAGTCCGAGGCCCGCGCCGCCCTTGCCCCGCTCGCGCCCGCCCTCGGCGCGCCAGAAGCGCTCGAACAGCTCCTCCGGGTCGCCCGGCGGCAGGCCGGGACCGTGGTCGCGGACGCGCAGCGACCCGGGCTCGACGGTCACCTCGATCGGCGTCCCGGGCGGCGTGTGCACGAGCGCGTTGCGCAGCAGGTTGGCCAGCACCTGGCGCACCTGGTCGGGATCGCCGGTGACGGTGGTGGGCCGCGCGCGCAGCGCGATGTCGCGGTCCGGCGCGGTCGCGCGCGCGTCGGCGACCGCGTCGCGCGCCAGCTCGACCAGGTCGACCGGCCGGTGCGGCGCCCGCCGCACCTCGTCCAGCCGCGCCAGCGTCAGCAGGTCGTCGACCAGCACACCCATCCGCGCCGCCTGCTCCTCGATGCGCCCCATCGCGTTCGGCACGTCGTCGGTGGCGCCCATCCGGTAGAGCTCGGCGTAGCCGCGGATCGACGCCAGCGGCGTACGCAGCTCGTGCGACGCGTCGGCCAGGAACCGGCGCAGTCGCTCCTCGCTCGCCGCGCGGGCGGCGAAGGCATCCTCGAGCCGGTCGAGCATCCGGTTGAGCGCGACGCCGAGCCGGCCGACCTCGGTCCGCGGATCGGTCGACTCGACGCGGTGCGAGAGGTCGCCGCCGGCGATCGCCGCGGCCGTGTGGCCGATGCGGTCCAGCGGCAGCAGCCCGACGCGCACGACCACCAGCGCGAAGCCGCCGATCAGCGCGAGCGCGGCCACGATCACGATCCCCTCGACGACCAGCAGCCGCTCCAGCGTCTCGCTGGTCGCGCTGAGCGGGATCGCGGCGACCGTGACGGTGCCGTCGCGGTCCGGCCGCGCGAGCACGCGGTAGTTGTCGATCGTCACCGGCTTGTCCAGCGGGAGGTCCTTGGGCAGGTCGGGCGCGTCGCCGGACGTCTGGCCCAGGAAGCGGCTGTCGAGCACGTCGCCCGCGCTGTCGCGCCGCTGGCCGTACGTGTCCGGCGGCGCGCCGCCGCCCGGCGGCGGGCCGCCCCCGGGCCCGCGCTCGCGCAGCGGGGCGCCGAACTGATGCTCGAGCGCGAACGTCGCGCTCTGCAGCTGGCTGTCGACCCGGTCGAGCAGGAAGCTGCGCTGGCTCGCGTACGTGATCGCGCCCACCAGCAGCATCCCGGCCGCCGCCAGCACCAGCACGCCCGCGACCAGCCGCGAGCGCAGCGACGCCATCATGACCGCGGCGCGCGCAGCGTGTAGCCGACACCGCGCACGGTGTGGATCAGCGACGGCACCTCGAGCTTCTTGCGCAGGTAGCTGATGTACGTCTCCAGCACGCGCGCGTCGCCGCCGAAGTCGTAGTCCCAGACGTGGTCGAGCAGCTGCGCGCGGGTCAGCACGCGCCGCGGGTTGAGCATCAGGTAGCGCAGCAGGCGGTACTCGGTCGCGGTGAGGTCGATGTGCCGCTCGCCGCGGGTGACCTCGCGCGTGTCCTCATCGAGCGTCAGGTCCTCGAACGTCAGCCGGCTGGACGTCGCCTCGGCCTGCCCGGTCCGGCGCAGCACGTTACGGATGCGCGCCAGCAGCTCCTCGAGGCTGAACGGCTTGGTGACGTAGTCGTCACCGCCCGTGGTCAGGCCGCGCAGCTTGTCCTCGGGCGCGTCGCGCGCGGTCAGGAAGATGATCGGCGTGACGGCGCGCTCGGCGCCGAGCCGGCGCGCGACCTCGAACCCCTCCATGTCGGGCAGCATCACGTCGAGCACGATCAGGTCCGGGCGAAAGTCGGCGACGGCCGTCAGCGCGTCGGCGCCGGTGCCCGCCTGGGCGACCTCGAAGCCGTGGAAGCGCAGCGCCATCGAGACGACGTCCACGATGTTCGGTTCGTCGTCGACGACCAGCACGCGGTTCATGGCGGGCAGTATCGGCCGCTTTCCTGTGAGTTGGCTGGGAACGTCCTGAGCCGGGCGGAGAGTAGCGTTGACGGCATGCGCGCTCCGTTTCAGCTCGATCTGCACGTGCCGAACTTCAACTGGCCGGACACGCCGGCCGACGCGCTCTTCGAGCGGCTGGTGGAGATCGCGCTGACCGCCGAGCGGTCCGGCTTCAGCTCGATCTCGGTGATGGACCATCTGCACCAGATCCGCGGGGTCGGCCCGGCGGAGAACTGGATGCTGGAGGGCAACGCGACCCTGGCCGCGCTGGGCGCCCGCACCTCCACGATCAACCTCGGTCTGCTGGTCGGCGGCGTGACCTACCGCAACCCGGCGCTGCTGGCGAAGGCGACCACGACGATCGACGTGATCTCCGGCGGGCGCGCGGTGCTCGGGCTGGGCGCCGCCTGGTTCGAGGGCGAGCACCTCGCCTACGGGTACGCCTTCCCGCCGCTGAAGGAGCGCTTCGAGCGGCTCGAGGACGCGCTGCGGATCGCGCGCGCCATGTTCACGCAGGACGTGGCGACCTACGCGGGCAAGCACCACCGGGTCGACGGCGCGTTCAACAACCCGAAGCCGCTCCGGGGCGACATCCCGATCCTGATCGGCGGGTCCGGGGAGCGCAAGACGCTGCGGTTCGTGGCGCAGTACGCCGACGGGTCGAACCTGTTCGGCGACGTGGAGCGCGTCCGGCACCTGCTGGGCGTGCTGGAGGCCCACTGCGAGGATGTCGGGCGCGACCCGGCGGAGATCACCAAGACGCGCATGGGGACGCTCTACCTGGCGCCGACCCACGAGGCGGCGGTCGCGAAGCTCGACGCGGTGCTCGCGCGGGCCGCGGACCCGGAGCGGGCGCGGGCGACGGCGTTCGTGGGCGCGCCGGACGAGGTCGCCGAGCAGGTCCAGGCCTACCTCGACGCCGGGCTCGACGGCGTCACGCTCTCGATGCCGGACGTCTACGACCTGGAGACGGTCGCGCTCGCGGGCGAGACGCTGGGCGCGGTGATCGGCACGCTCAGGGCGTGACGAGGACCTTCAGCGCGCCCGGCCGGGCCAGGCGCTCGAGCGCGTCGCGGACGCGCTCGAGCGGGTAAGTCGCGGAGACGAGCGGCTCGGTCAGGACGCGCCCGTGCTCGATCAGCTCGATCGCGTCGTCCCAGTACCCGACCGAGCCGAGCACGCCGATCAGGTTCATGTCGCGCACGACCAGGTTGTCGAAGTCGAACGGGATCGTCGGCGCGCCGCAGAGCCCGAGCGCCACGACCGTGCCGCCGGGCCGCACGGCCGCGAACGCGGACGCGATCGGCGCCGGGCCGCCGGCGCAGAGGATCGCGACGTCGATCAGGTCGCCGTCCCCCAGCGCGGCGGGCGCGTCGGCGCTCGCGAACCCGAGCGCCGCGGCCCGCGCCACGCGGTCCTCGCGCGGGTCGGTCACCAGCACCGACGCCGCGCCCTCGGCCAGCGCGCACTGGGCGGCGAGCAGCCCGATCGTCCCCGCGCCGACGATCAGCACGCCGCGGCCCGCGACGTTCCCGCGCCGGACCGCGTGCAGCGCGACCGAGGTCGGCTCGACGAGCGCGGCCGCACGCGGCTCCAGCGCCACCCGGTGCGCGTAGGCGGCCGGGAACACGATCCGCGACGCCATCGCGCCGTCCATGTGCACGATCCCGGTCTCCGTGCGCCGCACGCACAGATGGCTGCGGCCCGCGCGGCAGCGCACGCACACGCCGCAGCCGATCGCCACCTCCCCCACCACCCGGTCGCCCGCCGAGAACCCGGTGACGCCGCGCCCGACGTCGACGACCACGCCCGTCCACTCGTGGCCCGGGACGATCGGGTACGCCGCGATCCCCATCCGGAAGTACGCGAGCGAGCCGTCGAAGATCTCCAGGTCGGTGCCGCAGATCCCGACCGCGGTCGGCGCGATCAGCAGCTCGCCGTCGGCGGGGACGGGGTCGGGCCGCTCGACCAGGTCGAGCCGTTCTTCGCCATAGAACTCGATCGCGCGCATCACAACAGGATTGAACAACCGTCGAAGGAAGTCCGGACGGGTGACGATGGTGACGGAACTCGCAAGGTCATAGCGTCGCGGCCCGAATGAGGACGCTCGCTGCACCCGCTTCCGCCGCCGTGCCGGCACGGCCCGAACGCGAGGCGCGCGTGCGCGAGCTCGGCCGTGAGATCGCCGCCGGCCAGGCCGCCGCCGGGCGCAGCCGCACGCGCGTGCTCGAGGACCGCGGCATGGAGCTGCTGTCCCGCGACCCCGCCTTGAAAGCCGCGCTGTTCCGGCTTGTCGACGTGGCTCCCGCCTGCGCGGGACCGCGCGAGCTGGCCGCCCACCTCGCCGCTCTCCTCGGCGAGGTGGAGCGTCCGCTCGCACCCGGCGGCGCGTCGCCGGGACGCTTCGCGCGCACGGTCGTGCCGCTCGCGCGCCGCGTCTCCATCCGGCCCGCCACCCGCCGCGCCGTCGGCGGCGTCGCCGGCGTCGCCGTCCACCGCATGGCCAAGCGCTTCATCGTCGGCGCCGGCCCCGCCGAGGCGGTGCCCGCGCTGCGCGCGCTCTGGGACGGCGGCGCGGCCGCGTCGGTCGACCTGCTGGGCGAGGCGACCGTCACCGCCGCCGAGGCCGACCGCTACGCGCAGCGCTGCGACGAGGCGCTCCGCACGCTCGCCGAAGCGGCGCGCGCCTGGCCCTCCCGGCCGCGTCTGGAGGCCGACTCGCACGGGCCGATCCCGCGCGTCAACCTATCCGTGAAGGTCACCGCGCTCACCGCGCGCGTACGCGCCGACGCGCCCGAGCTGGGCATCCGCGACGCGGCCGACCGGCTGCGCGGGCTGCTGCGCACCGCCCGTGACATCGGCGCCCACCTGCACGTCGACATGGAGTCGATGGACTCGCGCGACCTGATCACCGAGCTGGTGATCGACCTGCTGCACGAGCCCGAGTTCAAGGACGGCCCGTCGGCCGGCATCGTCCTGCAGGCGTACCTGCGCGACGCGGACGAGCAGCTGGACCAGCTGCTCGGCGGCTACGTCAGCGCCGCGCGCTCCACCCCGCTCACGATCCGCCTGGTCAAGGGCGCCTACTGGGAGCACGAGACCGTCGAGGCGCACCAGAACGGCTGGACGCCCCCGGTGTTCGAGGCCAAGGTGGAGAGCGACCGCAACTTCGAGCGCCTGACGCGCCGCCTGCTCGGCGCGCGCGAGCTCGTCCGCCCCGCGATCGCGTCGCACAACGTGCGGTCGATCGCCCACGCCCTCGCCTACGCGCCGGACACGCGCGACGTCGAGCTCCAGGTGCTGCGCGGGCTCGGGGACGACCTCCAGCAGGCGCTCGCCGGCATGGATCTGCGCGTGCGCACGTACTGCCCCGTAGGAGACCTCGTGGCTGGCATGAGCTACCTCGTGCGCCGGCTGCTCGAGAACACGTCCAATGACTCGTTCCTGCTCAGCCGCTCGCGCGGGCAGGAGCTCGACACGCTGCTGGCGGCCCCATGACGACCTTCATCAACGAGCCGCTGCTGGAGCTGCGCCGCGCCCCCGTGCGCGAGACGCTGGCCGACGCGCTCGCCACCCTCGACGCCGAGCTTCCCTGGCGCGTCCCCACGATCGTCGGCGGTGAGCGCCGCGACCGGCCGACGTTCACGTCGACCGACCCCGGCGTGCCGATCCGCGCGGTCGCGGAGGTCACCGGCGCCACGCCCGCGGACGTGGACGCCGCCGTCGCCGCCGCCGCTCAGGCCGCGCCCGCGTGGGAGCGCCAGGGCGCGCACGCGCGGGCCGCGATCCTCTCGCGCGCCGCGGGCGAGCTGCGCCGCCGCCGCTCCACGCTGGCCGCGCTCGCGGTCCGCGAGTGCGCCAAGCCGTGGGCCGAAGCGGACGCCGACGTCTGCGAGGCGATCGACTTCCTCGAGTACTACGCCCAGCAGGCGATCGCGCTCGAAGGCGCCAACGGCCTCGTCCAGCTCCCCGGCGAGCGCAACTCGCTGCGCTACGCGGCGCGCGGCGTCGTCGCCGTGATCGGCCCGTGGAACTTCCCGTTCGCGATCCCGTGCGGCATGGCCGCCGCCGGCCTCGCCACCGGCAACGGCGTCGTGCTCAAGCCGGCCGAGCAGTCGCCCGCGTGCGCACTGGCGGTCGTCGAGGCGCTGTACGCCGCCGGCGTCCCACCGAAAGCGCTCAGCTTCCTGCCCGGCGAGGGCGACGTCGGCGCCGCGCTGGTCGCGCACCCCGGCGTGCACACGATCGCGTTCACGGGCTCCGGCGCGGTCGGGCTCGAGATCCTGCGCAAGAGCACCGAACTCGCCCCCGGCCAGAAGCACCTCAAGCGGGTCGTGGCCGAGATGGGCGGCAAGAACTGCGTGATCGTGGACTCCGACGCGGACCTCGACGACGCGGTCCCGGCGCTCGTCTACTCGGCGTTCGGGTTCGCGGGCCAGAAGTGCAGCGCGGCGTCCCGGGCGCTCGTGCACGAGCGGATCGCCGACGCGCTGCTCGAGCGCGTCCACGGCGCCGTCGAAGCGCTGCTGGTGGACCAGGCCGAGCGGTTCGGCGTCGACGTCCCGCCCGTGATCGAGGCGGCCGCGCAGGCGCGCGTGAACGCGTACCTGAAGATCGCTCGCGACGAGGGCGGAACGGTGTTCCAGCCCGGTTCCGCGCCGGAGGCCGGCCACTTCGTCGCCCCGTCCGTGGTGCACGGGCTGCCGCGCGGGTCGCGCGTCGCCGAGGAGGAGATCTTCGGCCCGCTGCTCGCCGTCCAGTCGGTCGCGTCGATCGACGAGGCGTGCGAGATCGTCGGCGCGCAGCCGTTCGCGCTCACCGGCGGCCTGTTCAGCCGCAACCCCGCCACCGTCGAGCGCGTCAGCCGCGCGCTCCCGGTCGGCAACCTCTACGTCAACCGGCACATCACCGGCGCGATGGTCGCCCGCCAGCCGTTCGGCGGCAACCGGTTGTCCGGCACCGGCACCAAGGCCGGCGGCCCGGACTACCTGCTGCACTTCGTCGAGCCGCGGGTCGTGACCGAGGACACGATGCGCCACGGGCTCGTGGTGTGACGCAGGACGAGCCGGGCCTGCAGGAGATCGTCGACGCGCTCAGCGTCCGGCTCGGCCGGCCCGTGCTCGTCGACGACGTCGACCTGCGCCCGCTCGCCTACAGCATCCAGTTCGGCGAGCTGGACACCGTGCGGACCGAGAGCATCCTCGGCCGCACGGCCCCGGACGCCGCCCGGCACGCCCTGTTCGGGCACGGCATCCGGACCGCGCCCGGGCCCGTCCGGGTCCCGGCGCACCCGGCGATCGGGATGGAGGCGCGGATCTGCGTCCCGATCGCGCGCGACGGCCGCCGGCTCGGGTTCCTGTGGCTGCTCGACGACCCGGTCGTCGGCGACGAGGAGCTGCAGCTCGCGCGCGTGGCCGCGGCCGAGGCGGCGACGATCCTGCAGTCCGAGGCCGACACGCGCCTCAACCGCCGCCGCCACGAGCAGGACCTCTTGAGCGCGCTGCTGTCGTCCGATCCCCGCGCGTCGGCGATCGCCGCCGAAGAGCTCGAGGCCGAGCACTACGTCCCGCCGCGGCCGCTGCTGGTCTGCGCCGGCGCGGGCAACGCGATCGCGGACGCGCTCGACCGCTTCCGGGCCCGCGTGCCGGTCAAGCACGCGCTGTGCGGGGAGATCGGCGGGCACGCGGTGTGCGTGGTCGGCGCGCAGGCGGCGATGCGCGGGACAGAGCTCGCGGGCGCGCTGCAGAGCGTCCTGCCCGAGGGCGAGCACGCCCACGTCGGCGAGGGGCACGAGGTCGGCGAGCTGCGGGACGCCCCGGGCTCCTTCCGGCGCGCGCTGGCCGCGCTGCGGGTGGCGATCGACCGCGACCGCGACGTCGTCCGCTGGGAGGACCTGCGCGCGTACCGGCTGCTGACCGCCATGCCGCCGACCGCGCTCGACGACGTTCCCGACGGGCTGCGCGCGCTGCTCGACGGCGGCCACCAGCAGCTCGTCCACACGCTCGAGACCTACCTGGACCACGCCGGCGACGTCAAGCGCACGTCGGCCGAGCTGTGGCTGCACCGGACGTCGCTGTACTACCGGCTGCGGCGCATCGAGGAGATCGCCGGGGTCGACCTCAACCGTGGCGAGGACCGGCTCCTCTGCCACGTCGCGCTGCGGCTGTCGCGGTTAGCGCAGCGCGCCTGAGGCGACGTCGATCAGCTCGCCCGTGCGGACGAGCTTCACGCGCGGGCGGCCCAGGGGCTCGCCGAGCGCGGTCTCGTGCTCGTCGATCGCGCGCCAGCCGGCCCAGGTGACGAGCTCCGGGCACCGCTGCGCCAGGAACTGCTCGCCGCCCTGCGGGTCCGGGCTCGCGGGCGCGTTGAGCCTGCCCGCGTCGCGGTCCTCGAGGATGCGCGCGACGGTGTCGGTCGCGTCCTTCTTGTTGGTGCCGATGACGCCGGACGGGCCGCGCTTGACCCACCCGACGACGTACTCGCCGGTCTCGGGCTCGCCGGTCTGCGGGTTCAGCACGCGGCCGCCGGCGTTGGAGATCAGGCCCCGGCGCTCGTCGAACGGGATGCCGGCCAGCGGGGCGCCGCGGTAGCCGATGCTGCGGATCACCAGGCCGCAGGGGATGATCTCCTCCTCGCCCGTGGGGACGGCGCGGCCGTCCTCGATCCGGTTCTTGACGACGCGCACGCCGGTCACGCGGCCGTCCGGGCCCTCGCCGAGGATCTCGACGGGGCTGCGCAGGAACCGCAGCTCGACGCGGTGGCTGTGACCGTGGGGCGTGCGGCTCGCGTACTCCCGGAGCAGGTCGACGTTGCGCTGGTTGGTCGGCTCGGCCTCGGCCTCGAGCCACGCCGCGCTGTGCGGATCGAGCTCGAGGTCCCCGGGGTCGACGATGATGTCGGCGCGGGTCAGCTCCCCCAGCTCGCGCAGCTCGGGCGTGGTGAACGCGGCCTGGGCCGGACCGCGGCGGCCGAGGACGACGACGTCGCGGACCTGCGCCGCGGCCAGCGGGCCGACGGCGTGGTCGGCGGTGTCCGTGAGGGCGACCTCGTCCGGGTCCAGCACCAGCATGCGCGCGACGTCGACGGCGACGTTGCCGTTGCCGATCACGACGGCGCGCTCGACGCCGAGGTCGAACGCGTGGTCGGCGTAGTCCGGGTGGCCGTTGTACCAGGCCACGAACTCGAGCGCGCCGTGGCTGCCGGGACGGTCCTCGCCGGGGATGCCCAGGCGGTTGTCGGCCGCGGTGCCGACGGCGTAGAGGACCACGTGGTAGCGGTCGAGCAGGTCCTGGCGGGAGATGTGCCCGCCGAGCTCCACGCAGCCGTAGAAGCGGAAGCCGGGGCGCTTGGCGACCTTCTCGTAGACGCGTGTGACGCTCTTGATCTTCGGGTGATCGGGGGCGACGCCGGCGCGCACGAGCCCGAAGGGCGTCGGCAGCACCTCCAGCAGGTCGACCTCGAAGCCGGCCTTCAGCAGCTGGTCGGTGGCGTAGAAGCCTGACGGGCCGGCACCGACGACGGCCGCACGCGGAGCGCTCTCGCTCATATGCGCTCTGATCCTAGAACGCGCTCCGGGACCGTCGCGGACGTACGCGTCCACCCCATCCGGTCTACTTCTCTCGATGCGTTTCCCGAGCCACACGGCGACGACCGGCGGCGGAGCGCGGGCGTGACGCGGCCGCGCTCCGCGACCTCGTCCCGCGCGCGCCTCGCGCGTCAGCGCGCGCGGATGCCGCACCGCGGCCGCTCGCGCCGCGTCGCGCTCGTCACCGGCGCCGCGCGCGGGATCGGCGCGGCCACCGTGCGCGCACTCTCGGCCGCCGGCTGGAACGTGGTCGCCGTCGACCTCGCCGGCGACGACCCCGCCCTCCCCTACGCCCTCGGCACGGCCGCCGAGCTGCAGGCGCTGGCGAACGAGCGGACCGTGACGCTGCCGGTCGACGTCCGCGACGTCGAGGCGCTGGCCGGCGCGGTCGAGGTCGCCGAGCGGCGCTGGGGCGGCCTCGACGCCGTGATCGCCGCGGCGGGCGTGATCGCCGGCGGCGCGCCCGCGTGGGAGCTCGACCCCGCGCTCGAGCGCGCGGTGCTCGCCGTCGACCTCGGCGGCGTGCTCAACGCCGCCCGCGCCGGCGTCCCCGCGCTCCTGCGCCGCCCCGAGCCGCGTGAGGGCCGCTTCGTCGCGGTCGGCTCCGCCGCCACGCGCGGGCTCGCGGCGTACAGCGCCGCCACCGCCGGCGTCAGCGGGTTCGTCCGCGCGCTCGCCGTCGACCTCGGCGGGACCGGCGTCACCGCCAACGCGGTCGCCCCCGGCCCGACCCGCACGGCGCTGCTCGACGAGCGCGCGCGCCTCCACGGCCTGCCCGCCGGGCCGGCGCTCGAGCCCGAGGAGGTCGCGGCGCTGATCGTCTGGCTCGCGAGCCCGGAGAGCCGCGGCGCGACCGGCGCCACGTTCCCGCTCGACGGCGGCCTGGCGCGCTGAGACTCGCGCCGGGGTTCCCCGCGCCCCGCTCTCGACTACGATAGGTGGACTTCCAACTATCCAGTATCCGAGCATCCCCATGAGCGCACCCCCGGTCCCCCGCACCACCCACGCCTCCGCCCCTGAGCCGACGACGCTCTCGGGCGAGCCGATCCAGGCGCTCTACGGCCCGGAGGACGTGCGCGATCACGACGCGCACATCGGCCGTCCGGGCGAGTATCCGTTCACCCGCGGCGTCTATCCGACGATGTACCGCGGCCGCCTGTGGACGATGCGGCAGTTCGCCGGCTTCGGCACCGCCGAGGAGACCAACGAGCGTTTCCGCTACCTCCTCGACCACGGCCAGACGGGCCTGTCGACCGCGTTCGACATGCCGAGCCTGATGGGCCACGACTCCGACCACCCGCGCAGCCTCGGCGAAGTCGGCCGCGAGGGCGTCGCGATCGACACGGTCGACGACATGTCGACGCTGTTCAACGGGATCGACCTCGGCGACGTCACGGTCAGCATGACCATCAACGCCCCCGCGGCGATGATGATGGCGTTCTACGTGGTCGCGGCCGAGCAGGCGGGCGTCCCCGCGGACCGGCTCGGCGGCACCGTCCAGGCCGACATCCTCAAGGAGTACATCGCCCAGAAGGAGTGGTGCTTCCCGGTCGACCCGGCGATGCGCCTGCTGGGCGACATGATGGAGTGGTGCACGCGCACCATGCCGCGCTGGCACCCGGTCAGCATCTCCGGCTACCACATCCGCGAGGCGGGCGCGACCGCCGCGCAGGAGCTGGCGTTCACGCTCAAGGACGGCCTGACCTACGTCGAGCAGCAGATCGCCCGCGGCCTCGACGTGGACGCCTTCGCGCCCCGCCTGAGCTTCTTCTTCAACGCCCAGATCGACTTCTTCGAGGAGATCGCCAAGTACCGCGCCGCGCGCCGCATCTGGGCGCGCGAGCTCAAGGAGACCTACGGGGCCAAGAACCCGCGGTCGTGGCTGATGCGCTTCCACACGCAGACGGCCGGCGTGTCCCTGACCGCCCAGCAGCCGCTCAACAACATCGTCCGCACGGCGATCGAAGCGCTCGCCGGCGTGCTCGGCGGCACCCAGAGCCTGCACACCAACTCCTACGACGAGGCGCTCGCGCTGCCGACCGAGGACGCAGTCCGGATCGCGCTGCGCACGCAGCAGATCATCGCCCACGAGACGGGCGTGACCGCCACGGTCGACCCGCTCGGCGGCAGCTACTTCGTCGAGGCCCTGACGGACCGGATGGAGGAGCAGGCCTACGCCTACTTCGCCAAGATCGACGAGCTCGGCGGCATGGTCGAGGCGGTCAAGCGCAACTACCCGCAGCGGGAGATCGCGGACGCCGCGTTCGAGCTGCAGGAGCGCATCGACGAGGGCGAGCGCGTCGTGGTCGGCGTCAACCGCTACACCGAGGGCGACGACGGCGAGACGCCGCTCCTGCGCATCGACCCCGCGCTCGAGCGCAAGCAGATCGGCCGCGTGCAGGCCGTGCGCGCCCGCCGCGACGGCGCCGAGGTGGAGCGCCGGCTGGCGGCGCTGCGCGAGGCCGCGGCCACCGAGGCCAACCTGATGCCGGCGCTGGTCGAGTGCGCGCGCGTGCACGCCACCGAGGGCGAGATGATCGACGCGCTCCAGCACGTCTGGGGCTCGTACACGGAGTCGCCGGTCTTCTGAGTGCGCGGCGGGCCGGCGACGCGTCGCCGGCCCGCGAGCGGCTCAGAGCGCTTCGGAGTCCAGCTCGAGGAAGGCCTCGACCTCCGGCACCCAGCGGTCGCGGACGAACGCGACGTGCTCTGGGTGCTCGTTGTAGGCCTCGTAGGCCGCGCGGTCCGCGAACTCCATCGTCAGGGCGAACGCGTAGTCGTTCTTGGCGCTGACCTCCCGCATCAGCTCGAACGCCTCGACGCCGGGAATCGACGCGAGCGCGGCGTTCGCGCGCAGGAAGTCCGCTTCCTCCGGCGAGCCGGACGGATGCTTGAGACGGAAGACGACGCCGTGACGCACACGGCCTGGAGTCAGCGTTGGCATAGGCCGGGCAGTCAATCAGGCGTCGGCCGGTAGACGGCGCCCCGCTCGACGACGGATCCCAGCAGGTCCTCGTAGTCCGGCGGTGCGGACGGATCGATCGGCCGCGCCTCCAGGCCCGGGTAGCCGATCGCCGCCCGGATCGCCGGGTTCATGAAGTACGCGGCCGGCACGACCGCGGTCAGGACGCCCCAGCCGCCGGCGTCGGCCCGCAGCGCCGTCAGGGCGTCCGCGGCCGGCAGCCCCTCCACCGAAGCCAGCGCGGCGTCCAGCGCCGGCTCCAGGTCCGGCCGGGCCGCCAGCACCTCGTCCAGGTACCGGCCCGCGACGCCGGCCTGCGAGGCCGACGGCATCCCGGAGCCGGCCGGGATCAGCTGGTCCGCGAGCGCGCCCAGGCGCGCCCGCCGCTCCTCGGAGATCATGCCGCCACCTCTTGTGAACGCCGCGCCTCGATCAACTGCTCCGTGAACCGCAGCGCGAGCGCCGCGATCGTCGCGGTCGGGTTCATGCCCGCCGACGTCGGCCACACGCTGCCGTCGAACACGTACAGGTTCGGGATGTCGTGGCTGCGCCCGGTCGGGTCGACCACCGACGCCGACGGGTCGGTGCCCATCAGCGTGGTCCCCAGCAGATGCCAGCCGGTCGCCCGGATGAACGGCGCGACCACGGTCTCGTAGGCGCCCGCGGCGATCAGCGACTCGCGCGCCCGCGCCTGGTGGAACTCGACCAGCCGGCGCGAGTTCTCCGACAGCCGGTACTCGATCTTGGCGCCCGGCGCGCCCGCCGCGTCGCGCGCCGCCGGGTCGAGCACGACCCGGTTGGACTCCTCCGGCAGGTCCTCGGCGATGATCCCCCACATCGTGGAGTGCCCGAGCCGCCCGCGCACCGCGTCCTGGAAGCCCTCGCCCCAGATCTCGTTCTCGGCCCCCCACGGGTACGCGGCGGTCATCGAGAACGGGCCGCCGGTCGGCTGCAGGCCCCACTTCGCGCCGCGCACGAACCCGCGCGACGCGTCGGTCTCGTAGAACTCGAGCGAGTGGATGTACTGGCCCCACGGGCCCTGCCACGCGCGGAAGTCCTCGTCGAAGACGCCGACGACGGTCCCGAACGGGTGCATCATCAGCCGCTTGCCCACGAGCCCCGACGAGTTCGCGATGCCGTCGGGCGTGCCGCCGGACATCAGCAGCAGCCGCGGCGTCCCGACCCCGTTCGCGCACAGGATCGTGACCCCGGCGCGGACCTCGTGCTCGGCGCCGTCGGCGTCCACGTAGATCGCGCCGCCGACCAGGCCGTCCGGGCGCATGACCAGCTCGCGCACCTGCGCGCCGGTCCGCAGCTCGACGCCCAGCTCGATCGCCCGCGGCCAGTGCGTGATGTCCGCGGTGCCCTTGGCGCCGTCCGCGCAGGCCTGCAGGCACGTCCCGCGCTGCACGCACGCGTTCAGGCGCCCGTAGCGCCGCGTCGCGATCGCCAGCGGCGCCGGCCACCAGTGCCAGCCGAGGTCGTTGTGCGCCTTCGCCACCCGCCGGCCCGCGGGCCCGAGCGGCACCGGCGGCAGCGGCGGGCCCTCGCCGGGCGGGAACGCGGTGTCCCCGGCCAGGCCGGAGATCCCGAAGTCCCGCTCCACGCGCACGTAGTAGGGCTCGAGGTCCTCGTAGGTCAGCGGCCAGTCGTCGGCGACGCCGTCGAGCGTGCGCACGCGGAAGTCCGACGGCATATTGCGCTGCCACTGGGCGGCGTAGACGACGGTCCCGCCGCCGACGCCGTTCCACATCAGCGGCGTGATGTCGGAGTCGGCGTCGTTGACCGGGAAGTCGCCGGCCGAGCCGCGGACGTTCGGGTCCCACGCCCAGTCGCGCCCCGCCGTCAGCGGGAAGTCCTCGCGGGTCACGGTCGCCTTGGAGTAGTCGGGCCAGTCGCCCTGCTCCAGCACCAGGACCTTGAATCCGTCCTCGGCGAGCCGTTTGGCCGCGATGGCGCCGGATGGCCCGGCGCCGACGATCAGTACGTCGGGCTCCATGTTCCTCCTCCTTGCGAAGTACCGTACTCACCATGGCGTCGCTCAGCGACATCAGCCGGCACGCGGGCGTATCGATCGCCACGTGCTCGCGCGTCCTCAACGGTTCCGCGCATCCGGTGTCCGAAGCGACCCGTCAAAGGGTCCTCAAAGCCGCCGAGGAGCTCGGGTACGCGCCGTCGGCGCTGGCCCGCGCGCTCGTCACCCGCAGCAGCCGCATCATCGGGGTGATCGTCGGCGACATCGTCGACCCCTACTTCGCCGAGATCGCGCGCGGCGTCGAGGAAGTCGGGGCCGAGCTCGGCTATCTGACGATGGTCTGCAGCGCGGAGCTGGGCACCGAGGCCGAGCTCGGCCACCTGCGTCAGCTGCGCGACTACCACGCCGCCGGGATCGTGTTCGCCGGCAGCGGCCGCGTCAGCGACCCGTCCACGCACGACCTCGCCGAGGCCGTGACCGACGCGCGCGAGCGCGGCTCGGTCGTGGTCGCGCTGGCGCAGCGCGACTTCACCGCCCCGAGCATCCTGTTCGACAACGAGGCGGCGGCGTACGACGTCACGACCTACGTGCGCGGGCTCGGGCACGCCCGCATCGCGTTCGTGGAGGGGCCGGAGGGCCTGCACACCAGCGCGCAGCGGCTCGCCGGCTTCCAGCGGGCGGGCGGGACCGACCACCTGCGCGGCGGCTTCGCCTACGAGGACGGCGTGGCCGCGGCGGACGCGCTGCTCGCCCGCCAAGCGCTCCCGGACGCGATCGTGGCCGCCAACGACGAGGCCGCGATCGGGGTGCTGATGCGCCTGCGCGAAGCGGGCGTCGACGTGCCCGGCCAGGTCAGCGTGGCCGGCATCGACGACACGCGGCCGGCGCGCTTCGTCGGGCTCACGACGGTCACCGCCCCGCTGGAGGAGATGGGCCGCCGGGCCGCGCACGCCGTGCTCGGCAACCCCGCGCACGACGTCGTGCTGCCGCACGCGCTCGCGCCGCGCGGCACCACGCGAAGCCGTTAGAGCACGCATCGGTCGAAGCGGTCGATCACGGTCCGCATCAGCTCCGCGCGCGGGAGGTCCCAGATCGCGGGGTTGAGGATCTCGACCTCGATCGGCCCGGTGTAGCCGGCGGCCTCGATCAGCGCGCTGAAGCCCGCCAGGTCGATGATGCCGTCGCCCATCATGCCGCGCTCGAGCAGCGTGTGGGACGTCTCGGCCAGCCAGTCGTTGACGTGGTAGCCGACGATCCGCCCGGCCGCGCGCGCGACCTGCTCGGGCAGGCGCGGGTCCCAGAACGTGTGGTAGACGTCGATCACGACGCCGACGCCCGGGTCGCCGATCCGCTCGGCGACGTCGAGCGCGTTCTCGAGCGTGACGATCGCCGACCGCTCGCCGATCATCATCGGGTGCAGCGGCTCGATCCCGAGCCGCACGCCGAGCTCGTTGGCGTACGGGAGCAGGCGCTCGATGCCGGCTTCGATCTCCGCTCGTGCGGCCGCCAGGTCGCGCGTTGTCGGCGGCCCGCAGACCAGGACCAGCGCGTCGGTGCCGAGCGCCGCGGCCTCCTCGACCGCGCGCCGGTTGTCCTCGTCGGCGTCCGGCGCGGTGAAGAACCCGCCGCGGCACAGCGACGAGACGCGCAGGCCCGCGGCGTCGATCCGCCGCCGCGCTTCCTCGACGCCCAGCTCGGCCAGCTTGTGCCGCCACGGGCCGATCCACTCGATCCCGTGCTCGGCGCACGCGTCGATGACCTCCGCCAGCGACCAGCGGTCCGCGGTCATCGAGTTCAGCGACAGGCGGGCGCTCATTCCACGCCCGCCAGCGCGAGCACGAGCCGCATCCGGGCCGAGGCCAGCTCCGGGTCGCGCAGCAGCCCGGCCTGGTCGGCCAGCACGAACAGCTCGGCCAGGTGCAGCACCGAGCGGCCGCTCTCGAGCCCGCCGACCATGCGGAAGTGCCGCTGGTGGCCGTTCAGGTACGCGAGGAACACGACGCCGGTCTTATAGAACTGCGTGGGCGCGGCGAAGATGTGGCGCGCCAGCGGGACCGTCGGCTCCAGCAGCGCGTCGTAGCGGTCGCGGTCGCCGGCGTCGAGCGCCTGCAGCGCGGCGGCCGCGGCGGGCGCGATCGCGTCGAAGATGCCGAGCAGCGCGTGGCTGCCGCTCGCGATCAGCTCCGGGTAGTTGAAGTCGTCGCCGGTGTACATGCGGACGCCCGCGGGCAGCCGCTCGCGCAGCGCGACCTCGGAGCCCGCGTCCAGCAGCGAGATCTTGATGCCGTCGACCTTGTCGGCGTGCGCCTCGATGATGGAGACGACGACGTCGGCCGCGCCCTGGAAGTCGGACGCTCCCCAGTATCCGGTGAGCGCCGGGTCGAACATGTCCCCCAGCCAGTGCAGGATCACCGGCTCCGACGCCTGCGCCAGCAGCTCGCCGTAGATCGCCCGGTAGTCGTCCGGGCCGGTCGCGGCCGCCGCCAGCGCGCGCGAGGCCATCAGGATCGCGGGCGCGCCCTGGCCCTCGACGAACTCGAGCTGCTCGGCGTACGCGCGGCGCACGTCGTCGAGCGTCGCCGGCCCGGCCAGCTGGTCGGTCCCGGCGCCGCAGGCCAGCTGCCCGCCGACCGCGCGCGCTTCGGCCACCGAGCGCGCGATCAGCTCCTGGGTCGCCGCCCAGTCGAGCCCCATGCCGCGCTGCGCGGTGTCCATCGCCTCGGCCACGCGCAGCCCGTGCGCCCACAGGTGCCGGCGGAACGCCAGCGTCGCCTCCCAGTCCAGCCGCGCCGGGCCGGTCGGGTCGCCGCCGGCGAGCGGGTCGGCGACGACGTGCGCGGCGGCGTACGCCGTGCGCGTGCGCGGCTCGGCGCCGACGACCGGGAGCGGTTCGGTGGTCCGCACCTCGTAGCGCTCGAGCGCGCGGTCGGCGCGCGGGAGCCAGACGGCCGTCATAGCGTCAGCTCCGGCACGTCGATCCAGCGGCGCTCGCGCCAGGACTGCTCGCCCAGCTCGTAGAGCTGCACGCCGCGCGCGCCTTCGACGAAGTCCCACGGGAACGGCTCGTCGAGCACGATGTGGCGCAGGAACGCTTCCCACTGCAGCTTGAAGCCGTTCTCGGGCGGCTCGACCTGCGGCACGTCCGCCCAGCCCGCGCGGTGGTCGACCGGGTCCGCCAGATCCGGGTTCCAGATCGACTTGGGCGTCGTCACCGCCGGCTGCACCTTGCACTCGCGCAGCCCGGCGACCGCGCTGCCGAGCGTGCCGTCCACGTGCAGCTCGAACAGCTCGTCGCGGTTGACGCGCACGCACCAGGAGGAGTTCATCTGCACGATCAGGCCGCCGTCGAACGCGAACATCGCGTACGCGGCGTCCTCGGCCGTGGCCTCGTACTCGCGCCCGGCCTCGTCGACGCGGGTCGGGATGTGCGTGGCGCCAGTCGCGCACACGGCGCGCACCGGGCCGAAGACGTTGTCGAGCACGTAGCGCCAGTGCGGGAACATGTCGCTGATGATCCCGCCGCCGTCCTCGCGGCGGTAGTTCCAGGACGGGCGCTGGGGCTTGGGGTCCGGCCCCGGGTAGACCCAGTAGCCGAACTCGCCGCGCGCGGCGATGATACGGCCGAAGAAGCCGGAGGCGACGAGCCGGCGCAGCTTCACCAGCCCGGGCAGGAACAGCTTGTCCTGCACGACGCCGACCTTCACGCCCGCGTCGCGGGCGGCGCGCGCCAGCGCCAGCGCGCTGCCGACGTCCGGCGTGACCGGCTTCTCGCAGTAGACGTGCTTGCCGGCGGCGATCGCGGCCTCGACCGCGGGCGGGCGCGCGGACGTCAGCTGCGCGTCGAAGTAGAGCTCGTACTCGGGGTCGGCGAGGGCCGCGCCGAGGTCGGTCGACCAACGCGTCAGGCCGTGCGCGGTGGCGAGGGCCTCGAGCTTGGCCTCCGAGCGGCCGATCAACAGCGGCTCAGGCCAGATGACGTCGCCGTCGCCCAGCGCCAGGCCGCCCTGTTGGCGGATGGCGAGGATCGAGCGGACGAGGTGCTGGTTGGTCCCCATCCGGCCGGTGACCCCGTTCATGATGATGCCGACGACGCGTCGCGCCACTCGTTTCTCCTCCGTGGAAAGCGTTTGCCACGGCCAGGGTACTCCGAAGAACGGCAAAAAGAAAGGCGGCCGGCCTGACCAGGGCCGACCGCCTCTCCACCTACCGGGGTGGGACCCCCTTACCTACCGAAGCGTGACCGTCCGCTTCGTGGCCTTGGCCGACTTGCCGGTCGCCCGCAGGCTGACCGTCAGCGTGGCCTTGACCTTGCCCTTGGCCTTGCGCAGCGCGCGCCGCACGGCCGCGGACGGCTTCAGCGTCACCGACGTGCTGCCGGCGCTGCTGAACTTCACGGTGCGCGAAGCCAGCGTGGTCTTCTTCAGACCCAGCTTCTTCGCGACCTTCTTCGACACGGTCAGCTTGGCGGTGCCGCGCGTGGCCGTCGTCGAGGTGAGCGTGACCCGCAGGCCCTTGGCGCTGAAGGTCTTCAGCGCGGTGGTCGCGGGCTGCGCGACGCCGAACCACGGCGCCACCGGGGCCGCGGCCGGAGCCTTGGTGTCGGCGCCGGTGACGTTGCTGCCGCCGCCGTTGCCGCCACCGTTGTTGGCCCCCTGGGCCGCGGTGACCGTGATCGTCACGGACTTCGAGGTCGACGCACCGCGCGAGTCGGTCGCCGTCAACGTCGCCGTGTACACGCCCGGAGCCGTGTACGTGTGCGTCGTGTTCGGACCGGCGCCGAACAGGCCGTCACCGAAGTCCCACACGATGCTCATGCCGTCACCGTCCGGATCGCGCACGGTGCCGCTGAACGAGACGGTCAGCGGCGACGTGCCGGAGACCGGATCGGCGGCCGCATCGACCGTCGGAGCCTGGTTGCTCCGCGGGCTGACCTTCACCAGGACGTTCGCGGTCGTCGAGTCGCCATGCGAGTCGGTGACCTTGACCGTCGCGGTGAACTCACCGGTCTGCGTGTAGGTGTGCGTCGGGTTCTTCGACGTGGCCTTCGCCGAGCCATCGCCGAAGTCCCACTCGTACGAGACGGCGTCCCCGTTCGGGTCGGCGGCCTCGATCGAGAACTGCACCGTCAACGGCGCCGAGCCGGTCAGCGGGAAGCCGGCGGCCTCCGTGATGATCGGCGGCTGGTTGGCGGGCGGAGCGGTGACCGTGATCTCGATCGACTTCGTCACCGAGGCGCCCGTGGCGTCCGTCACCGTGACCTTCGCCGTGTAGGTGCCCGGAGCGACGTACCGGTGCGACGGGTTCTGCTCGTGCGAGCTGCCGTTGTCACCGAAGTCCCACACGTAGCCGAGATCGTCGTCCGGCCCGTCCGGGTCGTGACCGACCGCGGTGAACTGGACGCTCGAGCCGCCCTGGACCGTCGTCGCCGAGGCGCTGACCTCGACCGTCGGCGGCTGCTCGCCGGCACGGGTGACCGTGACCGTGACCTCTTGCGAGGTCTTCTCGCCCTGGGCGTCCGTGGCCGTCACCGTCGCCGTGTAGACACCCGGCTTGGTGAACGTCCGCGACACGGTGCGACCGAGGTACGCGCCGTCCTCGAACTGCCACTTCCAGGTCAGCGTGCTGCCGTCGGGGTCGTAGCCGGTGGCCGTGAAGTTCACGGGCAGCGGCGCGACACCCGAGGTCGGGTCCGCGAACGCCTGGATCACCGGGTTGCCCGGCGCCGGGGTCTGGATGCCGAAGGAGACCGACTTGGTCGCCTCGGTGTTGCCGGCCTTGTCGACCGAGCGGTACTCGACCGTGTGCTGGCCGTCGGCCGAGACCGTCACCTGCGACGCGAACGGATCCGCGCTGCCGGTGTTGGCGGCACGCGACCAGTCGCCCTGCGTGTCGCCGGTCTTGACGCGGTACTCGGTGTAGTCGACGCCCGACGGCGCGTCGCCGGCCTGCGCCGGCGTCACGACCGCCTTGCCGACCATGCCGGTGTACACACCGTTCGAGATGAACGCGTGGATCTTGCAGACGAAGGTCCACGTGCCGGCCTCGTTGAACTGACGGGTCGACGGCGCGCCGCCCGGCAGCGTGATCGGGGCGGCCTCGACGGCGCTGGTGGCCGGCTGGCCGGGGGCGATGACCCACACGTCGTGCGGGAAGTTCGCCGTGGCCTCCGGGAAGGACCAGCGGATCGAGTCGCCGACGGCCAGGTCGACCGCGTTCGGCGCCCAGGCGTCGCCCGACGCCTCCACGTCGACCGTCTTCGCCGCCGGGCCGGCCGGGGCCGGATCGGTCGCCGAGAACTTGACCGTGACCGGGCCCGAGTACGTGCGGCCCGCGCCCGGCGTCGCCGGATCGAGGGTCGCGGTCGTCACCGGAGCGGTCTTGTCGTTGCTCGGGAGGACGATCGAGAAGGTGATCGTCTTCGCCGTCTCCACGTTGCCGGCCGCGTCGATCGAACGGAAGTCGATCGAGTAGCTGCCGCCGGCCTCGAACTTCGGCTTGTTGGCCGAGTCGTAGGTCACGTAGTCCGCGGCCGCGGCAGCGGCCAGCGGGGCCGCGGCCCCGAAGGCGGCGAACGCGCCCGGAGCGTTGACCAGGTACTCGGAACGCGCGACGCCGGAGGTCGCGTCGGTCGCGGCCAGCGTGAGCGTGACCGGGCCGTCGTAGACGCCGCCGGAACCGGTCGGATCCAGCGTCGCCGTGGTGGCCGGAGCGACCTTGTCGACCTTGACGGTCAGGGTCTTGGTCGCCTCGACGTTGCCGGCCTTGTCGGTCGAGCGGTACTCGATCGTGTGGGTGCCGGCGGTGCTGACCGCGAACGGCGCCGTGTAGGCGGCGAAGGTGCCGCCGTCGACGCGGTACTCGGTCGTGTCGATGCCGGAGCCGTTGGCGCCGTCGTTGCCCGCGAGGGTCACGTTGACGTCAGAGGTGAACCAGCCGTTGCTGCCGTTCGGCGCCGCCGGAGCGGTGGTCGCCGTGGTGGTCGGCGGGGTCTGATCGGCGCCCGTCGGGCAGTTGTCCGGGGTGACCCGGAAGTAGTCGACGTGCGCGATCGCCGGCTGCCCGTTGGACGGGTAGGGGCCGCCCGCGGGCCAGTTGTCCTGCGCGATCAGGCCGATGCGCGAGCCGGTGGCGTCACGCCGCGTGCCGCTCGGGTTCAGGTCGAGGTTCCCGTTGATGCTCGGGAACGCGACCCAGCCGCTGGTGGCCGCGGAGGCCGGGGCGACGATCTGGTACTCCGGCGTGACCGTGTTGGCCCCGTTGGAGCGCGTGTAGCGCATCTTGATCGTCACCGGACCGGTGTTGCTGGTCAGGATCGCCCGGTTCGTGCCGCTGGTGCGCGCACCCTCGGTCGTCGACGGGGCGTCCTTGGAGGACTCGACGAAGATCGCCGAGGACTGCAGGTTGTGGGTGATCGTGGAGCGGAAGAAGTTGTTGTCTCCCTGCCACACGACGAGGCCCACGTTCTGCCAGCCGCCCTTGAACTGGACGGTGAACTGCGTCTCCACCTGCCAGTTGCTGCCCAGCGAGGGCAGATCCTGGCCGAGGAAGTTGATCGGGCCGACCGACGTGTTGGAGTCGGCGGCGTCGATCTCGAGGTCGTTCGTCGGCAGGTGGAGCTGGCCGCCGGACACCGTCGGCGCGAGCGGGCCCGTGGTGGGCGTGCCGCCGTTGCGCGTGTGACGGATCCAGCGCGGCAGGATCTCCGTGCCGTCGAACTCGTCCGACCGGTCGCAGACCGGGAGCTGGACCTTGAAGGTCACCGACTTCGTGGTCTCGACGTTGGCCGCCTTGTCGGTCGAGCGGAACTCGACGACGTGGGTGCCGCTGTTGGAGACCGTGACCGTGTTCGCGAACGTCGCGTCGCCGGCGGTGTTGGACAGCGTCTTCCACTCGCCGTCGGTGCCGTTCGTGTTGATGCGGTACTCGGTCTTCTCGACCCCGGCGCCGCCGGCGTCGACCGCGGACAGGTTGACCTTGACCGAGCGGTCATACGTGTCGCCGGTCGCCGGAGCGGCCGGGTCGAGCGTCGCCGTCGTGGTCGGGGCGTCCGTCTCGCAGGTCATCGAATCCGGGGTGACCCGGAAGTAGTTGACGTCCACGGTGCCCGGCGTGCCCTTGTAGGCGTAGGTGCCGGACGTGCCCGGGAAGTTGCTCCCGGTGAGGATGCCGATCCGCGAGCCGGCCGCGTCACGACGCGCCCCGCCCGACGGGTTGAGGTCGAGGAAGCCCGACGTGGTGTTCGGGAAGTCGGCCCAATCGGCCATCGCGACGCTGGCCGGAGCCATCACGCGGTACTGGGCGCGGACGGTGTTGGCACCGTTCGTGCGCGAGTAGCGCATGCGGATCGTGACCGGCTGGTCGTGGTTCGGCAGGATCGTGATGTTGCCGTTGGCCTGCGCGCGTTCGCCCTCGGCCGTCGTCGGGTTGTCCTTGGACGACTCGATGTAGATGTTGCCCGCGGACAGGCTGTGCGTGATCGAGGAACGGAAGAAGTTGTTGTCCCCGTTCCAGACGATCAGGCCGGTGTTCTGCCAGCCGCCGGTGTACTTGACCGTGAACTCGGTCTCCACCGACCAGTTGGACCCGAGCGCGTTCAGATCCTGGCCGATGAAGTTGACCGGGCCCAGCGACGTGGCCGCGGCGGCCGCGTCGAGCTCGTAGTCGGCGGTCGGCATGTGCAGCTGGCCGTCCGAGAACGTGATCGCGCTCAGCGGCGTGCCGTTGTTGCGCGTGTGCCGGAGCCACTGGGAGCCCAGCGTCGTGCCGTCGAACTCGTCCGACCGGTTCGCCTTGCAGCCGGCGCCCGTGATCACGCGGAACGTGATCGTCTTCGGGTCCGACGTGTTGTTGACCTTGTCGGTCGCGCGGTAGTCGACCTTGTACTCGCCGGCCGAGTTGAACGCGACCGGAGCCGTGTACGGCGTGTAGGCGCCGCCGTTGATGCGGTACTCGATCGTGTTGACGCCCGAGCCGAGCTCGTCGTCGGTCGCCGTGATGCTCAGCGACGCCGAGCCGGCGAAGTAGCCGCGCTGATCCGCGCTGCCCGAGGTCGAGGCCGTCGCCGTCGGCGGGGTCTCGTCGTGGATCTCGAGGACCTTGAACGTCGCGGTCTTGACCGCCGAGACGTTGTCCTTGCGGTCGGTCGCGCGGTACTGGACCGAGTAGTTACCGGCCGTGTTGAACGCGATCGGGGTTTCGTACGTGTGCCAGTCGGCTTCGCCGTTGACCTTGTACTCGATCGATTTCACGCCCGCGCAGCCGGAGTCGGTCGCGCTCAGGCGCAGCGACGCGGCGTTGACGAACGTGTTGTCCTCGCCCGGGTACACCTGGCCGGTCGCCTCGTGGGCGGCGTTCGGGGCGTTCTCGTCGGTCAGGCACTCGTCCTGGACGTTGAACGAGATCTTGATGATCTGGTTCTTCTGGTTGGCGTTGGTGCCGTCACGGCAGCAGCCGACCGAGAAGCGCGACATGTACAGGTTGCCGTCGGGGCCGAACTGCGTGCCGATGACCAGGCCCGAGTCCGCGCCGTTCGGGTTGACGCCGCCGTTGTACGGCAGCCAGTCGTTGACCCGCAGCATCTGGTTGTTGTCCGACCGCATGCGGACTTCCTTCCAGAAGCCCTCGTTGGCGCCGCGGTTGTTGATGAACCACGAGCCGTCGTAGTAGCGCGGGAACGCGCCCTGGCCGGCGTTGGCCTCGTCGTAGCGGTAGATCGGACCCGTGATCGGCTGCATGCCGCCAGCGTTCAGGTCGCCGAAGTCGATCGTGCGCTGCACGTCGGCGCCGCTGTACTTCTTCCAGATCGTCGCGGGGACCACGGGGCCCGGAAGCGTGTCGAGACCGTCGAAGGTCGGCTCGGCCGCCGTCTGGCCGCTCGGCGCCCAGCGGATGTCCGACGGCAGGCTGGTCAGCGAGCAGTCGTACTGCTGGCCGGTCGTGCTGTTGGACGCGTAGTTCCACCGGAAGCTCGTGTTGGCCGTCGAGTCGTTGCCGACACAGAACGGCCAGCCGAAGTTGCCCGGCTTCTGGATCAGGTTCCACTCGCAGGTGCCGGCCGGGGACCGGTTCGCACCGTCGGAGCTGTTGTCGTGGCAGTACTCGCCCATGCCGATGATGCCCGGGTTCTTCGGGTCCGTGTGGACCGTGAACGGCTGGCGGAAGCCCATCGCGTAGATCTCAGGACGGGTCTTCGCGGTGCCGACCGGGAACAGGTTCCCGTCCGGGATCTCGTACGTCGCACCGACGCCGGGATCGGCGTCGGCCGCGATCGCGCCCTGCTTCGGCGTGATGCGGATGATCTTGCCGCGCAGGTCGGCGCTGTTCTGCGCCGTCTTGCGCGCATCCCAGCGCTCGGCGGCGCGGTAGTCCATCGGCGTGTAGTTGTTGTGGCCCGAAGCGCCCGGCGAGACGTCGTCGCCGATGCCCAGGTAGAGGTTGCCGGCCGAGTCGAAGTCGAGGCCGGCACCGCCCACGTGGCCCGGACCGCTGTTCGTCGGCCCACCCGGGAAGCCGGACGGGGTGCCGGAGATCTTGGCCTTGGGGACGCGCAGGATCACGCGCTCGGAGTCCGGCACCGCGGCGGTGCCATCCTCGGTCAGCGTCCAGCGGCTGATCTGGTTGTAGCCGACCACCTGCTGGTTGCCGGACGTCGGCCAGTCCGGGTTGCGCGGCGAGTAGTAGACGAAGACGTTGCGCTTGCTCGGATCCGAGAGATCGAAGCCGGGCTGCAGGCTCATGCCCAGGACGCCGTCCTCGGAGTTGCCGTGATCGGCGCGCGTCGGGATCGAAAGGACCGTGGTCTTGTTGCCGGCCGGCTTGTTCGGGTCGTACATCTTCACGTAGCCCGTGGACTGGTAGCCGATCGGGTTGCCGATCTCCGACCAGTAGACCTTGCCGTCCTTCGCGACGTCGACCCCGATCGGGTTGTTCGCGTCGGCGACGACGACGGTGCGCGTGAAGGAGCTCCAGACCGTGCCCGAGCAGTCGGACTTGCGGCCCTCGCCCGCGACCCAGCGGACGCCGCCCACGATCTCCTTGACGAGCTCGTTGTTACCGCTGTCCTTGGTGTAGGACGAGCCGAAGTGGCCCATGCCGGTGACCCACACGCGGCCGTCGCTGTAGGACTTCGGCGTGCCGGTGTTGTCGTTGATGTTGTCGCCGTCGTAGAGCCGGCACCACGTGATCGGGTGGTCCTGGCCCATGGCGTTGCCGCCCGGCGTGTACGTGCGCTCGTCCAGGTTGGCGAGCACGTGGTGGTCGCCGCGGACGTTGCGCCGGTAGTTGTAGTGCTCGTCGCCGAGCGTCCAGGTGTCCGGCAGGTCACGGGTGGCGAGGTGGTTGCGATCCTCGACCTGGACCGTCGCGATGTTGTTGAGGTCCGTCGCGGCGTGGCCCTTCATCGTGGTGCCGACGGCCGAGTTGGCGTTGTTGCCGTCCCACCAGTCCCACGTCTCCGCGCCCGTACCCATGTCGGTCGCGTTGTGGACGCCGGCGATGCCGCCGCCGTTCTGGACGTACTTGATGATCGACGCCTTCTGCGCGTCGGTCCAGAGCGGGCCGGGAGGACCCGCCGAAGCATTGAGAAGAACGATCGCGTCGTAGCGGGCGAGGTTGTCGTCCGTGAAGATGCGCGGGTTCTTGTCGGCGTTGTCGCAGTTGCTCGCGCCGCCGCCGTTGTTGGTGCAGTCCTCCCAGTCGACCGTGTAGCCGGCAGCCTCGAGCTTGCTCTGGACGATCGGACGACCCTGGTTGATCGCGTCACTGTGCCGGTACCCGGTGGTCCCGGTGTAGAGCAGCAGGCGCTTCGTCTGGTCCTGAGCGCGCGCCGCCGCAGGTGCGAGGGCGGACGCCATCAGCGCCAGCAGACCCATGCACAACAACACGGCACGCCATCGGGGCATGCCGACCCAACCTTGGTTCACCATTCGGTAACCACTCCTCCTCCGGGGATTCCGTTCCCTCATCCCCCGGTTCTCGCTGGCTGTTTTGCCTTCCGGTCCTACAGACACCCAGTTAGGCAGGACTCCGACCGTGAAGCTAAGTCCTTTAGCCACGGGTGTCAAGAGCTTTTGCGCGTGTTTGCGACACAAGTTCAGACGATCGGGGCCACCAATTGCGTTCGCCAAGCAGAATCGCGATTGACGGCACCAACAACGCCCGCACGAGAAACGTGTCCGCGAGCAAGCCCAGAGCGACCACGAACCCGACCTGGAACAGCGACTCCAAGGGCAGCGCCATGAGGACGCTGAAGGTCGCTGCCAGCACCAGGCCGGCGCTCGTGATGACGCCGCCGGTCCGCTCCAGTGCGGACACGACGGCCTGTTTGGTCGTCCCCTGCGTGGCGCGCTCCTCACGGATGCGTGCCAGCAGGAACACGTTGTAGTCGACCCCGAGGGCGACCAGGAAGATGAATGCGAACTGCTCCAGCGACTGGTCGGACGCCGGCTGGCCCATCACGTGCGTGAAGATCAGCGAGCTCACGCCCAGCGCGAAGCCGAAGGACAGGATCACGGTCGCGATCACGTACAGCGGCATGACCACCGTGCGCAGGAGCACCGCGAGGATGACGGCGATGAGCAGCAGCCCGATCGGGACGATGAGCCGGTTGTCGCGGCGCATCGCCTCGCGCTGATCGTAGGCCTCGGGGACTTCGCCACCCAGGAGCACGGGCGCGCCTCCGGCCGCCTCGCGCGCGGTGCGCCGCAGCCCCGGCACTGCATCGGTCGCCTCATCTGAGAAAGGATTCATCTTCAGATAGGCCTGCGCGAGCGCGTACTTCGATTCCTGGCCTTTGGTCGGGACCGAGGCCGCCATCAGATAGGCCTCCTGGACCGGTGTTCCAAGCCCTTCGGTCAGGCGCGAGACGATGGCGTCGCGCGCTTCGTACGGGCTGACCACGTCGATCGGGGCGGCCCGGCCGGGAATGAAGCGGTCGGTGATGACCTGCTCGCCCTTCACCGAGTCCGGGGCGGTGCGGAACGCGTGCGCGAAGTCGAGCGGTGCACGTCCGCCGAGGTTGCCGAGCGCGCCGAGCAGCAGGATCGCGGTCACGACGCCCGCGGTGGCCGCCGGATGCGTGCCGACCAGGCGCCCGACGCGCCGCCAGAAGGGTCCAGTGCGCTCAGCCTCAGGCTCGACCTGAGGTACAGCCGGCCAGAACGCGCGCCGCCCGAGCGTGCCGAGCACCGCGGGCAGCAGCGTCAGGCCGGCGGCGACCATGATCGCGATCCCCAGCGCGAGGATCGGGCCCATCTCGCGCGTCGCGTTGAAGTCGGCGACGATCAGGACCAGCATCGCGACGACCACGATCGCGCCCGCGGAGAGGATCGCCGGGCCGGTGCGGGCGGTCGCGGCGGTGATCGCCGCGTCGACGTCGGCCGTCCGGCGCAGCTCGTCGCGGAAGCGGGCGACGATCAGCAGGCAGTAGTCCGTGCCCGCGCCGAACATCAGCACGATCAGGATCGCGGTGGTCTGGCCGCTCGCGGTCGTCACGCCCGTGCGCACGAGCAGGTACGTCACGCCGCCGGCGACGACGTAGGCGATGCCGACGACGGCCAGCGGCACCAGCGCCACCAGCGGTGAGCGGTAGATCGCCAGCAGCAGCAGGATCAGGACCACGCAGGTGACGATCAGCAGCGTGTCGTCGATCGTCTTGACCGCCTCGCTGCGGTCGGCCTCGAAGCCCACCTCGCCGGTCACGTACGCGCGCAGGCCGGTCTCGTCGCCCTCCGGCGGCGGGACGATCTTGCGGATCGTGTCCGCGGCCGCCTCCGCGGTCGGCGTGCTGTCGTCGGTCATCAGCGCCGTCGCGAGCGCGACGCTGGAGTCCGACGACGTCAGCAGGCCCGGACCGCCGGGGCTCAGGTCGAGCGGATCGGTCTGGCCGCAGCCGCCCCCGTACGCCGTGCCGACCAGCTTCAGGCTGGGGATCGTGCCCGCGGCGCAGATCCGTCGCGAGTCGTTGACGATCCGGTTCTGGTCGGGCGTCTTGATGCCCCCGTCGCGAAAGTACGCGATCACCGCCGCGCTCTCGCTGCCCGCGCGGAACTGCGCGTCGATCAGGCGCTTGGCCTGCAGCGACTCGGACCCGCGAACGAGGAACGTCTCGCTCTCGTCGGCCGCGTGCTCCTGGAGGGGGCCCTGCAGCGGGAGCAGGACGAGCGCCAGCGCCAGCCACGTCGCGATGACGCCCCAGCGCGCGGCCGGACTCGACGTCAGGCCCGACAGCACTAGATCCCGCCGCCGACGCCTTCGATCTCTGAGACGCGGTCCTTCTCGGTGTAGAGGTAGATCAGCTTCGGGTTGAGCTCGATCGGCACCGGCTGGCCGACGCCGTCCTTGAGCGAGACGATGATCTCGCAACCCTTCTCGCCGGCCTTGCTGCGCGCCTCGGAAAGGGGCAGACCTATCAGTTCGGCGGTGTTGAACGCGCCCTTGGCCGCCCTATACTCGGGCTCGCCGTTGACCGTCTTTCCGGTCGGCTCCAGGGGGCATTTGATCTGCGTCAAGTCGCTGCCCGTCGTGGGCTTGGGATCGTCGCCGCTGCGCGCAGCGACCGCGATGCCCGCGACCGCAAGCACACCGACAACGACCAGCGAAATGACCCACCTCGTCCTCACAGCGACCGCAAGCTAGCAAGCCCGGCGGAAGATGACAACGGACTTCTGAGTTAGGGCCATCGGACTTTCGTCCAGCCTGGTAGCAAAGGTTTACCTCGGCTGCGTTTTCTGTGATAGCTTCGCGCCGAGCATCGGCCTAATTCTTTAGTGCCTCGCCGATGCCCGCCTGAGGAGACTGGAGAATGAGGATCGGTCAGAACCTTCGCCGCCGCGGCCTGGTGGCCGCGCTCGCAGTCGGCGCGGGTGCTGTGGTTGCGTCGAGCGTCGCGGGTGCGGCGCAGAGCGTGACCATTTACGCCGCGGGCGCGCCCGCGGACCTGAAGCCCTGCTTCGCGTTGGAAGCGAACCAACGGACCTGCCCGGACCCCGCGACCGGCGTCGACGTCAAGATCAAGACCGGCGACACGGTCACGTGGGACTTCGACATCGACAACGGCTACCACAACGCGTATCCGGCGCCGACGGCACCGTCCACGCCGCCCGACGCCGACTGGGACAAGCGCAAGCCGATGCTCACGCCGAACGGCACGGACAGCTACACGTTCGGCAAGGCCGGCGTCTACAAGTTCGTCTGCCAGGCGCACCCGTCGATGTTCGGGACGATCACCGTGGAGGGTGGCGAGGTCGCGACGCCGGAGCCCACCGCCACCGAGACGCCGACCCCGCTGCCGACCGAGACCGCGACCCCGGCCGCCACCGCGTCGCCGGCGCCCACCTCGGTGTCGATGGACGACCACACGTCCACGCCGGCGCCGGCCCGCGGCGCGACCAAGGACGGCGAGGCGCCTCGTCTCTCCGTGCGGAGCGTCAAGCGTGCGCACGCGGGTGCGCGCGTGCGGTTCTGGCTCTCCGAGCCGGCCACGGTCACCGTCAGCGCGCGCCGCTCACGCACGGTCGTCGCCAAGACGGTCGTGCAGGCGCCCGCGGGCACCAGCGCGTTCACCCTGCGCGCCGGCAAGCTGCGCAAGGGCTCCTACACCGTGTCGCTGAAGGCCGTCGACGCGATGGGCAACCGCGGCCCCCAGATGACGAAGGGATTCAAGGTCCGATGAGGAGCCTGACCAGCCGCCACCAGGCAGAGGTTGCCCGATGAGCACGCGCCGTGAGTTCATGCGCAACGGCTTCGGGTCGGTCGCGCTGCTGTGCACCGTGGCGACGCCCGGCACGCTGCGCGGGCGGTCGGAGGTGACGTCGGCGGCCCTGCGGTCGCAGGCGCGCACGCCGTTCGAGCCGTTCAAGCGCGACCTGCCCCGGATCCCCGACCTGCTGCCGGTGTCGACCGCGCGCGGGCGCGACGTCTACGACGTCTCGATCCGCGACGGCCTGGCGGAGATCCTGCCCGGGTTCCAGACGCCGATCTACGGCTACGAAGGCGTCTACCCGGGGCCGACCATCCGGTCGCACAAGGGCCGCGAGGCGGTCGTGCGCCAGCGCAACACGCTGTCGTTCGAGACCAACGTGCACCTGCACGGCGGCTACGTGCCGGCGGTGTACGACGGGCATCCGATGGACGTCATCGCCCCCGGCCAGTCGTTCGATTACCACTACCCGAACCACCAGGACGCGGCGACGCTCTGGTACCACGACCACGCCCACGGGCGCACGTCGAAGACGCTCTACTACGGGCTCGTCGGCATGTACGTCGTGCACGACCAGCTCGAGCAGGACCTCGACCTCCCGCGCGACGAGTACGACGTCCCGATCGTGATCGCCGACCATGCGTTCAACAAGGACGGCTCGTTCCGCTACGAGGAGAACGTCGACCTCGGCTTCCGCGGCGACACGATCCTGGTCAACGGCGCGGTCTCCCCGCGGATGCGGGTGCAGCGGCGCAAGTACCGGTTCCGGCTGCTGAACTCGTCCAACGCGCGCTCATACGCGCTGCGGCTCGGCAACGGGCGTCCGATGCTCCAGATCGCCGGCGACGGCGGCTTCCTCTCCAAGCCGGTCTCGCGCACGAAGATCCCGTTCCATCCCGCGGAGCGGCTCGAGCTCGTGATCGACTTCTCGGCGTACGGGCCGGGCGAGGAGCTCGTGCTCTCGAACGCCGACGGGCTCGGCGGCACGATCCCGATCATGCGCTTCGACGTCGTGGGCGGCGGGCCGCGCGAGGACTTCAAGGTCCCGTCCAAGCTGCGTCAGCAGGAGCCGCTGCCGTCGCCCAGCGCGCGCCGCCAGTGGGACCTCTCGCTCGGCACGGCCGCGTGGCAGATCAACGGGCTCGGGTGGGACCCGAACCGGATCGACGTGCGCCCGCGGCGCGGGACCACGGAAGTCTGGAAGTTCGTCAACCACTCCAACCGCGTGCACCCGATGCACCTGCACGGGTTCTTCTTCCGGGTTCTGGAGCGGACCAGCGCGCCGGTGCAGTTCGGCGACCGCGCGGGCTGGAAGGACACGGTCGGCGTCCTGCCCAATGAGTCCGTGACCGTCCTGGCGTGGTTCGCGCCCTACTCGGGCAAGTACGTGTTCCACTGCCACTCGCTCGAGCACGGGGACAAGGCGATGATGCTGCAGATGGAGGTGACGCCGTGAAGCGCGCCGCGCTCACGCCGGCTCTGGCCCTCCCGCTCGCCGCGCTCGCGCTGGCCGCGCCGTCGGCGGCGTTCGCCGACGCGACGATCCAGGCGGTCGACGAAAGCGGCGCCGGGCCGAACCACTGGAACCCGGACACGGTCACCGTCAAGGTCGGCGAGACCGTCACGTGGTCGTTCGCCGGCACCGGGCTCGTGCACAACGTCAAGTCCGAGAGCGGATGGGACCTGTCGAGCCCGTTCGCGGTCGCGGGCGCGGCCGTCACGCACGTCTTCACGACGCCCGGGACGTACAAGTTCTACTGCCAGCTGCACCAGTCGACGATGTTCGGTGAGGTGCGCGTGACCGATGAGACCGGCGCGCCGCCCCCGCCCCCGCCCCCGCCGCCGCTGAGCGAGCAGTCCTACGCGAACGATGCGCCTCCCGTGAGCGTGTTCGAGGTGCGCGACAAGGTGCGACCGCGCCTGGACCGCGTGAAGGTGACGCGCGCCCGCCACGCCGCCAAGGTCCGCTTTCGCCTCTCCGAGGCCGGCAAGGTCAAGGTGACCCTGACGCGCGGGAAGCTGACGAAGTCCCGCACGGTCACCGTGCGCCGCGGCACCTCCACGGTGACCGTCTCCGGCCTGCGCCCGGGCGCCTACCGCGTCTCGGTCACCGCCCGCGACCTCGCCGGCAACCGCGCGAAGGCCGCCAGGCGCGCGCGGATCACCGTCCGCGGCTGAGACCCTTGCGGCGCCGCGCGAATGCGCGGCGCCGCGACTACCCGCCTAGGGCGTGTAGTTGACCTCCAGCTGCGGGATCTCCGGGAACGAGGCCGAGACCGCGAACGGGGTCCCGTCGTCGTTGACGATCGTGATGCCGTAGTTGCCCCAGTTCTCGACCGAGCCCGTGACGTCGAACACGACCGAGTACTGAGCCAGTCCGCGGACTGCTGGCGCAGGTACATCCCGCTGTCGCAGACGTCCTCGTGCGAGTACGTGGGCGAGCACGTCACTGCCTGCCCGCAGCCTCCGAGGTCGGCCAGCACGTGTGGTCGGTGTCCGAGCAGCAACACTCAACCTTTGTGAGCGGCGACCCGAACGCCGCGACGAAGGGCCGCGCGGAGCGGCCCCTTACGCGCGCGGGTAACTAGCCGAGAAGCTCGCGCAGGAACGCGAGGCCGTCGACGGCGATCGCGTCCTGGGACGCCGCGAGTGGGCGCCAGACCGACGCGGCGGTGGCGATCGTCTCGTTCTCGGCGGTGAAGGACTCGATCACGACCGGGCCGTCGTAGCCCGTGTCGCGCAGTGCGTCGCGGAAGGCCGGCCAGTCGATGTGGTCGGCGCCCGGCGCCCCGCGGTCGTTCGCGGACGCGTGCACGTGCACGATCCGGGAGCCGCCGAGGCGGAACGAGCCGGCGAAGTCCTTCTCCTCCACGTTGGCGTGGTAGGTGTCCAGCAGCAGCCCGACCGAGTCGGGCAGCGGGTCGATGGCGTCCAGCGCCTGCTCGACCGTGTTGATCAGGCTGGTCTCGTAGCGGACCAGCGGCTCGATCCCGATCTTGACCCCGACCGAGCCGGCGTGATCGGCGACAGGCTTGAGGTTCTCGCGCAGCTCGGCGTAGAGCCGCGTGCGCTCCTCGGGAGCGATCCTCCAGGTCCGCCCCGTCGAGGTGTAGATGGGGCCGGCGATCGCGCCGGCCCCAACCGTGGCCGCGACGTCCAGGCAGTCCCGCAGGAATGCCTGGGTCGTCGCGACCGTTTCCTGATCGGCGCCGCACAACTCGCGCCCCGGAGCCATCGCAACCGCGATCGAGGCGCCGAGCCCGTGCTCGGTCAGCACCTCCGCGGCGTGGTCAGGGCTCCAGTCCCCTAGCTGCTCGATCGGGAGCTCGATCACGTCGAACCCCATATCGCGCACCCGCGGCGCGAGCTGGGTCAGCCGCTCATCGGTGAGCGGTGAGACCCAGATCCATGTGTTGGCGCCGAGCTTCATCTACTGCTTCTTCCCGCCCCACTTCTCGGGCCAGCCCGGCATGTCCTCACAGCCGCAGTTCGCGTAGTAGAGCGGCGGCATGTTCGGCATGGCCTTCTCGTCCAGGTTGTCCTGGGTCACGACCGGCTGCGGCAGGATCCACTCCTTCGGGACCTCTTCGCCCTTCAGGATCTTGGTCGCGAGGATGATCGCGGTACGCCACTGGAAGTTGGAGTAGGTCGGGGCCATGCCCTTCAGGCCCTCGTCCTTCCACTTGAGCAGGTAGTCGTTCTGGTCCTCGCCGGTGAGCGGCGGGACTTCCTGGCCGGCGTCCTCGAACGCCTCGATCGCCGCGACGGCGGTCGCGCCGGCGTCCATCCAGACGCCGTCGAGGCTGCCCTCGCGCTGGATGTAGTCGGACACGATCGACTTCGTCTTCGCCGGATCGCCGTCGGTGAACTCCGCGCCGACGACGTTGATGCCGGCCTCGTCGAAGATCTTCTTGGCGCCCGACCAGCGGGTCTCGAGCACGTCCACACCCGGGAGGATGCGCAGGGCGAGGACCTTGCCGCCCTTCTTGACGTTGTCGCGCAGGAACTCGGCCGCGTCAGCACCGTAGGCGTAGCCGCCGATCGGGTGCAGGAACGTGACGGGGCAGTCGGTCTCGACACCGCGGTCGAAGACGACGACCGGGATGTCGCTCTTGCAGGCCGCCTCGACGGCCGGCGTGAGCGTCGCCGTGGTGTTCGGCGCGATCAGGATGATGTCGCACTTCTTGCCCGAGACCATGGCCTCGATGTCAGAGATCTGCTTGTCGTCCTTGGCCTCGGCGTCGACCGCCGTGAACTTGCCGATCTCCGGCGTGTTCTTGGCCTCCTCGGACATCGTCTTGAAGCCGTTCTGACGCCACGGGTTGTCGTTGGCGGCGTTCGAGAAGCAGACGTTCCAGCCGGAGCTCTTCTTGGCCTTGTAGTCCGACGTATCGATCATCTCGGGATCGATCATCTGCAGCCACGGCTTGTCGGCCGGGCCCTCAGGCGTCGCCGAGCGCTGCGCGAGCTGACGGTCCATGTCCTCCTGGTTGAAGAACTTGGCGTCGGTACCCGTGTTCTCCGGCGTCGCCGTGGCGGCCGGAGTGCTGTCGCTCGACGCGCTGTCCGAGCTCGAAGTGCCGTCGTCCGTCGTGCCGCAGGCGGCCACGGTGGCACAACACGCCAGCAGGGCCGCGGGCCCCGCCAGTCTCCTCCAGATCATGCGTTTCCTCCTCTGTTGATGTGCATCTCGGTCACCGCGCACCCCGCAGCCGGTACGACGCGAAGGCGACGGCCGCGATGATGATCACGCCCTGGATGGTGTCCTGGAGCGCCCCAGAGATGCCCTGCAGGTTCAGCCACGTGAACAGCGCCTCGAGAGTGAGGGCGCCGGCCATCGCGGCTACGACCGATCCACGGCCGCCGCCGAGCACGACCCCACCCAGCACGCAGGCGGTGATCGCGTCGAACTCCATGCCCAAACCGGCCTGGGCGGACACGCCGCCGAAGCCCGCGAGCAAGATCCCCGCGACGGCCGCCGACGCGCCCGAGAGCACGAAGGCGAGGATCCGTACACGGTTGACGCGCACGCCCGACAGGCGCGCGGCGCGTTCGTTGTCACCCGTTGCGATCAGCTGGCGGCCGAAGTCGGCCCGCATCAGCAGCACGCAGGCCGTGCCGATGATGACCAGCAGGATCACGGACCACGGGAGCTGGTTGATCCAGGGGATCCCATCGATCCCCTGTCGACCGATCGCGCGGAAGTTGTCGGCCAGCGCGCCCTTTGGAGAGCCGCCGGACCAGAGGAACACGGCCCCGTTGAGGATCAGCAGCATGCCGAGTGTCGTGATGAACGACGGCACGCGCAGGATCGTCGAGATGAAGCCGTTGACGAAGCCGACCGCCAGGCCGACCACCAGCATCAGGACGATGACGGGCCACGTGTTGGACGGGTCGCCGTCGATCAGCCGCGCCGCGATCACGACCATGGCGGTGACCAGCGCGCCGACCGAGAGGTCGAAGTTGCCGCTGATCAGCACGAAGTACGCGCCGGCGGCGAGGATCACGAGCGGGGCCGAGCGCTTCAGGTAGGCCAGGAACGGGCCCGGCTCGGCGAACGTCGGGTTCAGGATCGTGATCCAGACCCAGAGGATCAGCAGCAGGACGAAGATCGTCCCGGTGCTCATCAGCGAGCTCAGGAACCGGCGTCCGCGAGCGCCCGCTTCGGCGCCGAAGCCCGGGGAGGCGTTCTCGGTGCTCATGCCTGCTTCTCCTGACGCCGGGCGTAGACCGCGACCGCGGCGATGATGATGATTCCTCGGACGACGTCCTTGAGGAACGCGTTGAACTCGAGCTGGTTGAAGGCGTTGTCGAGCACCGCCAGGATGGCGACGCCGCCGACCGTGCCGACCACGCCGCCGCGGCCGCCCATCAGGGCCGTGCCGCCGAGGACCACGGCGGCGATCGACTCGAGGTCGTAGCCGCCGTCGGGCCCGACCGTCGGCGTGCCGGCCTTCAGGCGCGCGGCGAGGAAGATGCCGGTGATCACCGCGGTCAGCGAGCACACGATGTGCGCGCCGATGATCGTGCGGTGCGTGCGCAGGCCCGACAGCTTGGAGACGTCCTCCGAGCCGCCCACCGCGTAGATGCGGTAGCCGAAGCGCGTGCTGCGCAGCAGGAAGAAGATCACGACCACGACGGCCACGAGCAGGAAGAACGACATCGGGATCACGCCGAAGCGCGTGTAGCCGAGGTCCTGCGAGAACGACGTCGGCACGTTGCCGGCCGGGCCGTTCCACTGGTACTGGATGATGCCCTGGATGATCAGCGCCGTGCCGAGCGTGGCGATGAACGCGTTCACGCGCAGCTTGGTGATGATCAGGCCGTTGACGAGGCCGAAGCCGACGCCGAGTGCGAGCACGAGCAGGATCGCCGGCAGGACGTTGCTCTCCTGGCCGTCCATCGTGGTCGCGGTGACCAGCGAGGCGAGCGAGATCAGCCACGCGACCGAGAGGTCGAGCGAGCCGAGCAGGATCACCATGGTCTGGCCCGCCGAGACGATGCCGAGCGCGACCGAGCGCTGCAGCATGTTCACGATGTTCGGGACCGTCAGGAACGTGCCGCCCTTGATCGTCACGACGATCCAGGCGATCACGAAGATCCCGATCAGGGCGCCGTAGACCGGCGCCGCGGGGGACGCCAGGATGCCGACGCGCCACGCCGCGAACCGCGAGGGCCCCTGCACGGCGGCCGTGCCGGAGGACTGCTCCGGCGGATCGACGACGGTCATGCCAGGCCCCCCTCGGACGACTTCGGCCGGCGGGAGCGAGCCGTCAGGCGAGTTCCCGCCACGGCATGCGAGCGCGGAGCGCGAGTCATGCCGCCACCTCCTGCGAACCGGTCGCGAGCTCCATGATTTCGGGCTCGGAGGCCCCCGCGGGCAGCTCACCCGCGAGCCGCCCCTCGTGCATGACGAGGATGCGGTCGCTCATGCCGATCAGCTCCGGCAGCTCCGACGAGATCATCAACACGGCGACGCCATCCTTGGCGAGCTTGCGAATCAGGTCGTGGATGCCCGCCTTCGCGCCGACGTCGATACCGCGCGTCGGCTCGTCGAAGATCAGGATCCGCGGCTGGGTCTCCAGCCACTTGGCCAGCACGACCTTCTGCTGGTTGCCGCCGGACAGGAAGCGCACTTCCTGATCGGGGCCCTGGGCCCGCAGCTCGGTGACCTCGGCGAGCTCCTTGACGGTCATCAGGCCCGGCATCGAGCGCCGCTTGTGCGCGGGGATGATCGTGCGGACCGCGAGCATCATGTTGTCCGCGATCGACTGGCCGAGCGCCAGGCCCTCGGCCTTGCGGTCCTCGGTGATGAACCCGAGCCCGGCCCTGACCGCCTGGCGCGGCGTGCGGAAGCGAACCGCCTTGCCTTCGACCTCGATCGTGCCGGAGTCGACCGGGTCGGCGCCGAAGACGGCGCGCGCGAGCTCCGTGCGCCCGGAGCCCTGCAGGCCCGCGAGGCCGACGATCTCGCCGGCGCGCACGTGGAGGCTGACGTCGCGCAGCAGCGACGTGCTGATGCCCTTGGCGGCGAGCCGCACCTCACCGAGGTCCTCGGCGACCCCGCGCGGCGGGAAGTACCCGTCGAGCTCGCGGCCGACCATCAGGTTGACCAGCGTGCGCTGGTCGCAGTCGACCGTGTCGAGCGTCTTGACGACGCCGCCGTCCTTGATGACGGTGATCCGCGACGAGAGCTGGAAGACCTCGCGCAGGCGGTGCGAGATGTACAGGATGCCGACCCCGAGCTCCTGCAGCCGGCGCACGAGCGTGAAGAGCAGCTCGACCTCGTGCTCGGCGAGCGCGGCGGTGGGCTCGTCGAGCACCAGGATGCGCGCGTTGAGCGAGCGCGCCTTGATGATCTCGACGACCTGCTGCTGCGCGACCGACAGCCAGCGCACCGGCGTGCGCGGGCCGAAGCTGCTCTCGCCGACCTCCTCGAGCAGCGCGGCGGTCTCGCGCTCCATCTTGCGCCGATCGACCAGGCCGCGCTTGAGCGGCTCGCGGCCGACGAAGACGTTCTCGGCGACGTTGCGGTCCGGGAGCAGGTTGAACTCCTGGTAGACGATCCCGACGCCGACCTGCTGGGCCTGCGCGGGGTGGGTGAAGCTCACCTCCTCGCCCTCGATCCGGATCGCGCCCTCGTCGGGCGAGTACACGCCCGCGAGGATCTTCATCAGCGTCGACTTGCCGGCGCCGTTCTCGCCCACGATCGCATGGACCTCGCCGGTCCGCAGATCGAGGTCGACCCCGTGCAGCACTTCAACGCCGACGAAGCTCTTGCGGATGCCCTGCATCTGCAAGAGCGAGCTCTGATCAGCCATCCACGCCCCCAGCGGTCAGGGCCGCCGTGTCCGGCACGTCGACCCAAGTCTCTGTTCGCGCGGAGGAAAGCACGGCGGCGGTGATGTGTGCCGCGCGCAGGCCGTCGCGGAACACCGGCAGGCCATCCGGTCGCTCGCCCGTGACGGCGGCCGCGTAGGCGTCCGCCACGAACGCGTCGAAGCAGTCGTTGTACCCCTGCGGGTGCCCGGGCGGGAGCGTCGCCAGCCGCGCCGCGGGCTCCGAGAGGTGCGCCGGGTCGCGCTTGATGAGCGTCGCGTGCTCGCGCCGCCCGACCCACAGCGTCTCCGGCTCCTCCTGGTTGAAGGAGACCGCCTCTTCCGCACCGTCGAGTTCGAAGTGCAGCATGTTCTTGCGGCCGGCGGAGATCTGGCTCACGACGGCCGTGCCGATCGCGCCGCGATCGGTCTCGAACTGCAGGATGGCGGCGTCTTCGGTCACGCGCTCGGGCACGGAGGTGAGCAACCGCGCCGACACTCGCGTGATGCGGTGGCCGGACACATGTTCGACCATGTCGCACCAATGACTGCCGATGTCGGCAAACGCGCGGGACGCGCCGCCGAGCTGCTCGTCGACGCGCCAGTTGTCGTCGCTCGGGAGCAGCAGCCAGTCCTGCAGGTACCCGCCGTGGATCAGGCGGATCGGGCCCGTCGCGCCCGTGCGCACGCGCTCGCGCGCCTCGCGCGCGGTCGGGTAATAGCGGTAGACGAACGGCACCGCGGCGACCAGGTCGGTGCTCTCGGCGACGTCGACCAGGGTCTGCGCGCCGCGCTCGTCGAGCGCCAGCGGCTTCTCGCAGATGACGTGCTTGCCGGCGGCCAGCGCGGCTTCGGCCAGCGGCTGGTGCAGGTGGTTGGGGGTGCAGATGTGGACGATGTCGACATCCGGCGACTCGACGAGCTCCTCGGCGGTGGCGAACGAACGCTCGGCGCCGAGGGTCGCTGCAGCGAGCAGCCCCCTCTCCGGCGAAGACGCGGCGACGCCGACGAGGCGCCCTCCCGCGAGCCGCGCCGACCTAGCGTGGACAGCCCCGATGAAACCCGTCCCCGCTATGGCGACGCGAACTTCTCCTCCAGACATGAACGCGGACGCTATCGAGCCCTTAGCCCGACTGTCAAGCAAAAGTTTGGAAGATTCTGGCGAGTCAATCGACTAAACACGAACTCAATCTTCTACTTAGGTCGGCAAGACACTCGAAGTCTGCTTAACTCGCGGACATGCTCGAAACCGCGGTGGGAGTCGGGAGCGTGCTGCGGCTCGTTCGCGATGGCCGCGCGAGCACCCGTACCGAACTGGCCCGGCAGAGCGGTCTGTCCCGCTCCACCCTGGCCGAGCGCGTCCAGGCTCTGCTCGCCCTCGATCTCCTCCAGGAGACGACCGGGTCGGCCTCGACCGGCGGCCGCCCACCTGCCACTTTAACGTTCAACCGTGCAGCCGGGTGCGTCTTGGTGGCCGACTTCGACGTCACGCGCTGCCGAATCGCCGCCTGCGACCTCGGCGCGGTGCCGCTCGCCGAGGCCGAGTACACGTACGACCCGGGGGCCGCGCCGGAGGCGATCCTGGCCGAGCTGCATCACCGTTTCGTGTCCGTCCTGCTCGCCGCGGGCGTGGCGCAGGACCGCGTGCGCGGGGTCGGCATCGGGCTGCCGGCGTCGCTCGCGGAGCTGCCCGGCTGGAGCGGGCTGTCCGTCCCGGACTGGTTCTCCGCCCCCGTCCTGCTCGACGGGCACGTGAACCTGATGGCGCTCGGCGAGCGCTGGACGCACTGGCGCGACGTCGACCACCTGCTGTTCGTGGCCGTCGGCACCCGCATCGACTGCGGGATCGTCTCGGAGGGCCGCGTGCACCGGGGGGCGCGCGGGACGCCCGGGGACATCGGGCACATGCCGGTCGCCGGGCACGACGTCGACTGCCGGTGCGGAAACGTCGGCTGCCTGGAGGCGGTCGCGGGTGCGGGCGCGCTGGCGGCGGGGCTCGAGGTCACCTCCGCCGCCGAGGTGGTCTCACACGTGCGCGCGGGAACGCCCGCGGCGCTGCAGGCGACGCGCGCGGCCGGGCGCGCGATCGGCGAGGTACTGGCGGCGTGCATCACCTTCTACAACCCGGCGGTGATCGTGCTCGGCGGTGAGCTGGCGGGCGCGTCGGAGCCGCTGCTGGCCGGCGTGCGCGAGGCCGCGTTCGCCCGCTCGCCCCCGATGGCGACGCGCGAGCTGCGGATGAGCCTGGCCCGCCTGGGCGAGCGCGCGGGGCTGATCGGGGCCGCCGTGATGGTCGTCGAGCACGTGCTCGCGCCCGAGTATGTCGACCGGTTGGCCCGGGCCTCGTAGGCTTTCGGGCCTCCGCATGCCCGATTTCGATCCGATCGCTGAAGCGCGGCGGAACTGGAGCTCCCGCTGGGGCGACGAGCCCGTGCCGTCGATGAGCGCCGTGACCTCGATCATGCGCGTGCAGCAGATCCTGCTGGCGCGGCTGAACGAGGAGCTCAAGGCGCACGACCTGACGTTCCCGCGCTACGAGGCGCTGATGCTGCTGTTCTACAGCCGGCGCGGCGCGCTGCCGCTGGGCAAGATGGGCGACCGCCTGCAGGTGCACCGCACGTCGGTGACCAACATCATCGACGGGCTCGAGCGCTCCGGCTACGTCACGCGCGAGCCGCACGAGCGCGACCGGCGGACGACGCTGGCCGCGATCACGCCGCGCGGGCGGGAGGTCGCCGCGGCGGCGACCGAGGTCCTGAACGCGCTGCGTTTCGGCACCGCACCGCTCGAGCGGGCCGAGCTGGACACGATCACCGCCGTGCTGGAACGACTGCGTGCGGACGCCGACGGGTTCGCCCCGTCCTGACGTTTCGGGCACCGTTCCCGGGGCTTTATCCGGAATTCACGCAAAAGATCCCGGGAAATGATCGGCCGTTCGTGGACGTTGCCGACGCCATCCGCAATACTTCGGTCGACGCAAACCGAGAAGTTGGTTACATTTCCTTCTCATGCTGAGCGCGGGAGAGA
>DATMGH010000190.1:0-39645 GCA_035555675.1 Solirubrobacter sp. | reverse complement strand
GATCCCCTTGTCCAAGGCGACCACGAGGAAGTAGGAGCACCACAGGACGAGCGCGGCGGCCGGCCCGACCGCGCGCACGCCGCCGAGCGACAACCGCCCGGCGTAGCGCGCGGAGCCGAAGCGCAGCTGCACCCAGTCGATCAGCGCGCCGGTGACCAGCAGCGGCACGATCAGCACGGCGTCCCGGTATTCGGTCATGACGTTCACGAGCAGGCCGAAGCCGAGGAACGTCAGCGTGATCGCGCCGAGCGGCAGCCGCCAGCGGCGCAGCAGCAACAGCACCGGCCCGAGCAGGACGAGCGTCGTGACGATCATCGTCGCCACCCCGTGCCCGGCGCTGTAGTAGTAGAACGGCCAGCGGTCGTCGCCGTAGCCCTTCAGGCCGGCGACCAGGCTCGTCGACTGGTCGTGGAAGTCGTCCTCGAAGCGCTGCAGGTCGTTCCAGAAGTCGCTCGTCATCGCGACGTTGGTCATGAACGCCGACAGGTACATCGTGATGAACCCCGCGACGCCGATGAACAGCACGCTCGACAGCAGCACCGGCAGGAAGCGCACGAACCCCAGCTGCAGGTCCCGCTTGGCCCACATCGAGCGGATGCCGGTCGAGGACACCAGCAGCCCGCCGAAGAACAGCGCCAGATGCGGCGGCGAGTAGATCGCCTCGACGCCGACCTCGAAGCCGTAGGCGCTGTGCCAGATCAGGTCCGACGGACCGCCGATCCCCAGCACCAGCAGCCCGATGATCGCGACCCCGTACCCGACCGGGATCAACCGCAGGTCCGGCAGCAGCGTCCGGCGCAGCTCGAAGCCCTGGTAGCGCACCACCAGCAGGCCGATCCAGACGCCGAGCACGGTCAGCCCGGCGTACAGGAACAGGTGCGCGACCGAGAAGAACGACTCCTGCCCGGTCTCGTTGTTGTGGCCGCGCCCGTCGAAGAACATCGCGGTGATCGGCCAGACCCCGATCAGCATCGTGATCAGGTCCTCGCGCCACGTGGCGATGGGACGGGCACCGCGCGCGGCAGCGGGAGCGCTGCGCGCCAGGCCGGCGATCTGCGACCCCACGGCTAGAGCATCTTGACGTTCGTGCCGCGCTTGATCCGGATCACGCGCCGGATCGTGCGCGCCAGCGGCGCCGGCTGCTTCGCGGCGCCCAGCGCCATCTGCAGCTTGCTGCCCCCGGCCAGGCTGGCCTTGCCGGACATCTTCACGACGTCGTTGATCATCTTCTGGTCGCGCTCGAGCAGCCAGTACTCGACCATCTGCCCGTTCTCGATGTGAAAGACGCCGATCGCCTCGCCCGGGATCTCCATCCCCGGCCCGAGCACGATCCGGTACTTGACCAGCGCGCACGCGTGATCGTCGGACGTGAGCCCGTCGTGGAACTCGCCGATGAACGTGCCCTGCTGGATGCCGAGCTTGTAGAGCTTCGAGTACAGCTCGAGGATCGCGGCGCGCCCGACGTGGTCGCCGGACAGGAAGTGGTTGCCCGGGTAGTGGACGACGCAGTGCTCCGCCACCAGCGGCGCGAACGCCTCCATGTCGCCGGCCATCAGCGACTCCCAGTACTTGCGCAGGAACTCGAGCTGTTCCTGCTTGCGGCTCTCGGAGACCGTCGAGGTCACGAACGTGGTCCTTTCTCAGACGACCGCGGCCGCGGCGCGGTCGTCGTCCGCGGTCTGGTCGGATTCGAAGTCGGCGTTGGGCAGGATGCGGTCCAGCCACTTCGGGAGGTACCAGTTGGCGTCGCCCATCAGCTCCATCGTCGCCGGCACCAGCACGAGGCGGACGAGCGTGGCGTCGAGCGCGATCGCCACCGACAGGCCGACGCCGATCTCCTTGATCTGCGGCACGCCCGTCAGCGCGAAGATCCCGAAGACGACGACCATGATGATCGCCGCGCTGGAGATCACCTTGGCGCTGCCCTGCAGGCCCTCGCCGACCGCGCGCCGGTTGTCCCCGGTCGCGTGGTAGCGCTCCTTGATGCGCGACAGCAGGAACACCTCGTAGTCCATCGAGAGGCCGAACACGATCGCCAGCAGCAGCGGTGGCGTGACCGCGTTCACGTACCCGAGCGAGTTGAACCCGGTGATGCCGTCCAGCCAGCCGTACTGGAACACCATCACCAGCACGCCGTAGGCGGCGGCGACGGTGAGCAGGTTCATCAGCACCGCCTTCAGCGGCAGCAGGACCGAGCGCAGCACGATCAGCAGCACGAGGTAGCTGCAGAGCACCACGAACGCGAAGATCTTCCACAGGCCGCCGGAGATCTGGCCGGTGAAGTCGCGCGTCTGCGCCGACGCGCCGCCGACGTTGACCTTGGCCACGTCGGCGAGCCCGGACGCGCGCCCGCCCTCGTCGCGCAGGCGCGTGATCAGGTTCAGCGTCGCCTGGCTCTCCGGGTCGGCGGCCGGGATGACCTTGATCAGCACGGCCTTGCCGTCCTTGGACAGGATCGGGTCCTCGACGCGGGCGACGCCCGGCGTCTGCTCGAGCCCGGCCACGTACTGCTGCAGCGGCGTCTGGTTGTTCGGCTCGTCGCCGCGGGTCTTGAAGTCGGCGACGATCAGCGTCGGCGCCGACTCGCCGGGGCCGGCCTGCTTGAAGGCCAGCTCGGTCCCCACGCGGGTCTCGTTGTCCTTCGGGAACTGCGCCAACGCGCCGTTGCCGAACTCCAGCGAGAGCGCGGGGATCGCCAGCACGAGCAGGATCAGCGCGGCGACGCTGGCCGACAGCCACGAGCGCCGCATGACCGCGGCCGACCAGCGCGCCCAGAAGCTGGGCGTGCCGGGGGGCTTGGGCTTGACCGGCCGGACCTTGCGGTACTGCGCGACGATCCAGGTGACGATCCAGCCGCGCTCGTCCGCGCGCTTGCCGAGCAGCGAGATCAGCGCCGGCAGCAGGGTGACCGCGCCGATGATCGCGATCGCGACGACCGTGATCGCGCCGATCGCCAGCGACCGGATGATGGTCGAGTCGATCAGGAACAGGCCGGCCAGCGACACGATCACGGTGATGCCGGAGAACACGACGGTGGCGCCGGAGGTCCGCATGGCGACATTGAGCGCCTGCTCGCGCGACTTGCCGGCGTGCAGCTCCTCGCGATAGCGGCTGAGCACGAACAGCGAGTAGTCGACCGCGACGCCGATGCCGAGCATCGAGGCCACGTTGGTCACGAACACCGACATCGTGATCGAGAGCGAGAGCAGGAAGACGATCGCGCCGGTCACGATCACCGCGGCGACGCCGAGCGCCGCCGGCAGCAGCGCCGCCAGCACCGAGCCGAAGACCGCGAGCAGCACGATCAGGATCGCGGGGAAGCCGCTCGTCTCGGCCTGCTCGAGGTCGTGCTGCTGGAGCTCCTGCATGCCGGCCCAGAGCGCCTGCTGGCCGACGACGTAGGGCTGGACGCCGTCGGTCACCTCGCCGACCTTGAGCTCCGTGCGCAGGTCCTTGGCCGCCTGCAGCACCTCGTCGCGCGTGCCGGTGACCGCCAGCGGGAACACGATCACGTCGTTCTGGGACGCGGACTCCTTGGCGCCCTCGACGGTCCCCGCCGGGAGGTCGACGTGGTCGACCTTGGCCGCGGCGCGCTGCACGCGGTCGATCGCCGCGTTGAGGTCGCCGCCGTCCTTGCGCAGCACGATGCCGAGCGGCTCCGTGCTCTGGTTCTGGAAGCGGGAGATCTGCTTGTCGACGATGTCGGACCCGGTGCCCGGGACCTCGAACCCGCCACCGCTCAGGTGCTTCGTCTGCTGCGACGCGAACGGAATCGAGATCACCAGGACGGCGATCCAGATCCCGAGCACGAGCTTGCGTCGCGTCCGGACGAAGCCGGAGAGTCGGTTCATCGCGGATTGCACTCATGCCTCCAGGGGCGGGAAATGTCAGGCCAGGCGGTCAGGGCCTGAGCATAACCTCGGTCAGAGTGCGCGCGCTAGGGCTGTTTCGAGCGCGCGGGCGATCAGCGTCGCCGCCGCGGGCGCGCCCTTGACGAAGCCGAAGAACGGGCCGAAGTCCTGCGTGGCGGTGAAGCCGGGCAGGTGCAGGCCGGGGTGGCTCGTGCTGGCCATCGCGTGATCGAGGTCCGGAAAGCCGTTGCGGGTCGCGATTCCGAGCCCGCGCAGGTACGGGACGCGCTCGACGTCGGCGCGGTAGCCGGTGGCGAACACGAAGCGCGTGCCGGAGGCGAGCGCCGTGCCGTCGGAGAGCCGCGCCGGGCTCTCGACCGTCGTGTGCGGGTGGCTGACGACGCCGTCCAGGCGGGGCTCGAGCCAGGGCTCGAGCGTCAGCCTACCGACCTCCCAGAAGCGACGCCCGATCGCGTCGCGCTCGGCCTGGGGCAGCGTGCGCCACCAGTTCGGCGTGGCCAGCGTGCTGTCGACGTGCGGGTCGACGAAGCGCCAGCTGACGGGCGCGAAGCGCGGCGTCGGGTGGCGGTGGACGACGTCGACGCGGCGCGCGCCGTGCTCGGCCAGCAGCGCCGCCCACTCGTACGCGCTCTGGCGGCCGCCGACGATCGCGACGTCCGCGCCCGCGTAGTCGCCGAACTCGATCAGCTCGCAGGTGTGGACCGCATCCGCGGGCGCCCACTCGGGGAGGTGGGCGAAGTGCGCGCTGCCGGGCGCCGCGACGACGCGGCGGGCCTGGATCGTCGCGCCGGAGGCGAGCGTCGCGCTGAACCCGGGGCGCAGCGCGGTCACGTGGTCGTCGCGGATCTCGAGGCCCGCCGCGCGCGTGAACCAGTCCGCGTAGTCGAGGAAGTGCCGCAGCGGCAGCGGGTCGGGCGTCTCGCCGCGCTCGCGCAGGTGGCGCTCGAGCGTCAGCTCGCCCGCGTGGTCGAGGTGCCAGTCCGGCCCCGAGCGCAGGAACATCCCCGCGGGCATGTGCTCGCGCCAGAACGCCATCGGCGTTCCGACGATCGCGGTGGCGAGCCCGCGGTCGCGCGCGGCCTTGGCGGCGGCCAGCCCGTACGGCCCGGCGCCGATCACCAGGACGTCGACGTGCGCGGGCGCCGCGTCGCCGCTCACGGCACGCGCAGCAGGATCGCCTCGCCCTGCCCGCCGCCGCCGCACAGCGTCGCGACGCCGTAGCCGCCGCCGCGGCGCCGCAGCTCGTACGCCAGCGTCAGCACGAGCCGCAGGCCGGAGCCCGCGAGCGGGTGCCCGAGCGCGACCGCGCCGCCGTTGACGTTCACGCGCTCGAGGTCGAGGCCGAGCGCCGCCGCCGACGCCAGCACGACGCCCGCGAACGCCTCGTTGATCTCCCACAGCGCCACGTCCGCGACCTTCAGCCCGGCCGCGGACAGCAGCTTCGCCGACGCTTCGGCCGGGCGCAGGTGCAGCGTCGAGTCCGGCCCGGCGACGACCGCGCGCGCCACCACTTCGGCCAGCGGGTCGCGCGCCGCGTCCGCGGTCGTGACCACCGCGGCGGCGGCGCCGTCGGACACCTGGGACGCGTTGCCGGCCGTGATCGTGCCGCCGGCCGTGAACGCGGGCCGCAGCCCCGCGAGCACCGCGACCGTCGTCTCCGGCCGGACGCCCTCGTCGGCGGCCAGCGCGTCCAGCGGCGCGATCTCCTCCGCCAGCGGCCCGGCGGCGGCGCGCGCGTGCGAGCGCGCCGCGAGCTCGTCCTGCGCCGCGCGCGTGATCCCCAGCCGCGCGTTCTCGGCATCCGACATCGCGCCCATCCCCGCGCCCGCCAGCGAGCAGTACAGCCCGTCGTGGACCATCACGTCGACCAGCGGCGCGTCGCCCATCCGCAGCGGCGGCCGCGTGCGCAGCGCGTGCGGCGCGCGCGTCATCGAGTCGAAGCCGCCGACCAGCACGGCCCGCGCCTCGCCCGCGCGGATCATGGCGCTCGCCAGGCCCACCGCGCTCATGCTGGCCAGGCACACGTCGTTGAGCGTGATCCCGGGCGTCGTGCGCGCCACGCCGCCTTCGAGCGCCGCGCGCCGCCCCGGGTTCTGCCCGTTGGCCGCCTGCAGGACGTTTCCGACCGCGACGTAGTCGGGCTCGAGCCCGGTCCGCTCGAGCGCCGCGGCGACGGCGTGCGCGCCCAGCGCGACGGCGTCCACGCGGGCCAGCGCGCCGTTGAAACGCCCGATCGGTGTGCGCGCGCCGCCGGCGAGGACGATCGGCTGCATCCGTCTCACGGTACTTGCATTCGCGGGTCCGCCGCGGATAGAACACTCTCTCTGACCGAGACGAGGAGGATCTGAAATGGAGTCCGCGACCGCGGCGGCCCCTCTGCCCCCCGCCGAGGTGCACGCCGTACCCACCTCCGACGGCACCGAAATCCGCCTCACCCGCTACCGCTTCGGCACCAAGGGCCCGCTGGTGCTCGCGCCCGGCTACGGCAACGCGGCGCGGGCCTTCGCGATCGACACCGTCCCGAAGAACTGGGTCCAGTACCTCGGCGAGCACGGCTACGACGTCTGGCTGCTCGACTACCGCGCCAGCCCGGACCTGCCGTCGAGCTTCACCCAGTTCACGGTCGACGACATCGCCCTGCGCGACTGGCCCGCGGCCGTCGACACGGTCAGGCGGGAGACCGGCACCGACCAGATCCAGGCGATGGGACACTGCGTCGGCGGGCTGTCGCTGTTCATGGCGATCGGCGGCGGCATGCAGGGCCTGCGCAGCGCGACGTTCTCCAGCCTCGCCGGCCACCCCGTCCCGACCACCGGAAACCAAATTCGCGCGCACGCCCGACTCGCGACGGTGTTCAAGCTCGTCGGGATCAAGGGTCTCAACACGGACTACGAGCCGGGCTCGTGGGACGGCAAGCTGATCGAGACCGTGATGAAGGCGCTGCCGTTCAAGCACGTCTACGACGACCCGGTCGCGCGCCGCATCTACTTCATCTACGGCGACGTCTACGACTACGAGAACATCAACCGGCCGACGATGGAGCACGCCGTGCCGGGCTTCTTCGGCAACGGCAACATCACGTTCTTCGAGCACATCTCGCTGATGATCCGGGCCGGCGAGGCGCGCGACGCGCGCGGCTTCGACAGCTACTGGTCCAACCTGGACGCGTTCAAGCTCCCGATCAACTTCATCACCGGCGAGCACAACCGGATGTTCGTGCCCGCGGGCCTGCAGCGGACCTACGACGCGCTGCGCAAGGCGCACGGCCCGGCGAACTACACGCACGACGTGATCCCCGACTACGCCCACCTCGACCTGTGGCTCGGTGAGAACGCCGAGCGCGACGTGTGGCCCACCGCCCTCGCCGAACTGGAGAAGCACAACTAGATGACCGACCATCCCGGGCTCAAGGACCTCTTCGGCTACCCGCTGACCTCGGCCCTGCAGGACCGCCGGACCCGCCGCGTCGCCCAGGGCGTCTCGCTCCAGCACGGCGCCCAGCCGTACGAGAGCGCCAACGAACCGTCGCCGCTGACCGAACTCGAGGAAGCGATCCTGATCGCCTCCACCAGCGTCACCGGCGCGGTCATGCACGACGGCCCGACGCAGAAGGTCGACGGCTCGCCGGAGCTCGGGACGATGTTCCTGGAGGTCGCGGGCCGCGCGGCCTCCAGCGCCGACAACGCGCAGGCGACGTCGTTCTTCATGACCAACGACGAGGGCGTCTGGCTGATCGAGCGCCCGCGCGGGCAGGCCGCGATCGACCTCTTCACGCAGATCCCGCCACGCTGGGAGGACCGCACCGAGGACGACTGGATCTCGTTCGCCAACGCGGTCAAGCGCAAGGTCTACGACGGGCGCTTCGCGTTCCCGGAGCGGCAGTGGCCGTACTTCCTCGGCTGGAACGGCCAGATGTCCAACCAGCCCGGCACCACGCAGTTCCTGCCGGTGGTCGACAACACGCGCCAGTACATCAACGTGATGCTGATCCTGCTGTCGGAGCCGCACGGCAAGGTGCCGCTGTTCATCGACGACTGGCAGCCGTTCCGCCCCAAGAACGCGATGGAGTGGGCGGCCTGGGCGGCGTCGAAGATCGGCCTCGTGGACCCGATCCCCTACCAGCCGATCGGCGGCCTCAAGCGCGTCCGCGGCGGCTTCGCCAGCGCCGACGTGCCGGCGCCGATGGGGTCGATCACGACCGTGCGCACCGACTACGAGGCGCACTTCCTGTTCCAGAACCTGATGCTGACCGCGGAGGCGCTGCGGCTCGGCGGCTGGGTGCACGGCGCGCCGATGATCCCGCACGTCTGGAAGCGCGACCCCGCGGCCGGCGTGCTCGGCCTCGGCTTCCGCGAGTACAGCGCGAAGACGTTCGACTCGCGCTTCAAGCGCTGGCCGCCGGTGCCGGCGTCGCAGCCGAACTACGTCGGCATCGACGGCGTGCTCGAGGGCCTGTGCCCGCCGTACGTGACCGACATGGACGCGGCGGTCGACCAGGTGCTCGAGGAGAAGTTCGGCCCGGGCGGGACCTACGAGAACGCGAAGGTGTTCGCGCAGACCTATAAGGACGAGGCGACCGCGGCCACGTACCTGCAGCATGCGGGACACCCGCCGGCCGAGGCGATCGAGTACACGAAGGAGATCTGCCGGTACCTGGTGGAGACGTACGGGCGCTTCCCGGCGCACACGGACGCGTTCCACCTGCCCGGCATCTGGGTGCAGTTCTCGCACCTGGAGATCGAGTACTACGAGCGGTTCGCCAGCCCGCGTCACGTCCAGCGCCAGGCGGAGGGTCGCGCGATCTGGAAGCGGACGTAGGCTCAAGTCCGGCGCTTTGCGGACGACGTTCTGAGTAGTTCGTTACTCGGAACGGAGATTCGCCTTGCCCTCACTGCGTCTACTCGCCCCTGCGCTGAGCGCGCTCGCGCTCACCGCCCTTCCCTCCACCGCCTCCGCGGCCGCCCCGGTCTGCGCCCCGGCCTCCTGTGACGGCCAGGGCGCATCCCGGACGATCGTGCTCGGCAAGAAGAAGGCCAAGCGCGAGCGGACGTCGCTGCGGGTGTCCGTCCGCTTCGCGCCCAAGGGCAGCCGCCCGCGCGTGACGGTCACCGGCCCGCGCGGCTTCAAGCGCGTGATCTCGAAGTCGCGCTCGTTCCGCAACGTGCGCCCGGGGCGCTACGTGGTGACCGCGCCCGCGATCGGCGGCCGCGAGCTGACGACCTACGCGACCTACCACCGCACGCGCGCCCAGGTGCGCCGCGGCGCGGTCGGCTGGGTCGGCGTCCGCTACACGCAGCGGGTGGCGAGCTCGACGCGCGTCGCCGCGCCGTCCGCGATCCGGACGGTCACCGGCGACCCGAGCGGTGAACGCGACGTGGTCGTCGAGGACCCCGACGGTCTGATCGGCCCCGGCAGCGTGCTCGCCGCCGGGGTCGGCCCGCAGACGCCGGGCGGGCTGCTGCTCGCGGTCACGTCCGTCACCCGTGACGGGACGCGCACGATCGCCCACGGCGGGCCCGCCCCGCTGACCGCGATCGGCCCGCAGGCGGAGATCGCGGCCAAGCCGCAGCTGACGATGTCCAAGGCCGAGTTCCAGCGCGCCTTGGCCGGCGACGCGGGCCGGTCCTGGAAGGGCCTGCCGCGCACGTTCAGCGCCGCCAAGGACAAGAACGGCTTCCAGAAGCCGTACAAGTGCTCGACCAAGGCGCGCGCGACGGTCGACGGCAGCGTGTCCTTCGACGCCGGCGCCGACGTCGGGGTCGCCTGGGGCGGCGTGCTGCACCCGCTGACGATCCAGGCGTACGTCGGCGTCAAGCTCAAGCAGAGCGCGACGCTGACGGTCACGATCGACGGCGAGGCCAAGTGCGAGCTCGGCATCGACCTGCTCTCCAAGGACTACCGCTTCTCCTCCTGGACGTTCTCCGTCGGCCCGGTGCCGGTCGTGATCGTGCCCAAGCTCAACTTCCAGGTCACCGGCGAGGCGTCGGTCGGCGCGAGCCTGACCACGATGGTCGAGCAGACGTTCGACACGTCCTTCGGCGTGCAGTGGGACGGCAGCAAGTTCGGTCCCTACGGCAAGGCGACGGCGTCCTTCAAGACCTACAAGCCGAACCCGGCCGGCTCGCTCAACGTCAAGGCCGCGGTCGGCCCGAAGCTGATCTTCGACTTCTACGACGTCGCCGGCCCGTACCTGACCGCGGACGTGTTCCTGCAGCTGAAGGCGGACACCAAGAAGGACCCGTGGTGGCGGCTCTCGGGCGGCCTGCAGGCCGGCGGCGGGCTGCGCTTCAAGGTCTGGAAGTTCGACTTCGACAAGAACATCCCGAACATCTGGTCCGAGGACTGGACGATCGCCAAGGCCGACAAGCCGCCGGTGCCGTCGTTCACGACCACCTCGCTGCCGGACGCCGACAACGGCAAGGCCTACAGCGCCAAGGTCGCGGCCAGCAGCCCGCGCGGGCCCCTGACCTACTCGGTCGCGTCCGGCAAGCTGCCGGACGGCATCAAGCTCGAGGCGTCCACCGGCAAGCTGACCGGCACCGCGACCGGCTACGGCACGCGCGAGTTCGAGGTCGCCGCCAAGGACTCGCTCGGCCAGAAGGGCCTGCGCACGTTCCGCGTGCTCACCCGCACGCCGGCGGCGAGCATCCGCACGACCGCGCTCCCGGGCGCGACCACCGGCGTCGCCTACGGCGCGAAGCTCGAAGCCGCCGGGGCCGTCACGCCGTACACGTGGAGCATCGCCGCGGGCGCGCTGCCGGCCGGGCTGCGGCTCACCGGCGACACGATCTCCGGCACGCCCACCGAGACCGGCGGCGCGACGTTCACCGTGCGCGTGCGCGGCGTGGACGGCAACGAGGCGACGCGCCAGCTCACGCTCGCGGTCGACCCGCCGCCGCTCGGCGTGGCCACGCGGGCGCTGGCGGCCGGCAAGGCGTACGTCGCGTACGACCAGGCGCTCACCGCGACCGGCGGTCGCGCGCCGTACCGCTGGGCGGCGGCGCCGCTGCCGGCCGGGCTGACGCTCGACCCGGCGGGTCGCATCTCCGGCACCCCGACCGGCCCGTTCTCGGCGCCGGTGACCCTGACCGTGACCGACGCGGACGGCCGCACCGCGAGCGCCGCGGTCACGCTGGCGATCGCCGACGTCGACCCGGTCGCGGTCGCCACCGCGGCGCTGCCGCAGGGGATGGTCGGCGTCGCGTACACGCACACGCTGACCGCGACCGGCGGGCGCGCGCCCTACACGTGGACGGCGGACGCGCTGCCGGCCGGGCTGACGCTCGGCACCGGCGGCCAGCTCACCGGCACGCCGACCGACGCCGGGACGGTGAACGTCGCGCTGACCGCGACCGACCGCGACGGCCGGCACGCGACGCGCACGCTCGCGCTGCAGGTCCTGCCGCCCGGCATCGAGCTCACCACCGAGACGCTGCCGGCCGCGACCGTCAACGAGGCCTACGACGAGACGCTGACCGTGCTCGGCGGCACCGCGCCGTACGCCTGGAGCGTCACCGACGGCTCGCTGCCGACCGGGATCGGCCTCGACGCCGCGACCGGCCGCCTCAGCGGCACGCCGACCACCGGCGGGTCCTGGACCTTCACGGTCAAGGTCGCCGGGTCCGACGGGCCGTCCGCGACGCGCGAGCTGACGCTGGTGGTCGACGCGACGGTCGGCGAGGCACTGACCGACGTGTCGTGCCCGACCGCGGAGACGTGCGTGGCGCTCGACCACAACGGCCGCGGCTACACGTGGCAGGCGGCGACGGGCTGGAGCGGCGCGCAGGACACGACGATGCCGGAGACCGGCTACCGGCGCCGGGTGTCGTGCCCGAGCGAGACGTACTGCGTCGCCGTCAGCCAGGCGGGCGCGGCCGCCGTCTACGACGGGACGGCGTGGAGCGCCTTGCCGGACGTGCCGGGCGCGAGCGACGTGTTCGACGTCGACTGCCTGACGCCGACGTCCTGCGTCGCCGCCGGCGCGCGCACCGCGAGCCCGCGCTCGGTCCTGTGGACGTGGGACGGGGCGGACTGGACCGGGCCGATCGGCGGCAACATCGGCAACGGCTGGCTGCGCGTGGACTGCCCGGAGGCCGGCCGCTGCATCCTGACCGGCAACCCGATGGCGGGCACGTTCAACGGCACGACCGTGACGATGCTCCCGAACCTGTCCAACTACGGCGAGTCGCTCGCGTGCGCCTCGACGACGCGGTGCTTCTCCGGGTTCTCGTCGCAGACGCCGAGCACGTTCGACGGCACGGCCTGGACGCAGCTGACGATCGACGACGGCGGAGAGGAGATCCGCCTCTACCCGGTCGGGTGCGCGCGCGGCGCGAACCTCTGCGCGGGCGGCGGCTACACGAAGGACCTGTGGACCTGGGACGGCACCGACTGGACGCGGCACCCCGGCACGACGAGCACCGTGAACGAGATCGCCTGCGCGGGCGACTCGATGTGCGTCGGCGTGACGATCAAGGGGCAGGCGCGGTTCTGGAACGGCACCGCCTGGAGCCTGCCGCGGACGTTCGCGCGCAGCTGAGCGTCACGGGGGCGCGGCGGCGGGCCTGCTCGCCGCCGCGCCACCCCGGACGCCGCCGGGCGGCGTACGCTGGCTGCGATGGTGCGGCGACACGACACGCTCGACGGCTGGCTGGTGACCGACGCGGCGACCGCGCTGACGGTCCTGCGCGACCCCGCGACCTGGAGCTCGGACCACTTCGGCGGGCCGCGGCCCGCCGAGCACGCCGCCTGGGCGGCCGAGCTGGCCGCCGAGGACGACGGCGTCCGCGAGCTGCTGCAGCTCACCCCGCAGGCGCTGATCGGCCTCGACCCGCCCGACCACACGCGGCTGCGCTCGGTGCTGCGCCGCCGGTTCGCCCCGGCGGTGATCGAACGCTACCGGCCGCTGGTGCAGGCCGAGGCCGACGCGCTGCTGGACGGCATCGTCACCGGCGAGCCGGTCGAGGTGGTCGAGACGTTCACCCGCCCGCTGCCGTTCCGCATCGTCGCGCGGCTGCTCGAGATCCCCGAGCCGGACTGGCCGGTGGTCGAAGCGCTCGCGCACGCCGCCAGCACGGACGACACGGCCAACGAGACGCGCGAGCAGTTCCGCGCCCGCCTGACCGCCGAGCGCGACGTGATGCGCTACTTCGTCGACGCCGGCACGCTGCGCGATCCCACCATCACGGCGCGCGAGGCCGCCGGCCTGTGCCGCGAGGTGCTCGTCGCCGGGTCGGACTCCGTCGGGCACCTGCTGGCGGGCGCGCTGACCGAGCTCGACGCCCACCGCGACGACATTCCCGCGCTGATCGAGCACCGCCTGCGGGCCGACCCGCCGTTCACGGGCTTCTGGCGGCGCGCGACCGGCTCGACGCGCCTTGACGGCACCGAGATCCCGGCCGGCGGCCTCGTGCAGCTCGACTACGGCGCGATCAACGCCGGCGCCGCGCGCCACCTCAGCTTCGGCCACGGCGTGCACTTCTGCCTCGGCGCGGCGCTCGCGCGGCTGGAGGCGACGGTCGTGCTCGACGCGATCGCCGCCGCCACCGACCGCGTCGAGCCGGCGGGCCCGGCCGAGCGCCTGGCCTCCCCCGCCGTCGGCGGCTACCGCCGGCTCACTCTGCGCTTCGTGCCGCGCGGCGGCGCGTGACCAGCAGCAGCGCGGCGACCGCCAGCACGACGACGACGGCGCCGATCAGCGCCCACGGCGGCCCGCCGCCGGCCTGCTTCGCGCCCCCGAGATCGAGGATCGCCGCCGGGCGCGGGTCGTCGGGCCCGGAGTCCTGGATCCAGCGCACGACCTGCCCGTCCGCGTAGTGCTGGAGCGACTTGAAGACGATCCGCGGCGCGTTCGGCAGCGGGCCGAGCCGGACCTTGAAGTCCTCCTGGCGCCCGGGCCGGATCGCGACGCCGTCCTCCGCGGTCCAGCGCACCTCGTCGCCGACGCGGGACACCGTCCAGCCCTTGTGGTCCGGGACCTCGGCGGGCACGCCCGGCGGCAGGAAGACGTCCAGGCGCACGGTCGCGGCCTCGTCGCGCTCGTTCGGGACGCGGAACGTGAGGTCGAGCGTCTGGCCCGGCCGCGACGTCTCCGGCAGCACCGTGACGTGCGCGAGCGCGGGCGCCGGCCACGCGAGCAGCGCGAGCACGACGAGCAGGACGCGCCTCATCGGACCTGCACCGGGACCCGGATCACGTCCTCGTCGATGTCCGACGTGCGCACCGCGAGCTCCAGGGTCCAGCGCCCGGGGTACGGGACGGTCATGCCGGTCGCGACGTAGTGGCCGGGCTCGGCCCCGCCGAGCTCGACCGGCAGCGGGCCGATGTTCTCGCCGTCCGGCGGCGCGAGCCGCGCCGTCACCTCGGGCGGCACGATCAGCAGCCCGTCCTTCGCTTTCAGATAGATATCGACCACGTTCGAGCCCTGCTTGGCGGGTTCCATGTGCAGCTGCACGGTCCCGCCCTGCGGGCCCGGCACGGTCACATCGAACGGAGGAGCGTAGGCGACCCGCGCCGGTTCCGCGTTGACCAGCGTCGCGGTCAGGCCCAGGACGACCACGCCGAGCCCCACCTCGGCCAGCACGGTGCGCCGCAGCGTCGCGCGCCGGGCGAGCGCCCGGCGGGAGATCGACGCGATCGCGATGATCGCGAGGACCACGCCGGACTTGACCAGCAGCAGCTTGCCGAAGTCGGTCGCGGGCAGCGCGGCGAGCGCGCCCGTCTGGCGCCAGGCGAGGTAGACGCCGGTCACGCCGAGCGCGACGAAACAGGCCAGCGCGAGCGCCGAGAAGCGCGGCAGCACGGGGGCCAGCGACGCGTCCGGGCGCCGCAGGACGCCGACCAGCAGCAGCGCGAGGCCGCCGAACCAGAGCGCCATCGCCGCCAGGTGGACGGTCGCCGCCGGGACGCCGAGCCACGTCTGGACCCCGGTCCGCGAGTGGTCGGTGAGCGTCCACGTGACGAGCAGCCCGAGCGCGCACGCGGCGGCGCCGAGCAGCAGGCCGCGCGGCACCGCGGCGAGCGGTGCGACGGCGGGCGGCGAGTCGTCCGGGGCGGCAGCCGCCGGCGGCGAGTCGCCCGGGGCGGCGGCGGCCGGCGAGCCCTCGACCGCGGGCCGCGAGTCTTCCGCCGCGGCCGCGCGCGCCGCCAGCGCGCGCCACACGAGCCAGGCGAACACGCCCGTCAGCACGAGCCGGATCGCCAGCGCCTGCCCGAAGCGCGTCGACAGCGTGAACCCGAGCGATGCGCCCGCGTACGGCCCCTGCAGCAGCAGCACGGCCAGCGTCCCGCCCGCGAGCATCCCCACGCCCGTCCACACGAACCGCCGCCCGCGCCGCGACGCCGGGCCGGCCGGCCACAGCAGCACCAGCACGCACGCCCCGCCGAGCGCGAACGCGAGCCCGAGGAACGCGATCCCGCGCGAGATCGCGTCGAGCGCCTCGACGAACCGGTTCGGCCCCGCCGCCCCGACCGTCACCGCCGCGCTCGGCGCCCCGATCGAGAACGAGAACGCGCCGGACACCGGGTGCGAGTCCGCCGAGGTGACTTTCCAGGCCACCACGTAGGTGCCGTTCTTGAGCCCGCTCGGCACGGTCAGCTCCGCGGTCGCGGGGTCGCTCCCGCGCTTGGCGGACGCGCCGGGGACCTCGTTGCCGGCGGCGTCGAGCAGCCGGACCGACCCCTTGTTGAGCTCGACCGGCTCGCTCCAGCGCATCTGCACGGTGCGCGGCGCGGTCTTGAGCACCGACGTGTCCGCCGGCGAGGTGCGGACGATCGTGGCGTGCCCGAACGCGGGCGCGGCGCAGAGCGCCAGCCCCAGCACGGCCACGACGAGCGCGCGGAGCAGGGTCATCCGAGGCGCTTGAGCACCGTCCGCAGCGCGGACTCGGCGATCGTCGCCGCGTCCGAGCGCTCCCCGATGACCTTCCGGTGGGTCACGTCGAGGTACAGGATGACGTTCGCGTGCTGCACCACGACGTGCGCGAGGTCCTCGTAGTACACGTCGTCCTGCCCGGCGGGATACGTGTGCGCGATCTGCTGCATCACGCCCTTCCACTCGCCGGACTCGATCGGCCGCGCGCTGACCCGGTAGGTGCCGAGGATCGGGGAAGGTCCGCTGCGCACCTCGTAGGTCGCCGGGCACTTGGTCATCCCGGACCCCACCGCCCGCATCCCGTCGGAGGCGATCGAGCCGGTGCCGAACACGAGCGCGCCCTGCGTGATCTTCGGCGTGCGGTCGTCGTCGTCGGCCTTCGGCTCGACGATGAACTGCCGCACGGGCTGCGCCGCCTTCGGCTCGATCATGTTCTCCACCCGCGCCGCGTCGTAGCTGGCGCGCTGGGCGAGCGGGCAGACCTCCAGGCCGCCGATCGGCACGTAGTTAGAGTGCGAGTGGTAGTCCTCGTCGACGAAGTAGCTCTGCAGCTTGTCGGCGCCGCCGTCGCGCGCCGTGTAGTACGCGGCCTTGACGTCGGCGGCCGTATAGCTCGACTTCCCTGACTCACCGCACCCCACCACCGCGAGGCAGGCGCACAGCACGACCAGCCGCCGCATGTCAGCCGTCGACGCTCGAGCGCAGCGTGTTCGCCAGCTTGAACGAGCCGTCGTCGCCCACCGTCAATGCGATGTTGTTGTCGTACATGACCGTGTGATCGGCGGCGAAGCGCAGCGCGCCGAGAAACCCACCATAGGACTCCGGGAGCCGCGACAGCTCCGCGGCGTTGCGCTCGGCGTCGATCTTGCCGGACTGCGTCACCGCCTGGGACAGCGCACGCAGCGCGTTGTAACCCAGCAGCGCGTCCCGTCCGGGCGGGCGCTCGAAGCGCTCCTGGAAGCGCTTAGTCCACTCGGCCGCCTCGGGCAGGTTCTGCGGGCTCGCGGGCGCGATCACGAACGCGCCCGGCGCTGCGTCGCCCGCCGCCTGCACGAACTCCGGGCTCTCGGACTCGGCCGAGGCGACGAACGAACCGTCGTACTTGGCGGCCCGCAACGCCGCCAGCAGCGTGCCCGACGTGGCGGCCGGGCCCGCGAAGTAGACCGCGTCCGGCTTGGCGGCCAGCGCCGTCTTCGCGACCTGCGCGACGTCCGCGGACGCGTCGATCGTCTGCTGGCTGACGGCCTTCGGCGACGGCGAGGCGAGCCCGATCACCTGGTCGGCGAGCGTCTTGGACGCGCGGTCGCCGGTGCTCACGGTCGCCAGCGCGTGCGCGTTGTCGAGCACCAGGAAGTGCAGTGCGGCGAGCGCCGCCTGGTACGGCGTGCCGTTCGTGAGGTACGCGGTCGGCGTCTGCTTGCGGCTCACGATCCGCGGCGAGTTCGCGGCGGTGACCAGGAACGGGAGGTCCTTCCCCAGCGTGCGCGCCGCCGCCTTGGCGGCGTCGTCGCAGACGCCGCCGAGCACGCCGGCCGGCGCCTGGCCCGCCAGCTCCTGGGCACTCGCCCGGCCTGCGGCCGCCTCGCATCGATCGTCGTGCGTGAGCAGCTTGACCTCCTTGCCGAGCACGCCGCCGCGGACGTTGAGGTCCTCGGCGGCGAGCTTCGCGCCGTCGACCAGATCGCGGCCGCGGTCGGCCTCCGCGCCCGTCAGGGGCGCGAGGACGCCGAACGAGATGTCCCCGCGCGTCCAGATCTGGACCGGCTTCTTCGACGGCGGCTCCTTGGCGGAGCCGCCGCATCCAGCGAGCAGGACGACGAGTACTGCGCCCACCCACCTCGTCGTCCTGCCCTGCATCGGTACTACGGGTTCGTCGTGGCCAGGGTGAACGTCAGCGTCTTGCTGTACGAGCCGGTGCGCAGCGCGTCGCCGGCACCGATGTGCTGCTGGAACGCCACCGTCACGTTGTCGTTGCTGACCGGGCCGCTGTAGGTGAGCAGCGAGGTCGGCGAGCTCCCCAGGTCCGCGAGCGCGCCGCCGCTGCCGGCCGGGCTGGAGGCCTTCGCCTGCAGCGCCGACGGGAGCGAGAACGTGCCGTTGACCAGGTGGCCGGCGTTGGCGCCCGGGTCGGACACGGACAGCGTGCCGTCGCCCGCGGACGAGATCACGTTCGCGGTCGTCGACGCCGTGTAGTCCGTCGCCAGGCCCGGCGTGAACGGGCCGAACGAGGCGCCGGCGCCGAGCGTCAGCGAGAGCGTCGCGGGCACGCTGCCCCCGGCGCCGCCCTGCGCGCTCGTCGACACCGGGTTGACGACCTGCGCGTCCTCGCAGGAGTTCCAGCACGCCTTCGGCTCGATCTTGCCGCGCATCGCGGCGTTGTCGAGCTTGAGGATGTCGATGCCGCGCTGGTAGTCGGAGACGTAGACGTAGTCGCCGTGCCAGTAGGCGGCCGATGTGTCGCTCGAGAGAACCTCGGGCTGATCGCCGGTCGCGGCGCGCGCCTGGGCACGCCACCAGCCGACCTGCTGCGGGTTGGTCGGATCGGTGATGTCGAGGAAGCGCACGCCCTGCTCGTAGTTGCCGAGCGCGACGATGTTGCCCTTGACCGTGAACCAGTGCGCCGAGCAGTCGCCGACGGTGGTGGTCCCGACCGTGCCGTGGAACTCGCCGGGCTTGCCGGCCGTGCGGTACAGCGCCAGGCGCTGCATGCGGGTCGCCGACGAGACGTTGTCGGTCGCGTCGTAGGTCCCCGCCAGCGAGGAGATGATGAACGCGCCCGCCGTGGTGCAGCTGGTGCTGTTGTTCTCGTTGGTGATCAGCATCACGTCGCCGGCCGCGTGGCCGCCGAGCGCGTTCGGGAAGCGGTACGCGTTGTGCATGAACGCCGTGTCGCTGCCGGCGACGCTGCCACCGGCGTACGGGATCGGGTCATACGGCGTGGCGTAGCGGTCCTGGCCGGTCGCCGGGTCCTTGTGCAGGCCCTCGGTGTAGTAGCCGCGGACGCCGCCGGAGCCCGAGACCCAGACGATGCCCTCGAAGTCGACGTCGACCGAGTGCGTCGAGCCGGACGTCGAGCCGCTGCGCCGCACGTCGGACGCGAACGGCGCCGGGTAGACGAACGGGTGCAGCGGGTCGCGGATGTCGGTGACCGACACCGGCGAGCTGTTGCGCACCGGCGAGCCCTGCGTGCCGCCGACCGACCACAGGAAGCGGCAGTCGTTCAGGCACGTGTTGGTGTGGCCCTGGAAGTTCTTGGAGAAGCCCAGCAGCTGCGGGTGCCACGGGTCCTTGATGTCGACGATGATCTGGCCCTTCTGGCCCGAGTCGCGCGACATGAAGACGAGCTTGCGGCGGCTGTCGACGGTCATGTTCTCGCCCTCCCAGAACTGGTTCAGGGAGGCGCCGTCGGGCAGGATCGTCTTGAGGTCGTCGACCGTGACCTTGCCGATCCACTTCGGGTGCGCCGGGTCCTTGAGCGACCAGATCGCCAGGCCGGCGGTGCCGTTGGCGACCATCACGTCGTAGCCGAGGTTCTCGAAGTGCACGAAGTTCAGCGAGGCGTAGCCCGGGCACTTGGTCGGGTTGTACGCCGGGCAGCTCTTGCCGGCCGTCGTGGTCGAGAACACGCCGCGGACGTGGTCGACGAGCGTGACGTTGTCGCTGTGCAGGGCGGTGTCGATCACCGGATCGGTCTCCGGGATCTCAGTCGTGCCCTCGGTCGACGCGCCCTTGTTGACGCGCGAGAACGACGCGGCCTCGCGGTTCGCGTTGTCCGACGCGGCGGTCGCGGCGGCGGCGGCGGCCGCGGCGGCGGCGGCCTTGTCGTCGTACGCGGTTTGGGCCGCGGCCTGCGCGGCGGCGGCCGCGGAGGCGGCGGCCTGGTTCTCAGGCGTGGGGTTGGCGGTGGCAGCGTCGGCGGCGGCTTGCGCGGCGGCCTTGGCCTGGTCCAGCGCCACCTGCGCGAGCGCCGCGGCCTGCGCCGCAGCGGTCGAAGCGGATGCCGCGCTGGCGGCCTCAGCCTGCGCGGCCGCGACCGATTGCTCCGTTACCGGGCCACGCGGCAGCTCCGCCCCGTAGGCGGTACCGGTTCCCAACAAGACCGCGGTGGCGACCATCACCGCCGCGCGAGTCCTTGCTCGCATGCACTCCCTCCTCAACCGACCCTCTCTGGCCCCAGACCCGGAGCTCCGAAGGCGCCACCTTTCCAGAACCCGGTGCGCAGGTCAACGGGACGTACGTCGAGATGCCTGCACGCTGTCAGCCCAGGTATTCGAGGCTGAGGGCCGCGAAGCGGTGGAAGTCGCCGTCGAAGCTGGCGAGCGTCGCGCCGTGCTCGATCGCCAGCGCGGCCAGGTGCGCGTCCGTGGTCAGGTTGCCCGCGGTGCCTGCCACTTCGAGCAACTCGCGGCACAGGCCGAGGTGCCTCCGGCCGGGATGAAGGACCACCGCAGGCGGCTGCGCGAGCCATTCCTCGACGAAGTCGAACGCCTCGCTCGCGGTCAGCGGGTCCGTCATCACGCGCGGGTTGGTGGCGATGCGGATGAACCCCAACAGCACGACCAGCGGGAACCCGACGGTCTCCGTCGCCGACAGGGCGCGCTCGATCCACGCCCGCGCCGGCGCGTGCCGGCTCGCGGTCGCGTCGGCGCCGTACAGGAGCACGTTGAGGTCCGGGATCCTCACCGGCCCTGCTCGAGCTCGCGCACGATCTCCGTGTCCTCGAGCTCCGCCGCGAGCGCAAGCGCCTTCGTGAGATCCACCCCCGGGCGGACGCCGAGCTCGCGCGGGCGCATCCGGTACGGCGAGGCGGCGGGAGCCCCGCCCGCCAGCCCGATCCGAAGCGCCTCGTTGAGGACGTCCTTGAACGGCAGATCGCGCTCGCGTGCGCGCCGCTTGAGCTGATCGATCAGGTCGTCGTCCAGCGTGACCGTCGTGCGCATCAATGCATCATAGTTCGAAGCATCATGATGCTTCGGCGTGCTCGGTCGGCGCGGGCGCGGGCGCCGGCTCGCCGATCGACCACAGCACGACCTTCGCCTTGCGCCCCCGCACCTCGGCCTCCCCGACCTGGACGAGGTCGTCGGCCGCGCGCGTGAGCATCTGCTTGGTGGTGTCGGAGATGAAGAGCTGGTGCGGCGTGCCCTTGGTCATGCCCTCCAGGCGCGCCGCGGTGTTCGTGGTGTCGCCCAGCGCGGTGTACTCGAGCCGGCGCTCGGAGCCCACGTTGCCGGACATGACCGGCCCGCTGTTGAGCCCGATGCCCATCTTGAACCCGTCGTGCAGCTCCTGCTCGCGCAGCCAGCCGTTGAAGCCGTCCATCCGCGAGAGCATGTCGCGCGCGGCCTCCAGCGCGCGGTCGGCGTGATCGTCCTGCTGCAGCGGCGCGCCGAACACCGCCATGATGCCGTCCCCCATGTACGCGACCAGCGTGCCGCCGTGGTCGAGGATGGCCTCGCTCATCTCGCTCAGGTAGCGGTTCAGCGACTCGATCACCCGCTCCGGCTCGAGCGTCTCCGAGAAGCTCGTGAACCCGCGCAGGTCGCTGAACATGACCGTGCCCTCGCGCCGGACGCCGCCGAGCCGCACGCCGTCCGCGTCCGCGAGCACCTGATCGACGACGGCCTCGGGGACGAAGCGCGCGAACGCGTCGCGGGCCTGCTCGCGCTCGAACGCGGTCGTGAGCCCATGGATGACCCCCGTCGCCAGCAGCGCCAGGAACCCGGCCATGAACGGATAGACGACCTGGATGATCGCGCCCCCGTGCTGGAACGCGACCTGGGCGCCGACCAGCAGCGCCACCAGCCCGGCGACGCCGACCGCCGCCGACGGCAGCGGCTTCAGGCGCAGCCCGGCGATCGGCGCGAGCAGCCCGAGCACGATCACCATCGCCAGGTTCAGCCAGTGCGGACCGTCGCGCAGCGGGAACCCGCGCAGCACCGTGTCGATCGCGTTGGCGTGGATCTCCGGGCCCGCCATCAGGTCCGAATGGCTGGTCGACGTGGCGTGGAAGTCCTGCAGCACGCTCGAGGTCGACCCGACGACGACGATCTTGCCGCGCACGTCCGCCGGGTTGAACTGCCCACGCTCGACGTCGACGAAGCTGAGCGTCTTGACCGTCTCGGGCGGACCGAAGTAGTCGATCCACGGGTCGTCCGACGGCGCCTTGATCGGGTGCCCCACGGCCAGGCTGGCGGTCGCGAGGTCGAACGAGATCAGGCCGTTCTCGGACGCCTTGATGCGCCGGATCTTGCCGTCCGCGTCCTTGCCGTACGCCGAGAACGCCGGCACCGCCTTGCTCTTGGCGAGCGCGTCGTCGCCGGCGAAGCTGAAGATCTCGGTGGAGCCGTCCGGACGCACCTCGGTCGTGGCCAGCACCACCTTGCCGTCCGCCGCGGTGACCGCGTCGAGCAGCTCCCGGTCGTCCCTGACGGCTTCCTCGGTGTCACCGCTGGCCTCCGTGAACTGGACGTCGTAGGCGATCACCTTCGCCCCCGCCTTGGTCAGGTTGCGGATCACCTTCGCGTGCATCGAGCGCGGGAACGGCCAGGTCGGCTTCGGCGGCGTCGTGAACGTGAAGTCGTCGATCGCGACCAGCACGATGTTCGACGGCGCACCGGTGCTGCCGCGGATGTCGAACCGCTCATTGACCGTCGAGAGCTCCGTGCGCTGCAGCACACCGGTCGCCTGCAGCACCAGCACGGACGCGACGATCAGCACCGCCGAGCCGAGCAGCGATCCGGCCTGCAGCCGGCGCGAGCGCGGGTTCGCGCGCGGCGGCCCCAGCTCCTGGAGCACGCCGCCGAGCGGGATCCGCGACGGGTTCGCGACCGGCGGCGTCAGCGCCAGCGCCACCGCCGCCGCCGCGAGCGGCGGCACCACCGTGACGATCGTGCCCGAGTCGAACGCCAGCTGCGCCGCGACCAGGTACGCGCCGATCGCGACCAGCCCGCCGAGCACGGCCGGGATCGCCCCGAAGCGCAGCGCGATCAGCGGCGGCACGAACGCCAGCGCGATGATCAGCAGCGCGTCGGTCCACCAGGCGGCGTCGCGCAGCGGGAACCCGCGCAGGACGGTGTCGATCGCCGCCGCCTGCACTTCCGCGCCCGGCATCCGGTCGCTCACCGGGGTGCGCTGGAAATCGCCGAACGCGTCCGCCGTGGCGCCGACCACGACGACCTTCCCGCGCACCGCCGACGCCGGGAAGTGCCCGCTCTCGACGTCGGCGAAGCTCAGCCGCCGCACCGGGCCGGGGTAGTCGATCCACGCGCTGTGGCCGGCCGGCAGCAGCGTCTTGCGCCCGAGCTTGATGCGCGCGGCGGCGACCGCGAACGAGTCGAGGTCGTTGATCTTGAACTGCAGCCGCCGCAGGCGCCCGCCGGTGTCGACCGGGATCACCGACGCGGCCGGCGTCGCCCCGCTCTGGGCCAGCGCGTCGTCGCCGCCGAAGATCTCCGTCTGCCCGCCCGGGAACACCTCGGTGGTGCCGAGCACGATCCGCGGCGCCTTGCTGACCGCCTCGTACAGCGCCTCGTCGGCCGCTGCGGAGTCGCTGGCCTCGGTGAACTGCACGTCGTAGGCGATCACGCCCGCGCCGGCCTTGGTCAGCTGCTCGATCACCTTCGCGTGCCGCCGCCGGTCGAACGGCACCTTCCCGTGCCCGACCGCGCGGTTGTCCATCGCGACCAGCACCACGTCCTTCGGCGGTGCCTGGTCACCGCGGATCGAGAACCGCGCGTCGATCGTCGCCCGCTCGGTCGCCTTCAGCCCGTGCGCGGCGTCGAACACCAACCCGACGATCGCGGCCAGCACCCCGACGGCCAGCAGCGCGAGCGTCGAGCTCTTGCGGCGGTTCATGCCGCCCCGATCACCGCCGCCGCCAGAAACAGCGAGAGCACGTGAAACGACTGGTCGACCGACGCCGCCAGCCCCAGGTTCAGCCCGTCCGCGCGCTTGACCCGCGCCAGGTACAGCGCGACCAGCCGCCCGTCGTCGATCACCAGGTGCGGGACGAACACGAGCACGGCGGCGGCGATCGCCCAGCCGGCGTCGAGCTCGGTGCCGATCCAGATGAACGCCGGCAGGAACGCCAGCGTGTACGTGGACACGTGGCTGAGCAGCGCCCGCCGCGACACGCCCCCGTGCGTCAGCCCGCCGCGCTTGTTGCGCGCCTGCCAGTCGGTCTGGAACAGGTAGTCACCCACCATATGGGCGACGAGGAAGCCGGCGAGGACCGAGACCCAGTTCACTTCTTCTTGCGCGCGAGGTACTGCTTGCCGGCCCGGACGATCACGTTCTTGCGCCGGACCTTGTCGCGCACCAGCACGCTGCCCTGCTTGACCTGCGTCAGCGTGCCGTCGCAGCGATCGATCACGACCCACTTGGTCCCGCGCACCGTCGCCGAGCTGAACTGCCCGTTGGTCCGGAACCGGCCCTTGCCGTTGCCCCACAGCCGCCGCGTCTTGGGCTTCTTCTTCTTGGCCGAGGCGACCGCGCGCTTGGCCTTCTTCGGCTTCGTGCAGCTCAGCTTCGGCCCGGCCAGCGTGAGCTCGGTGATCGGGCTCGAGCCCTTCGTCTGGCCGATCTTGAAGATCCCCGAGTAAAACCACGCCGACTGCACGGTGCCGTCCTTGTCCGCGGCCGAGACGAGCGCGATCCGCCCCTTGGTGGTGTCGATCAGGCTCCCGAGCGGGATCTGCACCGGGTCCTTGAGCGGGATGCACTTCTTCGTCTTGGGCGGCGTGAAGCAGACCTTGCCCTTGAGCAGCCGGACGTTGACCGCCTTGCCCGGCACCGGCGGCGGCAGCGTGCCGCCCTGGACGGCGTGGATCACGCCGTCCGCGTCCGGCCCGCCGGGCGACGTCGTGCCGGGCGGCGCCGCGGCGGCCAGCAGCCAGCGCACGTCGAGCGTGCGCGTCTCCCCGGGCGCCACGTTGTCGAGCTCCCAGCTCACGCCGACGCCGTTGTCCGGCGCCAGCGCGTCGACCGTGTTGTCGAGCCCGGCGCCGGCGAAGTTGTCGAACACGCGCTCGTAGTCGCCCTCCTGCAGCGCGCCCCACGGGGTGACCTCCTGCAGGCCGTAGACGAGCCCGGCGGCCTCGTCGCGCCCGCCGACGAACCGCGGCGCGACGTTGGAGATCACGCCGTTGCCGCTGTCGTTGTTGCCGACGTAGAGGTCGGCGAGCGCACCGGCGCGCAGCGACACCGGGGCGGCGGAGACGTTCGTGATCGCGTAGTGCGCCGCGATCGACGTCGTCCCGTCGGCGTACGTGTGGTCCTCGCTCACGCGCAGGTGCGGCCCGACCGTGTAGGCCGTGTGCAGCGTGCGGCTGCCGTCCGCGTTGGCCACGACCACGGCCGGCTCGACGTTCGTCCGCCCGGGCGCGACGTTGAAGCCGTCCTCGAGCGGGTAGTACGCGTCGCCCTCCTTGATCTCCAGGCCGGCGTGCGCGGGATCCTCGGCGGGGTCGTAGAAGAGCCCGGCGGGAAGGCCGTCGACGCGCACCTGGATCGCCCCGAACCCGCTCGCGTAGACGTTCAGCGGCGCGCCGTCGAGCGTCGCGCCCTGGGCGTGCGCGGCCGCGGGCACGGCAAGCAGAGCGAGCGCCGCAAGGGCGGCCGCCGTTCGGACCCGGATGCCCGCTCGCGTGCGCAAATCACGCCGATGGTCTTGCAGCGGGCCTGCTCCTGTCAAGTCGCCGTAGGCTCTTGCCGTGCACTGCTACGTCGAGCCGAGCCCCGCGGGCGGGTACTTCGTGCGCCTGCGCGGCGAAGCGGCGCCGCTCTCGCGGCACGACACCGAGGAGGAGGCGCAGGCCGCCGCGGCCGCGTACGAGCGCGGTCTGCAGCGGCGCGACAACGGCGAGTTCGTGCTGCTCGACGACGGCTCGGAGGTGCTCGTGCGGGCGATCCGGCCGGAGGACAAGCCGCTGTTCGCGGCCGGCTGGTCGCACCTGTCCGACGCGTCGGTCTACAAGCGCTTCCTGACCTCCCGCGACGCGCTGACGGTCGACGAGCTGGCGTTCTTCACCGAGATCGACCACGTCGACCACGAGGCGATCGGGGCGCTGGACCCGGCGACCGGCGAGGGCGTCGGCGTCGCCCGCTACGTGCGCGACGTGCAGCGCCCGCACGTCGCCGAGGCGGCGATCGTCGTAGTCGACGCGTGGCAGGGCCGCGGGCTCGGCGGCAAGCTGCTGCGGCGCCTGTGCGTGCGCGCCGCCGAGAACCGGATCCGCGTCTTCACCGCCGCGCTGCTGGCCACCAACGAAGCGATGCTGGCGCTGTTCGCGCGGCTCGGTGAGGTCGTGGTGACGCGCCGCGACGGGCCCACGATCGAGATCGACGTCGAGCTGCCGGTGGAGCTGCCGACGCTCGAGCACACCCTGCGGGAAGCGGCAGCCGGGAGGGTGCGGAAGCGATGAGCGGCTTCGGGATCGACAACCTGCCGTACGGCGTGGCCGGCGGGCGCTGCGTGGTCCGCTACGGCGACGCGCTGCTGGGGCTCGCACGCCTGCACCCGACGCTCGCGACGGGAACGCTGAACCCGTTTCTGGCCGCGGGGCGCGCCGTCTGGGAGCAGGTCCGCGCGGAGGTCACGCGGCTGCTCGAAGCGGGCACCGTCGACCTGGAGCCGCTGGAGGAGCCCGAGCTGCCGGTCGCGATCGGGGACTTCGTCGACTTCTACGCGTCGCTCGAGCACGCGTCCAACCTCGGGCGCCTGTTCCGCCCGGGGGATGAGCCGCTGCTGCCGAACTGGCGCCACCTGCCGATCGGCTACCACGGGCGGGCCGGCTCGGTGGTCGTCTCCGGCACGCCGGTCGCGCGCCCGCTCGGTCAGCGGCCCGACTTCGGGCCGACGCGCGAGCTCGACATCGAGCTGGAGCTCGGCTTCGTCACCGGCGGCCGGGCCGCGTCGCGGATCCCGCCCGCCGCCGTCCGCGATCACGTCTTCGGCTTCGTCCTGGTCAACGACTGGAGCGCGCGCGACATCCAGCGCTGGGAGTACCGCCCGCTCGGCCCGTTCCTGGGCAAGTCGTTCGCGACGTCGATCTCGCCCTGGATCGTGCCGCTGGCCGCGCTCGACCCGTACCTGGTGGCGGCGCGCGAGCAGGACCCGGAGCCGTTGCCCTACCTGCGCACGCAGGGCGACTGGGCGCTCGACGCCGAGCTCGAGGTCGAGCTCAACGGCGAGGTCATCAGTCAGACCAACGCGCGCGGCCTCTACTGGACGTTCCCGCAGCTGCTCGCGCACGCGACCGTCAACGGCGCGGCCGCGCGGCCGGGCGACCTGTTCGCGTCCGGGACGATCTCCGGCCCGTCGCCGGGCACCGAGGGGTCGCTGATCGAGCTCGGGCGCTCGTTCCTGGCCGACGGGGACACGGTGGTGCTGCGCGGCCGGGCCGGCAGCGTGTCGTTCGGCGAGGTCCGCGGAACCGTCGTCAGCGCCGGCTGACCCACCACTGGCGGGCGAACACGACCGCCACCAGCGCCAGCGTCAGGTACAGCGCGTAGCGGGAGATCCCGCGGGCGACGTCGACCGCGCTCTGGCCGAGCGCGTACCCGAGCCCCACGCAGAGCCCGATCCACAGCAGCGACCCGATCAAATCGAGCAGCAGGAACGTGCGCAGGCGCATGCCGGTCCAGCCGGAGGCGGCGTAGATCAGCGGGTTCGGCAGCGGCTGGAAGTACACGATCACCATCGCCAGCCAGCCGAAGCGGTGCGTGATCTTTTCGAGCCGGTGCGTGCGCGACGCCGCCTTCGGATGGTTGCCGAGGAAGAGGTCGATCGCGCGCTTGCCCCAGCGCTGGCCCGCCCACCAGTAGATCCAGTGCCACATCATCAGGCCGGGGACGGCGGCCAGCACGGCGACGAGCAGCGACGCCTCGCCGATGCGCGCCATGGCGCCCATCGTGATCATCCCGGCCATCGAGCCCTTGAGCAGCTCGAGCAGCACGGGGTGCGAGCCGACCAGCGACGGCGTCAGGGGGATCGACGCCAGCGCGTAGAGCCCGCTGACCGTGATCGCCGCCATCAGCAGCAGGTCGGCCCGCGCGGGGCGCGCGTCGCCCCAAGGAAGGGCGGCCGGTTGGCGTGCCGCTGCGGCCGCGTCCTCGCTCATCGTCCGCGAGCGTAGAGGACGCGGCCTAAAGGGCAGCTACGGATTCGTCGTGGACAGCGTGAACGTGAGCGTCTTGCTGTACGTGCCGGTGCGCAGCGCGTCGGTCGCGCCGATCTCCTGCGCGAACGTCAGCGTCGGCGCGTCGTTGCTGGTCGGGCCGGCGTAGGTCAGCAGCGTCAGCGGAGAGCCGGAGACGGCGCCGCCCGCGGTCGAGGTGCCGGCCGAGTTGGTCGCCGACGCCTGCAGCGCCGACGGGAGCGAGAACGCCCCGTTGACCAGATGGCCGGGCGCCGTCGCGCTCGGATCGGTGACGCTCAGCGCCGCGTCGCCCGCCGTCGAGATGACGGTCACGCTCGTCGACGCCGTGTACGTGTGCGCCAGGCCGGGGGTGAACGCACCGAACGCGGCCGGCGCGCCCAGCGTCAGCGACAGCGTCGCCGGGACGCTCCCACCGGCGCTGCCGGGCACGTCGACGCCGTACGGCGCGCACCCGCCGGTGGCGTCATAGAACTGGTCCGGCCCCGCCAGCCCGGGCCCGGTGATCGACGGCCGGTTGCCGTCCGCCGCCGTGCCCGTGTACGCCGTGTCCCACCACTGCTTGAAGAACGCGTCGAGCTTGTTGTGGCAGGCCGGCGACTGGTTCGGCAGGTAACGGTGGAACACCGCGATCTCCTGCGCCTCGGTGATCGAGCCGCCGCCGAAGTCGCGCTGGATCGCCTTGCTGGCGGTGTTGAAGTTGTCCTTGCCGAGGATCGCCCGCAGCGCCAGGTACGACGCGCCCGGGCGCGTGTACGTGTTGGCGTTGGAGAACAGGTTCGCGGTCGTCGGGTTCGACGGCGCGACGCTCCAGTAGTTGCGCGACGTCGTCAGGTACTGCGAGTTGAAGCGGCTCACGAGCGTCGCCTCGAACGCCGCGTCGTACGCCGCGCTGCCGACCGGGCCGGCCGCCTTGCCGGCGTTGTCGGCCGCGAAGTAGTGCTCGGCGTCGGTCGCGTAGCCCTCCTTGAAGAACGTGAACCGGTGCTCGCCGTAGGACACGTTGTCGCCCCACCACTGGTGGTAGTTCTCGTGGCTGAACGTGCTGGCGTTGGAGCCGATCGAGCCGCCGACGAACACGATCTTGGTCTGCATCTCCTCCTCGAAGCTCGCGCTCGGGAGCGCGACCACGATGCCGTTGGCGTTGAACGGGAACGGCCCGCTGAACTGCTCCTGGAAGTGGGTGATGTCCTCCTGCTGGTCCATGATCGCCTTGTTGGACGCCTTGCGGGCGTCGGCGATGTTGACGCTCTGGGCCTCGTAGTAGAGGACGTCGCCGGCGGTCGCCATCCGCTCGGTGAGGTCGAAGTGGCCGACGCTGTTCTCGACCAGGTAGGCCGCGATCGGCTCCGACGACTTCCAGTGGAACGTGCGCGAGCCGCCGTCCGGGTAGTTGGGGTCCGGCGCGTTGACCGTGGTCGAGACGAGCCGGCCGTTGCCGATGAACACGCGGTTCTGGTCGCCGCTCAGCGCCGGGTCGTAGTTGACCGTCGAGTAGATGTCGTAGGTCGGCTTGACCGACGTGTGGTTGTTCAGCGGCATCCAGGCCATCGTCCCGGACGGCTCCGAGGTGACCATCGCGCCGTCGCCGGCCGGGTTGTTGTTGCGGAACCAGCCCTCGCTGCCGAGCGACGGGTTCGGGCGCACGCCCGGGCGGCCGGTGTAGTTGACCACGACCTTGAAGTCGCTCCCGCTCGGGATCGGCGCGCTCGGCGTGATCACGAGCTTGGTCGGGAAGCACGGCTGGTTCGCGGTCGCCGCCGAGGAGCTCGTGGACGGGCACGCCGGCGGGTTCGGGTTGTCCGCGTTGATCGGGATCGTCAGGCCGGAGCGGTGCGCCAGCGGGTCGGGATCGTCCGGGCCGTTCGGGTCACCCGGATAGGTCGGCTGGACCTGCTTGAACGTCGCCGGCTGGCCGTTGACCGTGACCGAGTCGACGGTCATGTCCGGGCCGGGCGCGGACGTGCTGGTGACGCCGTTCTTAGCGTCGAAGTCGAGGCTGAAGTCGGTCAGGCACTGCGTCGAGCGCTGCGTGAGCTCGACGTGGTTGCCCGGCAGGAACAGGTTCGAGACCGCGTCGTAGACCGTGTAGACGTCGGTGTGCAGGCTCAGGTAGCCGCCGTTGCCGAGGTCCGGCCAGACGCGCGTGCCGGGCGTGGCCAGCGTGCGCGCGCCGGAGGTGCAGTCCTCCGCGACCGCGGCGTGCGCGCCGGTCCGCTTGGCGTCCTCGAACGGCTTGCGCGCCAGCCGGCCGCGCACGGGGTAGCCGCCCTTGACCTTGACGTCGCGCTCGGCGGTCGCGCAGCCGAGCTTGGCCGCGTCGGCGTCCGCGGCGGGCGTGCAGGCAGAGACGTAGTAGTTGCCGCGGTCCAGGCCGGACGGCAGCTTGACGTTGACGCTGTAGGCCGCCTGGCCCTTGGCGGCGACGCGGACGTGCGTCGAGCCGAGGATGCGCGTCTTGGTGCCCGCGCGCATCAGGCGGATGGTGACCGTGGCGTTGCGGTCGAGATCGGTCTCGTTGGCGACCGTGCCGGTCAGCGTCCCGGCGCTCGCGCCGGGCGCGAGCGAGCTGACCGACGAGACCGAGACGTTCGGCGTGGCGTACGCCGGTGCCGCGGCGAGACCCAGGATGCCGAGCGCCAGTAACGGCGCGCCCGTGCGACGAACTTCCATGTCACCCCTCTCACTAGACCCAGTGGCGTCCGCAACCCTTCAAACGGCGGATGGGGTGACGATGAGAAATGCCCGGGTGTGGATCGAAATCCACACCCGGGCGGAATCTCGCTACGGGTTCGTCGTCGCCAGCGTGAACGTGAGCGTCTTGCTGTACGCGCCGGTGCGCAGCGGATCGGTGTCGCCGATCGACTGGCGGAACTGCAGCGCGACCGCGTCGTTGGCCACCGGCCCGTCGTAGGTCAGCAGGCTCAGCGGCGAGCCGCTGATCGAGCCGAACCCGGCGCTCGCGCCCAGCGGCGACGTCGCCTGCGCCTGCAGGCCGAGCCGCAGCGCGAAGGTGCCGTTGACCAGACGCCCGGGCGCCGTCGTGCTCGGATCGGTCACCGACAGCGCCGCGTCGCCGGCCGTCGAGATCACGTTCGCGGTCGTCGACGCCAGGTACGTGCGCGACACGCCCGGCGTGAAGACGCCGAACGTCGCCGGCGCACCCAGGGTCAGCGACAGCGTGGCGCCGACGTCGCCGCCCACGCTGCCCGGAACGTCGACGCCGTACGGCAGGCAGCCGCCGTTGGCGTCATAGAACTGGTCGTTGCCGGCCAGGCCCGGGCCCGTGATGCTCGGCTTGTTGCCGGCCGCGGGCGAGCCCGTGTACGACGTGTCCCACCACTGCTTGAAGAAGACGGCGAGCTTGTTGTGGCAGCCCGGCGACTGGTTCGGCAGGTACTTCTGGTAGATCGCCTGCACCCGCGCCTCGTCCATCCAGCCGCCGCCGTACGTGCGCTGGATCTCCTGACTGGCCAGGTTGAAGTTGTTCTTCCCGAGGATCGCCCGGAGCGCGATGTACGCGCGGCCCGGCCGCGAGTACGTGTTCGCGTTGGAGAACAGGTTGGTCGACGACGGGTTCGACGGCGCCACGCCCCAGTACGACGTGCTGGTGCTGTTGTAGCTCGTGTTGAAGCGGTTGGCCAGGCTGGTCTCGAACGCGGCGTCACCGGCCGGCGTGCCCATGCCGCCGGCGTTGGTGGCCGCGGTGCGCGCGGACGCCAGGCCCTCCGACAGGTCGGCGTAGCCCTCCTTGAGGAAGGTCAGGTTGTACGCCCCCTCGGAGACGTTGTCGCCCCACCACTGGTGCATGTTCTCGTGGTTGAACGTGCCGAGCGAGATGCGACCGCCCGCGAACGTGATCTTGGTCTGCATCTCCTCCTCGAAGCTCGCGCTCGGGATGCCGACGATCACGCCGTCGGTGGAGAACGGGAACGGGCCGTTGAACTGCGTCTGGAACAGCGTGATGTCCTCCTGCTGGTCCATCACGGCCTTGTTGGTGATCTGGCGATCAGCGGCGATGCCCTGCGCCTGCGCCTCGTAGTAGATGACGTTGCTGGCCGCGAAGCGCTCGTCGAGCGAGTAGAAGCCCATGCTGTTCTCGACCAGGTAGTTCGCGATCGGCTCCGGCGAGCGCCAGTGGAACGTGCGCGAGCCGGTGGTCGGGAAGTTCGTGTCCGCCGCGTTGACCGTGGTCGAGATCAGGCGGCCGTTGCCGATGGCGACGCGGTTGGTGGACGCCGCCGGGTCGTAGTTGACCGTGTCGTAGAAGTCATACGTCGGCTTGGACGTCGGGTGGTTGTTGAGCGGCATCCAGGCCATCGTCCCGACCGGCTCGGTGGTGACGAAGCCGCCGTCGCCGACCGGGTTGTTGTTGCGGAACCAGCCCTCGGTCGAGCCGTCAGGATCGAGGTAGACGCCCGGGCGGCCGGTGTAGTTGACCGTGACCTTGTAGTCGGTCCCGCTCGGGATCGGCGCGCTCGGCGTGATCACCAGCTTGGTGGCGGGGCACGGCTGGTTCTGCAGCGCGGCGCTGGTGCCGGTCGGATTGCAGGCCGGCGGGTTCGGGTTGTCGGCGTTGATCGGGTTGTTCAGGCCGGTCGCGTGCGCGGCGGGATCGGGATCGTCGTCGCCGTTCGGGTCGCCCGGGTAGGTCGGCTGCTTGAACGTGAACGTCGCCGGCTGGCCGTTGATCTCAACCGAGCCGACGGTGAAGTCGGGGCCCGGCACCGAGCCCGTGACGGTGTTGTTGCGCACGAAGTCGAGGCTGAACTCGGTCAGGCACTTCGTCGCGCGCTGCTGGAGGTCGACGTGCGTGCCCGACAGGAAGAGGTTCGACGGCGCGTCGTAGTTGATGAAGACGTCGGTGTGGACGCTCGTGTAGCCCGTGTTGCCCGTGTCGGGGTAGATGCGCGAGCCGGGCGCCGAGAGCGAGCGGCCGCCCGCCGAGCAGTCCTCGGCCTGTGCCGCCGTCGCGGCGGGCTTGGGCGCGGCCTTGGCGCCGATGTTGATCTCGTTCTGCGCGGTCGCGCAGCCGTACTTCCCGGCGCCGTTGCCGGACGGCGTGCAGGCCGCGAGGTAGTACATGCCGCGAGCGAGCTTGCCGGGCAGCTTCACCTTGACGCCGTACGCGGCGGACCCGCGCGCGGGGACGCGGACGCTGGCGCGCCCGACGACCGTCCGCTTGGTGCCGCGGCGCATCAGGTTGACGCTGATCTGTGTCGTCTTGGCGTGCGCCGTCTCGTTGACGACCGTGCCGTGCAGCGTGCCGGCCGTCGCCCCACTGCCGAGCGAGCTGACGTCGGCGACGTACGTGCCGGACGCCAGCGCGGGCGAGGCCGCGAGGCCGAGCGCCGCGAGCGTGACCAGTGCGGCACCGCCGGCGCGCACCCTTCGAACATCCATGTCTTGCTCCCCTCGTGCGGGCGCGAACGGCCCTGAGACCCAATGGCCTCGAACCCGACACCACCGACATGGGATGACGATGAGAATCTACCCGTTCGGACGGGGCCGCCGGAACAGGTACGCGGCGCCGATCCGGCCGGCCACGATGCCCGCCGCGCACCAGGCCAGCGCGGTCAGCGCGTGCGGCGCGGGCTGGTCGAGCATCAGCGCGCGCAGCGTGTCCGTGATCGGGGTGACCGGTTGGTGCGTGGCGACGGCGCGCAGGCCCGCGGGCATGGTGTCGACCGGGACGAAGGCGCTGCTCAGGTACGGGATGAACGCGGCGGCGAACGTGACCGCGTTGGCCGCCTCGATGCTGCGCGCGAGCAGGCCGAAGCACGCCGCCAGCCAGGAGATCGCGGTCATCAGCGCGAGCAGCAGCCCGGCGGCCGCGAGCCAGTTCAGCGGGTCCGCCGTGGGGCGGAAGCCGGCCAGCAGCGCCACGCCGAGCACGAGCAGGGTGGAGAGCGCGTTGCGGGCGACGCTGGCGACGACGTGGCCGGTCAGGACGGCGGCGGCGGAGATCGGCAGCGTCCGGAAGCGGTCGACGACGCCGGTGGTCATGTCCTGCGCGACGGCGACCGCGGTGCCGGCGGAGCCGAAGCCCGCGCACAGGACGATGATCCCGGGGACCACGTAGTCGACGTAGCGGCCGTGCGGCGCCAGCGCGCCGCCGAACACATAGACGAACAGCAGCATGATCGCGACCGGCAGCAGGATCGCGGTGAGCAGGGCGTCGACGCTGCGGACGCTGTGGCGCAGCGAGCGGCCGACGAACGTGAGCGAATCGGTCATGTGAGGGAGAGGAAGACGTCGTCGAGGGTCGGGGCGTGCAGTTCGAGGCGGTCGATCGGGACGCCGTCGAGGGCGTCGAGCGCCCGCTTGACGTCGTGCGGGCCGTCGGCGGGGACCTTCAGGCTCAGCGTGTCGGAGTCCGGGCGTCCGTGGAGCGTGCGTTGCGCCTGCGCGAGCTGCGCGTCGCCGGCGAAGAACAGCTCCAGCGTCTCGCCCGCGACGCGCTGCTTGAGCTCCGCCGCGGTGCCCTGAGCGGCGATCCGGCCGTGGTTGAGGACGGCGATCCGGTCCGCGAGGCGGTCGGCCTCCTCCAGGTACTGGGTCGTCAGCAGGATCGTCGCGCCCTCGTCCTTGAGCTGCTTGACGGCCTCCCAGACGGCGAGGCGGCTGCGCGGGTCCAGCCCGGTCGAGGGCTCGTCGAGGAAGATCACCGCCGGCTGGGTGACGAGGCCCAGCGCGAGGTCGAGCCGGCGGCGCATACCGCCCGAGTAGGTGGCGACGCGGCGGTCGGCGGCGTCCTGGAGGTCGAACCGCTCGAGCAGCTCGGCGGCGCGCTGCCTGGGGTCGGGGACGCGGCGCAGGCGGGCCATCATGCGCAGGTTCTCGGCGCCGGTCAGGACGCCGTCGACCGCCGCCTCCTGGGCGGTCAGGCTGATCCGCTCGCGGACCTTGCCGGGCTGGGTCACGACGTCGTGGCCGGCGACGCGCGCCGTGCCGCCGTCCGGCGACTCGAGCGTGGCCAGGATGCGGACCGTCGTGGTCTTACCGGCGCCGTTGGGGCCGAGCAGCGCGAACACCTCGCCGGGTGCGACGTGGAGGTCGAGGCTTTCCAGGACGCGGTGCCCCTTGAAGGCCTTCGTCAGGCCATGGGTTTCGATTGTGTACGCCATACACTTCGAGTGTACGATATACACTTCGGGTATGGCAAGAGGGCTCTCGGTGGAGAAGGCGGTGCGCGCGGGGGTGGAGATCGCCGACGAGGCGGGGCTGGACGCGGTGACCATGGCCGCGGTCGCCCGGCGGTGCGGGTTCACGACGATGTCGCTCTACCGGCACGTGTCCGGCAAGGACGAGCTGGTGCGGCGGATGCTCGACGAGGCGCTGGGCGTGGCGCCGGCGCTGCCGCCGGGCGGTGACTGGCGCGTGGGGCTGCGAGCGTGGTCGCAGGCGCTGCTGGACGTGCTCGACCGGCACCCGTGGGGGATCGACGTGCCGATCACCGGCGTGCTCGGCACGCGCGCGCAGCTGTCGTGGCTGGACCGAGGGTTGGAGGCGCTGGCGGGCACGCCGCTCGACGAGGAGGCGAAGGCCGAGATCGTGCTCCTGCTCAACGGCTACGTCTTCTGGGCCGCGCGGCTGCGGTTCCAGGTGCCGGAGGCGGCGATCGAGGTGATCCCGGCGGCACTGGATCTCGACACGTTCCCGTCGCTGGCGCGGGCGGTCGCGGCGGGGATCTTCGAGGACGAGGGCGGCGAGCGCGCGGAGGAGTTCGCGTTCGGGTTGGAGCGCGTGCTCGACGGCGTCGCGGCGCTGATCCGGCCGGGCTGAACGGCGGCGGTTCGGCCTCGGCTCAGGCCGGGCAGGCCCGCGCGGCGGCGGCGTAGAGATCGGCGCGGGCGCGGTAGCCGGCGGGCGTCGCGTGCACGCCGTCGCCGCCGATCCACTCCGGGTGCTGGCGCACCGCGTCCGCCCAGGGCACGAGCACGAGCCGGCCGCCGTGGGCCGCCAGGCGCTCGAGCCGCGCGTTGGCGTCGGCGTAGCCGCGGCCGCCCACCGGCGGCCGGACGATCGTCGCCCACAGCACGCACGACGCGGCGGCCGCGGTCTCGCGCACCGCGGCCTCGAGCGCGTCCAGCGCGCCCGGATCGTCGTTGGTGAACAGGCTGATCGCCAGCACCGTGCCGGGAGCGAGCGCGCCGCGGGCCGCGAGCACCCGCATCCCCTCCGCCAGCGGCCGGCCGGTGCGCGCGTCGACCGCGACGCGCCAGCCCGGCAGCGCCTGCGGGAGCGCCTGGGCGATGCCCTCCGCGAGCGAGTCCCCGATCAGCAGCAGCGAGCGCGGGCCGGGGGTCGCGGTCGGGTTCGGCGGGGCGGGCGCGCGCTTCGGCTTCGGGGTGCGGCGCGGCTTCGGCTTGGTCGCGCGGGACGGCGCCCGCACCGTCGCGATCACGCGGTCGCCCGCCGTCTCCGGGTCGCCGGGGTACGTGGCCGCGATCGTCAGGCGCGGGTCGTCCGCGTCGACCACGAACGCGACCTCGGTCGCGAACGCGCCCGCCGCGTTCGCCGACGTGTTCACCTCGCAGTCGGCGCCGCAGCCCGTGGTCACCGTGACGCCGGCCGCCGCCGCGGCGCGGCCCTGGACGCGCACATGGCCGCGCAGCGTCGACCCGCTCGCCTTTGCGGCCGGCACCGCGGCGCCGTTGACCGGCGCCGCGATCTCCACGCGCGGGCGCGGCGTACGCTCGGCGACCTCCGGCGCCGGCTCGGCCGCGCCACCGCAGCCCGCGAGCAGCGCGGCGAGCAGCAGGCGGCGCGTCATCGCCGGGGCTCGGCGACGTCCGGCGCCGGCTCGGCCGCTCCACCGCAGCCGGCGAGCAGCAGGCGGCGCGTCATCGCCGCAGCAACCCGTCGGCGCGCAGGCGTCGCTCGATCGCCGCCGCCGCGATCCCCGCGCCCGCCGCCGACAGGTGCACGCCGTCCGGCTGGCGCACGACGCGCCCGCCCATGCGCTGCCGGAACGTGCCGCCGGGGGTGAAGACGCGGTCCAGGTCGATCACGCTGACCTCGTCCGCCGGGAACGTGGCCGCCGCCCGCCGGACCGCCGCGTTGACCGCGCGGTAGATCCGCGCCCGCGCCGCGTCCCGCGCGGCCGGCAGCGCCAGCCAATAGACGCGCCCGGCGCCGCCGCGGCGATACGCGGTCATCATCGTGCGCACGCGCGCCGCGTAGCGGTCGATCCAGGGCGCGTCGCAGCAGGGCACGCCCTGGAGCGCGAAGCCGTCGTTGGCACCGAGGAAGACCACCGTCGCCTGCGGATGCCGGTCGCGCGCCTGGCGCGCCGCGTGGCGCACCCAGTCGAACAGCAGCGGCTTCGACACGCCGGTGCCGATCCGCGCGTCGCTCAGCACGCGTGCGCCGTCGCCGAGCCGGTCGGCGAGCAGCGCGTCGACGATCTGGATCATCGAGTCGCCCGTCGCCAGGAGCTTGAGCGGGCTGCCCGCGCCGCGCGCCTCGAGCCGCAGCCGGTCGGCGAACCCCGCACCGCGCAGCGTGATCTCCGCGGGCCCGGCGCGGCGGACGCGCAGCCGGACCGACGCGCCCGGCACGCGCACGTCGCGGCAGTCCCGCGTCCCGCCCGTGCGCAGGCAGAGCCGCGCCGGCGTGGCGGCGCCGCGCCACGCGTCGCGGACCCGCACCGTCACGGTCGTGCCCGCCCGCGGCGCGGTGCGGGGCGTCGCCGTGAGCGTGAAGCGCCCGGCGCACGAGGGCGTCCGCACCTCCACCGCCGCGGTCCCCGTGTCGACCGCGAGGCGGCGCACGCGGCGGTCGCAGCGCCAGGGCAGCTCGACGGTCCGCTCCGGCCCGGTCAAGGTGACCTCGGCCACCGGCACCCGCTCGTCCCCGACGAGCTCGACCAGCGTCACCGTGGTGCCGGGCGTGCCGGAGATCCGCACCATCGCGCGGCCGTTCGTGCCCGGATCGGCGGCGACCACGGGCGCCTCGCTCGCCGTCGCCGTCGCCGCGATCGCGACCGTGCCGACGATCACCCGCCGGTCCGCGCGCGCGTACACGTCCTGCCAGCGGGCGTCGCGGATCGCGGTCCAGTCGTAGCTGCGCCAGCCGCGCCGCGGCACGAGCGGCGGCGTGCGCGCCAGCGCGCGTGCGCGTGCGCACGTGATCCGCTCACGGCCGCCGACGACGAAGACGCGCAGCGCACGCCCGGAGCGGCGGATCCTCCCGCAGGCGGGCGCGTCGCCCGGCGCGGCGGGCATCCGCAGGCTTCGCACCGGAGGCGCGGTCAACGGCTCGGCCTTGCGCGCGATGTACGCCGCGTACGCGCGCGCACCGGTCGGGTTGACGTGCAGCTCGTCGTCCCCGAACCACGCGCCGCGGCCCGCGCTGTCGGCGCGCCAGTCCATCAGCAGCACCCGGTCGGGGTGGCTCCGGGCGACGCTGCGCATCGTGTCGCCCATGCCGGCGAGGTTGCGCGGGGTGACCAGGCCGAGGACGCGGTTCGGGCCGATCGCGGTCAGCGCCTCCAGGACCGTCGCGCGGTCGACCGGCCCGTTCGCGCCCAGCGCCAGGATCGCGAGGCGGGGGAGCGTCCCGGCCCGCCGGCGAGCCGCCAGCAGCGCGACGCCCTCGGTGAACTGGCGGCACGTGCGCGCGTCGGCCTCGATCCCGCGCGCGCCGAGCAGCGGCGCGGCGAGGATCAGCGTCGAGTCGCCGATCACCAGCGGCGGGCGGCGGCCGTCGGTCGTGCGCGCGGAGCCGCGGCGCTGCTCGTCGCACTGGCCGAACGCGATGCCCGGGCAGGCGCCCGCCAGCGCGATGACGGCGAGGGCCACCGCGATCGAGGCTCGGCGCATCGCCGGACGTCAGGTGTTCTGCGTGTACGTGAACGCGACCTTGCGCTTGCCGCTGCTGCAGGTCGCCCGGCTGTCGAACTGCGTCTCGATCGCGTCGCGGCGCTCGCTGCAGCGGTAGCCGCGGACCTTCGCGCAGTGACCCGCGACGCCGTGCTGGCGGCGGCACTGGTGGAACGCCTTGACCAGGCTGAGCGCGCTCTTGCACGTCACGCCCGTGGCTTTGACCGACGTCACGTACGTCGCGCCGAGCTTGCGCTCCTTGCCGCTGATGTCGCAGGTCGATGCGGCGTGGGCCGGTCCAGCTTGAGTGAGGGCGGCGGCGATCGCGGTCAGTAGGAGAAGTCGGCGCATGGTGGGCCGGATCTTATAGGCGGGTGGATGGCTCACCTGTGCGGGAAGCGGGAGTGTGCGAGCGAGTCGGTTCGGCGGCGCCCGCGCGCGCGTCGCGTAGCCTCATCGGTCGTGCCGGCTGCTCGCGTCGTCGTCGTCGGGTCCATCAACGTCGACCTCGTGGTCGCGGTCCCGCGGCTGCCGGCGGCCGGGGAGACCGTGGTCGGCGGGCGCTTCGCGCGGTTCGGCGGCGGGAAGTCCGCGAACCAGGCGGTGGCGGCGGCACGGCTGGGCGCCGCGGTCGCGTTCGTCGGCGCGGTCGGCGCGGCGGACGAGATGGGCGAGGGGGCGCTGCAGGAGCTCACCGGCGAGGGCGTCGACGTGTCCGGCGTCGTGCGCGTGACCGAGCCCACGGGCGTCGCCCTGATCGTGGTCGACGCCGCGGGCGAGAACCAGATCGCGGTCGCCTCGGGTGCGAACGCCGCGCTCGACCCCGCCCACGTCACCCGCACCCTCCCCCCGCTCCTCGCCGGCTCCGCCGCGCCGCCCCACTCCGCGCCCGCCCACACCGCCGCGCCGCCCCACTCGCC
>DATMGH010000189.1:0-54306 GCA_035555675.1 Solirubrobacter sp. | reverse complement strand
CCACGAGTACACGCACGGGCTCTCCAACCGGCTGGTGACCGACGCTGGCGGCTACGGCGCGCTCAACACCGCGCAGTCCGGGGCGATGGGGGAGGGCTGGAGCGACTGGTACGCGCAGGACTTCATCGTCGGCCAGTTCCCGGAGCTCGACACCGCCGCGGCGGGCGAGGTCGCGATGGGCGCCTACACCGACCTCGGCTCGGCCAAGCTGCGCACCCAGCCGCTGGACTGCCCGGTCGACACGCTGGTCGCGGCCTGCACAGGGCGCGCGGCGCTCGGCACCGGCGGCTACACGTACGGGGACTTCGGGAAGGTCGCCGGCCAGCTCGAGGTGCACGGCGACGGCGAGATCTGGGCGCAGACGCTGTGGGACGTGCGGACGGCGCTCGGCGTCGAGAAGGCACGCGCGCTGATCACCGGCGGGATGGCGCTGCTCGGGCCCGAGCCGTCGTTCCTGGACGCCCGCAACGGCATCCTGCTGGCCGATCAGAACCTCTATTCGGGCGCCGACCTGGACGCGCTATGGCGCGTGTTCGCGGCGCGCGGGATGGGCTACTTCGCGGCGTCGCTGAACGGGGACGACACGGCGCCGGCCGAGAGCTTCGCGCTGCCGCCCGCATCCGACGGGCCGGCCGGGACGATCTCCGGGCGCGTCACCAGCACGCTCGGCGGCGGGCCAGCGGCCGGCGTCGAGGTGCGCATCTCGGGCGTCCGCGACTACGTCGCGACCACGGACGCCGACGGCCGCTACACGCTCGCCGGCGTGCCCGAGGGCACGTACCGGAAGGTGGTCGCGGGCGGCCAGGGCTGGGATCGTGCGGTGACGTCGTTGACGGTCGCGGGCGGCGCGACGATCGCGTTCGACCCGGTGCTCAAGCGCAACTGGGCGGCGACGGGCGGCGGTGCCGCCGTGACCGCGACCACCGGCGGCGAGTACGCCGACTACGGCTGCGGGCCGACCGCCGCGCTGGACCAGATATCCGGGACGGGCTGGTCGACCTACGCGCCGAGCGGCGCGAAGTCGTTCGTCGTGCGGTTGCCGGAGACGATCGACGTGACCGAGTTCGGGATCGATCCGAGCGAGGCCTGCGGGGACACGCTCACGGGCGCGCTCGGGCAGTACCGGGTCGAGACGTCGGCCACCGGCACGTCCTGGACGGTCGCCGCGACCGGCACGTTCACGACCGCCGACCGGGGGCGCCTGAACCTCGTGACGCCGAGCGCGGGCGCGAGCGGCGTGCGCTACGCGCGCGTCACGCTGCTGTCCTCGCAGGGCGCCGGCGCGCAGTTCCGCGACCTGAGCGAGTTCGCGGTCTACGGCGCGCGTCCGGGCGCGGCGGTCACGATCGACAGCCGGCCGCCGGCGTACGGGAACGATTCGACGCCGACGTTCGCGTTTTCCTCGGCGGAGCCGGGTGTGGCGTTCGAGTGTGCGCTCGACGATGGGGCGTTCGGCGTCTGTACGTCGCCGTGGACGCTTGGGCCGCTGGCGGACGGTTTTTACACGTTCCGGGTGCGGGCGGTCGGGGGTGCGGAGGTGGCTGCCACGTTCACGATCTCGACCGTTCGGCCGGTGGCCGCCATCACGGGTGGGCCGTCCGGGTTGACGAATGATGCGAGGCCGGAGTTCACGTTGGCGTCTTCTCCGCCGGGGGCGACGTTCACGTGTGCGCTCGACGATGCTGTGCCGGCGCCGTGCACGTCGCCGCTCCGGCTGGAGGTCACTGACGGGGCGCATACGCTCACGGTGCGGGCGGTTGATCAGTACGGCAACGTGTCCGACCCGGTGACGCGCCAGTTCGTGGTGGACACCGAGCCGCCGGAGACCGCGATCACCAGCGGGCCGCCGGCGGAGGTCCACGCCGGCCCGGTCGCGTTCTCGGTGCGCTTCGACGAAGGCCGCGTGGACTGCTCGCTGGACGGCGTGGCCGCCAGCTGCTCCACGATCTGGCGGGCGGAGGAGCTCGCGCTGGGCGAGCACGTCTTCCGCGCGTGGGCGGTCGACGCGGCCGGCAACGCCGACCCGACGCCCGCCGAGCACCGCTTCACGGTCGTCAACGCCGCGCCGACGGCGACGCTGGCCGTGACCGGTGGGGCGCTCACGGCCACGGTCGACGCGGGCGGGAGCGACCCGGACGGCGACGCGCTGACCTACACGCTCGACTTCGGCGACGGGGCGACGGCGACCGGCGCGCTGCCGGTGCGCCTGCCGCACGCGTACGCGCAGCCGGGGGAGTACACGGTGCAGCTGACGGTCAGCGACGGCCGCGCGACGGCGCGGGCCTCGCGCACGGTGACGGTGACGGCGCTGCCGCGGGCCGCGCTGTCGCTGACCCTGAGCGCCGCCGACATCAGCTTCGGCGCGTTCGTGCCCGGGCTGGCGCGCGACTACGACGCCGGGCTGCGGGCGACGGTCGGCGGAGCGCCGGCGACGCTGACGGTCGCGGACCTGAGCGGGGTCTTCCCCGGGCGCCTGGTGGCCACAGGCGTCGCGTTGGCGCAGCCGCTGCGGGTGCGTGACACGACGGGCGCGTACGTCGCGGTCGGGGCGGCGCCGGTGGTGGTGCCGGCGGCGATCGCGCTGCGGCAGTCGATCGGCGCGGGCGAGACGCTGCGCGCCGGCGCCTACGCGAAGGCGCTGACGTTCAGCCTCGCGGTCACGACGCCGTGAGCAGGCGGCGGATGTGCGGCGCCGCCATCCCGCCGACGATCAACAGCAGGGCGGAGGAGGTCAGGGCCAGGTCCCAGTGGGAGGCCAGGCTGCGCGTGGTCGTGCTCATGCCGGGCAGGCTCGCAGGGCGAGCTTGGGCAAACCTTGAAGGCACCTTGCGCCCGGACCGCCGGGTGCGCACCGTGGACGAGTGGGCCTGACGGCGAGTACGCTTGGCCGCGAATGTCCGACGCGATCGAGGATGCGGTCGCCGGGCTGGTCGACGCGTTCACCGGCGTGGCGCCGGGGTGGCTCGCCCTCGGCGTCCTCGCGCACCTGCTCAACCAGGTGGCCCGCGGGCGCGGCTGGTACGCGGTCGTGCGCGCGGCCGCGCCGCGTGCTGGTGCCGCCGCGGTCGACGACACGCCGCGCGACGCCGCGTCCCCGCGCCAGCGCGACGCGATCGCGGCCTGGGTCGCGGGCGCCGGGGCGGGCGGGATCGTCTCCGCGCGCGGCGGCGACGCGGTGCGCGTGCTCGTCCTCGCCCGCCGCGCCCCGCGCGCCGGCTGCGCGCTCCTGACCGGAACGCTCGTCGCCGAGGCGGTCGGCGAGTGCGCGCTGGGCTTCGCCCTGCTCGCGCTCGCGCTGGCGATCGGCGTCGGCCCGCAGGTCGCGGCACCCCCGCCGGCCGCGCTCTACGCCGCGGCGGCGTTCGCGCTCCTCGCGGCCGCCACCGCACTCGCCGTCTGGGCGCGACGGCGACGCGCGGCGCGCGACGACGCCGCCGCCCCGCCGCCCAGCGGCGCCGGGCGCGTCCTCGCCGCCGCCCACCGCGCCGGGCGCGGGTGCGCGGGCGCGCTCAGGGACCCGCGGCGTTACGCGCGCGAGGTCCTGCCCTGGCAGCTCGCGAGCCGCGTCCTGCGCCTCGTCGCGCTCGCGTGCTTTCTGACCGCGTTCGGCCTGCCCGCGACGCTGCCCGCCGTCCTGCTCGTCGTCTTCGCCCAGACCAGCGGCCGCCTGTTGCCGTTCTCGCCCGCGAGCGTCGGCGCCGGCGCCGCGATCCTCGCCGCCACGCTGAACCCGGTCACGCACGCGCACACCAAGCCCGCCGACGTCGCCGCGTTCTTCGTCGGCACCAGCACGGTGCTGACGGTCGTCGGCACCGCCCTGGCGCTCGCGATCTGCGCTCAGGCCTCGGTGAACGCCCGCGCGATCCTGAGCGTCGGCCGCACCCGGATCCGCCCGGCGACGGCCCCGAGGCCGTAGCCGGCGACGCAGGCGACCACGCCCGCGAGCATGTCGAACACGAAGTGGTTGCCGGTGGCGACCACGGCCAGCCCGATCAGCGGTCCCCACAGCAGCGCGAGCACGCGCAGCACGGGGTTCCGCAGCGCCGCGAACAGCGCCACGCCGACCGCGAGCGCGAACCCCACGTGCAGGCTCGGCACCGCCGCCAGCTGGTTGTAGAACGACGTCGTCAGACCGGAGCTCAGCGAGAAGCCGGTCTGGGCCGAGATGGTGTCGGCGATCCCGATCCCCGCGAGCCGCGGCGGCGCGACCGGGAAGAGCCCGTAGACGGGCACCGAGATCAGCCACGTCGCCAGGATCGTGTTGCGCAGCGTCACGTAGATCCCGGGCGCCCGCCGGTACAGGAAGATCAGCGCCGCCGGGATCACGCCCAGCTGCGCCACCAGGTACAGATGGTTGAGCACCCACAGCATCCAGGTCCCGGTGAACGCGGCCTGCACCGACGCCTCGACCCCGACCCCGAACGTCTGCTCGAGCGACACGATCCACGCGGCGTGCGCCCGCGCCGCCCCGAGATCGCCGATCGTCACGAACCGCGCGGCGCTGTAGAGCAGGTACGCGAAGAGGAAGAGCCCGACCTGCGTCCGCGCCCGCGCTGAGAACGGCAGCACGCTCGTCGGACGCGGCAGTGTGGTGGCGGCGAGCATGGACCGAATCTACGTCCGTGCCGCCGCCTCCACAGCAGTGCGACCACCAGAGCCGCGGTGGGGATCAGAGCCCACCGGGGGTGTGGGTAACCCCCGGTGGACCGAACCGTCCCCTTACGGGTTCGTGGTGGAGAGCGTGAACGTCAGCGTCTTGCTGTACGCGCCCGTGCGGAGCGCGTCGGAGGCGCCGATGGCCTGCGTGAACGTGACGGTCGCGGCGTCATTGGACACCGGCCCGTCGTACGTCTTGACCACGCCGAGGCCGCCCAGCGCCGACGGCAGCGCGAACGCGCCGTTGACCAGGTGCCCGGGGTGATCCGCGCTCGGGTCGTCGACGCTCAGCGTCGCGTCGCCCGCGCTCGACGTGACGGTCGCGACCGTCGACGCCGTGTAGGTCTGCGCCACGCCCGGCGTGAACGCCCCGAACGAGGCCGGAGCCCCGAGCGTCAGCGCCAGCGTCGCCGGGACGGTGCCGTTGACGTCGCCCGGCGCGGACGCCGAGTAGGCCACGGTGATCACGAACGACTTCGAGGTCGCGTTGCCGTTGGCGTCGGTCGCCGTGCAGTTCACGGTCGTGGCGCCGATCGGGAACGTCGAGCCGCTCGTCTTGTCGCACGTCAGCGCCGGCGACGGGTCCTGCGTGTCCGAAGCGGACGGCGAGAAGCTCACCGTCGTGCCGTTGAGGTCGCTCGTGTACACGTTGACGTCCGGCGCGGTGATCACCGGCGCCGTCGTGTCGGCCACGAAGCCGCCCGACGCGGTCGCCGCGTCCGCGCCGCCGGTGATCGGCAGCGAGACCTTCGACGTCTTCGTGTCGACCGTGATCTGCGCGCCGCGCGTGCCGGCGACGCCCATCGAGTAGTTCGCCAGCAGGATCACGCCGATCTGGTGCCCGGCCGGGAACGTGTAGTCGGTCGGCAGGATCCGGAACTTGAACTCGTAGTTGTCGCCCGGGACGACCGGGGACGCCTGGCCGTCGAACAGCGAGGTGCGGTTCGAGGAGTCCAGGATGCCCTTCGAGACGCGCCACTGGGTGACGTTCTGGACGGGCTTGGTGACCTCGAGGTAGCAGGCGCTGTCGAGCGTCGAGCCGTCGGTCGCCGTGCTGCTCTCGCCCCAGCAGGTGCGCGTGGTGCCGGTCGTGACGCCGTCGCTGCCGGCGCGGCCGACGCGCGAGGACGCGCCGTAGTCGACGAGCAGCGCCGCCAGGTTGCTCTGCGTGGTCGAGAGCGCGGCCTGGAGGTCGATGATCGGCGTGCCCGACACGTGCACGTCGCTCTTGAGCTTCGGCGAGAGGAACACGAGCCGGTTGGCCTGCGAGCCGTTCGGCGAGTTGATCGCGTTGGTCTCCGACAGCGAGTTGTCGGTGAACGTCAGCGAGTCGGTGCCGCCGCCGGCGCTCAGGCCGAGCGAGCCGGACTGGCCGGCCGCGCGCCCGGACAGGTACACGTCGGTGTTGACGGTGCCGGGGATCGGGAAGTCCGCGTAGGTCTTCCAGACGTTGCCCTGCGGCTGCTCGATGTCCACCCGCGGCTCGTCCATGATGCCGTTCTGGACGCCCTGCAGCCAGTAGTCAAACCAGCGGTGCAGCGTGTCGACCCACTCGGCCCGGCGGTACTCGAACGGGTCGACGTGGCCCTCCTGGGAGAGCCACAGCTTGCGCGGGACGTTGTTGGCGGCCAGACCGGTCCACCACTCGGCGATCTGGTCCGGGCGCACGTTGTCGTCGTTGATGCCGTGCGACGCGAACACGGCCGCCTTGACCTTGCTGACGTCGTTGCGGTAGTCGCGGTCGTTCCAGAACGGGTTGATGTCGCCGGTGCTGTCGCCGTCGACGTCGTTGAGGCCGTTAATCACGCTCGCGCACGGCGTGCGGTGATCGGGCGGCAGGACGCCGAGCAGGGTCTGCGAGACGACGCCGGTGATGCTGTTGTCGAGGCTGCGCGGGTAGTGGGTGTTCTCCCGGATGCCACCCATGCGCGAGTAGTCGTACCAGGAGGAGATCCCCGAGACCGGCACGATCGTCGTGAGCCCGTCGACGCCCGTCGCGGCCACGCCGTTGGCGAACGTGCCGTCGTAGGACTTGCCGATCATGGCGTTCTTGCCGTTGTTCCAGTCGTTGTGGACCGTGGTGGTGCCGTCGATCGACGTGTAGCCGTCGATCCGGCCCATCAGCCAGTCGACGACGGCCTTGAAGCCGGCGACGTCACCGGGCCCGCCGTGCAGCGGGCAGCCGGTCGAGAAGCCGGTGCCGATCGCGTGCGCGAGCACGATCGCGTACCCGCGCGGGACGAAGTAGTTGTCGTAGAACAGCGGGAACTTGTCGAGGACGCCGTCCGCCGTGGTGTGGATGTACTGCGTCTCGTTGCCGCGGCCCAGCGACGTGTAGTACGGGCTGTCGTCGATGATCGCCGGGACCTTGAGGCTCGGCCCGGACTCCTTGGGCCGGATGATGTCGATCGCCACGCGGTCGGTGACGCCGTTGTTGTCCTGGTCGACGTTGGCGACCGGGACCCACACCCGCTCGCGCTTGGCGTCCTGGTAGCTGAAGACCGGCGCGGTCTTCCCGTCCGCGCCGACGGTGATGACGGGGTCGGCGGCCGCTTGCGCTGCGCCGGCTCCGAGGAATAGCGCGGCCAGCACTCCAGCCGCGAGTCCTCTTCTCAATTTGACCTCCATGTGCACAGACCCAGCCACCGGTATCGGCAGCCTTGCGCGCGCAACCATACGGGCGCTGCGGAGGACAGTCCACGGCCCCGGCCGTGGATGAGACTAAACGCGTGTACCGGCCATGAGAAGACCGGTACACGCGTCATGAGAGAACTACGGGGTGGTGGTGCTGAGCGTGTAGGTCAGCGCCTTGCTGTACGTGCCCGTGCGGAGCGCGTCGTTGGCGTTGACCTTCTGGCTGAACCCGAGCGTCACCGCGTCGTTGGAGACGGGCGCCGAGTAGGTCAGCAGCGTCAGCGGGGACGCCGAGGAGCCGACGTTGGCGTAGGCCGACGTGTTGGCGCGGGCCTGCAGTGGCTCGGGCAGCACGAACGTGCCGTTGACCAGGTGGCCGGTGCCGACGGCGCTCGGATCGGCGACGGTCAGCGTCGCGTCACCAGCGGTCGAGAGCACGGTCGCCGTGGTCGACGCCGTGTAGGTGTTCGCCAGGCCCGGCATGAAGGTGCCGAACGTGGGCGCGGCGCCGAGCGTCAGCGACAGCGTCGCGGGCACGTCGCCGCCGACGGTGGAGTCGAAGCCGACGATCACGTTGAACGACTTCGTCGACGTGTTGCCGCTGAGGTCCTTCGCCGTGCAGGTGACGACGGTCGAGCCGACGGTGAACGTGCTCCCGGAGGCCGGGGCGCACGTCACGGTCGGGTTCGGGTCCTCGTTGTCGGTGGCGGTCGGGACGGTGTAGTTGACGATCGTCCCGTTCGGGTCGGCCGTGTGGACCGTGACGTCCGGGGCGTCGCCGATCACCGGCGGCACCGTCTCGGCGTCGGTCGCGCCGGCGGTCGCCAGCGCGCGGTAGCCGCCCTTGATCGGCAGCGTGACCTTGCTCAGGCGCGTGTCGAGCGTGACCGGCACGTTGGTGGTGCCCTGGCCGCTGGAGGCCTGGCCGTTGTAGCCCGCGACGATGATCGCGATCTGGTGGCCGGCCTTGAACGTGTGCTCGGTCGGCATGGTCGGGAACTTGAAGTGGTACTTCTGCCCGATCGTCACCGGCGACGCGTCGGCGAACCACAGCGAGTCGCGGTTGGACGAGTCCAGCAGACCGCGCGTGACGCGCCACTGGGTGACGTTCTGCGTCGGCTTGGTCACCTCGAGGTAGCACGCGGTGTCGATCTCGCGGACCGATGCGGTGCACGTGTCGCCGAGGTTGGCGCACGCCGGGCCGCCCTCGCCGGTGACCGCGTTGACGCCCGTGTCGCCCCAGCAGGTGCGGGTGCTCGAGTTCGAGATGCCCTCGCCCGAGCGCGTGACCTGGGTGCCCTGGCCGTAGTCGGCGATGATGACGCTCAGGTTCGACTGCGTCTGGCCGAGCGACGCGAGCAGGTCGACCCGCGCCGTGCCGGACAGGCGGACGTCCTGCGTGAGCGGCTGGGTGATGAACACGCGGCGGTTGGTCTGCGCGCCGTTCGGCGAGTTCATCAGCGTGCTCTCTGAGGTGTTGTTGAGCGCGGTGAACGTCAGCGCGTCGGCCGCGCCGCCGTTCGCCGAGCCGCCGAGCGTGCCGGCCGCGGCCGCGTTGTCGGTGCCGCGCAGGAAGACGTCGACGTTCTCGGTGCCCGGGATCGGCCAGTCGGCGTACTCGCCCCAGGTGTCCTTCTCGTCCTCGATCGTGACGGCCGGCTCGCGCTCGATGCCGTTGTCGACGTTGTAGAGCCAGTGGTCGAACCAGCGGTGCAGGGTGTCGACCCAGACGGCACGGCGCGACTCGAACGGGTCGGTGTGCCCGGCGCGCAGCAGCCACAGCTTGCGCGGGACGTTGTTGGCCTTCAGGCCGTCCCACCACATGCCGAGGTGGTCCATGCGCACGTTGTCGTCCTGGAAGCCGTGCGTCGCGAAGACGGCGGCCTTGACCTTGCTGACGTCCAGGTTGTAGTCACGCTCTTTCCAGAACGTGTTGATGTCGCCGTGCGCGTCGCCGTCACCGGTGTCGACGTTGGCGTCGTTGCTGATGTCGGCGTTGATCGGCGAGCAGATCGTGCGCCGGTTCGGGAGGCTGACGCCGGCGGGCGGCGTCGGGCCGGTCGTGACGTTGTTGTTGAGGCTCTGCGGGTAGTTCGTGTTGTGGCGCACGCCGCCGGTGCGCGAGTAGTTGTACCAAGCGGAAATGGCCGAGATCGGGACGATCGTCTTGAGGCCTTCGACGCCCGTCGCGGCGACGCCGTTGGACAGCGTGCCGTCGTAGGACTTGCCGATCATGGCGCTGGAGCCGTTGTGCCAGGTGGCGAGGACGGGATCGCTGGTGCGGCTCGCGGCCTTGAAGCCGGGGACGCGGCCGTTGAGCCAGTCGACGACGGACTTCTCGCCGGCGATGTCACCGGGGCCGCCGTGCATCGGGCAGCCGTTCTCCGTGTAGCCCGTGCCGTTCATCTGGGCGAGGATGTACGCGTAGCCGCGCGGCACGAAGTAGTTGTCGTGGAACAGCGGCCAGCGGTCGTTGACGCCGTCGGCGTTCCAGTCGGCCATGCACTGGGTCTCGTTGCCGCGGCAGACCGTCGTGTAGTACGGGCTGGGGTCGATGATCGCCGGCATCTTGTTCGTCGCCGAGCCTTCAGCCGGGCGGATGATGTCGATCGTGACCCAGTCTTCCTGGCCGTTGCGGTCCTGGTCGATGCCGGGCTGCGGAATGAACACGCGCTCACGGATCGCCGACCGGTAGTCATAGACGGCCTTGGTCTTGCCGTTCTCCAGCACGGGGCCGCTCTGCGCCTGCGCGACGCCGCCGCCTCCCAGGGCCAGCGACGCCAGCGCCAACGCGCCCGCCGCGAGCCCTTTCACCCCAATCCTCATAAATGAGCCCTCCGGTTGTCGCGGCACGGTGATCGTCCAGTGACACCGGCCTTAGAGTCACCTTAAGGCAGGATGAGTGTTTTTGCCCCGCGGTTTCCCGTGCAGATGGCTAAACGCGGACCTAGTCGTCCACGGGGGGCGGGGCGAAGACGATCTTCTTGAGCTCGTCGATCATCCGGCCGCCGATGCGCATCGACGTCATGAACCCCTCGGCGCCGAGCTCGGCGGCGTCGAGCGCCGTGCGCAGCTCGGCCAGCGTCGCGCGGTCCTCCTCGGGGACGGCGTCCTTGCCGACGTCGACCAGCACGAGGTGGCGGGCGCGGCGGTGCGCGGCGGCGAGGCGCACGTAGCGCTCGCGCTCCTCGGCGCTCAGGGTCTCGAGCGGGATCACGACCGTCTGCCCGGCCGCGAAGCGCTTGCTCGCCGCGGCGTCCAGCAGCGCCTGCGCCTTCGCTTCAAGCTGATCGGCGGGGACCTTGCCCTGGAGCAGCCCGCGCACCTTGTCGGCGGACAGGATCGCGCTCTGCTCCTCGATCACGCGCTTGGTGAAGCGGGCGCGCAGGGCCGGCTCGGGGCAGGCGATCAGCAGCAGGCTGCCGGGTGAGTAGCGCATGCGGTCGGTCGGTGTGAGCACGCGCCCGCGCACGCTGACGTCGAGCTTGCGCGGCGGGCGCTCGGCCTCGCCGGGCCGGCGCGGCCGGTCCGAGGACCATCCGCCTCGCTCGGTGTCGGAGATCTTGACGCTGCGGGGTTGCGAGGAGGACATGGCCACCACGATGGCAGACGGTGGGGCCGGCCACTTGTGTAAGACTGTCATACAAGTTAGGCTCCTGCCTCATGGAGGAGGAGATCGAGGTCGTCGCATTCGCGTGCCGTGGCACGTTGCTGGACTGGTCCGGGGCGATCGAGGCGGTGGCGTACGAGCTGGCGCGCCGCAACGGTGAGAGCCCGCTCGACCGCGGGGCCGCGCTGCGGCGCCGCGTGGAGGCGCTGGCCGCTGGTCACGGCCTGGCGCTCGGGTTCGAGCGCCTCGCGCGCGAGCGCGGCTATCTGGGGGAGGAGAGCGGCGAGGAGTCGCTCGCCCGCGTGTCGGCGCTGGCACGGCCGCTGCCCGGCGCGCGGGAGGCGGTGCAGATCGCCGCCCGGTCCGGACGGCGGCTGGTCGCCGTCTCGCGGGCCGAGACCCCGGGGCCGCTGTACCTGTTCGGGGGCGCCTTCGAGGCGGTCCTGAGCGATCCGCTGGACTGCGGCGTGGCCGCGGAGGCGGTGCTGTACGTCAGCTCGGCCGAGTGGCGGCGGGCCGAAGCCCGGCGCCGCGGGATGCGCGCGGTCACGCCCGGCGGTGTACCCGTCGCGCTGACTCCGCCGCCGGTCGCGGCCGAGCTGACGGCTATGTTGGCGGCTTGATGAGCGGGCTTGCGGTCAAACCGATCTCCACGCAGGAGGCCGTGGTCGCGTCGCTGCGCGCGCGAATCCTGGACGGCAAGATCGAGCCCGGCGTGCGGTTGCCGGAGCTCGACCTGGCCGCGGAGTTCGGCGTCGCTCGCCCGACGGTGCGCACGGCGATCCAGGCCCTCTGCCACGAGGGCCTGCTGGTGCGCGAGCGCAACCGCAGCGCGCACATCCCCGTGTTGACGCGCGAGGAGATCCTCGACCTGTTCTCGGTCCGCATCCCGCTGGAATGCCTGGTCGTGCGTGCGGTGCTGGAGCGCGGCGCGCCTTTGGGTCCGGCGCGCGACGCGATCGCGGTCATGGAGGCGCTCCCGGACGACGCCGGCTGGAGCGAGGTCGTCGCCGGCGACGGCGCGTTCCACGACGCGCTGGTCAGCGCGGTCGGCTCGCCGCGGCTGGAGCGTGTCTACGCGTCCTTGAGCGGCGAGATCCGGCTCTGCGTCGCGCAGCTGCGGCCGAGCTGGGCGTCGCCCGCGGCCATCGGGCTCGAGCACCACGAGGTGCTCGACGTGCTCGAATCCGGGGACGTCGCCGCCGCCGAGGCGCGCATGACCGCGCACCTCCAGCGCGCGGTGCGAGACCTCACCGACCCGCGGTAGCGCGCGGCGCCCGCGTCACCTTGCGCCGCGCCGCAGCGCCTCGCGCGGCGCCACGTCACGTTGCGCGGCGCCGCGTCGCCTCGCGCGGCGCCGCATCGCGCCGCGCCCGCGTCACCTTGCGCGGCGCCGCAGCGCGGGCGTCGCGCGGCGCGACCTCACCGGGCGGAGCGTGCGCGGCGCCGAGGGGTCGCGTTTCGGCGGATAGCGCCAGAAAGTGACCACTCGCCGCGCCATGGAGCGGCAACGCGCCACATCTGCGGCTGCGGCATCGCCGCCGGCCGCGACTTCCCGCGCGGGCTCGCGTCTCGCCGTCGCCGCGAGTGACGGCGCGGCGAGGGCGACGCTCCGCTTACCGGCGCTGTATCCGCCTCGCACTTCGCGGCCGGCGGCGGAGAGAGCGCGGTCGCGCGGCGCGACACGAGAGGACGGCAACGCGAGGCGCGGCGAGGCACGGGGAGATGGCGCGTGCGGCGTGCGGCGAGGGGTCGCGTTTCGGCGGATAGCGCCAGAAAGTGACCACTCGCCGCGCCATGGAGCGGCAACGCGCCACATCCGCGGTATCGCCGCCGGCCGCGACTTCCCGCGCGGGCTCGCGTCTCGCCGTCACCGCGAGTGACGGCGCGGCGAGGGCGACGCTCCCCTTACCGGTGCTGTATCCGCCTCGCACTTCGCGGCCGGCGGTGGAGAGAGCGCGGTCGCGCGGCGTCACACGAGGGCGACGGCGGCGCGAGGCACGGGAGGACGGCGCGGCGAGGCACGGGGAGACGGCGCGCGAGGCGCGGCGAGACGGCGCGCGAGGTGCGGCGAGGGGTCGCGTTTCGGCGGATAGGGCCGGAAAGTGACCGCTCGCGGCGTCGCGTCGCCGCGCCGCCACGTCGGGCCGCGCCGCCACGTCGGGCCGCGCCGCCACGACGCGCCGCGCCGGCGCGGGGAGACGGCGCGCGAGGCGCGGCGAGGGTCGCGTTTCGGCGGATAGCGCCAGAAAGTGACCGCTCGCCGCGCCGCGCCGCCGCGCCGCGCCGCCGCGCCGCGCCGCCGCGCCATGAGGCGCCCGCGCGACGCCGCGCGACGACGCGACGACGCGCCCGCGGCTCAGCTCGCCGGCGCGAGGGTGGCGACGCGGGACGGGTCGCCGTGGAACGCGGCGTCCAGGATCGCTTCCAGCGCGTCGGTGTCCAGCGGGCGCGGGTTGTTGTCGATCAGGCGCTTGATGCCGATCGAGGCCTCCGCCATCCCGCGCAGCGCGGACCGCGAGACCCCGATCTCGGCCAGCGAGGCGGGAAGGCCGATCTGCTGCCCGAGCTCGAAGACGAACGCGACCGGGTCGGCGCCCATGATCCGCTCGAGCACCGCGAACTGCGCCTCGCACACCGGCCGGTTGTACTCCATGACGTACGGCAGCAGCAGCCCCGTCCCGAGCCCGTGCGACGTGTGCGTCGCGGCCCCGATCGCGAACTGCAGCGCGTGCGCGGTCGACACGCCCGAGTTGCCGAACGCGATCCCGGCCAGCAGCGACCCGTACAGCATCCCCGTCCGGGCCGCGAGGTCCGACCCGTCCGCGACGGCCCGTGCCAGCGACCGCGAGATGTGCCCGACGGCCTCGACCGCCAGCGCGTCCGAGAGCAGGTTCCGCCCGACCTGCGGCCGGTCCAGGACGAACGACGCCGACACCTCGAACGACGCGCACAGGTACGACTCGACGGCGTGCGCGAGCGCGTCGATTCCCGAGTGCGCGGTCACGACCGGCGGTGCGCCGACCGTCAGCAGCGGATCGCAGAGCGCGTGCCGCGGGATCAGGTGCGGCGAGGCGACGCCGATCTTCATCTGCGTCGCCGGGTCGGTCACGACCGAGACGGGCGTCGCCTCCGAGCCGGTGCCGGCGGTCGTCGGCAGCGCGATCAGCGGCACGATCGGCCCGGGCACGGACTGCACCGGGTAGTAGTCCTCGAGCGGCCCGCCGTGCGCCAGCAGCAGCGCGGTGACCTTCGCCAGGTCGATCACGCTCCCGCCGCCGACCGCGACCACCGCGTCCGGCGCGAACGAGCGCCCCAGGGCGACCGCGGCGTCGATCGTCGCCCGCGGCACGTCGACCACCGCGTCGGCAAACACGGCGACCTCCAAAGCGTCCAGCGACGCGAGCACCGTCGCGAACCCCGGCGTCTGCGCGATCACCGGGTCGGTCACCACGAGTACGCGGCCCCCGTACCCGCCGGCCACGCGGCCGGCGGCCTCGGCCATCCCGGCACCGAAGAGCACCTGCGACGGGGCGCGAAGGACGGCGAAGTCGGTCATCGGTCGATCTCCAGAAAGCTCGTGACTAGTCGATTGAATTCGTCGGCACGCTCCAGCGGCGTCGCGTGCCCGCAACCGCCGAACACGTGTCCGCGGACGTCCGGCAGGGCGTCCAGCAGGCCCAGGAAGCTGTCGCGCAGCGGCACGACGCGGTCCTGCGAGCCGTGCACCAGCAGGACCGGCGCGGCCACGGACGCCAGCTCGCCGGCGGACAGGGCCAGATCGTCGACCCAGCGCTGCCGCGGCGCCGGGAACAGCTCGCCGTACCACGGCTGCGCGAGCGACGCCTCGTAGCGCGCCGCGGCGGCGGCCGCGGACGCCGTCGCGGGCGCGATCAGCTCGTTGAGCGCCGCGGCGGCCTCCAGCGACGCCGGCCCGTACCCCCACAGCTCGTCCAGCCCGGCCGGCAGCGGCATCGCCAGCCCCATCGATCCGACCGCGACCACCCGTTTGACTGCGCGCGGGCGCGCGCACGCGAGCGCCAGGGCGATCGCCCCGCCCGCCGAGTTGCCGACGACCGCGAAGGACTCGAGATCCGCGACGACGTCGAGCGCCTGCGCCGTCCACGCCTCCCGCAGCGACCCGCTCGGCATCGGACTGGACCCGAAGCCGAGCAGGTCGGGAGCGAGCACGCGGAACCGCGGCGCGAGCGCCGTGATCAGCGAGCGCCACGCCGCCGCCGTCGTCCCCGGGCCGGAGCCGTGCAGGAGAAGCACGGGCGGCCCGGAGCCTTCGGCGATCATCGCGCGGGTCCTACGCCGGGACGGCGGCGCGCTCGAGCACGTTCATGAACGCGCGCGACCAGTCCGGCATGTCCGGCCAGCCACGGCAGGAGACCATGTTGCCGTCGACCACGTCGGGCGCGTCGACGACCGTGGCGCCGGCGTTCTCCATGTCGCCGGTCAGCGGCGGGAACGCGGCGGTCTTACGCCCGCGCAGCAGCCCGTAGACGGCGGGGACCTGCGGGCCGTGGCAGATCGTGCCGACCGGAAGGTCCTTCTCGAAGAAGTACTCGGTGATCCGGCGCACGTCAGCGTCCGCGCGGATGTACTCCGGCGCCCGCCCGCCCGGGATCACGAGCCCGACGTACTCGCTGGGATCGACCTCGGAGAACGCCAGGTCGACCGGCAGCTTGCGCCCGTTCTTCTCGGTGTACGCGTCCGAGTTCGGGTCGAAGTCGTGGATCACGAGCTGGACGTCGCGCCGGGTCAGAGCGGCGACGTCCGCGATGTAGCCCGCTTCGCGCAGGCGGTAGATCGGATACATCGCGTCGAGCTCTTCGGCGGCGTCGCCGACGAGCACGAGCACTTTCTGCTGCGACACAGGTCCTCCTCCACTGTTTGTCCTTGCAAGATCCTGAAAAGTCGGGTCGTCAGTCGAATGCGAAGTACTTCGGCTCGAGGAACTCGTAGAGCCCGTACTGACCGCCTTCGCGGCCGAGGCCGCTCTGCTTGGCGCCGCCGAACGGCGCCGCAGGGTCTGACACCACACCGCGGTTGATCCCGACCATGCCGGTCTCGATCCGCTCGCCGAACGCCAGCGCTCGCCGCACGTCCCGGCTGAAGACGAACGCCACCAGGCCGTACTCGGTGTCGTTGGCCAGCTCGACCGCCTCGTCCTCGCTCGCGAACGTCATCACGGGCGCGACCGGGCCGAAGACCTCTTCCTGCAGCAGCGCGCTCCCGGGCTGCACGCCGTCCAGCACGGTCGGCGGGTAGAAGAACCCGGGGCCGGGCGGCGTAAGACCACCGGTGCGCACACGCGCGCCTCTCGAGACCGCGTCCGCGACGAGCCGCTCCACCTTCTCGCGCGCCTGCGCGTTGATCAGCGGTCCGAGCTGCGCGCCCGGCTCCGAGCCCGGCGCCATCTTCACCGCGGCCATCGCGGACGTCAGCCGGTCGGTGAACTCCGCGGCCACCGACTCGTGCACCAGGAAGCGGTTGGCGGCCGTGCACGCCTCGCCGCCGTTGCGCATCTTGGCCGCCATCGCGCCCGTGACGGCGACCTCGAGGTCGGCGTCGTCCAGGACCACGAACGGCGCGTTGCCGCCGAGCTCCAGCGACGCGCTGATGACCTGCGGCGCGCACAGCTCCAAGAGCCGGCGCCCGACGGCGGTCGACCCGGTGAAGGACAGCTTGCGCACGCGCGGGTCCGCGAGGATCCGCTCGACCAGCGGCGCCGGCTCGTCCGTGACGACCGTGTTCACGACGCCCTCGGGCACGCCGGCTTCGGCCAGCAGCTCGGTGATCCGCAGCGCGGTCAGCGGCGTCTCCTCGGCCGGCTTGAGCACGACCGTGCAGCCCGCCGCCAGCGCCGGCCCGAGCTTGCGCGCGGCCATCGCGGCAGGGAAGTTCCAGGGAGTGATCAACAGTGATACACCAATCGGTGCGTGCCCGACGAGCATCCGGTTGGCGCCGCTCGGCGCCGGCCCGTAATCGCCGCGCGCGCGGACCGATTCCTCTGCAAACCAGCGGAAAAACTCGGCCGCGTAGGCGGCCTCGCCGCGCGCTTCGGCGAGCGGCTTGCCCATCTCGCGGACGATCGTGCGGCCGATCTCGTCCTGGTGCTGGAGCACGAGCTCGAAGGCTCGCCGTAGGATCTCGCCGCGTTCGCGCGGGGCGCGCGCGGCCCAGCTCTCGGCCGCGCGTTCGGCTGCGTTGACGGCGGCGATGCCGTCGTCAGGCGTGGCCGCCGCGAGCGACGCGATGACGGAACCGTCGGAGGGATCGAGCACGGGGAAATGACGCCGCGCGGTGGCGATGACCATGGCCGGACAGTAGCGCGGCGGTGATAGCCAATGCAAGAAATTGGCAGAGGTATTGACAAGGAATGCAAAGAGGGCGTAGGTTTTTGCAAGCCTCGTGCAAGGTTCGTAGTGCCGCCGGATATCGGAGTAGGGCCAACCTCTTGGAGGAGGAGTAATGAAGGGGAGACTTCAGCTCTCGGCTGCGATCGTCGCCGCCGCGGCTGCGTTCACGGTCGCCGCGTGCGGTGGCAGTGACAGTGGGGGGGGAGGTGGCGCCACGAAGGCGGCCACCGACGCCACAGCCAACTTGTCGGACAAGCCGATGACGCTCACGTTCCTGTGGTTCGAGTGGCCGCCGGCGCAGGCGCTCGAGGAACTGGGCAAGGAGTACACGAAGACGCGGCCGAACGTGACGGTGAAGGTCAACACCGTCCCGAACCCGCAGTGGCACGACGCGATCTTCACCCAGTTCGCCGCGCGCAAGACGAACTTCGACATGCCGATCCTGGACTCCCAGAACATCGGCGAGGCCGTCACCAACGGGTCGATCCTCGACCTGACGGACTTCGTCAAGAAGAACGTCGACACGTCGCAGTACGACCCGTACTTCCTGGCCGCCTACGGCCAGTACCCGCAGAACACGACGGGCGAGGCGAACCCGGACGCCAAGACCTACGGCCTGCCGCTGCTCGGCGACACGTGGGCGATGATCTACCGCAAGGACCTGATGGGCGACACGCCTCCCGCCACGTGGGAGGACATGATCGCCGCCGCCAAGAAGTGCCAGCAGGACAACCCGGGCATGAGCGGCCTCGCGTTCCACCAGGCCGGCACCGGTGACGCCGCGGCCGTGACCTACAACGTGGTCAACGCGCTCTACGGCGGCGAGCTGTGGAACCAGGACGACCGCAAGATCGAGGGCGTCATCAACAACGACGCGGGCAAGAAGGCGATGCACGTGCTCGTGGACGAGATGGTCCCGCTCACGCCGAAGGGCTCGAGCAACTGGTTCATCGACGAGGTCAACGCCGCGATCAGCCAGGGCAAGGTCTGCGTCGGCTTCCAGTGGGTCGCCGCGATGGGCGGTCTGCTGGACCCGAAGAGCTCCGAGCTGGGCAAGACCAAGGAGGAGATCCTCGACAAGCTGGCGTTCGCGGCGCTGCCGCCGCAGGAGACCGACAAGGTGCCGCTCGGCGGCATGGGCCTGCACGTCTCCAAGTACATCCCCGAGGAGAAGCAGGCCGAGGCGCTGAACTTCATCAAGTGGTTCCAGACGCCCGAGGCCCAGAAGAAGTGGGCGGAGCTGGGCGGCGTGCCGGCGCGCAACGACGTCCTGCAGTCGCCTGAGTTCCTCGAGGCCCAGCCGTACAACCACGTGTTCACGGAGTCCGTCCCGCGTCTGAAGGACTTCTGGAACCTGCCCGAGTACGCGAAGCTGCTCAACGTCCACTCGACCGAGGTCAACGCGGCGATCTCCGGTACCGAGAAGCCCGACGAGGCGCTGGACAAGCTCGCCTCCGAGGAGCAGGCCATTCTCGACGAGAGCGGCCACTAAGCATCACGTCGTCAGGGCGGCCGGGCTCTTCGGAGCCCGGCCGCCGGACCCCCGCTCACCCACCTCATGGCCGACACGCTTCAGACACCGCGCACCGCTCCGCCGCACGTCGACGAGCTCGAAGCGCCCCCCGCCGCCAAGCGGTTCAGCTTCCTGACCGACCGCTGGCTCGCGGCGCTGTTCATCACGCCGGCGCTCGCGCTCCTCGTCTTTCTCTCGATCTGGCCGCTGATCCGGCTGATCTGGCTCTCGTTCACCGACTACTCGGTGACCCGCGACGTGCCCGCGAGCTTCATCGGGCTCGACAACTACATCGACGTGCTGACGTCGCCGATCGTGCACAAGCGCGCGTTGACGACGCTGATCTTCGTCGTCGGGGCGATCCTGCTGCAGACCCTGATCGGGTTCGCGATCGCGTTCCTCATCTCGCGCCGGGTCAAGGGCCGCGGCGCGCTCACGACGCTGTTCCTGATCCCGATGATGCTGTCGCCGGTCGTGGTCGGCCTGTTCTGGAAGTTCATGCTCGACGTGCAGTTCGGCGTGGTCAACTCGTTCCTCGACAGCCTCGGCCTCGGCCGCGTCGAGTGGCTGACCCAGCAGCGCCTGGCGCTGTTCTCGCTGATCGTCGTCGACACCTGGCAATGGACGCCGTTCATCATGCTGATCGCGCTCGCGGGGCTGACGGCGGTGCCCAAGTACCTCTACGAGGCGGCGGAGATCGACCGCGCCTCGGAGTGGTTCAAGTTCCGCCGCATCACGTTCCCGCTGGTCTGGCCGCTGCTGCTGATCGCGATCATGTTCCGCGCGATCGAGGCGTTCCGGCTCTTCGACCTGGTGTACATCCTCACCGGCGGCGGCCCCGGCGGCACGACCGAGACGCTGTCCTACAACGTCTATAAGGTCGCGTTCTTCGGGTTCGACACGGGCCGCGCGTCGGCCTACGGCATCTTGATGGTGATCGTCGTGATCATCGCCGCGCAGTTCTACCTGCGTTACCTCAACCGCCTCCAGGAGCGCTAGCGATGGCCGCACACATCCAGCCCTCCGGGCTCGCCGACGAGGGCATCGCGGGGGAGACCGCGACGCCGCCCGTCCGGCGCCGCCCCCGGATCGGCTCGGGCTTCGAGATCATCGTGCTCGCGATCTTCGCGATCGTGATGCTGTTCCCGGTCCTGTGGATGCTCGAGACCGCGCTCAAGGACACCGGCGACATCTACGCCGTGCCGGCCAAGGTGATCTCCGGCTGGACGCCGACGCTCGAGCACGTCAAGGACGTCTTCAGCTCCAACTCGCCGGTGTTCTCCGGCTTCAAGAACTCGGTGATCGTGGCCGCCGCGTCGACGATCATCGCGACGCTGCTCGGCGTGCCGTCGGCGTGGGCCTACTCGCGCTTCGCGATCCCGGCCAAGAAGGACCAGCTGTTCTTCATCCTCTCGACCCGCTTCATGCCGCCGGTCGTGGTCGTGATCCCGGTCTTCCTGATGTTCCGCGACCTCAACCTGCTGGACACGCTGCAGGGCCTGACCCTGGTCTACGCGGCGTTCAACCTGCCGTTCACCATCTGGATGATGAAGGGCTTCATCGACGAGGTGCCGGCGGAGTACGAGGAGGCCGCGATGCTCGACGGCTACTCACGCTTCGAAGCGTTCTGGCGCGTGACGATGCCGCTGCTGATCCCGGGCATCGCCGCCACGGCGGTGTTCGCGCTGATCTTCTCCTGGAACGAGTTCGTGTTCTCGATCTTCCTGATCACCGATCCCGGCACGCGCACGGCGCCGTCGGCGATCGCGGGCCTGATCGGCGGCACGACGACCGACTGGGGCCTGGTGGCCGCGTCGGCGATGATCTTCGCGATCCCGGTGCTGGCGTTCGCGTTCCTGGTCCGCAAGCACCTGGTCGCGGGCGTGACCCTCGGGGCGGTGAGGCGCTAACCATGGCCGAAGTTCTCGTCAAGCGCCTGCACAAGGCGTTCCCTGACGGCACCGTCGCCGTCGAGGAGCTCAACCTCGAGATCGGCGACGGCGAGCTGTTCGTGATGCTCGGCCCGTCGGGCTGCGGCAAGACCACGACGCTGCGCTGCATCGCCGGGCTGGAGCAGGAGACCTCGGGCCAGATCGTGATCGGCGACGAGGTCGTGAGCGGGCTGCGCCCGTCCCAGCGCGACATCGCGATGGTGTTCCAGTTCTACGCGCTGTACCCGCACCTGACCGTGCGCGACAACATGGCGTTCCCGCTGCGCGCGGCGAAGCTGCCGGAGGCGGAGGTCACCGAGCGGGTCAACGAAGCGGCGCGGATGCTGCAGCTCGAGCCGTTCCTGACCCGCAGGCCGTCGCGCCTGTCCGGCGGCGAGCAGCAGCGGGTCGCGCTCGGGCGGGCGATGGTCCGCCACCCGAAGGCGTTCCTGATGGACGAGCCGCTGACCAACCTGGACGCCGAGCTGCGCGCCGACATGCGCGCGGAGCTCAAGCACCTCCAGGAGCGGCTGAGCTCCACGATGGTCTACGTGACGCACGACCAGACCGAGGCGATGGCGCTCGGCGACCGGATCGCGATCATGAACAAGGGCCGGCTGGAGCAGCTCGGCGGGCCGATGGAGGTCTACGAGCGGCCGGCGACGCTGTTCGCCGCGCGGTTCATCGGCTCGCCGCCGATGAACCTGGTCGAGGCCGAGGTGACCAACGGCCACCTGACGGCGGCGGGCGGGCTGACGATCGCCGCCCCCGAAGGCCTCACGCGCGGCGCGCAGGTGATCGCCGGCGTGCGCCCCGAGCGGTTGACGCTGACGGCGACCGGAACGGGTGCGAACGCCCGCATCGTGTCCCGCGAAGCGCTCGGCGACGAGACGATCTACGTCGTCGACAGCGAGGCGGGCCGGCTCAACGTGCGGATGCCGCCGACGGCCCGCTTCGACGAGGAGCAGGCGGTCAAGGTCAGCCACATCGGCGCCGCCCCGCCCGCGTACGACCCCAAGACCGAGCAGGTGGTGTCCACATGACGTCCGCGATCGTCGCGAGCGGCATCTCGAAGTCCTTCGGCGACGTCGACGCCCTCAACGGGCTCGAGCTCGACGTGCCCGAGAGCGCGTTCTTCGTGCTGCTCGGGCCGTCCGGCGCGGGCAAGACGACGACGCTGCGCGTGATCGCCGGGCTCGAGAAGCCCGACCAGGGGACGCTGCACCTGAACGGGATCGACGCCACCCGCGCGACGCCGGCGGAGCGCGACCTGGCGATGGTCTTCCAGTCCTACGCGCTGTACCCGAAGAAGACCGCGGCCGAGAACATCGCGTCGCCGCTGCGGGCGCGGCGGCTGCCGCAGTCGGAGATCGACGCGCAGGTCAAGCGCGTCTCCGAGCTGCTGCACATCGAGAAGTTGCTGCAGCGCAAGCCGGCGCAGATGTCCGGCGGCGAGATGCAGCGCGTCGCGCTCGGGCGCGCGCTCGTGCGCGATCCGCGCGCGTTCCTGATGGACGAGCCGCTGACCAACCTGGACCTCAAGTTGCGCGTCGAGATGCGCACCGAGCTGACCCGCATCCACCGGTCGCTGGGGCGGACGTTCCTGTACGTCACCAACGATCAGGTCGAGGCGATGTCGATGGCCGACCTGGTCGCGGTCCTGCGGCAGGGCACGGTGCAGCAGGTCGGCACGCCGACCGAGATCTACGACCATCCGGTCAACCGCTGGGTCGCGACGTTCGTCGGCTCGCCGCGGATGAACCTGCTGCACTGCACGGCCAACGGGCGGCTGGAGGGCAAGGGCTGGTCGCTGCCCAACCCCGGCTTCGGGATCAACGGCGACCGCCCCGCGCTGTTCGGCGTGCGCTCGGAGGATCTCTCGCTCGACGTGCGCGAGGAGTCCGCGGCGCTGGACGGCCAGGTCTACGCCGTCGAGCCGCTCGGCGACCGGACGCTGGTCGACGTCGAGATCGGCGAGCAGCGGATCGTCATCAAGGCGCCACCGAGCGCGATGTTCAGCATCGGCGAGCGGGTGCGGGCGGCGGTCGACCTCGATCGCGTGCATCTGTTCGACGCCGATACGGAGTCGGCGATCGCGAGGCGATGATCGACGCCCCGCTGCCCCCGGTGTTGCGGCGGGCGCGAATCCTGGAGCGTGTCCAGCGCGACGGTGGCGCCTCGCTTCAGGAGCTCGCGTCCGAGCACGCGGTCTCGCCGGTCACGGTGCACCGCGACCTCGAGCTGCTGTCCGGCGAGGGCCTGCTCGAGCGGGTCCGCGGCGGCGCGCGCTCACTGCCCGATCAGCGTCCGCGGATCGAGACCGCGTGGAGCGCCCGCGTGCGCGAGGCGGCCGACGAGAAGGACGCGATCGCCGCGCAGGCCCGGCAGCTCGTCGAGGACGGGTCGACGATCTTCGTCGACGCCTCGTCGACCGGCCTGGCGCTGGCGCGCGCGCTCGAGCTGCGGCCGCCGAGCGAGCTGACGCTGGTCACGAACTCGCCCGCGATCGCGCTCGGGCTGACGGCGGACACGATCCACGTGATCGTGCCGCCGGGCGAGCTCAATCAGCACATGCGGGTGCTGACCGGGCGCTGGACGGTCGACTTCCTGGTCGAGCTCAACATCGCGGTCGCGTTCATCTCGGCCGCGGGCATCACGCTCGAGCACGGGCTGACGACGTCGCGCTCGGCGCTGGCGGACACCCTCAACGCCGCCGCGGGGGCGGCGGCGAAGAAGGTCGGGCTGCTGGACTCGACGAAGTTCAAGCGCTCGTCGCTGCTGACCGTGCGCTCGGCGCAGTCGCTGGACCTGATCATCACCGACGACGGGCTCGACCCCGAGACGGCCGAGGAGTACCGGCGCGCCGGCGTCAACCTCGTCGTCGCCGAGCGGACGCCCGGCGAGATCGACGACGCCGAGGCCGACTAGTCCTCGAACGGCAGGATCGTCAGCGTCTGCGTCAGCTCGAGCAGACGCTGCACGGGCGGCTGCAGCGGCCCGGCGAGCTTGAGCTCGCCGTGGTCGCGCGCGGCGCCCAGCAGCGCTCGCAGGCCGGTGGAGTCCATGAACGCCAGCTCGCGCAGGTCGATCGTGATCGGGCGGCCCGCGGCGCCCGCGAGCGCCTCGGTGAGCTGCGGCGCGCTGACGAGGTCCAGCTCGCCGCTGAGCGCGATCGTCGTGCGCTCGGGGCCCTCGGCGACGGTCACGTCGAACCGGGGCGGTCGGAAGGCGTCCTCGCCGCTCATGGCGGTGCATGATGCCAGCATGCGCGCCACGATGAACGCACTCGAGCTGGCCTCCGCGCTGGTCGCCATCGACTCCGTCAATCCCGATCTCGTGCCGGGCGCGGCGGGCGAGCGGGAGATCGCGGCGTACGTCGCGGAGTGGGCGCGGGCCGCGGGCCTGACCGCCGGCGTCGTGGGGGACGCGCGGCCGAGCGTGATCGTCCGCGCCCGCGGGACCGGCGGCGGGCGGACGCTGCTGCTGTGCGGGCACCTGGACACGGTCGGCGTGGCGGGGATGGACGATCCGTGGGCGCCGCGGGTGGAGGGCGACCGCCTGTACGGGCGCGGCGCGTACGACATGAAGGCGGGGCTGGCGGCGTGCCTGGTCGCGGGCCGCGAGGCGGCGGCGCTGGGACTGCGCGGCGACGTGGTGATCGCGGCGGTGGCCGACGAGGAGCACGCGAGCGTCGGGGTGCAAGCGGTGCTCGAGCAGCTGAGCGCCGACGCGGCCATCGTCACCGAGCCCACCGCGATGCAGGCGGTCGTGGCCCACAAGGGGTTCGTGTGGACCATGATCGAGGTGCGCGGGCGGGCCGCGCACGGCTCGCGGCCAGACCTCGGTCACGACGCGATCGTCGCCACCGCGCCCGTGCTGACCCGCCTCGGGGAGCTCGACGCGGCGCTGGCCGCGCGCGAGCCGCACCCGCTGCTCGGCCGTGGCTCCGTCCACGCGTCGCTGATCGAAGGCGGCGAGGAGCTCTCGACCTACCCGTCCCGCTGCGTCCTCTCGCTGGAGCGGCGGACGCTGCCGGGGGAGACCGGCGACGACGTCGCGGGGCTGATCGAGGGCGTCGACGCGACCGCGCGCACGGTGCTGGTGCGCGAGCCGTTCGCGGTCGACCCCGAGGCGGAGATCGTGCGGCTGGTGCGCGCCGCGTCCGGCGCCGAGCTCGCGGGCGCGGCGTTCTGGACCGACGCGTCGTTCATCGCCGCCGCCGGCATCCCGACCGTGCTGATCGGCCCGGGCGGCGACGGCGCGCACGCCGAGGAGGAGTGGGTCAGCATCGCGGACACCGAGCGGCTCACCCGCGTCCTGGTCGACGTCGCGAGAGACTTCTGCGCATGAGAGCTCTCCTGAACGCCGCGTACGACCCGGCCGCCGTGCCGGCGCCCTCCGGCGAGGCGCCGGCGTTCCACCGCGCGCTGCCCGGGTACGCGCCCACGCCGGTGCGAGACCTGGGCGGCGGCGTGTTCGTCAAGGACGAGTCGAGCCGCTTCGGGCTGCCGGCGTTCAAGATCCTCGGTGTGACGTGGGCGCTCGAGCGCGCGCTGCGCGCCGACCCGACCGTCAAGGCGGTGACCGCCGCCAGCGCCGGCAACCACGGCCGCGCGGTCGCGCACGCGGCCGCCGAGCGGGGCCTGTACTGCCGGATCTTCGTGCCCGAGCGCTCCGCGCCCGCCCGCCGCGCGGCGATCGCGGCCGAGGGCGCGGACGTCGTCGTGGTCGACGGCACGTACGAGGACGCCGTGCAGCGCGCGCAGCGCTACGCGTACGAGGGCCCGTACGTGCTCGAGCTGGCCGACGTCGGCTCCTCGGACGCCGCAGGCGCGGTGATCGACGGCTACGCGACCCTGTTCGCCGAGCTGGCGGACGACTACGACACGCTGATCGTGCCGGTCGGCGTCGGCTCGCTCGGGGCCGCCGCCGCGCGCTGGGGCGCGCAGACCGACACCGCGGTGATCGCGGTCGAGCCGGCCACCGCCGCGTGCCTGACCGCCGCGCTGGACGCCGGTCGCGCCGTCACCGTCGACACGCCCGGCACGTCGATGGCGGGCCTCGACTGCGCCGCGGTCTCCGCGCGGGCGTGGGACACGCTGCACGCCGGCGTCCGCGCCACGGTCACGGTTACCGACGAGGAAGCCCACGCCGCGATGCGCGAGCTGGCCGCCGACGGCTACGCGATCGGCGACTGCGGCGCCGCGAGCCTGGCCGCGCTGCACGTCCTGCGCACTGATCCCGCGTGCGCGCGCGTGCGCGAGACGGTCGCTTTGGACCGTGTCCTGCTGGTCGCGACCGAGGGGGTGACCGACCCGGATTCCTACCGCGTGACCGTCGGCTCATGAGTACTCTGTGCGCACTCCCCAGCCTCCTCCCCCGGAGAACAGATGTCTGAGCTTCTCGCGCGCCTGGCGCGCACCCTGACCCACCGATGGAAGGTCAGCGCCCTCGTGGCCTTCCTCGTGGTCGTCGCCCTCGGCGCGGCCGCGGGCGCCGGCGGCGAAGCCGCCGACGACTTCTCGGCGCCCGGCACCGAGACCCAGCAGGCGATCGACCTCTTCAAGGCGCACAGCCCGGCGCTGGCCGGCGCCGACTCGACGCTGGTCTTCAGCGTCCCGGAGGGGAAGATCACCGATCCGGAGCCGAAGGCGGCGATCCAGGAGGCGCTGGCGAAGGTCAAGACGCTTCACGGCGTCGTCGAGGTCGGCGACCCGTTCGCGGAGGGGGCGCAGGTCTCGCCGGACGGCCGCCTGGCCGCGGTCGACGTGCGCTACGACCTGGACCCGTCGAAGATCGAGAAGCCCGACGGCGAGGCGCTGATCGCGGCCGGCGAGCTGGCGGAGAAGGGCGGCGTGCAGTTCGCCGCGCGCGGCATGCTGATCGACGTCGGCTCCGAGCAGGACGCGCCGGTCGGCGAGCTGATCGGCATCCTGATCGCGATCATCCTGCTGACGCTGCTGTTCCGCTCCGGCGTCGCGATGATCGCGACCCTGGTCGGCGCGCTGATCGGCGTCGCGATCGGGCAGATGCTGCTGGTCGCGCTCGCGGCGCCGCTCGGCCTGCCCGCGTTCTCGTCGGTGATCGCGTCGATGCTCGGCCTCGGCGCGGGCATCGACTACGCGCTGCTGATCATCGGCCGTTACCGAGAGCAGGTCGCGGCGGGGGACAGCCGGCGCGACGCGTCGGCGAAGTCCGCGGCCACGTCGGGCGCCTCGGTGGTCGCGGCCGGCCTGGTCGTGATGCTGGCGATCGCCGGCCTGCTCGTGATCGGCATTCCGTTCATCGGCAAGCTCGGCCTGGCGGCGGCGATCGCGGTCGGCTGCGTGGTCGTGTCCGCGATCACGATCCTGCCGATCATGATCGGCGCGCTCGGCCGCTGGCTGGCGCCCAAGAAGCCGTCGCACGTGCGCCCTAGCCCGCTGTTCAGCCGCTGGGGCGAGATCGTGACCGCGCGGCCGTGGGTGTCGATCGCCGTGGGCTCGCTCGTGCTGTTGATCTTCGCGTCGCCGGTGCTGTCGCTGCGGCTCGGCCAGCCGGACGACGGCAACCAGCCGGAGGGCAAGCTCCAGCGCGTCGCCTACGACCGCCTGAGCGACGCGTTCGGCCCGGGCTCCAACGGCCCGTTCCTGCTCGCCGTCGACATCCCGAAGGGCGATGCGGGCAACCAGGCGGCGCTGGACAAGCTGCAGAAGGCGGTCGCGGGGACGCCCGGCATGGCGCAGGTCGCGCCCGCCGCGGTCAGCCAGGACGGCGAGATGGCGACGATCTTCGCGATCCCGAAGACCGCGCCGCAGGACGAGGCGACCAGCGACCTGCTGTCGCGCCTGCGCAAGGACGTGATCCCGGGCGCGGTCGCGGGCACGCCGCTGAAGGTCTACATCGGCGGCAACACCGCCGGCTTCGAGGACTTCTCGGCCAAGGTCGCGTCGCGCCTGCCGGTGTTCATCGCGGTCGTGATCGGCCTGTCGGTGCTGCTGCTGGTGATGGCGTTCCGCTCGCTCTGGATTCCGCTCGTCTCGGCCGTCTTCAACCTGCTGTCGGTCGGTGCCGCGTACGGCGTCGTCACCGGCGTCTTCCAGAAGGGGATCGGCGCGAGCCTGATCGGGGCGGACTCCGGCGTGCCGGTCGTGTCGTTCGTGCCCGTGATGCTGTTCGCGATCCTGTTCGGGCTGAGCATGGACTACAACGTTTTCCTGCTCTCGCGCATCCACGAGGCCTATAACGAGGGCGACAAGCCGCGCGCCAGCGTGATCGGAGGCATGTCGCGGATCGGCAAGGTGATCCTGTTCGCCGGCCTGATCATGGCGTCCGTGTTCCTGGCGTTCGTCACGCAGCCGGACGTGATCGCCAAGATGATGGGCCTCGGTCTCGGCCTGGCGATCCTGATCGACGTGCTGATCGTCCGCCTGGTCGTGGCGCCCGCGGTGGTGACGCTGCTCGGCGATCACGCGTGGTGGCTGCCGCGCTGGCTGGACAAGATCCTCCCGAACGTCTCGCTGGAGGGCCACCTGGTCGAAGGTCTCGACGCCAAGCGGCCCTCCGAGCCGGAGCGGGAGCCGGCCCCCGTCTAACGGCCGTTGCGGCCCGCCTTGGAGGCGGGCCGCTTGACCGTCAGCTTGCGCGTGCTGTGCACGCGGCGCCCGTCCGGGAGACGGACGTCGGTGCGGATGCGCAGCTTGAGCTTCCCGCGCTTGGTCAGCTCCTTGCGGGCGGCGCGGTTGAGCCGCAGCTTCACGGTCTTGGTCTTGCCGACCGGGATCTTGAAGTTGACCTTGCCGAGCGAGCCGCGCAGCTTCTTGGCGCGCGGCTTCGCGGCCGCCGCCGTCGCGGTCTTGCCGGTGCTGCACGCGCCGCTCGGCGCGCACGCCTGCAGCGTCCCGCTGCAGGTGCCGGGCGTGGTCGTCGCCCCGCCGTCGCAGCGCAGCCGGATCGGCAGCTCGCCGTTGGCGCCCGCGCGGCACGAGCCCGCGCCGCAGCCGCCGCGGTCGTTCTCGAGCCGCGAGGTGCCGAACTCGACCTCGGCCGGCGGCTTCGGCCGCGGGCGCACGGTGATCGTGACGGTCGCGGTGTTGGAGACGACGCCGGTGCCGGCGTCGCGCGCCACGAACCGCACGGCCTCGGTGCCGTCGCGCTCGGAGGCCTGGAAGACGCCGTCGGGGCGGAGGTTGCCGTACAGCGGGCGCTCGACGATCTCGACGTCGCCGCGATCGCAGACGAGCGGGATCGCCACGGTGCCGCCGGCCTCGACGGAGACCGCGGCGTCGGCGCACGCGGGCGGGTTGCCCACCACGATCCGCACCGTGGCCTCGGCCGAGCTCAGCTCGCCGTCGCTGGCGACGAACCCGAGCGTCTCGGTTCCGGCGCTGGTCGGCGCCGTGTAGCGCAGCCGCGTCCCGCTCAGCTCGCCCCGCCCGCGGGTCAGCCGCAGCGTCACCGGGTCGCCGTCCGGGTCCACGCAGCGCAGGCTCAGCTCGAGCGTCGCGCCGGGCAGCACGGACGCGTCGGCGTCCGAGCAGATCGGCGCGCGGTTCGGCGTGCCCGGCGGGCGCGAGACGCGCAGGAAGCGCGCGACGCCGTAGTCGATGCCGCCCAGCCACGCCGGCGCGTACAGGTCGCGCCCGGCGCGGTCGAACACGAGGTTGCCGCGCGAGTAGGAGTACACGCCCGTGCGGTTCACGAGCGCGCGGTCGCACGAGCCCACGCCGGCGACGTCGCCCAGCGAGCAGCGCGGCTGGGTCAGGTCGGCCTTCAGCGCGACGATGCCGTTGCCGTAGCCGGCGACGTACACGTCGCCGCCGTCGGGGGAGACGACGAGCTCCAGCGCCTCGTCGACCAGGTCGGCCTTGACCGCGCAGCCGGTGTCCGCCCGGCCGGCGCAGGGCGCGCCGTCCAGCGACCACGTCCGCTCGCCCGTCCGCGGCAGCGCCGAGACGCGGTTGGCGTCGTGGCTGGCCACGTAGAGCCGCTTCCCGTCCGGCGCGAAGCGCACCGGGCCGATGCTCTGCAGGGCCTGCGGGATCTCCGGGCAGACGAACTCCCGGTCGCCGTTGAGCGTGCAGCTCGTGGCCGGCCGGCAGGCTCCGCCTTCGCGGACGCAGCCGCCGTCGATGCCCAGCGCCCCGGCCGCCGCGTTCCAGCTCAGGAGCGCGAGGTGGCCCTTGGTGCGCAACGCCAGCAGCTTCCCGTCGGCCGAGAAGTCCGTGTACGGCGTGCCGTCGAGGTTGACGTTCAACGGCTCGCAGGGCTTGTGCTCCAGCGGGTTCGCGTAGCAGCGCGCCGCGGGCCGCAGGCTGCCGTCGGCGAGCGGGTAGACCGTGATCTGGCCGTGGTTGCGCTGCTGCCCGGCGTCGAACGCCAGGACGAAGCGCCCGTCGGGGGCGAGGACGGTCTCGGTCGACCGCAGCGGCTCCGTGCAGCCCGGCGCGCCGCCGCCGATGCAGCTGTCGTAGGTCGGCTCGCCCGTCGCCGGGTCGAGCGCGAAGGCGAGGATGCCGCCGCCGCCGTCCGCTGACTCGTACGCGCCGCCGAACGCGATCAGCCGCGACCCGTCCGGGGTGACCATCACGTCGCTGGGCTCGAACGTCAACTCGCCGGCGAGCACGGTGCAGCCGCGCTGGCTCGCGCCGTTGGTGACCCAGCAGCGGGCGTCCGAGAGGGCGCCCGTCGCCGGGTCGCGGGTGAAGCGCACGAGCTTGTTCGTGTCCGGGACCCACAGGTACTTGTCGTCCGGCGTGAGCGCCTTGTCGCCGCTGGGGCTCGTGAGCAGCGGCTCGCGCTGCGGGCACGAGACGCCCGCGCCGAAGTCACGCGACGCGCAGCCCAGCCAGCCGACCTGGCCCGGGGCGAGCGGATCGTCGTCGTCGACGATCGTGATCTCGCCGGTCAGCCGCTCGGGCGTCGCGCCCTCGATCCCGGTCAGCTCGAGGCCGATCGTCTCGTCCGGCTCATCCTCGGTGTCGCCGAGCAGCTTGACGTCGAAGCTCTCCTCCCAGTCGAACGGGTCGAGCTCGAACGGCACGTCGAGGGCCTCGTAGTCGACGCCGGGCGTCGCGGTCCCGCCGGTGGTGCGCAGGCGGCCCGAGACCGAGAGGCCCGTGGGCGCGGAGACCTGGATGCGCACGCGCGCGGCCCGGGTCCCGTCGTCGCCCTCGCGCAGCGCCGTCGTCTTGATGCTCACCTGCGGGACCGTCGCGTTGTCGTAGACGGTCAGCCGCTTGGCCGCGTGCTGGTCCTCGGTGTCCCAGTCGGGTTCGTTGAGCGTCAGCACGTCCGCCTTGAGCTCCCCGCGGCCCGTCGCCGTGCCGGTCGCGTGCAGCGTGAGCGTCTTCTCGCCGCGGGCGGGGATCTCGCCGACGTTCCAGCTGGTGGCGTCGAGCTGGACGCCGGCCGGCGGGATGAAGCCGACGGTGACGCCGGTCGCGGGCTTCGGGTAGCTGTTGGCGACCTTGACGGTCAGCTCGCGCGCACCATCGAGCGGCACGTTGCCCGAGCCGTCGATGCCGATCGAGACGTCGCGCTCGGTGATGAAGTCCAGGCAGGCGTCGCCGAGCCCGTCGTGGTCGGCGTCCTCCTGGCCGGGGTCGGCGACCGCCGGGCAGACGTCCTTGTCGTCGAAGACGCCGTCGCCGTCGCTGTCGATCAGCGAGGCCAGCTCGCGCGGCTTGAGCGCGTGCTGCTCGGACGTGCCGTAGACGTCCTGATCCCAGCCGGCGAGCCCGTTGCGCGAGTAGCGCAGCCGCGACCACTCGTCGATGCCGGTCAGGAACGTGTGGTTCTCCGGCTTCTGGCACTCCTCGAGGCCGTCCGGGTCGTTGTCGAGATCGGGGTCGTTGAGGCCCATCGCGACCACCGTCGCCTCGTCGTCGAAGTTCACGTCGATCGGGGCCTGGGTGACGCCGATCTTGTAGACGCGGCACTTGTCCACGTTGCGGTCGTAGGCGGTCACGACCGTCTCCGTCCACGGCTCCTCCGCGCGCTGCGGGTAGCTGTCGAAGAACGGCAGCGCCTCGTCGAAGTGCGCCTCGTCGCGTGCGATCGGAGTCTTGCGCGAGTAGTCGAGCGGGCGGCTGGCCACCGGCGAGCGCGTCATGAACGTGTAGTTCATGACCGACAGGTGGTTGGGCTCCTCGTTCTCGCCGGCCTGGTCGCCGCCGTGCAGCAGGCCGAGCGTGTGGCCGAGCTCGTGCATGAACACGGACTCCTGCCACTGCGATAGGCAGGCGTCGTACTGGCGGTTGCAGCCTCGGGGGCCGGAGCCGCCGCCGATCATCACGTCCTCACGGTTGAGCTTGCCGAGCGTGACGAAGAACGCGTCGCCGCCGGGGTCGGCCGCGCCGCTGTAGTCGCCCTGGTCGGCCTCGGCGAAGATCGCGTGGCGGTAGGCGAGCTTGCGCGCGCCGAGGATCGCCCAGCAGTTGGCGGCGTCGCGCTGGGCGTCGGTGCCGAAGTAGCCGCGGCAGGAAAGGTTGCCGCCGCGGGTGAAGTCGACCGCGTCGTTGAGCTGCCCGACCGAGCGGCCGTCGGTGTTGATGGCGCCGCTGGACGGAAGCTCCTCGTCGACCTCGACGCGCAGGTTGATCGGCTTCGGGGCCAGCTCGAACGCGCGCCGCAGGTTGTAGAGGGCGCGCAGCGTCGGCTTGTAGCCGGGCTGGTAGTCGGCCTCGACGAAGATGTCCGGCCGGCTCGGGTCGGCGTCCGCGAGCGTCTGGTCGGGGGTGCCGTCGGCGTCGAAGTCGATGCCGGAGGTCTCCCAGTTGTCGCACAGCGCGTCGCCGTCCTGGTCGCCGACGCAGGCGGGGGAGAGCTCGGAGGTCGTGCCGGTGCGGTCGGTGACGATCGCGCCGTAGGCGGCGTAGGCCTTGGGCACGTCGACCCACCAGCGGCCGTCCGCGGTCGGGTTCGCCGAGCCGAGGTACTCGCCGCCGCGCGGGCGGCCCTTGAGCAGCGTCGTGTCGGTGAAGCCGTAGAGGTCGACGAGCATCGTCTGCGGCTCGTAGGTCGTCAGCTGCCCGGCGACGCGGTTGCGCTCGGTGCCGGGGCCGACGCCGGTCGGCGCGTTGAGCCACTCGTCGGCGTCGGTCTGGTCGTTGGCGGTCGCGCCCGGCCCGGCGAGGTCGACGTCGAGGCCGGTGTTGTCGCGCATGCGGTTGCCGCGCACGGTGATCCGGCTGGGCACGGTCACGCGCACGCCGGCGCCCTGGTTGCCCTCGATGCGGTTGCAGCGGGTCTCGCGGCAGGTGACGTCGTCGATCGTCGCGTCGGCGGCGGCCGGCCAGCCGATCACGGCCTCGCCGCCGCGGCCGTCGGCGAGCACGCCGGGGCCGTCGTTGGCGGTGATGGCGTTGCCGATGATCGTGCTGCCCGTGGCGCCGTTGATGCGCACGCCGGCGAGCGCGTTGTGCGCGATCAGGTTGCGGCCGTCGATCCCGACCGCCGCGCCGACCACGGTCCCCTTGCCGCCCTGCAGCACGACGCCGTAGTCGTTGCTGCCGATGTCGTTGCCGCGGATATAGGTGTCCTCGGCGCCGTCGAGCACCTGGACGCCGCGGGCGTTGCCGGAGACCCGGTTGGCGGCCGCGGGCTCGGTCCCGCCGACGCGGGCGCGCGTGCCGCGCACCAGCACGCCCGCGCCGGAGTTGTCGGTCACCCGGTTGTTGACGATCTGGGCGCCGTCGGCGGGCTCGAGCACGCCGACGCCCTGCGCGTTTTCGGCGATCGTGTTGTCGTCGACCTTGACCGCGTCGCCGCCGACGGAGACGCCGGCGGCGTCGTTGCCGACGATGCTGTTGCCGGTCACGCGGGCGTCCTCGCCGCCGTACATCTGCACGCCGTCGGTCCGGGAAGCGACGACCACGTTGGCCGGGCCGAACGTCAGCCCGGTCGGCGCGCCCGTCTCGTTCTGGGCGAAGCCGGTGGCGAAGCCGACCGTGTTGCCCTGCTCGAACCGGTTGCCGGAGACGACGGCGCCGGTGACCTGGCCGGTCACGTAGGCGCCGGTGTCGGTCGAGCCGGCGATCGTGTTGTCGTGGACCATCGGCTTGTCCGGCGCCTCGCCGTCGCTGTCGGCGACGACGGCGATGCCGTAGCGGTTGGGTGAGCCCGGGACGACCTGGTCGCCGTCGTAGTTGGTGCCGACCCGGTTGCCGATGATCGTCGAGTCGTCCGAGCCGCCGTTGAGCTCGATGCCGAGCCGGTTGCCCGCGACCAGGTTGAACTCACCGGCGCCGTCGCCGCCGACCGTGGTCTGCGGCGAGTCGCGCACGTAGATGCCGACGTCGTGGCCGAGCGGCTCGCCGGTCGGCGACTGGGCCTGGCCGGCGGCGTTGAGGCCGACGAAGTTGCCGGCGACGATCGAGCCCCGCGAGCCGAGCAGGTCGATGCCGAGCGTGTCCTCGCCGGCGCCGTCGCCGAGCACGACGTTGGCGGCTACGTAGATCTCGCTGGTGCCGCGCTCGGGGATCCCGACGGGGTAGGTCAGCAGGATGCCCTCGGCCGCGTTCGGGCGCTTGCCGCGGCCGTCGGTCGTGGTGCCGACGTAGTTGCCGAGGATCACGCTGCCGGTCGAGCCGGCGTCGTGCGCGACGATCCCGTGGTCGTTGCCGGACACGACGTTCTTGTCGCGGCCCGGCCCGCCGACGGTCGCCTGGGCGGAGTTGATCATCGCAAGGCCGATGCGCTGGCCCGGCTGGGTGGGGATCGTCTGCGGCTCGCCGTCGGCGTCGAGGCCGAGCCAGTTGCCGGTGATCGTCGCCTGGTCGGTCCCGTCGAGGCCGATCTGGGCGAACGGGAAGTCGTGGACGATCAGGCCGCGGATCGTCGAGCCGTCGGCGTCGCGCAGGTCCAGGCCCCAGGGGCGCAGGAAGCGGATCGGGTCGTCTTCCGCGACCCGCGTGCTCTTGGCCTTCGGATGCTCGGTGGGGGCGACGGCGGCGCCGCGGGCGGCGCTCTTGGGCGCGGTGGCCTTGATCTGCGAACCGTCGAGCTCGATCAGCGGGCCCGTGGCCTCGGTCAGGCCGCCCTGGGTGTAGCCGTCGATCGTGACCGTCTGGGTGATCGCCGGCAGCGCGGTCGCCGGGGCGATCCGGGGGCTCATCGGGAGGTTGAACGCGATCGTGTCCGGGCCCGCTTTGGCGTTCGCCGTCTGGATCGCGGCGCGCAGCGTGCAGCTGCCGTCGGCGGTCTCGCAGCGGTCGTCGGCCGGGTTGCGGTCGGGGGCGTCGCCGGGGGAGTTGACGACGATCGCGCCCGCCGGGGGAGGGTCGGCGAGCGCGGGTTGGGCGGCGGTGGCGCCGATCAGGAGCGTGAGTGCGATGGGGAGGATGGTGCGCATGGGCGAGGCGAACGTATGGAGGCCGCGCTCCGAGCGCGTCCTCCGAAGGTCGTTCGAGGGTCGTTCGTTGGTGGGATTCACAGCGGGTCGTCCCCCGTGTGGCCGGGGCGGCCGCTCTCGTCGGCGAGCACGACCGCCTGCGGGCGGCTGTCGACGCCGAGCCGGCGGGTCGCTTCGATGCCGTCCAGGACCGGCATCCGGAGGTCCATCGGGACAACGTCGTCGTGGCGCTCGAGGGCGATCTCGACGCCCGCGGCGCCGTCCGCCGCTTCGCCCGTGACCTCGAGGTCGGGCTGCTCGTCCAGCGGCGCCTTGAAGCCGCTGCGGACGAGCGCATGGTCCTCGACGAGGACGATCCGCGTGCGCCGGGTGGTCGTGGTCATGGCCATGGTCACGCGTCGGGCAGGCGGTGGACGCCGCCGACCGCGAGCAGCGCGGCGCGGTCGTCGGGGTCGACGGCCGGGTCGGCCGCGAGCGGCAGCAGCTCCTCCAGGCCCGCGGGGGCGATCAGGACCAGGACGCGGGTGGGGGCGGTGGCGCGCAGGCGGCGGGGGAGGCCGCGGTCCAGGACCAGCGCCTCGCCGGTGCGGGCGCGGTGCGGCGTGCGGTCCACGGTGCCTTCCAGCTCGCCGTCGAGCACGTACAGGACCACGTCCTCACGCTGCGCCACGTGGGCGGGCAACTCCGTGTCCGCGTCCACGCAGGCTTCGACCAGCGCGTACTGGCCCTGCGTGGCCCAGCCGGCGACGGGCACGGCCAGCTTGACTCTCTTGTCGGTTCCGTCCATGGCCGCCGACTCTCGCCCCGCCGGTGCCGCACCGCATCAGGCACCGACCCCAACATCACCCCCACTCCCGCCGGGGGGTCTGACCCCTTAACAACTGCTTTGGCTCTGCGCCGTCGTTCGCAATGGAGGGGTCTGACCCCTCCTAGGCGTTGGCGAGGGCGTCGGGGAGTTGGGAGCGGCCCTTGATGCCGAGCTTCGTGTAGACGCGGCCGAGGTGGACCTCGACGGTCTTCAGGCTCACGAACAGCGCTTCGGCGATCTCGCGGTTGCGCAGGCCGCGGGCGGCGAGCTCGGCGACGCGGCGCTCGGAGGCCGTGAGCGCGTCGACGCCGCTGAACGCGAGCCGCTGCGGGCGCGCCCCGGCGACCACGAGCTCCTCGTGCACGCGCGCTTCGAGCGCGGTCGCGCCGCAGCGGTGCGCGCGGTCGCGGGCCTCGCGCAACGGCTCGCGCGCGTCGGCGCGCCGGCCGGCACGACGCAGCGCGGCCCCGTGCTCCGCGAGCGCGGTGGCGAGCGCGAGCGGCAGCGCGGACCGCCGCGCCGCGTCCACCGCCAGCTCGAGCTCCCCGAGCGCCGCGGTGGCGAGCGGGGCGGACGCGACGCCCGCGTCACCGCCGGGTGCCCACGTCCCGTCTTCGTCGGGCCGGGCGGGCGTCGGGGTGGTGTCACTGGGCGATGTGGGCGCCGCGCCGTCTTCGCCGGGCCGGGTGGGCGTCGGGGTGGTGTCACTGGGCGATGTGGGCGCCGCGCCGTCCTCGCCGGCCAGGGCGGCGTCGCCGAGGCTGGCGCGGGCGAGGCGTGCGATCGCTTCGGCGCCCGGCGTGCCGCGGGCCGCGGTCGCCACGACCTGCGCGTCGGCGAGCGCGCGGGCCTCGGCGACGCGGCCGACCGCCGCGAGCGCGCGGACGCGCAGCGCGTGCGTGTCTTCGCGCAGGCCGATCATCCAGCCGCGGGCGGTGTCGGCGGCGAGCTGGCGGTCGAGCGCGGCGAGCGCGTCGTCCGGGCGGCCGTCGGCGAGCGCCAGCCGCGCGCGCACGGCCCAGACGCCCATCAGCGTGCCGCTCGGCCCGTCCGCGGGCCAGGTCGCCGCGACCGCGCGGGCGCCGTCGACGTCGCCGCGGTCGAGCAGGATGCCGGCGAGCGCGGTGCCGGCGGCCAGCAGCGCCACCTCCTGCTCGTCGCACAGCTCGAGCCCGTGGCGCGCGAGGTCCTCGGCGCGGCGCAGGTGCCCGAACCGCCGCTCCCAGCGCGCCTCCAGCCACGCCGCGGCGCCCGAGCTGGCCGGCGAGCCCGAGCGGGCCGCGAGATCGACCAGCGTCCGCGTGGCCTCGCCCGCCTCGGGCGCGGCCTCGACCGCGAGCAGCGCTTCGATCACCCACAGCGCACCGAACCGCTCCACACCCAGCCGCGCGAACACGCGCGGATCGCCGAGCGCGCGCCGGGCGGGGACGATCACCTCGGCAGGCGCCGCCCCCGCGAGCGCGCGCGCGTGAATGACCGCGCAGAGCAGCGCGGTCCGGGCGGGTGGGGCGATGGCGCCGGGCGGCGGTGCGGCGTCGAGCGCCGGGCCCAGTGAAGCGGCGACCGCGGCGACGTGGGCGCGGTACTCGTCGGCGTCCTCGTCCCCGTACGCCAGCGCCTCGACCAGCTGCGCCTCGAGCTCCGGCGCCAGTGCCGGCGGCGCGACGGCGAGCGCCGAGCGCAGGCGCCGCGCCGCCTCGCGCGGCTCGTTGCGCAGGACCAGTGCGCTGGCCGCCAGCCGCACCGCCTCGGCGGTCACTTCGGGGCCTCCGGCGGCCGCCGCCGCGTCGAGCGTGGGCAGCGGGTCCGACCCCGTGCGGAACTCGGCCAGCCCGAGCGCGAGCAGGACCTCCGGCGACGCGCCGATTGCCGCGGGCGGCGCGACGGTGACGGACGGTGAGGCGGCGCCGGGCGGCGCGGAGACCGCGGGCGGCGCGGCCCCCGCGGGCGGCGAGGAAGACGCGGGCGGCGAGGAAGACGCGGGCGGCGCGGAGGCCGCGGGCGGCGACGAAGCGGCGGGCGGCCCGGCCGGGGCCGCGGGTGGCGACGCCGTGGAAAAGGACGCCCGCTGCAGCAGCCGCAGCGCCACGTCCGGCGCCCCCTCGGACAACGCCCGCCGCCCCGCCCGTTCCAGCACGCCCGCGGCCCACGGATCGGCGGGCGACGGCTCCGCCGCCAGCAGGTGCGTCGCGACCACCCCGTCATGCGCGCCCTCGGACGCGAGCAGCTCCGCCGCCCGCCGGTGCAGCGAGGACCGCAGCGGCCCCAGCCCGGCGTCGACGATCTCGAGCACGATCGGGTGGATGAAGCGCCCGTCGTCCATGTCGATCAGGTCCGCCCCCGCGAGCACGGAGAGCTCCGACGCCGCCTCCGCGACCGGCAACGATGCCAGCGCCGCCACGCGCCCCACGCTCGTCGCGTCCCCGAGCACCGCGACCGCCCGCGCCACCGCGAGCGCGCCCGGGGAGAGCCGGCGGATCCGCGCGTCGACGGTCCGCGCCAGCGTCCCCGGCACGGTCGTCCGCACCACCTCGACCTCGCCCGCCCGCCCCTGGAACGGCCCCGCCCGCAGCAGCTCCGTCACCAGCAGCGGGTTCCCGCGCGTGGTCTCGAAGCACGCCGCGACGAACTCCGGGTCGGCGTCCAGCCGCGCCCGCACCAGCGCGTCGACCCCCGCCGCCGTCAACGGCGCCGGCCGCAGCAGCGTCGTCGACCCCGCGGTCGCGAGCCCGTCGAGCAGCGCCTGCGACGCCTCCGGCTCCGCCGGCCGCGCGCCCACCGCCACCAGCACCGGGAGATCCTCGACCCGCCGCGCCAGCGCGTCCAGGAACCGCAGGCTCGGCGCGTCCGCCCAGTGCGCGTCGTCGACCACCACCAGCAGCGGCTGCGCCGCGGCGAAGTTCGCGCACAGCCAGTACAGCCCGTAGAGCGTCGCGTGCGTCGCGTCGTCGTCCCCGCCCCCGACCGAGACCCCGAACACCGGCTCGGCCAGCGCCGCCGCGCCCGCGAACAGCTCCCCGCGCCGCCGCTCGCCGAGCCCGTGCAGCGCCGCGTCGAACAGCTGCCGCACGACCCCGAACGCGAAGTCGCGCTCCAGCGCCGCCCCGGTCGCGCTCAACACGCGCATCCCCGCGTCCCGCGCCTGCGAGCGCAGCACGCGCAGCAGCGTGGTCTTGCCCTGCCCGGCCGGCGCCTCCAGGAACACGACGGCGCCGCGCGCGCCCCGCGCCGCCGTCAGGAGCGCGTCGAGCGCGTCCAGCTCCGAACGCCGCTCGACGAGCGTGCTGGCGCCGTGGTCTGCCGTCATGCGCCGCTCACCCTACCCGGGCAAGCGGCGCAGACCCCCGGATCTCAGCGGACGGTGACCCGCAGCGTGCGGAGCTTGCAGCGGTTGCCCGCCCGGTCGGTCGCCCGCAGCTGGATCGTGTAGCGCCCCGCGCGCAGCCCGCGCAGCGTCAGCGACCGCCGCCCGGACGCCCGGACCGACGTGCGCTTGACCACGCGCTTCCCGCGCCGCACCGCGACGCTGACCACCGACTCCTCGGACACCTTGAAGCGCACCCGCGCACCCCGGGCCACGCGCCGCGCGGACAGCCCCGACAGCGCCGGCCGGGAGCGGTCCACCGCCACGCCGGTCTCCGGCGCGACGGGAGCGACAGCGTCATTGGGGAACGGCTGCTCGCTCAACGGCGGCGGGGGAGGCGGCGGCGGCGCGACCGCGGACACGTGCACCGTGCCGCGCATCGTGTCCGGGTGCACGCGGCAGATGAACGCGTAGTCGCCCTCCGCGTCGAACGTGCGCGTGTAGTCCGCGGCGGGCGCGCCGAGCGGCGACTCGTCCGTCCAGTTCGGGCTGTTGGCCGCGACGTTGTGGAACTGCGTCGTCCCTGCGAACGTCCAGCGCACCGTGTCGCCCGGCTTGACGTTCACCGTCGTGACGTCCCAGGTGAGCGTGTCCAGCCCGTGCACGACGGCCTCGTCGGCGGCGGCGCTCGCGACCGGCAGCGCGACGAACGCGGCCGCCACCAGACCGACCAGCCTCACTTGACCACCTCCAGCTGCAGCATCATCGCCTTGTCGCCGTGCTCGAGCGAGTGGCAGTGGAACACGTAGCGTCCCGCGTACGGGATGAACCACGGCTGGACCGTGACCGTCTCGCCGGGCAGCACGCCGACCGTGTCCTTCCACGCCCGTTCGCCCGGATGGACCACGCCCGATGACCGCGAGCGCACCCGGAACAGCATCCCGTGCAGGTGCATCGGGTGCACGCGGTTGGACGAGTTGTGCCACTGCCACAGCTCGGTCGAGCCGAGCCGCGGGCTCACGTCGATCCGGTTCGGGTCGAAGCCGCGGTTGGAGATCTGCCACTGCACGCCCGAGGACGTCAGCAGCGAGAGGTCCCAGCGGTGCGTCGCGTTCGGCGGCGGCAGCTTCTCCAGCGTGCGCATGCGCCCGCGCGGGAGCCGCGCCTCCTCGGCGCCGCCGCCGCTGACGACGTCGAAGCGCATGACCGACCGGGTCGTCGCCTCGCCCGCCGTGTTCTGCAGCACGATCTTCGACCCGGGCTTGAAGGACCGGAAGTCGATCAGGACCTCGATCCGCTCGGCCGGGTGCAGCGGGAAGCTCGACCGCGCGACCGGGAACTCGAGCAGCCCGCCGTCGGACGCGATCTGCAGCATCTGGCGCCCGTTGCCGAGCTTGAGGTCGTACGAGCGGGCGTTGGACGCGTTGAGGAACCGCAGCCGGTAGATCCGCCGCTGCACGCGCATGCGCGGGACGACCGCACCGTTGACCAGGATCGTGTCCCCGCGGAAGCCGAGGTCGACGTTCTCGGCGTAGCGGAACGAGCCGTCCTTGTTGAACGCGTGGTCGGCGATCACCAGCGGGACGTCGTACTCACCCTGCGGCAGCTCGAGCTCCGCCTCGCGCTCGTCGGACAGCAGGTACGTCCCGACGAGCCCGTAGTAGAGCGTCCGCGCCGTGCGGCCGTGCGCGTGGTCGTGGTACCAGAGGAACGCCGCGTCCTGCTTGTTCGGGTACGTGTAGTTGAACGACGCGCCGGGCGCGATCACGTCCATCGGGTGCCCGTCGTGCTTGGACGGGACGTACCCGCCGTGCAGGTGCACGTTGGAGTCGAACGAGAGCCGGTTGTGCTGGCGCACGACCGCGGCGCGCCCCTTGCGCGCGCGGATCGTCGGCCCCGGGTAGATGCCCTCGTAGCCGTAGATCGGCGTCTCGAGCCCGGGCAGGATCTCCGCCAGGCCCTCCTTGATGTCGACGTCGTAGACGTCGACGCCGTGCTTGGTGGAGACGGGGGAGAGCTCGGGCGCGATCGGCAGGTCGCGCGCGAACGGCGTGAACGGCGAGCTGGCCTGCGCGCGCCGCGCGGCCGACGTCGTCACTTTCGGGCCGCGCAGCGACTCGGTGGTGCCGAACGTGCAGACGAGCGCGATCGAGTAGGACCCGTTGCGCAGGAACTCGCGCCGGGACGCGGCCATCAGCGGGTCACCTTGAGCTTGCGGCGGACGACCTTGGCGCGGTTGCCGCGCGCGTCGCGGGCCTCGATCTGCACCGTGTAGCGCCCGCGCACCAGGCGCGAGGAGCGCACGTTGACGCTGCGCCGGCCGGCGCGCGCGGACAGCCGCACGGTCCGCCGCGTCGTCTTGCCGTGCTTGACGCGGATCGTGACCGCGGCCGGCTCGGAGAGCGTGAACGTCACCCGCGCGCCGCGCCGGATGCCCTTCACCTTGAGCTTGGACACCGTCGGCGGCGTGCGGTCCGCGCGGGCGATCCCGGCGGGCGCCGGCGTGATGACGTCGTGGCTCATCGCGACCGGCGGCGGCGCCGTGGTGGCCGCGGTGGCCGTCGGCGTCGGCGTGGGCGTCGCGGTCCGCGTCGGCGTGGCCGTCGGGCTCGCGGTCGCCGTCGCGGTCGAGGTGGGCGTCGGGGTCGCCGGTGCGCCCGCGACCTCGATCTTCCCGGTCATGTCGGGGTGCGCCTGGCAGTGGAACGTGTACGTCCCGGGCTGCGTGAACGTGTAGGTGTACTGCGCGGTTGACGAGAACGGGCCGTAGAAGTCCGGCCAGCCCGCGTCCTCGGCCGGACCGGTCTGCGGCTTGACGTCGTGGACGGTCGGACCGCCGCTCGCGGTATCGAATGTGACCGTGTCGCCCGTCTGAATCGTGACGCTCGGGTTGTCCCAGACGTTGCCCAGCGTCGCCTTGATCGTGACGTCGGCGCGCGGCTCGGCGCCGGCGACGGCGACCCCGCCGACGACTGCCCCGACGACGGCTAGCGCGATGGTGACCCGAGTACCACCGCCGAGTAGCTGAAACTTGCTCCCTCGTCGCACTAATCTCCCCCTGCTCTCACTTCTGGTCCGACTACTTCAGCATAACTCTGACGCCAAAGCCTCGACGAAACTTGCAGATGGCTGGTAGCTTACGCCAGGTCGGTGCAGATGCAGGGGGAGAAGGAGCAGGTGATGGGGTTGCTCAGGTCAGCGTTCGCGGCTGGCGTTCTGGTGCTCGCGCTCGTGGCCGGAAGAGCGGACGCCGCTCCTCTCCATGAGCCCCGGTTGGACGTCAACACGTGCGGCATCGACGAGTTCGACGGGTCTGAACTGGACACTGCCCGTTGGAACACGGTGATCCGCCCGAACGTTGCGGGCTACGGCGTCGGCGACGGCACGCTCAAGCTGCGCGCCCTGACCGGCGACATGTACGGGGACCGCGCCACGGCGCAGAACCTGATCCTGCAGGACGCCCCCGCCGGCGCCTGGACCGCGACCACGCGGCTGGACTCCAAGGCCTTCGACCGCGAGGGCCAGCAGGCCGGCTTCATCGTCCGCAAGGACGACGCGACGTTCAGCAAGCTCGTCGTGATCAACAAGGGCAGCCAGGGCCGCTGGTTCGAGCACGTCTTCACCGCCAACCAGCAGCCTCGGCTGGAGATCGGGACCGACACGACCGCGCCGCTGGACGACACGTTCCCGCGGCTGGTCTACATCCGCGCCATCTCCGACGGCGAGACGCTGCGCGGCGAGTACTCGGGTGACGGCAAGACCTGGTCGCCGATCGGCCGCCCCGCGAAGATCGGCGGCGACGTCCAGGTCGGCGTCTACGCGGCCGACAACGACCAGGACGGCCCCGAGGTCCCGTTCGACTTCGTCTCGCTGAACGCGCAGAGCGACGAGTTCGACGGCACCGCGCTCGAGCGCTGCCGCTGGTCGACGATCGTCAACGAGGACCCGGACGCCTACCGCGTCGCCGACGGCGCGCTGCAGATCGACGCCGGCGCTGGCGAGATCGAGGACCCGGCGCCGAACCTGTTCGGCCAGCCGGTCCCGGCCGGCAGCTGGGAGGCCGAGACCAGGCTCGACGTCGCCACCACCGGCGACGGCCAGCAGGGCGGCCTGCTCCTGTACAAGGAGCCGCGCAACTGGATCAAGGTCGCGCTGGTCGACAAGGGCGCCACCAGCCAGGTCGAGCTCGTCCGCGTCAAGGACGGCGGCTACCAGCTGGACGAGCCGTTCAAGGTCGACGTGCCGAAGTCGCTCACCAGCGTCCGTCTGCGCCTGCGCTCGAACGGCACGAGCGCGACCGCGCAGTACTCGGTGAACGGCACCGACTGGACCGAGGTCGGCCAGGCCCGCGACATCGCCGATCTGGCCGGCGGCACGCTCGGCCCGATGGCGCTGCGCGGCGGATCCGCCGACCCGCTGACCGCGAAGTTCGACTACGTCCGCGTGCGGCCGGGCCCGGCTCCGCCCGCGGCGGCCACGAACCTGTTCACGACGATCGGCATCACGACCTCGGCGACGCGCGGCAACGGCGAGATCTACCCGCCGGACAACCCGTACTCGCTGCCGGCCGAGCAGATGCCGCCGTCGGGCACGGTCGGCGTCGCGCCCAGCGACAGCGCCGACGACGTCCCGCTGCGGATGCCGGAGACGAGCGGCACCAAGCCGAACTTCGCCGCCCTGCGCGGCCAGACGCTGACGCTGCGCGACGCCGACCAGGCGGCGTACGCGAAGCTGCACTTCTTCGGGACCACGACCGACGGCGGCCCCGCGGGCGGCGACTTCACGCTGGGCTACAGCGACGGCTCGACCGCCACCGTCACCGTCCAGTTCCCGGATTGGTGCGGCTCCGCCACCAGCTCGGCCCACTTCGCGATCGGCCCGCTGAGCGGCCGCAACCGTGCGAGCTCGACCGGCGACGGCGCCCGCTGCGGCGTCTACCACTTCCCGGCCGACAACCCGCAGCCGGGCAAGACGCTGGCCTCCGTGACGCTCCCGCCGGCGACCGCCGGCGGCGGCGCCAACACGCAGACGTACCTGATGGCGCTCACGCTCGAGGACGCCAACGGCCTCTTCAAGGCGCCCGACCTGTCGGGCACGGTCAGCTTCCCGGACGACGCCACCGCGCCGGTCACCACGCACGCGCTCGAGCCGGGCGAGCCCAACGGCGACGACGGCTGGTACCGCGGCGCGGTCCACGCCACGTTGACCGCCACCGACGAGGACGGCGGCTCCGGCGTCGAGCAGATCATGTACCGGGTCGACGGCGGCGCCCCGCAGAGCTACGGCGGCCCGTTCGACTACGCGATCGAGGGCGAGCACACGCTCGAGTACCGCTCGATCGACGGCGCCGGCAACGCCGAGACCTACAAGCCCGTCACGCTGAAGGTCGACGCGAAGGCGCCGGTCACGACGGCCGCGCTGACGCCGCGCGAGCCGGCCGGCGGCGACGGCTGGCACGACGGCGCCGTCACGGTCCGCCTGTCCGCCTCCGACGGCGCCGGCTCCGGCTCCGGCGTCAAGGCGACCGAGTACCGGCTCGACGGCGGCGACTGGACCGCGTACGGGGACCCGGTCGTGGTGGCCGACGCCGGCGTGCACACGCTCGAGTACCGCTCCGGCGACGTCGCCGGCCATACCGAGGCGGCGCAGGCGCTGACGCTCAAGGTCGACGGCACCGCGCCGGTGACGAGCGTGCTGATCAACGGCGCCGCGCCGGCCGCCGAGTACGGCGGCCCGGTGCGCGTCGCGTTCACGCGCACCGACGGCGACGGCTCCGGCGCGGTCGCGAGCGAGTACTCGCTCGACGGCGGGCCGTGGACCGCCTACACGGGCGCGTTCGACGTGGCCGGCAACGCCGGCCACCGGGTCGACTACCGGTCGATCGACGTCGCCGGCAACGTCGAGAACTACCGCTCGGTGATCTTCGTGATCCGGCCCGTGGTGCTGGCGCCGGCGGTGCCGGAGCCGATCGTGATCCCGCAGGCGGTGCCGGCGCCCAAGCCGCGCCCGGCGGCGGCGATCGAGCGCGTCCGCGGGACCGTCGCCGCGCTGCGCGCCGGCAAGGTCGCCGTGCGCGTGAGCTGCCAGGCGGTCGACCGCGGGACGTACTCACTGACCGTGAGCAAGGCGACGGCCAAGCGCCTGAAGCTCAAGCGCCGCACGCTCGCCCGCGGGACCGTCCGCTGCGGCGACGAGGGCCGCGGCAGCGTGAAGCTCAAGCCCAGCGCGGCCGCCAAGCGCGCGCTGGCCAGGTCCAAGCGTGTCACCGCGACGCTCGCGCTGCGCTTCGGCGGCGCGGCGCGCGACAGCCAGACCGTGACGTTCGGGGGGAAGCAGTGAAGAAGGACAGAGGGAGGATCATGATCAAGACGCTGCGGGCATTGCTCGCGAGCGCGCTGTTGGGACTGTCGCTGACCGCGACGGCGCAGGCGCAGGACGTCAAGGTGCTCGTGTTCCACGGGCCCGCTGACGAGACGACGGCCCCGGCCCTGGACGCCATCAAGGCGCTCGGCACGGCCAACGGGTTCGGCGTCGACGAGGCCGCAGGGGCGGCCGACATCACCGCCACCAACCTGGCGAAGTACCGCTCGGTCGTGTTCGTCAACACCGCCGGCGACCTGCTCAACGCCGAGCAGGAGGCGGCGCTGCAGCGCTTCGTCGAGGGCGGCAACGGCTTCCTCGGCATCGGCTCGGCGGCGCAGGGCGAGTCCGGCGCGTTCTTCGACGGGCTGATCGGCGCGCGCCCCGCGGCCGGCAGCCCGACCACGGAGTCCTCCCAGCTGGTCGTCCCGGGCGACCGCGTCCATCCCGCGACGCGCGCCCTCCCGCTGCAGTGGACGCGCACCGACGTCTGGTACCGCTGGGCCTCACGCGTGACCGGCAACCTGCACGTGCTCGCGCGCTACCGCGCGCCGGGCGCGGCGGCCGGCGACGCCACCAAGGACAGCGGCGACAACGACACGGCGATCTCCTGGTGCCGCGACTACCGCGGCGGCCGCTCCTTCTACACGGGCATGGGCCGCACGGCCGAGGCGTACGGCGAGGCCGACTTCCGCACGCACCTGCTGGGCGCCATCCAGTGGACCACGGGCCTGACCCGCGGCAACTGCAAAGCGACGATCAACGCCAACTACAAGGGCACCAAGATCGTCAGCGCCGGGCCGGAGTCCACGGGCCTCGCGACCGCCGGCGAGTCGCACGGGCTCGCGGTCGCCAACAACGGCTGGGTGCTCTACATCGGCCGCGGCGACTGCCGCACCGACGCCGAGCGCGGCGCGCTGCTGGGCGGCGAGCCGTTCGGCCGCATCCTCGACCACTCCAACCCCAACGTCGGCATCGGCTGCGGCTCGGTCCACATCTACGACCCTGAAGCGGCCACGGGCACGCTCAACAGCGGCATCACGCGCGCGGGCACGCTCGCGGTCTACGCCGACGGCGGCCAGGGCGGCGAGCGCACCAACGAGGGCGACCACAAGATGGAGTACGGCCTGCTCGGCGTCGCGCCGTCGCCGGACTTCGCCACCACGGGCCACGTCTACCTGCAGTACTACCCGACGTTCAACGAGAACACCAAGCCGGCGGGCCTGCCGCTCGAGCGCCGGGTGTCGAAGATCTCGCGCCCGCGCATCTCGCGCTTCACGATCGACCTCAAGACCAAGAAGCTCGACCTCGACTCCGAGGTCCGGATCTTCGAGTACGACGCCCAGATCTACTCCTGCTGCCACGTCGGCGGCGGCATGGGCTTCGACTCCGAGGGCAACCTGTACGTCACCACCGGTGACACGAACTCCTCGCAGGGCACCGACGGCTACGGCGCGGTCAACCCGAACGCCAAGTGCCCGACCGGGCCGGACGACCAGGCCACCAGCGCGCACTGCGGCAGCGCGAACTTCTCCTACCAGGACGCGCGCCGCACGGCCGGCAACACCAACGACTACAACGGCAAGATGCTGCGGTTCCGGCCGCTGGCGTCGATCCCGGACGGCACGCAGCCCGCGGTCGGCGTCGGGACGACCTACGCGCTGCCGACCAAGGACTCGCCGAACGGGCCGAACCTGTTCGACGGCACCGAGGGCGGCGGCGGCAAGACCAAGCCGGAGATCTACGCGATGGGCCTGCGCAACCCGAGCCGCCTGTCGATCGACCCGGAGACCGACGTCCCGTACACGGCCTGGGTCGGCCCGGACGCCGGCGCCCCGAGCCGCACGCTCGGCCCGTCGACCTACGAGAACGCGGCCCAGATCACGCACGCCGGCAACTACGGCTGGCCGTACTGCGTGGGCAACAAGCAGCCGTACCGCGACTGGACCACCGAGGGCCCGCGCACGGACAGCCCGGAGGGCTACGTCCCGGGCGGCCCGGCCAGCGGCGGCACCGAGGGCTGGTACGACTGCGACAACCTGCGCAACGACTCGCCGAACAACACCGGCCTGGTCGAGTTCCCGCACGAGACCGGCACCGGCATGGACGCGGGCAAGGTGCGCGGCAACAACATCTGGTTCTCGCGCGGCAATCCGGGCGCGGCCAACGGCTGCCCGGAGTTCCCGCGCCCGCGCGGCGCCGGCTCGGCGCCGGACTATGGGGCCACGCCGACGCAGCTGTGCCCCTACGCGCAGGACAACGGCATGACGATCATGGACGGCCCGGTCTACCGGTACGACGCGGACGCGAGCGACGACTCGCGCCGCTGGCCGGCCTACTGGGACGGCCGCTGGTTCTTGCACAACAACGGCGGCCCGTCGATCAAGCACGGCCTGCTGCTGGACCCGGCGACCGCCGGCAGCGGCGGCCAGCCGATCTACGCCGACAGCCTGCGGGACACGCTGGCGTGGCCCGACGGCGCGTACATGGACTCCAAGTTCGGCACCGACGGCGCGCTCTACGTCCAGACCTACGACGGGTTCTTCCGCGCCGGCGCGGGCGTGAGCATCTACCGCTACGACTACGTGGGCGGCCCCTCGACGCCGTCCGCGGCGCCGAAGGCGATCCCGATCGGCTCCAACCGCGTGCGCTTCTCGAGCGCGGGCTCGGGCGGCGTCTCCTACAAGTGGGAGTTCGGCGACGGCGAGACCTCGACCGAGGCCGACCCGGAGCACGAGTACCCGAACGCGGGGCGCTTCACGGCCAAGCTGACCGTCACCTACGAGGACGGCGGCACGGACACCTCGACGGTCGACGTCGAGGTGCTCTCGCAGGCCGATGAGACCGCGCCGGTCACGACGGCCGCGCTCGATCCCGCCCAGCCCGGGGCCGGCGGCACGTACACGCGGCCGGTCACGGTCACGCTGACGGCGGCCGACGAGGCCGGCGGCAGCGGGCTGGACCGCACCGAGTACCGCGTCAACGGCGGCGAGTTCCAGACCTACAGCGCGCCGTTCACGCGCTCGCTGCCGGGCGAGTACCTGGTCGAGTTCCGCTCGGCCGACCGCACCGGCAACGTCGAGGCGACGAAGTCGGTGGCGTTCACGATCGCGGTCCCGGAGAACTGCCCGACGAGCCTCAACGACGAGTTCGACGGGCCGCTGGACGCGAAGTGGCGGATCCTGCGCGGCGACGAGCAGTGGCGCAGCTTCGTCGACGGCCGCCTGCGGATCACGGTCCGCGACGGCGACATGATCGGCTCGACGGCGACCGCCCAGAACGTGCTCCTGCAGAACGCTCCTCAGGGCAGCTGGCAGGCCACGACCAAGCTCGACGTCTCGACGCTCACGACCGAGGGCGACCAGGCCGGCTTCGTGCTGTGGAGCTCGGAGAACCCGAACACGTTCGCGAAGATCACCTACATCTCGAAGGGCAGCACGCAGCAGTACGAGTGGGTGGCGACGCGCAACGGCACCTCGCAGATCTCCGCCGGCCCGTCGATCCCGACGCGGCCGACGGACGTGTACCTGCGGCTGAGCGCCAACGGCTCCGGCACGTACATCGCCGAGGGCTCGGTGGACGGCGAGACGTGGCAGCAGATCAGCTCGCCGATCACCGACGTCGGCGACCCGTCGAAGATCCAGGTCGGCCTGAAGGTGTCCAACACCCAGGACGCGACCGACCGCTACGCCGCCTTCGACTTCTTCCGGGTGGACTGCTCGGACAAGATCGCGCCGACGACCACGGCGAGCGTCGAGCCGGCGCAGGCCGACGGGCGGCTCGGCTGGTACACGGCCGCGCCGCACGTCACGCTGACCGCGGACGACGGCGCCGGCGACGGCGTCGAGAAGATCAGCTACCGCGTCGACGGCGGGGCCGAGACGACCTATGCGGGTCCGTTCACGGTCACCGGTGACGGCGAGCACACGGTCGAGTACTTCGCCACCGACAAGGCAAACAACGTCGAGGGCGTCAAGCGGGTCGCGTTCCGGGTCGACGGCGCGGCGCCGGTCACGACGGCGGTCGCCGACCTCGCCGACGAGGAGAACGGGCCGGCCACGGTCACGCTCGACGTCAACGACGGCGAGGGCGGCTCGGGCGCGGTGCTCACCGAGTACCGGGTCGACGGCGGTCCCTGGCAGACGTACCTCGCGAAGGACGAGCGGATCCTCGACGGCAGCGCGGCGTCGCTGGGGCAGTGGAAGCAGGTCGGGGCCGGCCGCTTCGAGCGGATGGACGACGACTCCGGCGGCATCACGCCCGTCGGCGGCCTCGGCATGCTCTGGTACCCGGTCAAGGCCTACGGGGACTTCAAGGTCAAGCTCCAGTTCCGCGAGGGCCGGACCGACAACGGGTTCTCCAACGGCGGGGTGTTCGTGCGCTTCCCGAACCCGGAGCAGACCCCGCGCGTGGACGAGTGCGCCAAGACGGGCTCGGCGGCGAACGACCCGGCCTGGGTGGCGATCTACTGCGGCTACGAGATCCAGCTCTACGACGGGCCGGACGGCGAGACGCGCAAGACGGGATCGATCTACACGTTCGACAACAACGACCTCTCGCAGATCGGGCCGGCCAAGCCGCGCGGCGAGTGGGAGGACTACGAGATCGAGGTCCGCGGCCAGCAGTACACGATCCGCCGCAACGGCGAGGTCATCAAGCGATTCGACAACGCGCCGGGCAAGCAGTCCGACCGCGACGGCGACCCGAGCTCGTCGCTGCGCCAGTTCGCGCAGGGCTACATCGGCCTGCAGAACCACAGCAACGACGACCTGATCCAGTACCGCGACGTGCGCGTGGAGGATCTCTCGCCGGGCGCGCACGGCGTGGTCGCGCCGAAGCCGTTCGAGGTCAGCGGCCGCGGCCCGCACACGATCGAGGTCCGCTCGACCGACGCGGCCGGCAACGTCGAGGCCAAGAAGGCGTTCGCGGTCGAGATCGGGCGCGAGACGCCGCCCGGCGCCACCGGCGACGGCGGCTCGACGGTCGTGCCGCTGCCGCAGGTGCCGGTCGTCAGCCCGCTGCTGCCGGCGTCCTTCGAGGCGCCGGCCAGCGCCCGGCTGGGTCGCGTGACGTCGTCGATCAAGCGGGCGACGTTCACCAAGCGCGGCGTCGCCGTGCCGATCGCGTGCACCGGCGCGATGGACGGCACCGCGAAGGTCACGGTCGCCGCGTCGGTGGCGAAGAAGCTCAAGCTGGGGCGGCGGACGCTCGCGGCGACGGACGTCACCTGCTGGGGCCCGCACTCCGTGCAGGTGCGCCTGAAGCCGTCCTCGGCGCTGGCCAAGCGGCTGGCGCGCAAGGGCGGCCCGCGCCGGGTGAAGCTCACGGTGGCGGTCCGGATGCACGCGTTCGGCGCGTCGCCGCAGGCGTTCAAGAAGACCGTCACGCTGAAGCGCTGAGTCGTCGCGGGGCGCCCGGCGAGCCGGCCGGGCGCCCCGCGCTCAGACCGCGAAGTGCGCGCGGTCGCCGTTGACGACCAGCGGCTTGGAGCGCGCGTCCGGCGTGCCGCCGCACGAGCCGCGCACGAGCAGCGTCGGCATGATCACGACGTTCGTGGGCGTGGAGCTGGGAGCGTCGCCGCGCATCCGGCGCAGCAGCAGCTCGGCGGCGGTGACGCCGATCGTGTAGGCCGGCTGCTCGACCACGGTCAGCGGCGGGACGACGAAGCTCGCCCACGACGGGTCGTCGAAGACCAGCAGCGCGACGTCCTCGGGCACGCGCAGCCCGCGCTGGCGGACGAACCCCATCACGCCTTCGGCGAGCGCGTTGTTCTGGACGAACAGCGCGGTCGGGCGCGGGTCGGCGTCCAGCAGCTCGCCGGCCAGCGGCCCGCCGCTCTCGCGCCGGAAGTCGCTGACGCGGATGTGCGTGTCCGGTACCGGCGCGCCGTGCGCCGCCATCGCGCGTAAAAAGCCGTCGAGCCGGTCCGAGCCGGTCGTCGCGCTCTGCGGGCCGGCGATCACGCCGATCGACCGGTGGCCGAGGTCGAGCAGGTACTTCGTCGCCGCGTAGGCGCCGTGGTAGTTGTCGATCCGGACGGCGTCGCTGGTCAGGCCGGCGAGCGTGCGGTCGAACTGGACGATCGCGACCGACTGCTTCTGCAGCAGGTGCAGCACGTCCTCGTTGCCGACGGTCGGCGCGATGATCACGCCCTCGACCCGGGCGCGCAGCAGCGTGCGCAGGATCTCCGCCTCGCGCGCGCCGTCCTCCTCGGAGTCGGTCAGCAGCAGCATGTAGCGGGTGTCGCGCACGACGCTGGTGATGCCGCGGGCGACGTAGCTGTAGAACTGGTTGCCGATGTCCTGGATGACCGCGGCGACCATCGCCGACGAGCGCGTCCGCAGGGCACGGGCCGCCAGGTGCGGCTCGTAGCCGAGCGTCCGCGCCGCCGCCAGGACGCGATCGCGCGTCGCCGGGCTCACGTGCTGGTCGCCCCGGAGCGCTCGCGACGCGGTTGAGAGGGACACCTCCGCGCGCTCGGCGACGAGCTTGAGGTTGGGTGCGCGAGCGGGCTCAGGAGCGGCCGTTGATGACATCGATCCCGGAGCCTAACGGACGTCGCCGACGTTCGCCCGGTCGCAGCGTTTCCGCCATAGCGAACAGGTTCCGGCTTGACAGCTGTGAGCGACCCTGCTTACGATGCGTCGTGGTCGTGGCAACGTTGCCACAGAGATTTGGGGCCTGGAGGATTCATGGTGCAGCAGAGAGATGCATCGGCGTTCGACGCGCCGTTGAGCCGGCGGCGCTTCTTGACTCGGGCCGGCGGCGTGGCGGCGTCCGGGCTGGCCGCGGGCCCGCTCCTGGCCGCCTGCGGCGGCGGCGGTGGCGGCGGTGGCTCCGCCGCCGCGGGCAAGAGCACGATCAACTACATGGTCGTCTCGGGCTCGCCCTTCAGCGAGGTCGTGCAGAAGATGATCGCGCCGGTCTTCACCGAGCAGACCGGCATCAAGGTCAACATCGTCGAGCTGCCGTACGAGCAGGCGTTCCCGAAGGGCGTGCTCGAGGCGCGCAACAAGTCGGGCGCCTACGACGTGATCCAGATCAACCGGCCGAACCTGGCCGGCTTCGTCGGGCCGAAGTACCTGATGCCGCTCGACGAGTACGTCTCGGGCGACCTGGTCGCTGACCTGTTCCCGGCGCATCGCGACTTCGTCACGTTCGACGGCAAGGCCTACGCGATGCCGCACTCCAACGACGTGCGCGCGCTCTACTACCGCACCGACCTGTTCCAGAAGGCCGGCCTGCAGGCGCCCCAGAACTGGCAGGAGCTGCAGGCGCACGCCAAGCAGCTCACGCAGGGCGACGTCTACGGCCTGCTGCTGACCGGCTCGCCGAAGGGCCCGGGCGTGTGGACGCTGGCCGACTTCATCCACCAGAACGGCGGTGAGATCCTCGACGCCGACGGCCAGCCGAAGGTCGACAGCCCGGAGGCGATCGAGGCGCTCGAGTTCTTCGTCGGGCTGCTGCGGACCGACAAGGTGCTGCCGCCCGGCACCGCCAACTACATCTGGGCCGACACGCGCACGCTGTTCCCGCAGGGCAAGGGCTCGATGGTCGTCGAGTTCAACGACATCATCCCGCTGCTCGACGACCCGTCGAACTCCGTGGTCGCCGGCAAGTACGACCTGGCGCTGATCCCCGGCAACGTCAAGAAGGCGACCGGCAACGCCGGCTGGCTGGTCGGCATCCCGGTCGGCTGCAAGCACCCGGCGGAGGCCGGCAAGCTGATCGACTTCCTGCTCTCGACGCAGGCGCAGACCGAGATGTGCGTCCAGAGCGGCACGCTCTCCGGCCGCAAGTCCGTGGTCGACGCGCTGATCGCCAACGGCCAGTCCGGGCGCCCGAAAGGCGACCCCAAGGGCAAGGAGCGCTGGGAGTTCTACAAGCAGGTCGTCGCCACGACGTACGAGCTGCCGCGCAGCCCGCACGAGCCGGCGATCGAGACGATCCTCGGCAAGGCGCTCTCGGGCGCGCTCTCCGGTCAGACCCCTCCGGCCGACGCGATGAAGACCGCCGCGAAGGCGATCGCCCAGCTCTAGTGGTCTCGCTGGACGACAACCGCGCGGTGCCCGCGGCCGCCCGGCCGGCACGCCTGCCGGCCGGCGTCCGCGCGCGCCGCTGGCTGCGCGCCAACGGCTTCTACGTGGCGATGCTCGCGCCGCTGCTGGTGATCATGGCGGTGCTGTACGCGTATCCGGTCGCGCGCACGGTCTACACGAGCTTCACCGACCTGAACTTCCTCAGCGGCGAGCCGGCGAAGTGGGTCGGCCTCTCGAACTACCGCGAGCACGTCGGCTCTGCCACCGGCATCGCGTCGCTGCGCAACACGTTCCTGTTCACGGCGGTCGCGACCGTGCTCGAGACGCTGCTCGGCCTCGGGCTGGCGCTGCTGCTGAACCGGATGGTGCGCGGGCAGGGCCTGGCGCGCACCCTGCTGCTGCTGCCGATGATGTTCGCCCCGGTCGTCGCCGGCTACGAGTGGCGCTGGATCTTCGACGACCAGGTCGGCGTCGCCAACTACCTGCTGCAGACCGTCGGCATCGTCGACGAGCCGGTGGCGTGGTTGACCTCGCCGCACCTGGCGTTCTGGACGATCATCGTGGCCGACGTCTGGTACAGCACGCCGTTTCTGATGATCATCGTGCTGGGTGGCCTGCAGGCGCTGCCGCACGAGCCGTTCGAGGCCGCGCGCGTCGACGGCGCGGGGCCGTTCCGGACGTTCTGGCACATCACGCTCCCGCTGCTGGCGCCGGTGCTGCTGGCGGCGGTGCTGATCCGCGCGATGGACGC
>DATMGH010000188.1:0-23185 GCA_035555675.1 Solirubrobacter sp. | reverse complement strand
TGACGTCGTTGGCGAAGCCCCCCGCGCGCAGCGCCTCGGCCACCGACAGGTAGGCGTCGGGCAGGTCGATGTACTTGCCGACCAGCGCGATCGTGACCTCTTCGGCGGGATCGTGCACGCGACGCAGCAGGGCGTCCCACTCGCTCCAGTCGACGTCGCGGAACGGCAGGTCGAGGCGGCGCACGACGTACGCGTCGAGGCCCTCGGAGTGCAGCACCTTCGGGATGTCGTAGATCGACGGCGAGTCGACGGCCGTGACGACGGCGTCCTCGTCCACGTCGCACATGAGCGAGATCTTGCGCTTCATGCTCGTCGGGATGTCGCGATCAGCGCGGCACACGATGGCATCGGGCTGGATGCCGATGGACCGCAATGCCGCGACCGAGTGCTGTGTCGGCTTGGTCTTCAGCTCGCCGGACGGACCGATGAACGGAACCAGCGAGACATGCAGGAAGAACACATTGCCGCGGCCGACGTCGTGGCGCACCTGACGGGCGGCCTCCAGAAACGGCTGGCTCTCGATGTCGCCGACGGTACCGCCGATCTCCGTGATCACGACGTCGACGTCCTGGGTCTCCCCGATCAGCCGGATGCGGTGCTTGATCTCGTCCGTGATGTGCGGGACGACCTGCACGGTGCCGCCGAGATAGTCGCCGCGGCGCTCCTTGCGGATGACCGAGTTGTAGATCGCGCCCGCGGTCACGTTCGACGCGCGCGACGTGTTCGCGTCCGTGTACCGCTCGTAGTGGCCGAGGTCCAGATCGGTCTCGGCGCCGTCCTCGGTGACGAACACCTCGCCGTGCTGGAACGGCGACATCGTCCCCGGGTCGACGTTGATGTACGGGTCGAACTTCTGCAGCGCGACCTTCAGGCCGCGCGAGACGAGAATCCGCCCGATGGAGGCGGCGGCGATGCCCTTCCCCAGAGAAGAGACCACTCCCCCAGTGACGAAGATGTAGCGGGTTCGTGGCCGGGGTTCGGACATGCGGTCTCCTTCAAGCTCGTTCCAGTGAGGATAGAGCGGCAGGCGGCGACGACCAGTCATGCGGCCTTGAGCAGCTCTTTGGCGTGGCGACGGGCGGCGGCGTCCTCGCGGTCGGCGCCGAGCATCCGCACCAGCTCCCCCACCACGTCGGTCTTGCGCAGCTCCGTCACGGTCGTGCGGGCGGTCTCGCCCGAGGTGTCTTTGACGATCGTGAAATGCCGGTCCGCCAGCGAGGCGATCTGCGGCAGGTGCGTGATGCAGATGACCTGACGCCCGGCGGCCAGCGCACGCAACTGCTCGCCGACCGCACGCGCCGTCTGGCCGCCGATCCCGGCGTCCACCTCGTCGAACACCAGCGTCGCCGCCCCCGCCTCCGCGGCGACCCCCATCAGCGCCAGCATCACCCGTGACAGCTCGCCGCCGGACGCGGTCTCGCGCAGCGGGCCGGCCGGGACGCCCGGGTTCGGCGCGATCAGGAACTCGACCTCGTCGCCGCCGGACGGCCCGAAGCCGTCCGCCCGCGGCGCCAGCGCCGCGGTGAACTCCGCGCCGTCCATCGCCAGCGCCGCCAGGCGCTCGGCGACCGCGCCCGCCAGCTCACTGGCCGCCGCGGCCCGGGCAGCGTGCAGCTCATCGGCACACGAAGCCAGCTCGGCGTCCGCCGCCGCCAGCTCGCGCTCGGCCTCCTCGATCGCCTCCTCGACGCCCGCCAGCTCGGCGTGCCGGGCACGGCAGGCCTCGGCGTACTCGAGCACCGCCGCGATCGACCCACCGTGCTTGCGCTTGAGCCGGTCCAGCAGCGCGAGCCGCTCCTCGACCTCGTCCAAGCGGCCGACGGGCGCGTCGATGCCCTCGGCGTAGCGGTGCAGCTCGTGCACGAGATCCTCGGCCTCGAGCGCGAGCGCGCGCACGCGCGTCGTCAACGCGTCCAGCTCCGCGTCGACCCCGCCGGCGCCCTCCAGCACCTGCGCGGCCGCCGCCAGCGCCAGCGCCGCGCCGCCGCCGCCGTCCTCCTCGGTGCCCGCCAGCGCGTCCACCCCCGCGCCCGCGGCCGACCGCAACGCCTCCACGTGGCGCAGCCGCTCCCGCTCGGCTTCGAGCGCCGTCTCCTCCTCCTCGGTCGGCGCCGCGCGGTCGATCTCGGTCAGCTCCCACTCGAGCAGGTCCAGCTCCCGGTCGCGTGCGCCGGCGCGCTCCTGCAGCTCGGCGAGCCGGGACGCCAGGCCCCGCTGCCGCGCGTAGACGTCGGCGTAGGCCTTGCGCCGCTTCACCTGCGCCGGCCCCGCGAAGCCGTCCAGGATCTCCAGCTGCGCGGACGCCAGCATCAGCTTGCGGTGCTCGTGCTGTCCGTAGAAGGACAGCAGCGCCGCTCCGGCGTCCCGCAGGTCCGCCGCCGTGGCGCTGCGCGCGTTCACGTACGCGCGCGTACGGCCCTCGGCACTCACGCGCCGCGCGAGCACGAGCTCCTCCGCGTCGTCCGGCAGGCGCTCCCCCAGCGCCTCGCGCACATCGTCCGGAAGCGCGAACACCCCCTCGACGTACGCCTCGGACGCGCCGGGGCGCACGATCCCCGAACGTGGCTTGCCGCCCAGCAGCAGGTCCAGCGCGTGCGCGAGCACGGTCTTGCCCGCTCCGGTCTCCCCCGTCAGGACATTCAATCCCGGCCCGAGGCAGAGCTCGGCGCGCTCGATGAGCAGCAGGTTCTCGACGCGGAGTTCGTGGAGCACGCAATGGGTGTACCAGTGGGTCCCGACGGATCGGGGGCGAATTCGCGGTCCGGCGCGGAATCGACACGAACTTGGCACAGATTTGTGGCAGTTCGAGCGTCCTACGACCCATATGAAAAGTCGCAATCTATTCTCATAACCCCGAACCGCTCTGGTGATCTAATCCTTCCGCGCCGCGGCGCGACGTCGCGGCGGGTCCACAGATCCCTGGGGGGGCATCTTGTCCGACGTTGAGCCCGGAGTACCCGGGCGAGTTCCTCGCCGTCGCCTGACCACCGCGGCGCTCTTCGCCGCCGCGCTGACCGCAGGCGGAGCCGGCGTACTGGCCACCACGACGGCCGCGACCCCGGCCCTGGCGCCCGCGCTCGGCAGCGCGAGCCAGGGCGGCGCGGTGATCGTCTGGCTCAAGAACGACCACACCGACCTCAACCTCCGAAGCGACGCCGCCGCCCGCGTCGCGGCCGCGCAGGCCGACCAGAAGCCGGTGGTCGCCGCCATCCGAGGCAGTGGCGGCACCGACATCGTGCAGCTGGTCAGCGTCAACGCGGTGGCTGCGCACGTCTCGGCCGCGGGCGTGGCCGCGCTGCGCGCGCTGCCCGCGGTGAAGGAGATCATCCCCGACGCCACCGTGCCGGTCGGCGACCCCGAGCCCACCGGACCAGCGGTCTCCAAGGCCACCAAGATCACGCCCGACAAGACGGCGCTCGCCAACAAGCAGAAGTCCGCCCGGGCCGACGACACCAACCCGTTCCCGACGGTCAACGACTGCGGCACGCAGGACCACCCGCTGATCGAGCCCGAGGCGCTGCAGACGATCAACGCCCCGGCGATGACCAACGCCGGCCTCGAGACCGAGCCCGGTCACGGCGTGATCGTCGCCAACGACGGCATCAGCACCCCGCCGCGCGGCGACCTCGTCGGCAACCCCAACTTCGTCCGCCCGGCGGCCGACGGCGGCGGCAGCATCGTGGTCGGCGCCGCCCCGGACGACACCACCGACAGCACCGACGGCGAGTACTACGGCGACGCGTCGTCGATCGCCGCCCAGGGCACGGTCCTGTACCAGTACTCCAAGGAGCTGCCGTACTCCGGCCTGCCGGACACCTGCTACTTCAAGCTCGTCGGCGACGCGCCCGGCGCCTCGCTGGTGGACACGAACACGATCGACACGCCCGAGAGCGTCGACCACGACCCGTCGGTGCTGAGCGAGTCCCAGGCGCTGAAGGCGATCGACGCCGCGGTGCTCAAGGCCCACGCCGACATCATCAACGAGTCCTACGGCTACTCGAACTCCCCGGGCAACTACGCCATCCACTACGCGGCCAACGACGCCGCCGTGGACGCCGGCGTGACCGTCGTCGCCTCCTCCGGCGACAGCGGCGTCTCCGGGACCGTGTCCTCGCCGGCCTCAGATCCCAAGATCATCGCCGCCGGCGCGACCAACACCCTGCGGCTGAGCGCGATGGCGTTCGGCTTCACCGGCTGGGTGAACAACGACATCACGCCGCTGTCCTCCGGCGGCACGACCCCCGAGAACAAGGTGGTCGACCTGGTCGCCCCGGGCTACGGCGGCGAGGCCGCCTGCAACCCGAACGGCAGCGACTGCCCGACGAACACGCAGACCGAGGCCTTCGGCGGCACCAGCCAGTCCTCCCCGCTGATCGCGGGCGCGGCCGCGGACGTCATCCAGGCCTACCGTGACTCGCACAACGGCGACAGCCCCTCGCCGGCGCTGGTCAAGCAGCTGCTGACCAGCACCGCGACCGACGTCGGCGCGCCCGCCGACCAGCAGGGCGCCGGCCAGGTGAACATCGGCGCCGCGGTCGCCGCCGCACAGCAGACGGCGAACACCTCGGTGACGACCGCCCCGGACACGAACGGCCTGATCGCCACGCCGGGTCAGCTCGACCTGAGCGGCGACGGCGGCACGACCAGCTACCCGACCGTGAAGCTCTACAACACGAGCCGCTCCTCCACGACCGTGACCGGCACGTTCCGCGAGCTCGGCCCGGAGCAGCAGATCGGCTCGACGGTCACCGAGAACGTCAGCGCTCCGGACCCGGCCCTCCCCGTGCCGGCGGACGGCGCGCAGGCGGCGCCGGACATCACGTTCGACGTCCCGGCCGGCCTCGACCGGCTCGTCGCGGACATGATCTGGCCGGACGCGACCAACGGGACGATCCTCAACTTCGTCCTGACCGATCCGGCCGGCCGGCTGCGGCAGGTCTCCTACGACTACGGCAGCCCGGCCAGCGGCCGGCGACAGGGCAGCGTGCCGAACATCCAGCACGTGGAGGTCGCCAACCCCGAGGCCGGCACCTGGCGCGTGCAGATCAAGTGGGCGAACGGCCGCGCGCACCTGCAGTCGCTGCCCAACGTCCCGGGCACCTACACCGGCACGGTGAGCTTCAAGGCCGCCGGGCAGAACTGGATCACCTCGCCGGCCGCGTCGACGACCACCATCTCGGCGCACGGCTCGGCGACGATCCCGCTCCAGGTGGCGTTCCCGACGGCCCCGGGCGACCACCCCGAGTCCGTCCAGTTCGTCGCCGCCAACGGCGCGAAGACCTCGCTCCCGATCGCGCGGCGCACGCTGGTGCCGAGCGCCGGCGGCGAGTTCGACACGCTGATCACGAGCTCGGTCGGCCGCGGCGTCGGGCAGATCAGCACGTTCAACGTCAACGTGCCGGCCGGCCGCGCGGACCTGGGCGTCACCGTGCGGACGCCGGACACGAGCGCGAACGACCCGATGACGCTGTTCCTCGTCAACCCGGCGGGCGCGCGCGTGGCGAACCCGCGGCTGACCGTCCAGACGGTCGACGGCACGCCGATGCAGACGGCCACCGTCCACGTCGCGAACCCGATGGCCGGGACGTGGGAGATCGACGTCGAGCTGAACCTGACCACCAGCGGTATGGAGTTCCGCCAGACGGTGGTCGGCGACGTGCTGCCGCAGGCGCCGGCGATCACGTCCCCGGCGAACGGCGCGTCGGTCGACAGCCGCAACCCGGTGATCTCCGGCACCGGCGTCCCGGGTGACACGGTGACGGTCACGAGCGCCGGCGCGGCGGTCTGCACCGCCACCGTCGCCGCGGACGGCACCTGGTCCTGCACCCCGGCGCTGCCGCTGCCGGCCGGCGCGGTGACGCTGTCCGCCACCCAGGCCGACCAGACGGGCAACCCGTCAGCCGCCTCGGCGACGGTCACGATCACCGAGCCGCTGACGGACACCAGCACCCCGGGCACGGTGTCCGGGACCGCGCCGGCGACGCTGTCGCTGACGCTGGGTGCGCCGGCGACCTTCGGCGCGTTCGTGATCGGCGTCGACCGGACGTACACGGCGTCCACCACGGCCAACGTGATCAGCAGTGCGGGCGAGGCGACTCTGAGCACCTCCGACCCGGGCCATCTGGCCAACGGCGACTTCACCCTGCCCGATCCCCTGCAGGTCTCGCTCTCGAAGACCAGCTGGTCCGCTCCGGTCGCAAACGACCCGGTGACCGTCGGGTTCTCGCAGCACGTCGGAGCCAACGACGCGCTGCGGACCGGCACCTACAGCCAGACGGTGACGTTCACGCTGTCGACCACGCAGCCGTAGCGGCGAACGCGCGCTGGCCGCCCCCGGCGGTCAGCGCGCCAGCCGCCCGAAGCGCTCGCGCAGCCGGTGGTAGAAGGTGGCGCCCGGGAGCTGCGCGAGCGTCCCGTGCGTGAGCCCGAACTCGACGTGGACGTCCTCGCCCGGGGACAGCTCGAGCGTCGGCCGGCCGTCGACGTGGACTTCGACGGGCTCGTCGCGCGACGCGTTGTTGATCGTGAGCTCGTCCGACGGCGCGACCACCAGCGCGCGGGCGGTCAGCGAGTGCGGGGCGATGAAGGAGACCACGAAGCCCTCCACGCCCCAGGCCAGCACCGGGCCGCCGTTGGCCAGGTTGTAGCCGGTCGAGCCCTGGGGCGTCGCGACCACCAGCCCGTCGCAGCGCACGCGGCCGATCTCCTCGCCCGCCAGCGCGTACGCCAGGTCCGCGACGCGCAGGCCCGCCTTGCGGTGCACGGAGACGTCGTTGAACGCGTTCCAGGTGCCCTCCGGGCGGCCGGCCGAGATCGACGGCAGCTCGATCGTGTCGAACTCGCCCGCGAACGCGCGGTCGAAGTCGGCGGCCAGGCCGTTCGGGTCGATCGTCGCCAGAAAGCCGACCTCGCCGTAGTTGACGGCGAACACGGGAACGCCCGTGCCGGCGTAGCGGCGCAGGGCGGTCAGGATCGTGCCGTCGCCGCCGAGCACGACGCACAGCTCGATGTCGTCCGGCAGCTCCGGGACGACCTGCAGGAACGGCCCGGGCTCGAGCCCGTGCTTGTCGGCCTCGTCGGGCGTGAAGCGCAGCGTGATGCGGCGCGCGCGGGCCGCGGCCAGCAGCTCGCGCACGGCGGCGGCGGTCTCCCCCGGGCGCCGGTGGGTGACGACGGCGGCGGACGTCACCATGCGTCGACCTCGTCGACCGCGCCCGGGCGGCCCGCCTCGGCCAGCCAGAGGAACGTCTCGCGGTTGCCGGACGGGCCGGCCAGCGCGGACGGCGCGCTGCCGAGCGTCACCGCGCCGTGCTCGCGCGCGGCCGCGGCGACGGCGTTGACCGCCTCGCGGCGCAGCTCCGGGTCCTTGACCACGCCGCCCTTGCCGACGCGCTCGCGGCCGACCTCGAACTGCGGCTTGACCATCGCCAGGCAGTCGAACGCCGGCGCGGTCACGCCGAGCACGGCCGGGAGGACCTTGGTGAGCGAGATGAACGAGACGTCGATCACGATCAGGTCCGGGCGGTACGGGAGCTGGTCGGGCGTGACGGCGCGAGCGTTCGCGCGTTCGATCACGGTCACGCGCGCGTCCTCGCGCAGACGGTAGTCGAGCTCGCCGTACGCGACGTCGAGCGCGATCACGTGCGCCGCGCCGCGCTGCAGCAGGCAGTCGGTGAAGCCGCCGGTGGAGGCGCCGACGTCGAGCGCGCGGCGGTCGCGCACGCCGAGCGCCAGCGCGTCGAGCGCGTTGGCCAGCTTGGTCCCGCCGCGCGAGACGTACGGCGGCGGGCCGTCGATCTCGATCTCCACCGCGGCCTCCACGAGCTGGCCCGGCTTCTCCGCGCGCCGGCGGCCGGTGCCGAGGTGGACCTGCCCGGCCAGCACGGCGGCAGCCGCGCGCGAACGGGACTCGAAGAGCCCGCGTTCGGCCAGCAGGGAGTCCAGGCGCACGCGGGCCACGGCGTGAACGGTACCGGGCGGCGCTCAAGCGTTCGGTTCCGGTGGTCGATGGGAGAACCGATGCGGTCCTCCCTCGTCGCCGTCTTCGCGCTGCTCGCGCTGCCGTCCGGCGCGTCCGCGCAGGTGCCGCTCGACTACGCCGCGCCGACCGCCTCGACCGCCCGCGGCGCGCCGCTGACGTTCGCGATCCGGACGCCGGCGGCCGCCGGAACCGTGGTCGTCCGCGTGTCCGGAAGCGACGCGGTCGGGCCGGACGGGCTGCTGACCGGCGCGACCGGAACGTGGCTCGACGAGACCGCGACGCCCGCACTGGACGGCCTCCAGGTCTGGCGCGTGCCCGCCGACTCCGTGCTGCGCCGGCGGCCCGGCCACTACTACTGGCAGGCGTACCTGACCGGCGGAGACGTCGTCGGGCCCGTGCAGGAGCTGTCCGTGCGGCTGCCGTACGCGGACCGGGGGCGCGGCAAGCTGTACCCGAAGTTCGGCCAGCGGGGCGTGCGGCAGTTCCACCTGTCCTCCGCCGCGTTCCCGGCGGAGGTCTCCCGCGAGCGGTTCCGCGCGCTCGCGCGGACCACCGCGACGCGCTGGTCGCTGAAGACGCTGCGCTGGACGAGCGCGCCGGCGGGCGTGCAGGACGGGGTCAGCGTGGCCGGGTTCTCGACGGCGGTGGCGCGCGACGTGCTCGGCGTGCAGACCGACTACGTGCGCGACGGGCGGGTGGTCGAGAGCGACCTGGCGCTCAACGCCCGCGAGCACTGGGCCGAGGGACCGGACTATCCGGCGCTCGACCAGGTCGACCTCGAGAGCGTGCTGCTGCACGAGCTGGGACACATGGCCGGCAACAAGAAGCACCGCGCGCAGTGCGCGAACTCGCCGCTGATGGAAGCGCTCGGGGCCGGCGAGTGGTGGCGCGGCCCGCGCGACAAGTGGTTCGGCAGCTGCGACGGCGTCGCCGCCGCAGCGTCGGTCCGCCCGGCGCGGCGGCTGGTGCGCCGAGTCGTGCGGCTCTAGACGGCGATCGAGGAGCCGCGGTGATCGCGCACGGCGGCCTCGACGCGCGCGGCGATGTGCTCGGGCGTGAAGCCCACTTCCTCGTGCAGCAGCGCGGGGGCGCCGTGCGTCACGTAGCGGTCCGGCAGCCCGACGCGCAGGATCCGCGGCGCCAGCGCGCCCTCGGCGGACAGCGCCTCCCAGACCGCGGTGCCGAACCCGCCCGCGAGCACGCCCTCCTCGACCGTGACCAGCAGGTCGTGGTCGAGCGCCAGCGACGACAGCAGCGGGAGGTCGAGCGGCTTCGCGAACCGGGCGTCGGCGACCGTGACGTCGAGCCCGCGCGCGGCGAGCAGCTCGGCCGCGCCGAGCGCCTTCCCGACGCCGGTGCCATACCCGACCAGCGCCACGCGCTCGCCGGCCCGCAGGATCTCGCCGGTGCCGATCGGCAGCGCCGTCGGGACGTCTGGCAGCTCGACGCCGACGCCCGCGCCGCGCGGGTACCGCACGGCCGCCGGGCCGTCGACCTGCAGCGCCGTGTGCAGCATGTGCACGAGCATCGCCTCGTCGCGCGGCGCCATCAGCGTCATGTGCGGCAGCACCCGCAGGTACGCGATGTCGAAGCTGCCGTGGTGCGTCGGGCCGTCGTCCCCGACGAGGCCGGCGCGGTCCAGGCAGAACGTCACCGGCAGCTCCTGCAGGCAGATGTCGTGGACGATCTGGTCGAACGCGCGCTGCAGGAACGTCGAGTAGATCGCGGCCACCGGCCGCATCCCGGACAGCGCCGCGCCGGCCGCGAACAGCACCGCCTGCTGCTCGGCGATCCCGACGTCGAAGTAGCGGTCCGGCATCGCCTTCTGAAGGATCGACAGGCCGGTGCCCGAGTTCATCGCCGCGGTGATCCCGATCACGCGCGAGTCGCGCTCGCACTCGCGGACCAGCGCCTCGCCGAACACCTGCGTGTACTGCGGCGGGGCGGGCGTCGAAGGCCGCGACGGCGCCGGCCGGCGCGACGCGATCGACTTCGGCTTGGCGGCATGCCACTTCTCCATGCCCTCCAACCCGCCGTTCTCGGCCGGCGCGAAGCCCTTGCCCTTGACCGTGGCGCAGTGGATGACGACGGGCCGCTCGGCCTCGAACGCGGTCCGCAGCGCGCGGCGCATCGCGCGCACGTCGTGCCCGTCGATCACGCCCAGGTAGGCCCAGTCGAGCTCCTCCCACCAGAGGCCCGGCGCCCAGAACGCCTTCACGGACTCCTTCAAGCGCGGCCCGAGGCGCTCGAACGCGGCGCCGATGCCCGCCGGCAGCTTCGTCAGCTTCTCCTCGACGCCTTCGCGCGCCTCCCACAGCCCCGGATCCAGCCGGACGCGGTTCAGGTAGCGCGACAGCGCGCCGACGTTCGGCGCGATCGACATCCCGTTGTCGTTGAGGATCACGACGATCGGCGTGCCGAGGCCGCCGGCCTGCGACACCGCTTCGAACGCGACGCCGCCGGTCATCGAGCCGTCCCCGATCACGGCGACGACCTTGCCGTCCTCGCACGCGCCCTGCTGCATCGCTTCCTTGATGCCGACCGCGTAGCCGATCGACGTCGACGCGTGCCCCGCGCCCATGATGTCGTGCTCGGACTCGGCGCGCGAGCAGAACGGCGCCAGGCCGCCGTAGTGGCGGATCGTCGCCAGCGAGTCCCGCCGCCCGGTCAGGATCTTGTGGGGGTAGGCCTGGTGGCCGACGTCCCACAGCACCTTGTCGCGCGGGGAGTCGATCAGCGAGTGGACCGCCACCGCGATCTCGCACGTGCCGAGGTTGGCGCCGAAGTGGCCGCCGATCTCCCCCACCGTGTCGATCAGCAGCTCGCGGACCTCCTGGGCCACGGTCTGCAGCTCGTCCTCGGAGAGGGCGTGGAGGTCCTGCGGGCGGTCGATGCGGTCGAGCAGTGAAGTCATGACGTGCGCGTGGCGATGAAGTCGGTGATCTGGGTCAGCTCCTCTGCGCGCCCCGGGGCGGCACGGTCGAGCGCGGCGCGAGCGTTGCGATGCGATTCGGCAGCGATGGCGCGGGCTCCCTCCAACCCGTATCGGCTCACGTAAGTCACTTTGCCGTGCCGCTCGTCGCTTCCCTGCGGCTTCCCGAGCGCGACGTCCGTGCCGGTCACGTCGAGTATGTCGTCGACGATCTGGAACAGGACCCCGAGCTCACTGGCGAACGCACGGAAGTCCGGAAGTGTAGTGGAGCGAGTTCGATCGTCCGCCAGCAGGAGGACGCATTCGATCGACGCGCCGATCAGCCGGCCGGTCTTGAGCTCGTGCAGGCGGCGCAGCTCGCGCTCGCCCACGCCGGAGACGTCGATGTACTGCCCGCCGACCATTCCCTGGACGCCGGACGCGGCCGTCAACTCGGCTAGACACGCGAGGATCCGGGCCGGGTCGCCCTGCTGGTGGGAGGCGACGAGCCGGACCGCTTCCGCGTAGAGCGCGTCGCCGGCGAGGATCGCGATCGCTTCGCCGTAGACGACGTGGCAGGTCGGCTGGCCGCGGCGCAGGGCGTCGTCGTCCATCGCCGGCAGATCGTCGTGGATCAGCGAGTAGGTGTGGATGAGCTCGAGCGCGCCGGCGAGCGGGAGCACCGCCTCGGTCGGCATCCCGATCGCGTGCGCGGTGGCGAGCGCGAGCACCGGGCGGATGCGCTTGCCGCCGGCCAGCAGGCTGTAGCGCATGGCCTCCTCGAGGCCCGCCGTCGCCGGCTCCACGCTGAAGCGCAGGCCTTCGAGGTAGGCCTCGATCTCGGTGCGCAGGTGGTCCGGGTAGCCCAACGTCAGGACGACCCGAGCGCGAGCTGCCCCGCCGGCGCCGGGCCGGTGTCCGCGGCGCGGACCTCGCGGTCCAGCTGCGCTCCCGCTTCGGCCGCGAGGCGGGCGCACTCCTCGACGAGCGCGGCGGCGCGGTCGGGCGGCAGCTCCCCGGCGCGGAGGGTGACGGCGGCGTGTTCGAGACGCTCGATCAGGCGCTCAAGGGGTTCCGGCGGCATCGACGATGGATCCTAGACGGCGTTGGCCCGGAGGACCGCCGCGAGGATGCCGTTCACGAACCCCGGCGCCTCGGCGCCGCAGAAGGCCTTCGCGGTCTCCACCGCCTCGTCGATCGCGCCCTCCGGCGGGATCGGCTTGTCGCCCTCGACCAGGTCCGGATGCAGCATCTCCAGCAGCGCGGTGCGCAGGATCGCGCGCTCCAGCGGCGCGATCCGGTCGATCGTCCAGTTCTTCGCGTGGCGCTCGATGTAGACGTCGAGCTGGTCGGCGTTGTCGGCGGTGGCGTGCGCCAGCGCGCGCGTGAACGTGCCCGCGTCGGGCTCGAAGAGCTCGTCGAGCGGGCGCCTGGTCAGGTCGTGCTGGTAAAGCGCGAACACGGCCGCGCGCCGCTGCTCGGATCTACGCACGCGACATGTACGAGCCTGAGCGCGTGTCGACCTTGATGCGGTCGCCGATGTTGACGAACAGCGGAACGTTGACCGTCGCGCCGGTCTCCAGCGTCGCGGGCTTGTTGCCGCCGCCGGACGCGGTGTCGCCGCGCACGCCGGGCTCGGTGTGGGTGACCTCGAGCTCGACCGAGGCGGTCAGCTGCAGGTCCGCCGGCTCGCCGTCGATGTAGAGCATGTCCACGGTCTCGTTCGGCTTGACCCACTTCAGCGACTCCGCGACGCTCGGCTCGGGCAGCGCGATCTGCTCGTAGGACTCCTCGTCCATGAAGTGCGCGTCGGTTCCGTCGGCGTACAGGAACTGCATCTTGCGCGCCTCGGTGTGGATCGGGCGGAACTTCTCGCCGGCGCGGAACGTGCGGTCGATCACGGCGCCGTCGCTCGCCCGGCGCAGCTTGGTGCGCACGAACGCGCCGCCCTTGCCGGGCTTGACGTGCTGGAACTCGATGATCTTGAAGACGGTGCCTTCGACCTCGATGTGATTGCCGTTCTTGAACTGATTCGTGGAGATCATGTGCGGTAGGTCAGAGTACCTCCCGGAAATGATCGCGCCGATCCTGGCCTCTTGCGCGCTCTCGCGCGCCGCGGGGTGTCGACGGTCTCGGGCATCTTGACCCGGATGGGTCGCCTCGGTCGCCTCGGCCTGTAACCGGCCGAGCGCTACCGAGGGGTAGCACCCTCAGGCGATCACCAGCCGGGCTTTAGGGCGACGTTAGCTTTCGCGATGGGGTTCCCGGCATGGCTTCAGCGTCCGTTCCTGCCCGCGCCACGGCGCGACCGCCCTGGGAGACGATCGTCGCGGTGGCGGCGGTCGTCTCGCTCGCCCTCTGGCCCATCGAGATCCACCGGGCGTTCGGCCTGCCCGCGCATCCGCTGCTCATCCACGTGCCGGTGGTCTTCGTCCCGCTGCTCGGGCTCGCGGTCCTGGCGGTGGCGTTGCGCTTCCGCTGGTTCGAGCGCTACGGCGTGCTCGTGGCGGCGTTCTCGGTCGTGACGCTGGCGGCGACGAATTTGGCCGTCGGCGCCGGCGAGGCGTTTCTGGAGGATCGCCAGCGGGCGTTCGGCGGCGTCGGCGGGATGGTCGACCCGATGCTCGCCGACCACCGCGACGCGGGCACGACGCTGCGGCTCGCGTTGATCGTGCTGACGGCGACGCTCGTCGGGCTGCTGTTCGCCAGGCGGCTGCCGAACGCGGGCACGATCGTGCTGCGGGTGCTCGCGGCGCTTTTCGCGCTGGTCGCGATCTTCTTCGTGATCCGCACGGGTCACCTCGGCGCCAAGCTCGCGTGGAGCCGCGAGGGCGACGGACCGCCGGCCGGCTTCGACGGCGGCGGGCAGGGCTTCCCGGGCGGGCAGGCGCCGCCCGGCGGCGCCCAGGGTCCCGCGGCCACGCCGCCCGCTGGCGGGTAGTTGACAACGTCAAGCATATCGTTGACACTGTCAACGATATGGTCGACACCGCTCACATCGCCGCTCTAAGGGAGTTCAACCGCTTCTACACCGCACGCCTCGGCATGACCCGCGACGGCCTGCACCGGACGTCGCATCCGCTGGCGGAGGCGCGCGTGCTCTATGAGCTCGGCGCCCGGGGCGAGCTGGAGACGTCCGAGCTGCGCGCCGCGCTGGCGATCGACGCGGGACAGCTGAGTCGCCTGCTGCGGCGGCTGGAGGAGCAGCGGCTGGTGCGCCGCGTCCCGTCGCCGGACGACGGGCGCCGCCAGCGCGTCGCGCTGACGCCCGCGGGCGAGGGCGCGTTCGAGCGCCTCGACGCGGGCTCGCGCGAAGAGATCGCCGCGCTGCTGGACGGCCTGCCGGACCCCGCCGGCGCGGTGGCGGCGATGCGCGCGCTGCGAGCCGCGATCGAGGGGACCGCCCACGGCGCGGGCGGCGAGAGTCGCGCGGGCAGGCGCGAGGGCGGCGCCGGCGAGCACGGCGCGAACGAGCGCGGCGGCGCCGGAGGGCGCGAAGGCGGGGCCGGCGAGCGCGGCGACGGCGCGGCCGGCGAGCGCGGCCACGGCGCGGCCGGCGAGCGTGGCGACGGCGCGGCCGGCGAGCGTGGCGACGGCGCGGCCGGGCGTGGCGGCGCGGTGGTCCTGCGCGACCCGCGCCCCGGTGACCTCGGCTGGCTCGTCGCGCGTCACGGCGCCCTGTACACGCGCGAGTACGGCTGGGACGCGTCGTTCGAGCGCCTGGTCGCCGGCATCGTCGCCGCGTTCGACCCCCGCACCGACCGCGCGTGGATCGCGCATCAGGACGGCCGCAACCTCGGCGCCGTCCTCTGCGTGCACCACGACGCCACCACCGCCAAGCTGCGCACGCTGCTCGTGGAGCCCGAGGCGCGCGGGCTCGGCGTCGGCACCGCGCTCGTCGACGCCGTCGTCCAGCACGCCCGCCAGCGCGGCTACGCCACGCTCACGCTCTGGACCAACGACGTCCTCCACGCCGCGCGCCGCATCTACGAGCGCGCCGGCTTCACGCTCGAGCACGAAGCGCCCCACCACGCGTTCGGCCACGACCTCATCGAACAGACGTGGTCGCTTACCCTCACCCCATGGACCGAGACCAGCTGAAGGCGCTGCAGGCGCCGCTGAAGGCGTCGTACACGTCCGATCCGGACCAGGCCCGGATCACGCTCAAGGCGACCGGGACGCTCGGCGAGGGCGTGTCCTGCTCGGTCGACACGGGCCGTGCGATCGCGCAGGCCGGCCTGCACCCCGCGACCGGCGGCGACGGCACGCTGCTGTGCTCCGGCGACATGCTGCTGGAAGCGCTCGTCGCCTGCGCGGGCGTGACGCTCGGCGCGGTCTCCACGAGCCTCGGCATCCCGATCGCCGATGGCCGCGTGCACGCCGAGGGCGACCTCGACTTCCGCGGCACGCTCGGCGTCGACCGGGAGGCGCCGGTCGGGTTCGAGGAGATCCGGCTGAGCTTCGAGCTCGACAGCGACGCCGACGACGACCAGCTCGCGACGCTGCTCAAACTGACCGAGCGCTACTGCGTGGTCCTGCAGACCCTCGCTCGCGGCCCGCGGCTCGGCGTCACGCTCGAGCGCGCGGCGGCCACCGCCTAGACCAAAGAGGGCCCGCACGACGCGGGCCCTCGACAACGACCTAGTTGCGGATCAGCGGCTCCCAGTGATCCTTGAACGGGGCGTAGCCGGCCCCGATCACGGGGTGGCGCTGGCAGGTGCGCGAGCTGGGATCCGGCAGACACGGGTTGAACGGGTTCACCAGCGCCTTCAGGGGCGGCGGGTTGTAGGGGCCCGTGCCGCCGCAGGGCGCGTTGACGGCCACGCCGCCGGCCATGTTGCGGCTCAGCTCCATGATGTTGGGGATGCCGTCGAAGTCCTGGTCGTCGGCGCCGTCGAGCACGCCGTCGCCGTCGCTGTCGGCGTCGTAGGCCTTCGTGCCGGCGTACGGGATCGGGTACTCGCCCTCGTCGCTGTAGCACGCGGCCCACCAGCCCGCGGTCATCGGCCCGACGACCTCGTCGTAGTTGGTCAGGCCGTCGGCGTCCTCGTCGCGCTCGTCGTCGGAGACCCAGCCGTCGCCGTCGAGGTCCCAGTAGGTCGCCTCGGCGCGGTACTGCCCGTACTGCGGCGTCGTGGTGACGTTGCCGTCCATGTCCATGTCGTAGAGGTCGCGCGTGTCGCTGATGAACGCGAGCCACGGGTGGCCGAAGCCGGTCTGGTCGGCCCACACGCGGAACTGCTGCGGCGGCACGTACGTGGCCACCGACTGCGTTGGCACCCGGCGGTCGCTGGTCGCGCTCTCAGGCGCCGACAGCGAGTACTGCAGGCCGTCGGAGTACGACAGCGGCGCCAGCGTCCGGGTCGCGGTGTGGTTGACCTCGTACGTGTACTTCCAGAGCTTGTACTCCTCGCCCAGCGGCAGGCCGTCGCCGTCGTAGTCGCGGTCGGCGTCCTTGAACAGCGGGTTCGGGTACGGCGTCTTGCCCGGGTACGGCAGCGACCGGTTCGGGGACTGGTAGTTGTCGTTGTTGAGGTCGATCGCGGACTGGTACTCGAAGCCGTCCTCGACGCCGTCACCGTCCGTGTCGCTCGAGCACGGATCGAGGCCGAGCGCCAGCTCCAGCGCGTCCGGCAGCAGATCGTTGTCGTCGTCCGGGTCCTGGCCGTTCTTGATCCCGTCACCGTCGCAGTCGCCGTCCGCGGGCGGCACCACGCCGGCCCCGCCCGAGTTCCCGCTGCTGTTGGCCTTCTCGGGCCCGATCACCGGCGACAGCTTGTTGGACGTGTAGCGCTTGGTCAGCTTCGACGCGAGCACGCGCAGCCGGAACCGCGTCGGCAGCGGCACCGACCCCTTGGACAACATGTACTTCTCGAGCTTCTTCGGGACGACGACGACCAGCTTGCGGGTCGTGCTGACGTCGGCCTTGACGAACAGGGCCTTGCCCTTGTCGCGCTTGAAGAGCACGCTGTTCTTGCCCTTGCCGCGCTTGAAGTTCTTGCCGGTCAGCGTGATCTTCATGCCGACCGAGGCCGATCTGGGCGCGACCTTGGTGATCGTCGGCGTCTTGGCCTTCGCGTCCGCCGCGGCGGGCACGAACAGCGCGCCGAGTGCGGCCGCGACGACAGCGCGGCGCAGCTGGAGGCGGGTGCGGGGTCGAAGTACCATCGTTCCCCGTATCGGCTGCCCTCCGGCCCCGCTTGAGCCGCCGCGGCTGGGGGAAGGACCCTATTCGACGATCAGGAGTTCCTTCGTGGTCGTCGAGAGAACGTCCCGTCCGGTCTCGGTCACGACCACCAGATCCTCGATGCGCACGCCGCCCACGCCCGGGACGTAGACGCCCGGCTCGACCGTGACGACGTGGCCGGCGACCAGCGCCGTCTCGGACGTCCGCGCGAGCCGCGGCGCCTCGTGCGTCACCAGCCCGACACCGTGCCCGAGCCCGTGCCCGAAGTGCTCGCCGTGGCCGGCGGCGGCGATGACGTCCCGTGCGATCGCGTCGATCTCGCGCCCCTTCGGCCCGGGCCGCACGGCGTCCAGCGCGGCGACCTGCGCGCGCAGGGTGAGCGCGTGCAGCTCGGCCAGCTCGTCGGGCACCGTGCCGGTGGCCCACGTGCGCGTGCAGTCCGAGCAGTAGCCGTCGAGCACGGCGCCGATGTCGATCGTGACCAGCGTGTCGCGCTCGATCGGCACGTCGCGCGGCGTCGCGTGCGGGAGCGCGCCGTGCTCGGCCGACGCGACGATCGAGTCGAACGACGGGCGGGACGCGCCGCGCAGGCGCATCTCGTGCTCGAGCGCGACCGCGACGTCGCGCTCGGTGCGCCCGACCAGTCCGTATTCGAGCAGCCACGCGTAGATCTCGTCGACGAGCGCCGCGGCGGCGCCGATCCGCAGGATCTCCCCCGGCTCCTTGATCGCCCGCACGGCCTCGACGACGCCCGCCGCGGGCACCAGCTCGACGCCCTCCGGCAGCAGCTCGAGCAGCCGCCGGTGCGTGCGCACGGACAGGTGCGCGTCGTCGAACCCGAGCCGGGTCACGCCGTCGAGCCCGCTCGACAGCGCGGCCAGCAGCTCCTGCGGCCCCAGCTCGCGGTCGAAGTCCGGCACTTCGAGCTTGGCCTGCTCGACGTAGCGGAAGTCGGTCACGAAGCGGCGCAGCGACGGGCCGACGACCGCGACGCCGTTGGAGCCGGTGAAGCCCGTCAGGTAGCGCAGGTTCGCGGGCTCGGTGACCAGCAGCGCGTCGAGCCCGTCCAGGGCGAGGCGATCGGCACGGCTCAAGTCAGGACCTCCTTCAGCAGTGACAGCGCGTCGCGGTAGCCCTCCGGCCCGCGCCCGGAGACGCGGCCGGCGCGCACGTCCTCCAGGACGGACAGGTGCCGGAACGGCTCGCGCGCGTCGACGTCGGACAGGTGCACCTCGATCGCCGGCAGCCCCGAGATCTCCAGCGCGTCGCGCAGCGACCACGCGTAGTGCGTCCACGCGCCCGGGTTGAGCACGATCCCGTCCGCGTAGTCCGGCGTGCGGTGCAGCTCCTCGACGAACTCGCCCTCGCAGTTGGACTGAAAGAACACGGGCTCCAGGCCCAGCTCGTGCGCGTAGCCGCCGATGCGCTGCTCGAGCGCCGTGAACGTCAGCCCGCCGTAGTGCGCGGCCGGCCGGCGCTCGAGCGCGTCGAGATTGATGCCGTGCAGGACCGCGACCCGGTTCTTCACGCCAGGCCTCCCAGCGCGGCGCGCACGTCGCTCTCGGCGACCGGCAGGCCGGTGCGCACGTCGCCCGGCGCCTCCACCAGCACGAAGCCGACGCGGCCGGACCGCCGCTTCTTGTCGCGCTGCACGGCCGCCAGCACCGCCTCGTGGTCGACGGCCGGGTCGAGCGTCGTCGGCAGCCCGCGCGCCGCCAGCAGCTCGGCGACCTCGGCGCGCAGCTCCGGCTGGCCGGACAGCGTCAGCGCCGCCAGCAGGCCGAGCCCGACCGCCTCGCCGTGGCGGTACCGCGCGTACCCCGTCGCGGTCTCGATCGCGTGCCCGACCGTGTGGCCCAGGTTGAGCACCTGGCGGCGGCCGGCGTCGCGCTCGTCCTGCGCGACCACCGCCAGCTTGGTGCGCGCGCACGCGAGCACGAGGTCGCGGTCGACGATCCCGTCGCCGCGGCGCACGCGCGCCCACAGCGGCCCGCCGGCGATCAGCGCCGTCTTGATCACCTCGGCCCAGCCGGCCGCGATCTCCGCCGCCGGCAGCGTGGCCAGCACGCGCGGGTCGGCCAGCACGGCGCGCGGCTGGTGGTAGGCGCCGACGTAGTTCTTGCCTTCGGGCAGGTCGACGCCGGTCTTGCCGCCGTAGGCGGAGTCGACCTGGGAGACCAGCGTCGTCGGCACCTGCACGACGCCGACGCCGCGCTGGTAGACCGCGGCGCAGAACCCGGCCACGTCACCGACCACGCCGCCGCCGAGCGCCGCCACGTGGTCGTCGTGGTCCATCCCGGCCGCGGCCAGCCCGCGCAGCAGCCGCTCGGCGGTCGCCAGCGTCTTCGCGGCCTCCCCCGCCGGCATCGTGAACGTCGCGTGCGCGCCCGGCACCAGGCCGCCGTGCAGGGGGCCGACGGCGTCGTCGGTGAGCAGGAAGCGCCGGCCGCGCAGCGGCCAGAACCCGCCGTCGAGCACGTCGCCGACGTAGACCGGGTACTGCGCCGCGCCCGCGACCGCCCACAGCGCCTTGACGCCGCGCGGGATGCGCCGCAGCGCGCCCGCCGCGCGGCGGATCGTGTCCGCCCCGCCGTCGAGCAGGACGGCGTCCGCCAGCGCCTCGTAGACCGGGGTGCGTTCGGCGTGCAGCGCCGCGAAGCGCTCGCGGTCGCGCGCCAGCGGGCGCTTCTTGTTGCCAGCGCGCCGCCACGCGGTCGCCTCGTCGACGTCGAGCAGCACGACCGTGTGGCGCGTCAGCAGCTCGCGTACGCGCGCCGAGTTGATCGAGCCGCCGCCGAGCGAGATCACCGGCGCCGGCGGCGCCTCCAGGACCTCGGCCACGAGGTCCTCCTCGGCCTCCCGGAACGCGCGCTCGCCGTGCGCGGCGAAGTAGTCCTCGATCGAGGACCCGAGCCGCTGCTCGAGCTCGCGGTCGGTGTCGACCGCGCGCACGCCGAGCGCGGCCGCGGCCGCACGGGCGCCGGTCGTCTTGCCGGCGCCCATGAAGCCGATGAAGACTAGGGTCGGAGCTTCCATCCGATGCGCGCGCAGTAGGCATCGACCGCGGCGCGCACGTCGTCGATGTGGTCGCCGCCGAACTTGTCGCGGTACGCGCCGGCGAGCACGATCGCCAGCATCGCCTCCCCCACCACGCCGGCGGCCGGGACGACGCAGGAGTCGGTGCGCTCGCGCAGCGCCTGCGACGGCTCGTGCGTGGCGATGTCGACCGACCGCAGCGGCTTGGTCAGCGTGGGAATCGGCTTCATGGCGACGCGCGCGATCAGCGGCTCGCCGGTGGTCATGCCGCCCTCGAGGCCGCCGGAGCGGTTCGTCTCCCGGTAGTAGCCGCGCTCGTCGGAGTAGAAGATCTCGTCGTGCGCTTCCGAGCCGGGGCGCCCGGCGAGGTCGAACCCGTCGCCGAGGCCGACGCCCTTGGCCGCCTGGATCGACAGCAGCGCCATCCCGATCCGGCCGTCCAGGCGCTGGTCCCAGCTGACGTGCGAGCCGAGCCCGGGCACGAGCCCGAACGCGCGCAGCTCGAAGATCCCGCCGATCGACTCGTTGCGCTTGCGCAGGACGTTGATCTCCTGGACCATCGCCTTCGTCGCCTCCGGGTCCAGGCAGCGGACCGGCGACGCGTCGACGTCGGCGAACGCGGCCGGCCCCGGGTCGGCGACCGGGGCCTGGACGGCGCCGATCTGCGTCACGTGCGAGACGACGCTCACCCCGAGCGCGCGCAGGAACGCCTTGGCCAGCGCGCCGCCCGCGACGCGCGCCGCGGTCTCCCGCGCCGAGGCCCGCTCGAGCACGTTGCGGACGTCGGTGAAGTTGAACTTCTGGACGCCCGCGAGGTCGGCGTGGCCGGGTCGCGGCAGATGCACCTCGGGCACGGCCGCTTCGACCGGCCACGGGTTCATCCGCTCTTCCCAGTTCTTGTAGTCGCGGTTGGCGACCTGCAGCGCGACCGGCCCGCCCAGCGTGCGCCCGTGGCGCACGCCCGCGGTGACCTGCGCGGTGTCCTTCTCGATCTTCATGCGACCGCCGCGCCCATGACCGAGCTGGCGCCGGGCCATGTCGCCGTCGATCGCCTCCTGGTCGAGCTCGAGGCCTGCCGGCAGGCCCTCGACGATCGTGGTCAGGCCGGGCCCGTGTGATTCGCCCGCGGTGACGACATGCAACCCCATTCGGCGATGCATCCTATTAACGAGGCGCGACGGGCCGCTCGGCCCGCCGCGCGCCGCATCGGCTCCCGCCGCGAGTTACGGGGTCGTGCCCTCGCCCAGCGCCTGCGCCGCGGCCCCGGTGAGCGCGGTGCGCTTGGTGTAGATCTTCACCAGGTCGAGCTGGTACTGGGCGTCGGTCTCGTCGCCGGTGTCGGTGACCGTGATGAACTCGGTCTCGCCGGCGTGCAGCTTGAGGTACTGGCAGTCCTCGGGCGTCGGGACGCACGTGCCGTCGCCCTGGGCGTCGACGTCGCCGGTGAGCTCGAAGAGCGCGACCCTGCCGCCGTTCTCGAGGCCGCGGTAGACGACCACCGGGCTCTCGTCGTCGGGCAGCGGCGACAGGCGCTCGAGGAAGGACTCCTTGAGGTCGCCGCCGTCGGTCGTCCCGAAGCGGACGCGGACGGTGAACGCGGGCACGCTCGGCGCCGGCGTGGCCGTCGGGGTGGGGCTGACCGGCGACGTCGCGCCGCCCCCGCCGCCGCTCGTCTCCGGCTTGGCCGTCGCGGTCGGCGTGGCGGTCGCCTCGGCCTTGGCCTTCTTCTTGCGCTTGGGCAGCTCGCGCGGCGCGAACGGGTCCTTGCGGGCGCCGAGGACCCGCCGCCGCACCGGGCTCTCCGGCTCCGGCGCGGACGCCAGCGTCACGTAGCCGACGGTCGTGTCGTCCGCCGCGACCTTCGGGGCCGGGGCCGGTGGAGCCGGCTCCGGCGTCTTGGCCAGCACCACCGGGACCGCCGCCAGGGCGGCCACCAGGAGCACGGCCACGGGCCAGAGGCGCCGGCGCACGAGCGCCGACCAGGTGTCCTTGATCGCGTTCATCGGAGGTCGCTCCCTGCGCTCGACGTGGACGTCGAGGGAGTGGTTGACGTGGAGTCCGCGCCCGCCGGGGCGGCGGCCGTGCCGCCTGCGGTCACGGTCTCGCCGTCGGGGACGATGTAGGAGCTGGCGGCGATGTCGACCTGCAGGCCGGGCCAGCCGCCCTCGGACGGGTGCAGCGCGAGACCGTCGACGCGCAGCAGGCGCCCGTTGACCAGGATCGCGTCGCCCTTGACGCTCACGAACCGCTCGAGCCGCGAGATGAACTCCGAGAGCGTGCTGAAGCGGCCGGTGAAGCTGAAGTTGAACGGCATCGCCGAGAACGAGCCGAGGTTGACCGCGCCCGGCGTCGTCGGCCCGGCGGCGGTGCCGCTCGACGCGCTCCCGCCGGCGGCGGTGATGTCGACGTTGTCGAAGTCGATCCCGGTGCGCTTGGCGGCGGCGTCGAGCTGCACGACCAGCGAGCGCGTGTCGTCGTCGTCCGGCACGGCCTTGCCGAGCCGCACCACGGTCGCGTAGTTGGTCTTGTACTCGGCCTTGGCGCCCTGGTAGGTCTTGATCGTGGCCTGCGTCTGCGCGAGCTGGGCCTGGGCGGCCGCGACCTTCTGGTCGAGCTCGGCGGCCTCCTGGCGCTTGGGCGCCAGCTCGAGCTTCCAGTACCCGCCGACGGCCACGACGGCCAGCACGGCGACGATCAGGATGCGGTAGGTGCGGCTCACGGCGTGGCCCCTCCCTGGGCCGCGGGCGAGGCGGCGGTGGTGTCGCCGCCCTCCGGGGTCGCGGTCGGCGTCGCGGTCGGCACCGGCGTCGGCGCGGTGCCACCGGTCGCGCTCGGCGTCTTCGCGACGGTCTCGGCCGAGGACTCGAAGAACATGACCAGCTCGAAGTCGGGGCGCTTGCCGGTTCCGCACGGCTGCGCGTTGCGCCGTTCGATCGCCGAGCCCGACTCGTCGGTGCTCTCGACCTTCGCCTTGGACGACTTGCTCAGCGTCACGCGGGTGACGCCCTGGACATCGTGCAGGCGCGCGAGCAGCCGGGAGACCTCGGTCTGCCCGGGCGCGCAGCCCTGC
>DATMGH010000187.1:0-3270 GCA_035555675.1 Solirubrobacter sp. | reverse complement strand
GGACACGGCGCGACGAGAGGCCACGTTCGCGCCGCAACCGCCGGAAAGTGACCACTCGCCGCGCAACGACACGCGGCAACGCACCGCCCCGCGGAGACCGCGCCGCGCCGCGGAGACCGCGCCGCCCCGCGCACCGCTCCCCCTCACCGGCGCCGTAACCGCACCGCACCCCCACACCGAAGACGGACACGGCGCGACGAGAGGCCACGTTCGTGCCGCAACCGCCAGAAAGTGACCACTCGCCGCGCGACGAGGCGCGCGCGGCGGCCGCGGCGGCCGCGGCGGCCGCGGCGGCGGCGGGCGCGGCGGCCCCGAGGGGTGCCGCGCCGCCGCGCGCAGGACGCGTCAGCCGCCGAGGTTGACCCAGACGGCGTGGATCTCGGAGTCGATCTCCGCCATGTCCGTCGCCCACACCTGCAGGCGGTAGCGGCGCTTGACGTCCAGCAGCCGCTTGGGCGGCTTGATCTTCGCCGTCGTCTCCCCCGCGTTGACCTCGACGGTCGTCGTCGCGACGACCTTCTTGCCGCGCTTGAGCCGCAGCGTGATCGTGCCCGCCTCGGAGACCGTGACCTTGGCCTCGGCCGCCTTCGGCTTCTCCTTGACGCTCAGCAGCTCGAGCGTCGGGGCCGTGGTGTCGCCCTCCTCGAAGACGGTCGGCGCGAGCGTGTCGTTGCGCAACGCGGTGTCGTCCTCGGGGTCCTCCCAGTTCGGGTCCGTCCACGGGGTGCCGGGGTCGACGGGCGCGCCCGGGTCGGCCGTGCCGACCACGACCTTGCCGTTCATCCCGCCCTCGGACAGCCCGCCGTGGATCGAGCAGTAGAACTGGTACGTGCCGGCCTGCGAGACGACCGACGTCGCCTTCGGCCCGAGGTAGGACGCGCCCAGCTGCTGCGGCTGCCCGCCGGGCGCGACCAGCCAGATGTCGTGGGTCGCGGCGTTCGCGTTGCCCGGCTGCGTGAGCCGCCACTCGATCGTGTCGCCCACCTGCGCGGGCACGTTGCGCGGCGTCCAGATCGTCTGGAACGTCGGCGTGTCGAACGCCTGGACCGGGCGCGTGACCGAAGCGGAAGCGACGCCGCCGATCGCGAAGAACGCGACCGCGGCGCTCGCGAGAACCCGGCGGATCACGCGACCACCTCCATCTGGCCCATCATCGACATGTCGCCGTGCTCGGACGCGTGGCAGTGGAACACGTACAGGCCCGTGTAGTAGTCGAAGTACGGCCGCACGACGACCGTCTGCTTCGGGTACACGGCGACCGTGTCCTTCCAGCCCGCGTCGCCCGGATGCGGCGGCTTGCCGTCGACCGAGACGACCCGGAAGTGGCTGCTGTGCATGTGCATCGGGTGCGTGCGCTCGGACAGGTTGATCCAGCTCCACAGCTCGGTGCTCCCGAGCCGCGGACGCGCGTCGATGCGCATCTCCGAGAAGCCGCCGCCGGCGATCTGCCACACCGAGCCCCCGCCCGCGAGCCCCTGGAACGTCAACGGCCACGAGCGCTCCGCGTTCACCGGCGGGAGCTCGTCCTCCTCGACCAGCTTCTTCGGGATCCGCGCCTCCTCGGCACCGCCGCGGACCACGTCGAACCGCATCATCGCGGTCGTCGACGCTTCGCCGATCGCGTTGCGCAGGATCACCTTCGAGCCGACGCCGAACTGGCGGAAGTCGACCAGCACGTCGACGCGCTCGGCCGGCTCCATCGGGATCGAGGTGCGGACGACCGGCTTGCCCGGCAGCAGACCGCCGTCGGAGCCGATCTGGATCATCTTGCGGTCGTTGCCGAGCACGAGCTTGTACGGCCGCGCGTTGCTCGCGTTGAGGAACCGCAGGCGGTAGATGCGGCGCTCGACCTTCATCCGCGGCGCGACGGCGCCGTTGATCAGGATCGTGTCGCCGCGGAAGCCGCGGTCGAGGTCGAAGCGGTACCGGAAGGAGCCGTCGGAGTTGAAGGCCCGGTCCTGGATCATCAGCGGCACGTCGTACTTGCCGCGCGGCAGGTCGAACTGGTCCTCGTCCGGGTCCTCGAGGATGTAGAAGCCGGCCAGCCCCGCGAACAGCGTCAGGTGCGTCTGCCCCTTCGCGTGGTCGTGGTACCAGAGCGTCGACGCGCGCGCGACGTTGGAGTAGCTGTAGACGCGCTCGTCGCCCTCCGCGATGACGTCGTGCGGGTAGCCGTCGCTCTGCTGCTCCGTGATGCCGCCGTGCAGATGCACGTTGAGCTCGCGCCCGCCGCGGTTGATCTGGCGGACCTGGGTCTCGCGCCCGCGCCGCGCCTTGATCGTCGGGCCGGGGTAGAGGCCGTTGAAGCCGAGGATCGGCGTCTCGTAGCCCGGCAGGATGTCCGCCGTCCCCTCCTTCATCGTGATCACGTACTGATCGAGCTTCTTCGAGCGCGCGGTCGGCGTGGCGACCGGCGGGATCGGCAGGTCGCGCTGGAAGGGATCGAACGGCGCCGAGCGCGCGGAGCGCACGTACGCCGACGTCTTCTTGCCGCTGATCCGCGCGACCTTGTCGCGGTCGAACGAGCAGACCAGCGCCAGCGCGCCGACGCCGCCGAACCCGCGCGTCAGCGCCGCACGCCGCGTGATGCCGTCAACTTCCCAGTTCATCGCGAGCGCCCCTTGCCCTTGAGCGTGATCGTCCGTGTCGCGGTCGTCTGCCCGATCGGGCCGGCCAGCTCGAGCGTGGCCGTGACCTTCAACGACTTGGTCCAGTTCGCGAGCGCGGTGCGCGCCGCGGCGGTCGGCTTGACCTTGACCGTCGCGCGGCCGTTCGCGTTGCACGTGGCGTTCGCCGACCCGACCTTGCGGTTGCTCAGCCCGACCTTCTTGGCCAGGGCCTTGGTGACCGTCAGCTTCAGCGTGCCCGAGCCCGCCGACACGCAGCGCGCCGTGATCTTGAGCTTCTTGTTGAGCAGCGACGTGACCGTCATCGCCTTGACCGCCGGCTTGTCGATCGCCGCCCACGGCGCGGGCACCGGGGCGGGCTCCGAGTCGCGCGGCGGCTCGGGCGTCGGGGTCGCGGTGACCGTCGGCGTCGCGGTCGGCGTCGGCGTCGGCTCGCCGCCGTGATCGTCGGTCACGACGACCGAGCCGGACATCTCGGTCGGGTGCGTGGAGCACACGAACGTGTAGACGCCGGGCGTGTCGAACGTGCACTCGCCGGACCAGCTGGCCGGCAGCGCGTTGGCCGGCAGCGGCGGCGCGGTCGGGAAGACCACGACGCCCGTCTTCTGCGTGCAGGACGTCGGCGCGGTCGCGAACGCGACGT
>DATMGH010000186.1:0-5572 GCA_035555675.1 Solirubrobacter sp. | reverse complement strand
CAAAGACGATGCACGTGGCACGGCCGCTCACACTTCCCCGCCGCAAGGCACGCCCCCGCAAGCGGGTCGCGACCTCCCTCTCCCGGGAGCGCAACCAGCGGGCGAACGTGAGCCAGGACGCCGCGCTGTACTCGTGCTCCTGCGGCTACGTCTTCAAGGCTGCGGTGACCACGTCGGTCGGATGCCCGCACTGCGGGACCGACCAGGCCTGGTAGTCGCGGTCGCCGCGCTCGCGGCCGCGTTCCTGGGCGCTCCGCACGCGGACGCCGCCACGCTGGCGTGGGGCGGCGATCTCACGCTCGGCTCCTCCTACGGGCTCCCGCCGGACGGCGGGCGGCCGCTGCTCGCCGCCGGCGCGGGCGTGCTGCGGAGCGCCGACGTGGCCGCCGTCAACTACGAGGGGACGTTCGGGGCCGGCGGGGCGTCCAAGTGCGGCGGTGGCGCCGCCGACTGCTTCGCGTTCCAGGCGCCGGCCCGGAACGCGTTCGCGCTGCCGTGGGCGGGGGTCGACGTCGTCAACCACGCCAACAACCACGCGTACGACTTCGGCCCGGCCGGGTGGCGCGCCTCGCGGGCGGCGCTGTCGCGGGCGGGGGTGCGGGCGACGGGCGCGCCGGGCGAGATCGTCGTGCTGCGGCGCGGCGGGCTGCGGTTCGCGTTCGCCGGCTTCAGCACGTACCGGTGGACCAACGCGATGAGCGACGCCGCCGGCGTGCGGCGGGTGGTGCGCGCGGCGGCGGCGCGGGCGGACGTCGTCGTCGCGTTCCTGCACGCGGGCGCCGAGGGCGCCGACCGGACGCACGTGCCGCGCGGGCACGAGCACGCGTTCGGCGAGGACCGGGGCGACAGCCGGCGCTTCGCGCGGGCGGCGATCGACGCGGGCGCGGACCTGGTCCTGGGGTCCGGGCCGCACGTCCTGCGCGGGCTCGAGCTCTACCACGAGCGGCTGATCGCGTACTCGCTCGGGAACCTGGCCGGGTGGCACAACTTCGGCGTCGGCGGGCGCAGCGCGCTGAGCGCGCTGCTGACGGTGGCGGTCGATGAGCGCGGGCGGTTCGTGGCCGCGCGGATCGCGTCGTACGCGCTCGACGGGGCGGGCGTGCCGCACGCGGATCCGCACGGACGCGCGGCGGCGCTGATGGCCGCGCTGTCGCGCACCGACTTCCCGGGATCGCGCCTCGAGTTCGACCGGCTGGGGAACGTCTCGATCGACGGACTAGTCTCGGGCGCATGGCCACCGCCGACCTCACCGTGATCGCGCTCGGGCGCCCGGACGCCAGCGCGTCGCAGTACATCGCCGAGATCCAGCGCCGGCTCGCCGCGCAGGACCGGGTTGGGTACGTCATGCACGCCATGGGCACGTCCCTGGAGGGCTCGGTCGAGGACATCCTCGCCGTCGTGGGCGAGCTGCACGCGGTGCCGTTCGAGCTCGGCATCCCGCGCGTCTACACCGTCCTGAAGCTCGACGAGCGGCGCGACAAGACGCAGACGCTGCAGGACAAGGTCGACGCCGTGCAGCGACTCCTGTAGCCTGCGCGTTCGTGACTTCGCGGCTCCACATCACCGCCACGACCCGCTGAGCGGGCCCCGGGCCGACGCGCCCGGCGCCCGCCGCCGCCCGTCGTGTCCCTTTTCGTCCTGATGTGGAGAACCACCGTTGTCATCACGCGTGCTCGCGCAGTACCGCAACCTCTGGCTGGTCGCGGCCCCTGAACCCATCCTCGTCCCCGCCCGCGGGCGGCTGACCGAGACGCCGGTCACCGGCGACGTCGTCGAGTTCGACGCCGGCGGAGCGATCGCGGCGATCGTCCCGCGCCGCGGCACGATCGTCCGCCGCGCCCCCGGCTCGGCCACCGGCGGCCAGGTCCTGGCCGCGAACGTCGACCTCGCGCTCGTCACCGAGCCGCTCCCGGACCCGAACGTCCGGCGGCTCGAGCGCTTCGCCGCGCTCGCGTCGGCCGGCGGCGTCCCGGTCGCGGTCGTCCTGACCAAGGCCGATCTGGCCGAAGACGCGCACGTCAGCGCGGCGCGGATCGCGCGGGCCATGGGCGTCGCCGACGCGCTCGCGGTCAGCGCGCTCGACGGCGACGGGCTCGGCGCGCTCCGGGCCCTGCTCGCGCCCGGGCTGACCGCCGTCCTGCTCGGCGCCTCCGGGACCGGCAAGTCGACCCTCGTGAACGCGCTGCTCGGCGAGGAGCGGCAGCGGACCGGCGCGGTCCGCGCCGCCGATCGGCGCGGCCGGCACACGACCGTCACCCGCGAGCTGCTCGCGCTTCCAGCCGGCGGCTGGCTGATCGACACGCCCGGCATCCGCGTCGCGGGGCTCTGGGACGGCACCGGCGAGGCGTTCGCCGACGTCGACGCCCTCGCCGCCCAGTGCCGCTTCGCCGACTGCGGCCACGACACCGAGCCGGGCTGCGCCGTGCGAGCGGCGCTCGACCCGGAGCGGATCGCCGCCTGGCGCAAGCTGCAGCGCGAGCTCGAGTGGGTCAACGACCGCCGGGCCGCGGCCCGGGCGCGCGATCAGCGCCACCGCGAGATCACCCGCGCGTGGCGCAAGGGGCAGCGGTGACAGAGCGGGCGAGGGGAATCGAACCCCCATCTTTGGCTTGGGAAGCCAACGTCTTAGCCATTGGACAACGCCCGCGCGGGTCGAGAGTGTACTCGACGCGGATACTCTGACCACGTGCGCATGCGCGTGTTCTGGCCGGTCACCCTCGCCGCGGCGGCGCTCGTCGGCCTGCTCGCGTACGGGGTCGTCAGCAAGGGCACGGACACGACGCTCGACCAGGCCGTGGCGCGCGACGAGCGTCCAGTGGCGCCGATCAAGGCCCTGCCCTGGCTCGAACGCGACGGCGACGGGTCGCTCGCCGACTACAAGGGCAAGGTCGTCGTGCTCAACGTCTGGGCGTCGTGGTGCGACCCGTGCCGCGACGAGATGCCGCTGCTGCAGAAGACGCACGAGCGGATCGCCGGCCAGGGCGGCGTCGTGCTCGGCATCGACACCCAGGACGCGACCGAGGCCGCCAAGGCCTTCCTCACGAAGACCAAGGCCACGTTCCCGAGCCTGCGCGACCGCGACCGCAGCTACGGCCGCGAGTTCGGCGTCTCCGGCTACCCGGAGACGTTCCTGATCGACCGCCGGGGCAAGATTCGCGCGCTGCGCCGCTTCCCGGTCACGCAGGAGTGGCTCGACGAGCACCTGCCCAAGCTCCTGCAGGAGCAGGCATGAGGGTCACGAGCATCGCCCTCGCGATCCTCCTGACGTTCGTGGCGGCCGCCACCGCGGCGGCACCCCCGAGCCTCCCTGACATCGAGGACGAGGTGATGTGCGTGGAGTGCGGCACCGTGTTGTCGGTGTCCAACTCCCCCGTCGCCCAGCAGGAGCGCGACTTCATTCGCAAGCAGATCGCGGCGGGCAAGACCAAGCAGCAGATCAAGGCGGCGCTGGTGGACGAGTACGGCGAGGGCGTGCTCGCCCGGCCGGAGGCCGACGGCTTCAATGCCGCCCTGTGGCTGGTGCCGATCGGGCTCGTGCTCGCCGCCGCCGCCGGCATCGCCGTCGCGCTGCGCCGCTGGCGGCGCCGCACACCCACGGCGCCCGCCGACCTCCCACCCCCACTGAACCCCGAGGACGCCGCGCGCCTCGACGCGGAGCTGAGCCGATGAACGAGGCCGTCGACCCCACCATCATCGCCGCCTTCGCGGTCGGCTTCGTCTCCTTCATCTCCCCCTGCGTGCTGCCGCTCGTCCCCGGCTACCTGTCCGCGGTCTCCGGCGTCTCACTGGCCGAGATCCAGGGCGGCGAGCGCAACAAGCTCAAGATCCTGCTGCCCGCGATCGTGTTCTGCCTCTCATTCACCGCGGTGTTCGTGGCGCTGGGCATGACCGCGACCGGCCTCGGCCACACGCTGCAGACCGAGCGCGAGACGCTGGACAAGATCGCCGGGGCGATCATCATCGCGCTCGGCGTCTTCTTCCTGCTGACGCCGTTCGTGCCGCGGCTGAACCGCGACTGGCGCCCAGACGCGCTGATGAGCCGCGCCGGCTCCGGCGGCCCGATCATCGCCGGGGCCGCGTTCGCCGTCGCCTGGACGCCGTGCGTCGGGCCCACGCTGGGCACGATCCTCAACGTCGCCGCCACGCAGGACACGGTCGGCAAGGGCGGCGTGCTGCTGGCGTTCTACTCGCTCGGGCTCGCCGTCCCGTTCCTACTGACCGCGATCGCGTTCACGCGCATGACCACGGCGTTCACGTGGCTGCGCCGGCACTACCTGATCATCACGTGGATCTCGGGCCTGATCCTGGTGACGATGGGCGTCCTGCTGTTCACGGGCGAGCTCGCGCGCCTGAACATCTCGGCGCAGAACGCGCTCGACAGCCTCGGCCTGAACGTCTTCAAGAGCCTCTAGCGGGCGGCGAGCGCCTCGCGCAGCGCACCGAAGTCCGCCAGCGAGACAGCGACCGACACGAGATCGTCGGTCGTCCCCGCGTACAGGACCACGTCCTCGCCGGCGAGGTAGCCGCCGACGACGTGCGGGCCCTGCTGGCGCGTCGCGCGCTGCTCGCCGGCGATGATCTCGAACGTCTCCGCCGCCGTGCGCAGCCCGGACGCCGGGATGCACACGCAGCGCGGCCCGTTGCAGAGGATCAGCCCGCGGTTGTCCGCGTGCACGTAGGGCGCCGGCTGGCGCGCTCCGACGGTGGTGGTCACATCGCCTCCGGTGCCGACACGCCGAGCAGGCCGAGCGCGGCCGCGAGCGTCCGCTGGGACGCCACGCAGAGGCCCACCCGCAACGCCTGCAGGTCGGGGTCGGCCTCCTTGAGGACGGGCGAGTCGCGGTAGAAGGCCGCGAACGCCTGCCCGAGCTCCAGCGCGAACCCGGCGATCCGGTGCGGCGCGCGCCGCTCGGTGGCCTCGCGCACCTCGCCCGGGAAGCTGAGCAGCTTGCGCACCAGCTCGCGCTCGGACGCGTTCAGCGCGACCGCGCCGACGTCGCGTGCGAGCGCGGCGTCGACCACGCCCGGATCCGCGTTGCGCAGGATCGACGCGATCCGCGCGTGCGCGTACTGCACGTAGTAGACGGGGTTCTCGGCGTCCTGCTTGCGCGCCAGCTCGAGGTCCAGGTCGATCGTCGACTCGTGCGAGCGCGAGATCATGAACCAGCGCGTGGCGTCCACCCCGATCGCCTCGATCAGCTCGTCGAGCGTGACGAAGTCCCCGCGGCGCTTGGACATCTTGGCCTTCTCGCCGCCCTCGACCACGTGCACGAACTGCAGGATCGGGATCTCCAGGCGGTCCGGCTCGTGCCCGAGCGCGGCCATCACGCCCTTCATGCGGCCGATGTAGCCGTGGTGGTCGGCGCCGAGGACGTCGATCAGCAGATCGAACCCGCGCTCGACCTTGTTCTGGTGGTAGGCGACGTCGGCCGCGAAGTACGTCGGCGCGCCGGTCGACCGCTGCAGCACCCGGTCCTTGTCGTCCCCGTACTCGCTGGTGCGCATCCACAGCGCGCCCTCGGACTCGTAGGTGTGCCCGTGCTCGCGCAGCAGGTCGAACGCGACCGCGATC
>DATMGH010000185.1:0-17582 GCA_035555675.1 Solirubrobacter sp. | reverse complement strand
CTCTCCGGGCGCGGCGATGCGCGGCGGCCAGACCGCAGCGCGGGGGCGCGGGGCGAACCGGAGCGTCGCGTGGCTCGGCGCGCTCGCCTGCTCGGCCGGCGCGTTCACGGCCGTCCTCTTCCTGCTCGTCCTCGAGCTCGTCGCGGGCTTCGCCATCTCCCCGCTCCGCGCCGCGCTCGGCGTCACCGTCCTCCCGGTCGCGGCCGTCGCCGCCGCGTTGGTCCCCGGCGCCCGCAAGCCGCGAGCCCTCGCCGGCGCGCTGCTGATCGCCGGCGGCGCCACCGCGCTCGCGTTCCTCCCCGCGGCCACGATCGCGTGGACGCTCGTGCCGCAGATCCTGGCCGGCGCCGGCATCGGCCTCGCCCTGCCTGCGTTCACCGACGAGCGCACGACCCGCGAGGCCGCGACGCACCTCGTCGCCCGCCACGCCGGCATCGTCGTCGTCCTCGCGATCCTCGCGCCCGTCGCCACCGCCCAGCTGAACACGAACACCGAGCAGGCGATCCTCCAGGGCACCGCGCTCGTGCTCGACGCGCAGATCGACCCGCTGCAGAAGCTCAAGCTCGCCCCGCAGCTGCTCGACGGCGTCGACGTCGAGAACCCGCGCGCGGCGCTGACGGAGGCGGTCGAGCGCCGGCGCGCCGAGTTCTCCGACAACGCCGTCGTCTACGACCGCCTCGCGCACCGGCTCGACGACGTCGTGGTCGTGGCGATCACGGACGCGTTCCGCCCCGCGTACCTGATCGCCGCCGCGCTCGCCCTGCTGGCCGCGGCGTGCCTGATCCCCGCGGTCCGCGCCCCGGCGGTCGCCGCGGCCGCGGCCGCCGCGGTCGCCGTCGGCGCCCTCTACGTCGCCCAGCACGCCCGCGAAGCGCCCGAGCCGGTCGCGCTCACGAACCCGTGCGACCCGCGCCCGCTCCCGGGCTCCGGCGGCCTCACCGGCCTGCTCCAGGACGAGGCGCTGAAGCTGCTCGACCGCGCCGCGTGCCAGGCGGGCGCGCCCCGCGAGGCGCTCGCGCTCGCGCTGTTCGACGAGCACCGCGCGAAGCAGTTCCAGCGCCAGTACGGCGTGGACCCGCGCAGCGTCGCGGGCCTGCTGTCACTGCTGGGCGGCTAGCGTCAGCCGCCACGTGTCGCCGTCGCGCTCGCACGCGAACGCGCGGCCCGTCTCGAACGCCAGCGCGGCCAGGTCGATCGGCGCCTCGGCGTCGGTGGCGAGCACGACCACCGGCTCACCCGCGGCGGCCGAGGCCAGCGCCGCTCGAGCGCGCACCAGCGGCATCGGGCAGTGCAGCCCGCGAGCGTCGACCAGCACGTCGACAATGATGCCGTGGCCGACGTCGAGCTGTTCGTGTTCCTGCTGCTCGCGGTCGCCGTGCTCGCGGGCCTCGGCATCCGCAGCGGCGTCCCGTACCCGGTCGCGCTGGTGCTCGGCGGCCTCGTCATCGGCCTCGTCCCGGGGCTGCCCTCGCCGGAGCTGGACCCGGACCTCGTCTTCTTCGCCTTCCTGCCGCCGCTGCTCTACGCCGCGGCGATCGTCATCTCCGCCCACGAGCTGCGCGCCAACTGGGCGCCGATCACGCTGCTCGCCGTCGGCCTGGTCGCGGTCACCATCGCCGCCGTCGCCGCGGTCGCGAACGCCGTGCTGGGGATCCCGTGGGCGGCGGCGTTCGTGCTCGGCGCCGTGCTCGGCCCGACCGACCCGGTGAGTGCCGCCGCCGTGCTCGACCGGCTCGGCGTGGTCGGCCGCGCCAAGACGATCCTCGAAGGCGAGTCGCTGGTCAACGACGGCACCGCGCTGACCGCGTACAAGCTCGCGCTGGCCGCCGTCGGCGGGAGCGCCGGCAGCGTCCTCGACATCGGCTTCAAGTTCGCCTGGGTGGCGGCGGGCGGGATCGCGATCGGCCTCGTGGTCGGCTGGGCGTTCGCCCACGTCCGGCGGCTGGTCACCGACCCGTCGCTGGACGTCACGCTCTCGGTCGTCACGCCGTTCGCCGCCTACGTGCCGGCGGAGAAGCTCGGCGTGTCCGGCGTGCTGGCGACCGTCGCCGCGGGCGTCTACATGGGCATCGTGTCGCTCGACGTGATCGAGCCCGGCACGCGCCTGCGCACGCTCGCGTTCTGGGACTCGGCGGCGTTCCTGCTCGACGGCCTGCTGTTCCTGCTGATCGGCCTGCAGGTGCCGGCGATCGCCGGTCGCATCGAGACCGTCGACCCCGCGACCCTGACCGGCTACACGCTGCTGATGACCGCGGTCGTGATGGGCGTGCGGATGCTCTGGATGGTCCTGCCGTCGGACGCGACCCGCGCGGAGCGGATCGTGATCGCGTGGAGCGGGATGCGCGGCGGCGTCTCGCTGGCCGCGGCGCTGGCGATCCCGCACGCCGGCTTCCCGGACCGCGACCTGGTGATCTTCGTCGCCTACGCGGTGATCGTGCTCACGCTCGTGCTGCCCGGGCTGACGCTGGCGCCGCTCACGCGCCGCCTCGGGCTGGTGGAGAGCGAGGAGGACCGCCGCGCCGCCGCGCGCGCCCGCCTGCGGATCACGCAGGCCGGGCTGGACCGGCTCGAACGGGTCGCGGGCGACGCGCCCGACCACGTCGTGCAGCGCATGCGCGACCGCTACGGCGCCCGCGTCGAGCGGCTGGAGGCCCGCATCGAGGGCGAGCGGGATGAGAGCGACCTCGCGACCTCCGGGCGGCTGCTGGCGGAGATGATCGCGGCCGAGCGCGACGAGCTGAAGGCGCTGCGCTCCGAGCGCGCCGCGGGCGCCGAGGTGTTGCGCGAGATCGAGCGCGAGCTGGACCTCGACGAGTCCCGCCTGCGCGCCCGGATCCGGCTCTGACACGATGGAGGCGTGCTGGCCGTGATCCTGCAGTCCCCGGAGCCGGAGCGCCTCTACACGGGGCTCTCGCTGCTCGTCTGCGCCGCGTCGGACGGGGAGCCGGCGCGCGGGCTGGCGACGTTCGGTGCCCTGACCGCGCTGCTGGCGCCCGGCGAGCCGACGCACGTGATCGCCGAGGAGGTTCCCGCGTTCAACGCCACGCTCGCGGCGCTGCGCGAGACCGCCGCGGAGCTGCCGGACTGCCGGCTCTGGGCCTGCGCGGCCGCGCTGCAGGCGGCGGGCGCGACCGTGGCGCCGCCGCTGGAGGGCGTGCTGTCGATCCCCGCGTTCCTGCGCGAGACGGCGGGCGCGCGGCTGGTGGTCGTGTGAAGCGCGCCGCGCTGGCGCTGCTGCTCATCCTGGCGGGCTGCGGCGGGCCGTCGGGCGACCTGTTCGAGGTCGTCCGCACGGGCACCGACCGCAACGCCAACGTCACGCTGGTCGTCTCCGACGACGGCTTCGTCACCTGCGACGGCCGGCGCAAGACGCTGCCGCCGGACCTGCTGCTGCGCGCGCGCCAGCTCACGCGCGACCTCTCGCCCCAGGCCGAGCTCAACCTCACGCTGCCCAAGCGACCCGGCGCGGTCCTGTCCTACCGCGCGCGGATGGCGGCGGGGACGATCGCGTTCTCGGACACCTCGCGTCCGCTGCCCGAGTCGTTCGCGGACCTGACCGTGTACACCAAGGACGTCGCCGAAGGCGTCTGCGGCCTGACCCGTCCGTAGTCGCCCGCAGCGGCCGCGCGGCGGATCACGCTGTTGACGGGTCGCCGGATCGGCGATGACTACGACATGCTCGACCTTCAACGCGCCACGGACTGGCGCATCGATCGCACTCGCTCGACCGTCGGCTTCCGCGTCCGGCACTTCGGCGTCGCCACCGTACGCGGCACGTTCGCGTCCTGCTCGGCGCGGCTGGAGTGCCGGGACGGTGAGCTGCACGTCGACGGGCAGGTCGACGTGGCGTCCGTGGCGACCGGGGACGAGATCCGCGACGGGCGCCTGCGCGACGAGTTCTTCCACGTCGCCGAGCACCCGTCGATCGCGCTGCGCGCGCACGGGGCGGAGCGGCTGATCGGCGACCTCACGATCCACGGCGTCACGCGCCGCGTGGTGCTGTCGGCGGAGATCGAGCCGCTCGGGGACGCGCTGCACGTGCACGCGCGCGGGACGCTGCGCCGGTCGGACTTCGGGCTCGAATGGGACGCGCTGCGCCAGGCGGGGCGGCTGCTGGTCGCCGACGAGGTCAAGGTCGTTGCCGACGTGGTCTTCACGCCCGTATGATCGCCGGGCATGGACCTGGCCGCCGCGATCGCGTCGGACGATCTGCCCGCGCTGCTGCGCGAGCGGCCTGAGCTGGCGTCCGCGCGTGACGCACAGGGCGTATCCGCGCTGCTGCTCGCGGTCTATCACCGCCGGCCGGACGCGCGTGACGCGCTGCTGGCCGCGGGCGCGCCCGTCGGCCCGCTGGAGGCCGCCGCGCTCGGAGACGTCACGGCGCTCGGGACCGCGGAGCTCGACGTGCGCGGCGGCGACGGGTTCACGCCGCTGCACCTGGCCGCGTTCTTCGGCGGCGGGGCCGCCGTCCGCGCGCTGCTGGCCCGCGGGTGCGACCCGGACGGGGACGCGGACAACGCGCTCGGCGTGCACCCGCTGCACTCGGCCGCGGCGGCCGGCGACCGCGACGCGGTGCAGGCGCTGCTCGAAGCCGGCGCGGACCCGAACGTCCGCCAGCCGAGCGGGCATACGCCGCTCGACGCCGCCGTGCGCCTGGGCGACGCGGAGCTGGAAGCGCTGCTGCGCCGCTACGGCGCGAAGTGAACCTTGCCGTTCGAGCGCGCGCGGGCCTGCGCGCGGTCGACGTACTCGAGGCGCTTGATCGCCGCGCGGCACAGCCGCGTCAGCAGCCGCAGCCGCGCGGTCTCCGAGCGCAGCTCGAGCAGGCCCTGCTTGGCGTCGTGCCCGAACTCGACCGTGGCCGCCATCTCGTACGCGCTCATCGCGGCGAGCTCGTCCGCGTCCGGCGCGCGGTCGGTCGCCTGGACGACGAGGTCCGCGTACGCGGCGTGGGCGTCGTCGGCGGCGTCGAGCTCCGGCGCGCCGTCGCGGTCGGCGAGGAACTCGACCGTCCCGGCCGGGTACGGCAGCTCCTCCTGGCGTGACTCGATCCGGAACGCGCGCGTTCCACGCGCGACGAGGTTGATGCGCCCGTCCGGCATCCGCTCGAGCACCTCCGCGATCTCGCAGGCGCAGCCGATCTCGCGCAGGCCGTCGTCGGCCAGCCAGACGATCCCGAACTCGGACTCGAGCTCGAGGCAGCGCTCGATCATGACCTTGTAACGCTCCTCGAAGATGTGCAACGGCACGAGCTCGCTCGGCAGCGCGACGAGCCCGAGTGGGAACAGCGGAAAGTCCCGTACCAGCGGCACGATCACGCAGTCTAGGCCCGCTACGCTCCTGCCGCCCATGCGCCTCGCTCTCATCGTCACGGCCGCCGTCCTCGCCTTCGCGGCACCCGCGGCCGCGCAGGACATCACGCTCTCGCTGCCCATCGGCGTCCTCACGAACGACCCGGTGCTGGACATCAGGGTCGATCCGCCGGACACGCCGGTCAAGTGCCGCCTCGCGGACGCGGACCCGGAGCCGTGCACGTTCCCCTGGCGCCCCCACGTGACCGCGGACGGCGTCTACGAGTACGACGTGATCGTGGGCATCATCCAGCGGCGCGGCACGTTCACCGTCGATCGCACGCCGCCGCGGCTGGCGTTCACGGCCGGCCCGGAGGAGGGGAGCGAGCAGCTCACGCGCGAGGCGGCGTTCGCGTTCAGCGCGACCGACGAGCACCTCGACGGCGTCGCCTGCACGGTGGACGGCGCCGCGGTCGCGTGCGCGGATCGCGTCGAGCTGACCGGCCTGGAGCCCGGCGCGCACGCCGTCACCGTCACCGCGCGCGACACGGCCGGCAACGAGGCGACGCTGACGCGCCGGTTCACGGTCGTGACCGCGACCGTGATCGTCGACCCGCCGGCGCCCAAGGTCACCCCCGGCGCGACGCCGACGTCGGTCCCGCAGGGCGACGTGCGCTCCAGCCACGCGACCAGCCCGAAGCTGACCGTGACCGCCAAGCGCACGCGCGCGTGGACGCGGCTGACCGCGCTCAAGCTCACCGAGCTGCCCGCGCGCGCCGCCGTCAAGGTCACGTGCGCCGGCAAGGGCTGCCCGAAACGCGCCGTGCGCGCCACCGGCACGGGCAAGGTCACGATCCGCGCGCTGGCGGCGCGCAAGCTCAAGCCCGGCGCGGTCGTGCGCGTCCGGGTGACCGCGAAGGGCGCGCCGGGCCGGACGTTCACGGTTCGCGTCCGCGCGACCAAGGCCCCGCTGATCACCTAGATGGAGCTCTACGTCCAGCGCGACCAGCCGCCGGGCGTCCCGCCGCTGCACCTCACGGGCGAGCGCACGCTGCCCGACGTCCCCGAGGAGAACTACTGGTTCCGCCGCCACCTGGTGGTCTACGAGTGGATCGCCGAGCGGGTCGCGGGGCGGCGGGTGGTCGACCTCGCCTGTGGGGAGGGCTACGGCTCGGCGGTGCTGGCGCGCACGGCGGCCTCGGTGGTCGGCGTCGACGCCAACCCGGAGGCGTTCGAGCACGCGCGCGCCAAGTACGGCGAGGTGACGTTCGAGCGCACGATGATCGAGCTGTGGACGGGCGACGTGGACTGCGTCGTGTTCCTGCAGACGATCGAGCACGTGCAGGACGCGGACGCGATGCTCGAGCACGTGCGCGAGCTGATCGCGCCGGACGGCGTCGCGTACGTCTCGACCCCGAACGTGCTCACGCTCGCGCCCAAGGGCGCCGACCGCTCCGGCAACCCGTGGCACGTGCACGAGTACCGGCCGCAGGAGTACCGCGCGCTGTGCGAGCGCCACTTCGGGCAGGTCGACCTGCTCGGCCTGTTTCACGCGCGCAAGCTGCGCGCGCACGAGCTGGCGCTGAAGGCCGGCTGGGACCGCGTCCACAAGGGACTGCACGTGACCAAGCCGTTCTACGACCGCTTCACGCCCGCGATCTCCGCGCGTGACTTCGCCCTGCGGCGGTCCGGTCTGGACCGCAGCCTCGACCTGCTGGCGGTGCTGCGGCCGTGAAGCGCCTGAGCATCGTGCTGCACACGCACATGCCGTACGTCGAGGGGTTCGGGACGTGGCCCTTCGGCGAGGAGTGGCTGTGGGAGGCGATCGCCACCAGCTACCTGCCGCTGCTGGACGTGCTCGACGCGCACCCCGGCCGGGTCACGCTCAGCGTCACGCCCGTGCTGGCCGACCAGCTCGAGGCGCCGGGCGCGCTCGAGCGCTGCCTGGCGTTCCTGCGCGAGGTCCGGCCGGCCTCGCACGCGCTCGACGCGGGCGTCGCGCCGGAGGCCCCGCTGGCGTACTCGGCGGCGCGCTACGCCGCGGCCGCCGACGCGCTCGAGCGCCGCGGCGACCTGATCGCCGCGTTCCGGCCCCACGTCACCTGGACCAGCGCGGCGACCCACGCCGTCCTGCCGCTGCTGGCCACCGACGCCGGCGTCCGGCTGCAGGTGGAGACCGGGATCGCGGCGCACCGCGAGCGCTTCGGCGCCTGGGACGGCGGTTTCTGGCTGCCCGAGTGCGCGCACGCGCCGTGGCTGGACGCGCTGCTGGAGGAGGCGGGCGTGCACGTCAGCTGCGTCGACTGGACGGACGTGCTGGGCACCGGCCCGCCGCAGCGGACGCCCGCGGGCACGCTGCTGGTGCCGCTCGACCGCGAGGCGATCGATCGCGTCTGGCACGTGGGCGGCTACCCGGCGCACGGCGACTACCGCGACTCGCACCGGCTCACGCCGCGCGCGCACGCCGTCTGGGCCAACGACGGTGCTCCCTACGACGCGGAGCGCGCCGTCAAGCGCGCGCGACAGCACGCGCGGGAGTTCGTCGAAGCCGTCCGGGACGGGGCGGTCGTCGCGTTCGACACCGAGCTGTTCGGCCATCACTGGCACGAGGGCGTGACGTTCCTGGAGGCGGTGCTGGAGCTCGCCGACGTCGTCCCGCCGGACCTGTCGGACCCGGTGCCGGCGCCCGCCGATCCGCCTCCGACGAGCTGGGGCCTGGAGCGCGACCTGCGGACGTGGAGCGCGACCGAGCTGGCGTGGACCCAGCGGCGGGCGGAGCTGGCCGCGCTCGGCGCCGCGCCGTCCCCGCGCGCGCTGCGCGAGCTGCTCGCGCTGCAGAGCAGCGACTGGGCGTTCCAGCTCACGCGCGGGGGCGCCGGCGACTACCCGCGCGAGCGCGCCGGCGGGCACCTCGACGCGTTCACGGCCGCGCTCGCCGGCCCGGCGCCCGACGCGCTGCGCAATCTCGCGCCGCAGCTGGCGTCCTGGGCGTTCGTGCAGCCGTGACCCGCATCCGCTAGGGTTTCGCGCGTCATAAGAGCCGAGTCCCGTTCGGTCTGTCCGAACGGGAGCGGGGGAACCGATGGTGCCTTGGTCAGGCACCCGGGGCGAATCGCCGTCATCGCGACGGCGTAGCGCAGGTCTACGCGCGAGCCCGTCAGCTAACCCCGTAGGCGAGATGGGACCAAGGAGTCAGTTGACGTGTCGCAAGTCCATTTCTCGTTACCCCGTGCCTGCCGCGTCGCCGCGGTGGTCCTCGCGCTGACCGTGCCCGCGGCGCCCGCGCTGGCCGCCGGCGAGCCCACGGGGGGAACGGCCGCGGGGACGACGGCCAAGCCGAAGGCCAAGAAGGTGTCGGTCAAGCGCATCCAGAAGGCGCTGGGGATCAAGGCCGACGGCGTGCTGGGGCCGAAGACGCGCCGCGCGATCAAGCGCTTCCAGAAGGCCCACGGGCTCAAGGCGGACGGGGTCGCCGGCCCGGCGACGCTGCGCGCGCTCGGCCTGCTGCAGCCGCCGGCGCCCGCGTCGCTGGCCTCACTGCCCGCGGACGCCGCGGCTGCGCTGGCGCAGATCGCGCAGTGCGAGTCCGGCGGGGACATCACCGCGGTCTCGCGCGACGGGCGCTTCCGCGGCAAGTACCAGTTCTCGCAGGAGACCTGGGAGGCGCTGGGCGGGACCGGTGACCCAGCGGCGGCCGACGAGCCGACCCAGGACGCGTTCGCCGCGGCCCTCTACACCGAGCGCGGCGCCGCGCCGTGGCCGGCCTGCTCCGCGCAGGTCACCGCCACCGAAGACTGACCGGCGCTTCGCGCATGCGCAGGACGCGGGCGGGTGCGCCGCCCGCGACCGCGTTGTCCGGCAGGTCCTTGGTCACGACCGAGTTCGTGCCGACGATCGCGTTGTCGCCGACGCTGACGCCGCGCAGGATGCACGCGCCGTAGCCGATCCAGCAGTTCGAGCCGACGCGCACGTCGCGCTTGTAGATGCCCTGGAGGCGGATCGGGCGCTCGACCTCCACGACGCCGTGGTCGAAGTCGATCAGCATCACGCGGTCGGCGATCACGCACTCACGCCCGATCGAGACGTGCTGGAAGGCGGAGATCGTGCACTCCTGCCCGAACACGGTCTTGGCGCCGATCTCGCACACGCCCTCGTGCACACGGATCTTCGTCCCGTGCCCGAGCCAGGACCAGCGGCCCAGCTTGAGCACGGCGGTCTTGCCGATTTCGAGCTTGACGTCCGGCGCGATGAAGCACAGCCCATCCGTCTGCAGGCGCCCGCGGAAGCGCAGCTTCAGCCACGCCAGGCGCGCGAACCGGCGCGCGTAGGCGACGTTGAGCATGCCGTGGGCGCGCAGGAAGCGCAGGAGCGTGAGCGGGCCGCCGTGCAGCGGCTCCGGAAGGCCGTGCACCGGCGGCGCCGGGGGCCGGGACACCGTCGCCATCGGGCGTCCAGACTATCCTCCGGCGCCCGGATGGCGGATTCGCTGGCCCAACGACTCCTGCGTGGCGACAAGCGTGCCCTGGCGCGCGGGATCTCGCTCGTCGAGGACGACGATCCCGCGGGCTGGGAGCTGGTGCGCGAGATCTACCCGCACACGGGCCGCGCCGCGATCGTCGGGTTCACCGGGCCGCCCGGGGCCGGCAAGTCGACGTTGATCGGCGCGCTGGTGCGCCACCAGCGGGCGCTCGAACGGACGATCGCGGTGCTGTCGATCGACCCGTCCTCGCCGTTCCGCGGCGGCGCGCTGCTGGGGGACCGGATCCGGCTGACCGAGCACTTCCTGGACCCGGGCGTGTTCATCCGCTCGATGGCGACGCGCGGCGCGCTCGGCGGGCTGTCGGAGGCGGCGTTGCAGGCGGCGCTGCTGATGGACGCCGCGGGCAAGGACGACGTGTACCTGGAGACGGTCGGGGTCGGGCAGGCGGAGGTCGACGTGATCGACCACGCCGACTCGGTCGTGCTGGTGCTGATCCCGGGGTCCGGGGACTCGATCCAGGCGCTCAAGGCGGGCGTGATGGAGATCCCGGACATCATCGTGGTCAACAAGGCCGACCATCCGCTGACGGACACGATGGTGCGCGAGATCCGCGGCGTGCTGTCGCTGGCGCCGCAGCGTGGCTGGCGGGTGCCGATCGTCAAGACGGAGGCGCCGAGCGGGGAGGGGGTCGACGTCCTGGCCGCCAAGCTGGCCGAGCACCGCGCGTTCGTGGAGGCGGAGGGGACGCTGTCGGAGCGGCGGCGGCGGAACCTGATGAACGAGGTGCTGGCGATCGCGACGGCGCGGCTGCGGCGGGCGCTGGAGGCGACGCTGCACGACGATCCGGGCGTGCAGGAGCTGCTCGACGAGGTCGTGGCGCGGCGGCTGGACCCGGCGAGCGCAGCGAACGCGGTGCTCGCCCGCGGCGCGATCGACCCGGGGGCCGCCGCGCGGCCCGACGCGCACTGAGAGGGGCCCACGCACTCGCGCCGCGCGTCTCGCCGCCTGCGCGGGTTCTCGCGCCGCGGCCCGGCCGCCCGCGCGTCTCGCCGCCTGCGCGGGTTCTCGCGCCGTCGCCCGGCCCGCCCCGCGCGTCTCGCCGCCCGCGTGGGCTCTCGCGGCCGTCGCCCGGCCGCCCGCGCGTCTCGCCGCCCCGCGCGGTGCGCCGTTCGTCCACCTCCACTTGCGCGGCGCGCCGCGCGCCTTAGAGTCGCGCCATGCGGAGGGGGTTCCGTACGGTCGTCTGCGCCGCCGTCCTGGCCGCGGCGCTGTGCGCTCCCGCCGTCGCCGCGCCGGCGAACGGGCAGCTCGCCGTGGTCGCGGACGGGCGGCTCGTCGCGGTCAACCCGGACGGCACGGGGCTGCGCGGACTGCTGCCGAACGCCGATCGCGTCGGCGAGCTCGCGTTCTCACCTGACGGGAACCGGCTCGCGTTCGTCGACGACGGGCGGATAGCGGTGCTCGACCTGCCGAGCGGGCACGTCGCCACGCTGACCGCCGGGCCGGACGACGCGAACCCGGGGTGGTCGGGCGACGGGATCACCGTCGCGTTCCGGCGCGGGTCGGCGACGTACCGGGTCGCGGCCGCCGGCGGCGCCGCGCGACCCGGCCCGGAGGCCCTGCCGGCGGGCACGACCGCGGTCGCGTGGGCGCCGGGCCTGGCCGCGCTCACCCCGGTCGTCGGCGGCCGTCTGAGCCTGCCGGGGCTCGCGGAGCCGCACACGATCGCCGGCGCGCCCGCCTGGGCGCCGGACGGCGAGACGCTCGCGTTCGCCGACCGCGACGGCGTCGCGGCGGTGCGGGGCGACGCGCTCCGGCGGCTGGCCGACCCGCCCGCGGCCGCGCCGCGCTGGTCGCCGGACGGGCGCGCGGTCGTCTACGCGGCCGGCGCGGAGCTGCGCGAGGTGCGCGCGGAGACCGGCGCGGCGCTGCGCGAGGTGCGCGCGGAGACCGGCGCGGCGCGGACGGTGCTCACCGCGCAGCGGATCGGCGCGGTGGACTGGCAGCCGTGCGTCGAGCGGACGGTCAGCTGCCGGTCGGTCGCGCCGCCGCGCTGCTCCGCGTCCGTGCAGGTGACCACCACGCTGGCCGGCGAGCCGATCGACCTTCCGGCGCCGCCGTGTAGCGATCCCGCCGGCCTGGCGCTCACGGTCACGCTCGTCCAGGGACCCGCGCACGGGACGCTGTCCGGCCTGCGCTACACGCCCACGCCCGGCTTCGCGGGCGAGGACACGGTCGTCTACCGCGTCAGCAACGGGAGCGGCGAATCCGACCCGGTGCGGGTCACGATCTTCGTCGTCCAGCGGCCACTGGCGGTGGCCGAGCCGGCCCCGGCGCCGACGCCGACTGTCCGCCGCGCCCCGTTCCTGAGCGCGCGGGCGGCGCCGTGGCTGAACCGCCGCCGCCGGACGCGCGTGCGCGTCGTGTGCGATCAGGACTGCACGCTGACCGTGCGCTTGACCGCCACGGTGCGGCGCCGGCGTGCCGCGCGGTCTTCCAGGGCGGCTGGGCGCGCCGCCGCGGCGCGGTCTTCCGCCGCCGCCGCGCGCGCCGCCGCCATGCGTCGCGCCGCTATGCGCGCCGCCGCCACGCGCCCCGCCGCCGCGCGCGCCACTGCCATGCGCGCCGCTGCCGCGCGCGCCACTGCCATGCACGCCGCTGCCGCGCGCGGCTCCGCCAGGCGCGCCGCCGCCAGGCGCGCCGCCGCCAGGCGCGCCGCCGCCGCGCGCGGCTCCGCCCGGCGCACCGTGCGCGGCCCGCGCGTCACGCGCCGCGCCCGCGCCCGGCAGGTCCTCACGCTGCGGCTCCGCCTCCCGTCGGCGCCGCGCGGCAGCGTCCTGACCGCGTGGCTCACCGGCCGCGTCCGCAACGCGGCCGGCGACGCCCGGGCGGTGCGGCTGCCGGTCAGGATCCGGCGCTGACGATCTCGTCCAGCAGCGCGTCGATCTCGTCACGCGTCGTGTGCGGGTTCAGCAGCGTGAGCTTGAGCGCGACCGCGCCGCCGACCCGCGTGCGGCCGATCACCGCTCGCCCGCTGGCGAACAGGTCGCGGTGGATGCGGATGTTGACGGCGTCCCCGCCGCGGTGGCGGAACGCGACCATGACCGTGCTCGGCGCCGCGACGAGGTCGAGCTCCGGGCGTCGCTCGATCGCCTGCCCGGCGTACTGGGTCAGGTCCAGGATCTGGTCGATCATCTCGCCGAGCCGGCGCCGGCCGACGGTGCGCAGCGCGATCAGGATCTTCAGCGCGTCGAACCGCCGCGAGGTGTCGAGGCTGCGGCCGACCAGGTTGAGCTGGCCCTCGGCCTCGTCCTCGGGCCGGTTGAGGTAGTCACTGGCGTGATGGACGGCCTTGAGCACGTCCACGTCCGGGACGAGCAGGGCGCTGGCGCTGAACGGCTGCCACCACAGCTTGTGCAGGTCGGCGGTGACGGAGTTCGCGCGCTCGATCCCCCGCAGCCGCGGCCGCTGGCGCGGCGAGAGGGTGAGGCCGGAGCCGACGGCGGCGTCGACGTGAAACCAGGCGCCGTGGGCGTGCGCTCGGTCGGCGAGCGCTTCGAGCGGGTCGATCGCCCCGAGGTCGGTCGTCCCGGCCGTGGCGACGACCGCGATCACGTGCTCGTCGCGCGTGAGCTCGTCGAACGCGTCGACGTCGAGGGCACCGCGCGCGTCCGTCGGCACCCCGATCACGGCCTCGGTGCCAAGGCCGAGCAGCGCGGCCGAGCGGCGGATGCTGTCGTGGCTAGCCGCGGACGCGACGATCCTCCAGGCGTTCGGCGGCAGCCCACGGGTGCGGACGTGCTCCCCGGCGCGGTCGCGCGCCAGCAGGAGCCCGAGCAGGTTCGACGCGGTGCCGCCCATCGTCAGCACGCCCGAGCCGCGCGGACCGAGCCCGTGCTCGCGCGCCAGCCAGCGCACGAGCGTGTCCTCCGCGAACGTCGCCGCGGGCGACGCGTCGAACGCGTCCATCGACTGGTTCGTGACGCCGACGGCCAGCTCTCCCGCCGCGGCGGCGATCAGCGGCGCGGGGTGCAGGTGCGCGACCGTGCGCGGGTTCCCCAGCCGGATCCCGCCGTCGAGCACGGGCGACAGGTCCTCCAGCACCCGGTTGATCGGCGCGCCCTCGTCCGGGCACGGCTCCAGTGCCCGGACCGCGCGTTCCAGCTCGGCCGGCGAGCTCGCCGACCGCGGCCCCGGCTGCCCCTCCGCGCGCACCAGCGCGTCCACCACGGCCGCGACCGCCGCCCGCAGCGCCTCATGGGACCGCGGATCGGCGGTCACGAACTCCCAGGTCTCCATGGCCCCCCAACTTAAAGGGGTCAGACCCTCCTTACCGTGATCTGCCGCTGAGCAGGCCTTTCTCCCGCGGCGCTCGTAGGAGGGGTCAGACCCCGGGGGGATCGAGCGCTCCCGCTTGAGGCCGCGGCCGCCCCTGCCGATGCAGACGCGGATGGGGTACGGTCAACGCGTGCGGTCCCCGCGTTCACGGATGGACGCAGCTCTCGGGCTGCTGCTCGCGGCACTGGCGCTGCTCGCGCTCGCAGCGCCGACGACGGCAAGCGCCGCGCCCAGCCTGGAGATCGGGCTCCAGGACGACAACGTCTTCCTGCGCCAGTACTACTTCGGCCGTGAGCAGGGCCTACAGGCCGCGCGCCGCCTCGGCGTCACCCGCCTGCGCGTGAACGTGCGCTGGGCCACGCTGCTCGAAAAGCCCAACGCCCGCTCCGAGCCCGCCACCCGCAGCTACGACTGGGCCGCGTTCGACAGCCTGATCGAGGACGCGAGCCGTGAGGGCATCAAGCTCCAGCTCGCGCTCACCGGGCCGGCGCCCGCGTGGGCCACGCAGAACCGCCGCGTCGGCGTCCGCGCCCCCAAGGCCGCCGCGTACGGCCGGTTCGTCCGCGACGTCGCCCGCCACTTCAAGGGCCGCATCGACCGCTACTCCATCTGGAACGAGCCCAACTGGCACACGCAGCTCGAACCGGCCGTCACCTGCCGCAAGCGCCACTGGAAACCCGGCTGCGACGCACGCCTCGCGTCCCGGTACCGCGCGCTCTACTCCGCCGGCTACCGCGCGATCAAGACGACCGACCCCCACGCGCAGGTCCTGTTCGGCGAGCTCTCGCCGAGCGCCTCCGGCACACGGAAGCAGCCGACCGCCTTCTCGACGGCGCCGCTGGCCTTCCTGCGCGGCGTCACGTGCTCGACCCCCACCTGGACCCGCGCCCGCAAGTGCGCGCCGCTGAAGGCGGACGGCTTCGCTCACCACCCGTACGCGTTCAGGACCCCACCGAACCGGCTCGTCGGCGCCGCGGACGACGTCACGCTCGCCAGCCTCGACCGGCTCACGCACGCGCTCGACAAGCTCGCCAGGCGCCGCGCCCTGCGCACCCCCACGGGTCGCCCGATGCCGCTCTACCTGACCGAGTACGGCTACCTGCAGCCGCCGCTCAAAGGCCTCTCCGAGCCGATCCGCGCGCGCTACCTGACGCAGAGCTTCGACCGCGCGCTCAGGCACCCGCGCGTGCGTCAGCTCCTGCAGTACCTGCTCGTCGCGCCGCCGCCCGAGAACGACACGTTCCGCTCGCAGATCATCAACGCGGACGGGACCCACACGCGCAGCTTCGGCGCCCTCGAGCGCTGGGCGACACTGCACGCGCCGCGCCTCACTGCAGCGCCTTAGACGTCCGTGACGCCGCCGCCGCGCGCCGCCACTCCCCGGCCGCCCGGCGCTCCCGCCACCACAGCCACGCGGCTCCCGCCGCCAGCAGCGCGCACAGGATCGCCGGCCACCACGCGGTGCCGTCGAAGTCGGGGAAGATCACCAGCGGCGGCCCCCAGGGCACGCGCGTGTCGACGCGCAGCCACCCCTCCATGCTCCCGGACCTCCCCGCGAGCACGAGCCACAGCGACGCGCCGAGCGTGAAGAGGGCCAGCACGAACGCCACCGCCCGCGGCACGTATCGCAGCCCCCACGCGGTCAGCGCCGCGAGCACCGGCAGCACCGCGATCAGCGCGACGCCCGGGAACGCGCCGCCGCGCAGCCCGCCGGACGCGAACAGCGCCACCACCAGGACCTGCGCGCCCGCGACCGCCAGCAGCAGTCCGGCGCACGCCTCCGCCTCCCGCCGCGCGATCGCCACGCGCGCCAGCTGGTCGCGCCGCGACCGGTACAGCAGCCACGCCGCGACGAACACGAGCGCCAGCAGCAGCGTCCAGCGCAGCAGCCCCGCGTCCCGGTCCAGCCACAGCCCCGCGAGCCGCGGCAGCCGCGCGACGTACCCGAACGGCAGCGACGGCAGGTCGGTCAGCCCGGCCGCGCGCGGCGTCAGCCCGCCGTAGAAGCGATCGTTGATCGTGGCGTAGAAGACCAGCGACGCGGCCAGCGCCTCGCCCGCGACGAGCGCGGCCAGCCGCCGCCGCTCGCGCACCGCCCACGTCACCAGCGCCCACGCGATGATGACGCCGGGCGCCACGAACGTCCAGCCCAGCCACGGCAGGACCGCGAGGGCGAGTGCGCCGCCCCACACGTAGCGCAGGCGCGGCCGCTCACGGACCGCGACCGCGCACAGCGCGGCGAGTGTGAGTGCGAGCGCGGCCGGTACGCCCGGCGTGACGGTGGTCGACGCGGCCAGCGCGGGCGGGGAGAGCCCGACCAGCCCGGCGCCCGCGGTCGCCCACGGCTCCGGCACCATCCGCCGCGCCAGCAGCGCGCCCAGCGCGAACGCGGTCGCGAGCAACAGCAGCATCTCCCACTGCACGGCGCGCGCGCCGCCGACCGCGTACGCGGGCGCGATCAGCAGCGCAAACCCGGCGCCATGCGGCTCGACCAGGCGCCCTTCGACGATCTGCCCGTCGGTCTTGAGCTCCCGCGGGTACCAGCTCGCGTACGACCGCTCCGCGTACTGGTTGCTCAGGTCGAGGTCGTGGTCGGAGACGAGTGAGTCGGCCGCGAGCAGGTGGTGCGGCTCATTGCCCCCGTAGTCGAGCCCAGGGGCGGCCGGAATGCCGAGCGTCGCGGCGTAGACGGCGACCAGAAGGATCCAGAGTCCGGCGAGCCTCACGCACTCCCATGATGGCGAGGCCGCTCCCTGGCATGACGTTGACGGTCCCAAGGATCGGCACCAAGCTGAGCTGGAAGCCGCTCGCGTCGGCGGCGATCCCGGGCACGCTCGCGTCAGGGCGGGTGACGATCGCGACCAAGACGGTCGCGACCGGCACCAAGATCGCGCTAAAGATCACCTAAAGGGGCCTGGCCCCTTTAGGTGGGGTTTAGTGCAGATCGGGGGCGGCCGGTTCGCCGCGGGCGAGCTCGACGAGCAGCCGGACGCCCCAGCCCGCGCCGCCCTTCGGCGTGTAGGGCTTGCCGTTGTCGTACGCCGTGCCGGCGATGTCCAGGTGCCCCCACGGGACGTCGCCGGCGAACCGGTGCAGGAACTCGGCCGCGGTGATCGAGCCCGCGGTGCGCTCCGCGGTCGAGTTGACGATGTCCGCGTAGCGGCCCTCGATCTGCTTGGCGTAGTCGGCGTCCAGCGGCAGCCGCCAGGCGCGCTCGCCCGCGCGGTCGCCGGCGGCCAGGATCTCCGCCGCCCACGCCTCGTCGTTGGCCATCAGCCCCGCGTACGGGCGCCCGAGCGCGACGACCACCGCGCCGGTCAGCGTCGCCAGGTCGATGAGCCGCTCGGCCCCGAGGTCGAGCGCGTGCGCGAGACAGTCGGCCAGCACCAGCCGTCCCTCGGCGTCGGTGTTGTTGATCTCGATCGTCACGCCGGTCTTGGCCCGCACGATGTCGCCCGGCTTCATCGCCCGCC
>DATMGH010000184.1:0-93738 GCA_035555675.1 Solirubrobacter sp. | reverse complement strand
GGAGCCGGGGTCCGAAGACCCCGGTGACCGGAACCCCGCGCGGAAGCGCCTCTGCGAGAAGTGCGGGGCTTCAACGGAGCCGGGGTCCGAAGACCCCGGTGACTCGGGGTCGGCTGGTTGTGCGCGAGCCAGATCGCCGCGCTTCAACGGAGCCGGGGTCCGAAGACCCCGGTGACGCTTCGGTCGGCAAAGGGCTTGTCGAAAGGCAGGCCGCTTCAACGGAGCCGGGGTCCGAAGACCCCGGTGACCAAGGCCTAGGCCTGCCCTGGTGCGCGACGAGGGCGGTGCTTCAACGGAGCCGGGGTCCGAAGACCCCGGTGACTTGTCTAGCTCGCGCGGGAGTTGCGTTCCCTTTTCGCTTCAACGGAGCCGGGGTCCGAAGACCCCGGTGACGAGACAGCGGCGTCGTCGCCCTTGATGACGACGTCGCTTCAACGGAGCCGGGGTCCGAAGACCCCGGTGACCTCCCCGCGAGCGGTTACCTCCGGCGCGTGCTTATCGCTTCAACGGAGCCGGGGTCCGAAGACCCCGGTGACGCGTCGGCCGGTGGGGCTACCTCAGCGTCGAGGACTTGCTTCAACGGAGCCGGGGTCCGAAGACCCCGGTGACCGGAGGCGGTGGACGCCGAGTGGCAGCGTCGCATCACCGCTTCAACGGAGCCGGGGTCCGAAGACCCCGGTGACACGCCCCGCATGAACGCCGGCAAGCTCACCGCGGAGCCAGCTTCAACGGAGCCGGGGTCCGAAGACCCCGGTGACCCTCGCGATCATCACCGACGGCTACGAGAACGCCTCCGGCTTCAACGGAGCCGGGGTCCGAAGACCCCGGTGACTCGTAGCGCCAGAGGATCTCGTCGCACGACTCAACGAGGCTTCAACGGAGCCGGGGTCCGAAGACCCCGGTGACGCGGCATTCGTTGCCGCAACCAGGGCAACGAGCCACCGCTTCAACGGAGCCGGGGTCCGAAGACCCCGGTGACGACGCTCGGGTGCCCGAGGTCGCGGCAGAGCGCGAAGTGGCTTCAACGGAGCCGGGGTCCGAAGACCCCGGTGACTCGACGTCAGCAACCACCAAGCGCACGTCGATTGGGCGCTTCAACGGAGCCGGGGTCCGAAGACCCCGGTGACGACCGCCCACTCGTGCATCGCCAGATCGCCGTCCGCGTGCTTCAACGGAGCCGGGGTCCGAAGACCCCGGTGACAAGAAACGCGCGGACGACCTCGCCGCCCGGCTGAAAGGCTTCAACGGAGCCGGGGTCCGAAGACCCCGGTGACTGCGGCGGTGAGCCCGCGGACCTTCACCGTGCCGCCGAGCTTCAACGGAGCCGGGGTCCGAAGACCCCGGTGACGCGGGGCGAGGAGGCACAAGCCATGTGGAACGATCCCGGCGGCTTCAACGGAGCCGGGGTCCGAAGACCCCGGTGACAGGAGCCCGACGACGGCAGCCTGCCCTGGTACTTCCTCACGCTTCAACGGAGCCGGGGTCCGAAGACCCCGGTGACCGGCAGCGTCATGCGGCCTGCCTGTCGCTCGCATCGCTTCAACGGAGCCGGGGTCCGAAGACCCCGGTGACCTGCCACCCGCCGCCCAGGCGTTCGTCCGCAAGCTCGTCGCTTCAACGGAGCCGGGGTCCGAAGACCCCGGTGACCGGCGCCGTCGGGCTCCGGGAACTGCTCGTGGACCTGGCTTCAACGGAGCCGGGGTCCGAAGACCCCGGTGACCGCGTGTCTGCAGGCGCATGATCGTGGCCATCTCGTCTTCGGCTTCAACGGAGCCGGGGTCCGAAGACCCCGGTGACACGGTGATCGTCGCCGGGTTCATGCCGACGCCGGGGACGGGGCTTCAACGGAGCCGGGGTCCGAAGACCCCGGTGACTGTCCCACTTCTGGAAGCGGTCGTACAGCATCTGCTGGCTTCAACGGAGCCGGGGTCCGAAGACCCCGGTGACGCGCTAGCGTCCAAGATGGTCCAGAACGGCATCGCCGAGCTTCAACGGAGCCGGGGTCCGAAGACCCCGGTGACCTCGGCGTGCTGTTCCAACTCGACGTGCAGCTCGAGCTTCAACGGAGCCGGGGTCCGAAGACCCCGGTGACCCCCGTGAGCGTGCTCGTTCGCGCGCTCCGCGACGAACAGGCTTCAACGGAGCCGGGGTCCGAAGACCCCGGTGACCTCGCGATAGCGCTCCTGAAGGGAGAGCCGGTATGAGCGCTTCAACGGAGCCGGGGTCCGAAGACCCCGGTGACAGCTCGCGGAAATTGTGCCACATTTCCAGGGAGAAACTCGGCTCCCGCGAGCGCTCTTGTGTAACGCCGCTACAACCAGGGGCGTACGTGTGGGATGCGGCCCACACTATTGGGATTTGCAGGGGAACTTCCTTGCGAGGGCTGAATGGGGCCGGAGCAACCACCTGACCTCTCGCGTCACCACACGGCTTCCTCATCCGAATCGAGGACCGCGGGTCCGCGTCCGAGGTGCACCACGTGCTCGGCGCGCCGGGTACCCGCCGGGCCGAGCACGAAGATGCTGATGCGATCCTCTCGGTGGTGAATGGTCGCCCGAAGCTTCTCGCGAAGCGCGATCAACGCCACCGGTTCGAGGTCACACACGAATACGGAGTACTGCAACGCATAGCCGAACTGCTTCGCGATCTGGTGAACCCGTCGCAGGCGTGCCGGATCACTGATGTCGTACGTCAGGAGATATCGCGTGCGCGCGGCCATGCGTTTATCGAGTTGTCAAGGGGCGGTACGAGGGAGTGTCGCCGATCAGGGCCGCGGCCAGCAACCGCGCCTGGATTTCCAGGGCCCGTCGGTAAGAGGCCTTGTACTTGAACACTGGATGCATCAGCTCGGTACGCATCCGCCGCTCGTAGGCGGCGATGACGCTGCGCCGGCCCGCGGGTGTCAATGCGACGCCGACGGCCCGTGAGACGAAGTCACTAGCGGAGATCTCGCCGTTATTCACGAGCGTCATCACGACTGAGTCGCCGATCAGCGGGCGCATCTCCTCAGCCAGGTCGAGCGCCAGCGCCGGTCGACCGAACCGCGGCTGGTGGTAAAGGCCGACGAACGGATCGAGCCCGGCCGCGAGGATGGCGATCACGCAGTCTTTGACGAGCAGCGAGTACACGAATGAGAGGACGGCGTTCACCGGATCGCGCGGAGGCCGTCGGTTACGGCCTTCGAACGTAGCCCCAGGGCCGAGCGGAGTGGTTGGGCGCAGCAGCGCCGCAAAGTGCTCGAAGTAGATGCGCGCCGCCGTCCCTTCGACGCCGAGCAGCGAGTCGATCGTGCGCTCCTCTCGGGCACGAGCTACGAGACCGGCCAGCTGGTCGACGGCATGCGCGGCGGACGGACCACCGTGCCTGCGTAGGAGCGTGCGCTGGTTCTTGATCTTGCCCACGACGAACTGCTGAACGATCGGCGAGTCACCGGTCATCGCCGCACGGTGCTGACGCATCCGTACAGTCACGTTGCCCTTCGCCATCCCCTGCGCGACCCCGGAGAACCAACCACCGATCGTAAGCCAGAGCACCGGGACGCCCGCGTCGAAGCAGTCGCGCAGCAGCGCGCTGCCGACATCGACGTTGCCGAACACGGCGATGTGGGAGATGTCGAGCATGCGGCGGCTGGCGACTTCCTCGCCCTTCTCGAGCAGCACGACGCGACCGCTCCGGCGCGTGACGCGCGACCCTTGCGTCATGGCGTAGAGCGGTTGCGCGGACGGTGCGGCAGCGATCAGCCGTCGCGGGCGCTCGGTGCCGCGGACGGACAGGAGGTTCATCTCGTCCGGCAGGCAAAGCCCGACCAGAGAGCAGCGTGGGCACTTCGGGGAATCGATCAGCGGCGGCGGCGCGACGTCCGCCGCCATCACGCGACGCAGTTCGGCGATCGACGCCAACGTGAGCTCGATCAAAGCATCGTCGATCGCAACGTCGTGCCTCGTGCGCGTCTCAGCGAACCAGACGGCGCCGCGTGGCACGGTGTAGCCGGCGTCCCGAAGCAGCAGGACCTGTGCGCAGAGCTGCACCCGTTCCGGGTCCCAGAGCACGTCCGGACCTGCGCGGGGCCGGCCGTGCTTGTACTCGACCGGCGTCACGCTCCCGCGGTCGCTCTCCAGGACATCGATCTTGCCGATCAGCCCGTACCGTTCCGAGCCGACATCGACCGAGGTGGACGGTGGCCGGTCCGCCATCTCGTCCGGCCGGGGTGGCACGCCGCGTGGCCGGTCGACCCGGCGGTGTGCCGCCGACCCGCCCGCGGTGTCGGCGTTCGCGTCCCACCGCTGATCGGACCACTCCAGGTACGCGAGCCGCGGGCAGTACACGAACTCGTTGAGCATCCGGACCGGGACCAGATCGGGGACGCGGTCGTTCACGGCACGGGCTCGAAGCGTCCGAGGCCGAAGTGCGACTGTGCGCCGATCGCGATCGGCCCGTGCACGGGCTCGGGGAACCGCAGGACTGCTCCCACGACACGGCTCGCCAACCGGCGGGAGACTCCCGGCCGCGTCGTCTTGAACGCCGCCCAAGGTCCTGGAGACAGCTCGATCTCGGTCGGTGAGGGGAAGCCGCGGTGTGCGAGCTCGCGCACGATCTGCTCCTCGGGGGTCTCGATGAGGCGACCGCCGCGGCGCTTCTGATGGCGAGGTAGCACGAACGGCGTCGCCGAGCGCCAGGTCGAGGCCGGTCCAACCAGGCGCGGAAGGTGAAGCGTGTTGACGTCCCCGAGCGCGACCAGGCCGACACGGCACGGCTCCGGCTCGTCACGAAAGCGCAGCGTGCGCAGCGCGGCGATCGCTGCGAGCTCATCGTCGCCGAAGCCTGCGGGCGCCCAGACCCAGAGGTGATCGGCGCGCTTGGCATCTCGATCGGAGCCGACGAGATAGTGCGCGTGCTGGTGCTGGTCACTGCGCACCGAACCGTCGACCGCGTGCCCGCTGAACACGGGCGACGCGCCGCCCCCGACCACGTCGTCAAAGCGGCGCTGCAGCGCCGCGCGGAGCACACGTGCGACATCGATCGCGGCGATCAGCGGCGGCCGGCCGCCGCCGCGTATCCGTAGATGCGCCAGTGTTGGCCGTGGCTCGTCGGCTTGAAGACGGGCCTGACTCGGCGGAGCGGTTCTGACGAGATACCGCACTGGACGCACCCCCTCGGGTACCAGGCGTCGCGCTCGACGAAGCTCGGCGATTGACGTGTCCAGCCGATCGACGTCGTCGATGTACGACCACAGCTCCACGCTGCTGGCGTCCGCCGCCCATTCGGGATCATCAACAGCCGGAACGGCGTTTGCCTCGTGAGAGAGTGCGTCGATCACCCGCAGCGCGCAGACGGACTCCGAGCGTCCCAGATATCCAACCGCTTCCGCCGCACGGGCGAGCACGCGGCGTTCGTCGGGCGCGAGCTCGGCGTCCCAGAGCACCTCCAGCTCATCCGCGGGCTTCACGGCGAGGAAGGCATCGACGATGAGGCTCGTCTTGCCGGCGACCGGGTAGTAGTGACGCGTGTGTCCTGAAGCGCTCGCCGGGACCACGAAGCGCGGCGGCGGGGCGGCGATCAGCACGCGCAACGCTTCACGTAGCATGGGTTGTTCGGCGATCAGCTCGGCGTGCGCATAGCTCGCCGCGAGCAGCGCCCGCAGGAGACGCCACGGGCTGGGCGGCCACTCGATCACCGCCTCGTTGACGTGCGTGCCCCACGGCGTTGCGTGCACGCGCCCCAGGTCGAAGCTCGCAGCCAGGCCGACCATACGCTCAGCCCTTTGCCGTCCACACCGCCGTGCGTTCTCCCGCCTGCTCGAAGCTGACCGCGGCGATGGCGTCGGCGACCGCTGCGGTGAGGTCGGCGGCAGAGGGGAGGACGAAGCCGTCCGGCTTGCGCACGCGCAGCGACGTGAGCTCGAGGTCACACGCGGTACGCAGCCGGAGCGGACGCTCCAGTAGCGTCGCCAGCTCCCATGCGGCCAGCAGAGAGAGCAGTCGCGTCTCCGCCCCGCCGAGGCCGTACCCACGGATCTGGTGCAGGTCGAGCGACGCGCTGAGGACGATCTCGTCGGCGACGTACTCCGTGCGGCTGAAGGGAACGAACCCGTAGCCCTCCTCCGCGCCGGCCTGCTCGGACGTCGTGAACTGCACGTCGTCGCGTTTGAGCCCTCCAGAGACGACCGGCGCCACCCCGTGCGCCTCGATCACGGCTGTGCTGACCCGGCGCACCTTCGGGTTCCCGCTGAACTTCTTGTCGGAGAAGAACACGCCGTGCAGCAGGCAGAGCGGGTCGAGCTGGAAGATCGTGCGGTAGATCTCGGGCATCGAGAGCGGCGTCTTCGGGCGCAGCCCGAGCCGCGCGACGAGCCAGTCGATGCCCGCCTCGCCGTCGATCCGCGCCTCACGCACGTACACCGACGCGAGGCGGTGCGGCTCGAGCCGCGACGACGTGAGCAGGCCGCCGTCGGCGCCCCGAACCGCGATCCACGGCAGGTCGCGGAGCAACGCGATTGGCTCACGCGTCGCCGGCTCGGTCCCGACCTCTTCGAGCCGATTCGCCATCGACTGCACGGATTCCACCAGCAGCGCCGGCTGCCCGCCTGGCCGTGTGAACTCCGCGGCCCCGAGGTTGGCGAATCCCGTCGGCTGGAAGCTGGAACCGACGATCGGCTGCAGTTGGGCGTCGAGCACAAGGCGCGGCGCCTCCGGGAGCTCAAGGGGCAACGTCGTCCTCCGCGGGGTCATAGGTGGTCAGCGAACGGATAAGGGCATGCAGATCGCGCGCCGCCGGGCGGGGGAGCAGCGCCGCGGCGACGCGGTCGCCGTGCAGGGCCGGCGTCTCGGCGAGGTCGGTGGCGGTTGCGATCGGCGACAGACCGCCGAGTCGCAGGCGAAGGTGGGCCTCGGCGAGCACGTCGCGGGCTTGTCCCGCGCGGAGCCGAGCGACCCATTCGGGGCGTGGGGAGACCGGGACGTCGACTCGACGCGGATCATGGAATGCCAGCAACAGCAGCGCGAGCGGCGGGTTCACGACGGTACGAGTGAGGAGCGGCTCGCCGGCGACGTCGTGCCAGTCGAGCACGACGAGACCGCGGAGGAGGCTCGCCAGGCGACGCTCGTCCAGCTCGCGCTGCGCCAGGCGCTGGAGGTCGCCGACCTGCGCGGCGAGACCGAACGCGAGGTCCTGCTCCGGAGCAAGCGACCAGCGTTCGTGAACGGCCGCGAGCTGCGTGACGATCGGCGCTGCGCGCGGTGCCGACCACCCTTCGGCGACGGCGTACTCGCGCGCTTTCCCGACCAGCGGAGCTCGCAGCGCCTGGCCGTTCTCGCCACGCGTCCGTAGCGACGCGAACGCCGCCGCCAACCGCAGCTCGGGATCGGTCCCATCGGAGATCAAGAGCGACCACCAAGGCACCGCGGACGCGCGCAGCGGCCGGACTGCCTCCACACGTCCGACGGCGCACGCGATCTCGACGTCGCCGATCGCCGACACCAACGCCGCTGCCGCCTGCGGCGTGCCGGTCCGCGCCAGGTCGAAGGCGCGCTGCTCGAGCGCACGCAACGCCGTTCGCTGCGCAGCGGGCAGATCACCTGCGGCGCGCGCGAGCATCCGGCCGAGCCACGGATCGAGCGTGGCGAGTGCTTCAGCTGCCGGGTTCGCCTGCACCTTGATCTGTCCGGCCGGGACGCTGAGGTTCGACTGGCCCGCACGCTCGAGGATCGCAAACCGCTCGAACCCAGAGATCCCGCGGGCGACGCCAAGCTCACCCGCCGCGCGCGCGGCATCGAGCGCAGACGCGGCGTCCCGGCGTTGCAGCTGGATTCGCCCTTCGCGCAGCAGCGCACGGACTTCGGCGAGGGTTGCCGGACGTGACCACGTCGGCAGCCAGAGCTCGTCGCGCCCCTTCTCGCCCCGGACCGCCGATCCATACCCCGTGCCGGTGGGGCGGAGCGTGAACGGTGCGGCGGCGGCTCCGCCGACACCGAGACGTCGCGTGACACCCGCGGCGAACACCATCGCTCCGGTCACCGCGAAGACGAGATCCCACGGGTTTCCGAGCGCGTCCGCCTCGCCGTTGGGGGAATTGACCGGTGACGCGTCACGAGTCAGGTGAGCGAGGCTCATCGCGTGGAGGTCGGCCGGCGCGCCGACGAGGGCGTTGCGCAGTCGGCTCCGCCGCGCGTCGGCTTCGTGCAGGCCCAGCACGGACGTGACGGCTTGCGCATAGTTGTTGGCGACGTCGTAGCGGCCGTCGTTGCCGCCGGACCCGAGGACGGGCGGGTAGCGCGGCTCGCCGTCGACGAGCACCACGGCGGCGTCGAGCCACTCGAGCGCGTCGTCCGGAAGCGTCGCACGCAGTGTGCGCAGCAGCGTCGGCTTCTCGAGCTTCGGCTCCGGCTTGGCGGTCAGCCCGCACACTGCGATCGCGGCTCGCGCCGCGGTGATCGCCGCGTTGAAGGGCGCGAGCCGAGGGTCGTCTGAGCGCTCGATGCGTTCGAACGCTTCGGTGTTGTCCTTTAGGTAGAACCCGCTTCCGCCGTTCCACGGCGACACGACCGGCGCCGGGGACCAGCGCTCGAGAAAGAACGCCTCCAGAGACGCCAGGTCGCGTTCGGTGTACAGCACGAACCCGTCTTCGCTCCAGGCCGCGCGGGTGCGTGCGTCGTCTTGACGCGCGAGGATCGAGAGCAGCCCGAGCCCCTTCAGGTAGCCGAGCAGCGTGCTGCTCCTGACGCCGGGGAGGAGCAACGGCTCAGGCACTGGCGCGCCAATCGGCGATGCGGACGAGCGCTTCGAGGTAGGCGAGCCGGAACGGTCCGAGCGCATCGAGCAGGACGGCGGCGGCGTCCGACCAGCCGCCGCCGAGCTCCATCTCGGTGAGGTCGAGCGTGCGTTCGGGCAGGTCGCCGAGCGGTGTCGGCTGCGCCGGGAGCACGTCGCCGTCGCAGACGCCGAGGGCGAAACGGCTGGTTGCCGCGGCGCCGAGCGGATGCTGCTCGCCGGGCGCCGGTCGCATCGACATCCGCACGCGCCCGTGGTGGGCCGCAACGAGGTAGCGGACCAGGCTCGATCGGTCCGGACCGAGCGCCAACGCGCTGGCCAGCTCGTGCCGGAAGTGCGGGCGAACGTGCCGGCCGCCACGCCCGGCGCTCTTCGCCCACAGGCCGGACGCGGCGCGAGCGTCGCGTTCAGTCGCGTCGGCGATCGTGTTCAGCAGCATCGCCTGAAACGCCGGATGGGCCTTGCCGACGTCGTGCAGCGCGGCGGCGGCCTGGACCGCCTCAGCCCACTCATCCGGCAACCCGGCGGTGAGGCGGCGCGCTTCGCGCAGAGCGTCGGCGAGATGATCGGCGATCGTGGTCCAGCTACCGCTCCAGGAACCGTCGTCCGACGCGAACGCCTCCGGAGGGGGACCGTCGACGGCCAGCGGCACCGGGATCTGCTTGCGGTTCCCGGTCCAGCCGTACTCGGCGTCATATCCGCCGTCCTCGACCGGGAGCAGGAGCGTGCTTCCGGGGGAGGTGCGCTGGTCCTGGCGGGCCCGCACCCATACGCCCTCGACGTAGTCGAACGACCAACGTGTGCGCTTGCTGACCGCGTCGATCGGGACCGAGACGAGCTCATCGCGCCGCGGGCTCGGCTCGTCGTCGATGCGGATGTGCTCCCGATCCACGCGGCGGAAGAACACGAACACGCTCCGCTCGTCGTCGGCGCGGATGAACGGTGCGACGTCGACGTCGGCACCGGATAGATCGGGCGCCGTGTCGACCAAATCGAGCAGGTCGACGCGCCGAAGCACGGCGTCGATTGGTCGCGACTCCGGCACCGACAGCTGCTCGAGTCGCGCGGGCGACGCGCTCTCACCGACCAGAGAGGTGAACGCCGCGGCCGCTGCGTCGAGGTCGTCCGGGGCATAGGGTGCCGCGGCCTTCGGATCGAGCGATCCGCGGTCGAGCCACACCACCTGAGCCTCGTCCAACTCGCCGGCGCGATTGCAGCGTCCGAGTCGCTGCACCATGGAGCTGAACGGCGCGGTCTCGGTGATCAGGCACGCGCTGGACACGTCGACACCCGCTTCGACGACCTGAGTGGCGACCACGATCGTCCCGTTCGGCCCCGGAGTGGACAGCAGCTCGCGCATGTGCGCCGCGCGATCGGGCGGGCGAAAGCGCGAGTGGACGAGCGCCAAGCTCGGACCGCGTGACTTCGCCAGCGCGGCATGGATCGCTTGCGCGGTCTCGACGCGATTCACGACCACGAGCGTGCGCTCGCCGGGACGATGGTGATCCAACGCCACCGCGGCGATTCGCTTGCCGAGATCGGCGGGCTTGACGCCGGCCAGGTCGACGCGGGAGACGGTCTTGACCGCGTTCAGGCGGCGTGCGAGCGGGCCGGCGCGATCGGCGTCCGAGAGCCGAACGACATCTCCGTCAGGGGTGTGATCGAACGTGCGCAGCGCGTCGTGATCGACGGTCGCCGACATCCAGGTCGTCTCGCACGGGCGCGCGACGCCGAGCGTCCGCCGCAGCCCGGCCAGTTGCGCCGACGTCGTCCGCGCCGGACCCATGAGCTGCACCTCGTCGAAGATCCAGCGAGCGTCGTTGTTCAATAGTCCGAAGGACACTGGCCACGCGAAACGGCTCTCGCCGTAGCCGCGGTTCAGCGCGCGCGAGAGCAGCATGTCGATCGTGCCGATCAACACCGCGCGCCGATCCGGCGTGCGACGCCAGTCGTCGGTCTCGAGGCCGCCCATGAGGACGTGAACGGGGACGGACTCCGCGAGGCCCAGACGGCGCAGCGCGTCCGCCGTCGTCGCAGCGGTTTGTTCCACCAAAGACCGCATCGGTAGCGCGTAGACGAGTCGCTTCGGTGCGTCGGGGTTCGCCAGCCACGGGATCAGTGCTGCGAGCGTCTTCCCTGAACCGGTCGGTACCTCGATCACTTCAGGCGGCGTCGCTCGGGTTGCGAGCGCGCGCTGGTACTCGTAGGGCTCGAAGCCGGTGGCACGACGGAAAAGCTCGCTCGGATCAGCTTGAGTGGTCGGCGAGCCGGGACGGCCCGGCGGGTCGTGCGACGAGCTGATCACTCGGCAACCGTATACCGAACTGTGACTCCGGTGCAATGTACGGGCCGTCGGAAGCCGCAAGCCTGTCCAGATGGGGGAATGCAGATACGCGGGCTTCTTGCGTTACAGGGTCGAGCCGTCGCCGACCCCTCACCCCACCACAGCGGTCAGCCCGCCGTCGACCGCGTAGCCCGCGCCGGTGATCCAGTCGGCGTCGTCGGAGACGAGGAACGCCGCCATCGCCGCGATGTCCTCCGGCCGGCCGAGCCGGCCGCGCGGGTAGGCGGCGGCCGCGGCCGCGAGCGCCGCGTCGACGGAGCCGCTCTCCCGGGCCGCGAAGGTGCGCTCGACCATCGGCGTGCGCACGGTCCCGGGCAGGATCGCGTTGGCGCGGACGTTGCGGTCGGCGAAGTCGCGCGCGATCGACTTGGTCAACGCGAGCACGCCGCCCTTGGCCGCGGAGTAGGCGGCGACGCGCCGCATCGCCGCGGTGGCGGTGACGCTCGCCTGGTTGACGATCGCGCCGCCGCCCGCCGCGATCAGCAGCGGCAGGAAGGCACGGTCGGTGAGCCAGACCCCGCCGAGGTTCACGTCCAGCACGCGCCGCCACTCGTCAGGGTCGGTCTCGAGGATGTCGCCGACGTGGTTGACGCCCGCGTTGGCGACGACGATGTCGACGCCGCCGAACGCCTGCCGCACCGCCGACGCGAGCGCCTCGCAGGACGCCCACGACGCGACGTCGACGGCGAAGGCGGCGCCGTCGCCCGCGGCCTCGCGCGCGGCGTCCAGGTCGAGGTCGGCGAACGCGACGCGCGCGCCCTCGGACGCCAGCCGCGCGGCGATCGCGGCACCCAGCCCGGAGGCGGCGCCGGTGACCACCGCACGGCGTCCGGAGAGCCGGCCGCCGCCCATCAGACGACCTCGTACGCGCGCCGCGGGGAGAGCAGCTGCCCGCCGCCCTCGGCCACGACGCACGTCACCTCGTGCTGGTAGCCGCCCACCCCCAGGTGGATGATCGGCGTCTCGAAGTTCAGCACCATCCCGGCCTCCAGGACCGGGTCGAACGGGCCCGGCGCGATCAGCGGCAGGTCGCGCGGCTCGACGCCGATGCCGTGGCCGAGCATCGAGTACGCGTACTCCGGGTGCCCGTGCGCCCGCGCCGCGGCGAGCGCCTCCGCGTAGAGCTCCGACGGCCGCACGCCCGGCCGCGCCAGCTCCACCGCCCGGTCGATCGCGGCCGTGAGCGCGTCGTAGATCCGCCGCTCCTCGGCGCTCGGCGGCGCGCCGACCTGCACGGTCCCGCCGAGGTCCGAGCAGTACCCGTCGAGGATGATCCCCGTGTCGTAGACCCAGCGCGAGCCGCGCGGCGCCGTCGCCGGTTGCGGATGGCGGTAGGCGCCCGCGCGCCGCCCCGCGGAGCCCTGCCAATGCTGCACCGCGCCGCCGCCGGCCGACACGACCGCGCGGTGCGCCGCCTCGACCTCCGTCCCCGGCACCGACCCGACGACGGACAGCGCCGCACGGATGCCGCGCTCGTTGAGCGCCGCCGCCCGGCGCAGCTTCTCGATCTCCTCCGGCGTCTTGACCATCCGGATCTCCTTCAACAACTGCTCCCCGCCAGGCTCGCCCACGAACGCCGAGCCGTCGACCGCGACCCTTCCCTTCACGCCGAAGTCCCGCAGCGCGGCCGTCGCCGCACTCGCGGCGTCGTCGAAGCGCCGCGCGCGCACGATCGCGGCGATCCGCTCCTCGTCGGGCTCAAGCCCCGCGCCGAGGATGAGGTTCGGTGCGCCGTAGACGTAGACGTCCCAGCCGGCATCCACGCGCTGGTCGACCGCGAACCCCACCTCGGCCATCGGCAGCACCACGAAGCCACGTCCCGAGGCCGACACGAGCGCCGCGCGCGGCACCCGGTTCCACGCGTGCTGGAAGCAGTCGAAGCCGGTGACGTACAGGACGTTCTCCGGGGAGCAGGCGAGGATCGCCGCCAGCCCCTCGCGCTCGAGCACGGCCGCCGCCCGCGAGCGGTTCATCGCGCCGGGGTGAAGCGCAGGACGTCGGGATCCTCGGCCGCGCGCACGGCGTCGCCGACGGCGAGCTCCCCGAAGGCCACGCCGACGACGTTGGAGATGATCGCGGGCCCCTCGGCCAGCCGGATCACCGCGACGTTGTAGGGCGGCTCGGGCAGCGGCGCGGTGTGCGGGTCGAGGTGACGCAGGTACCAGACGAACGTCTCCACGGTCCCGTCCCCGCTCAGCGTCGTCCAGGTCGCGTCGCGCGAGAGGCACTCCGGGCACGCGAACGCCTCCGGCGCCCGGACGTAGCCGCAGTCGTCGCAGCGTTGCAGACGGATCTCGAACACGTGCGCTCCTCCTCAGTCGGCGACGTAGAGCGTCGCCAGGTAGTGCTCGCGGAACATGCCGGTGGTCGTGTACTGGCCGACGCGCGCGTCCTCGACCTGGCGCTCGCCGGCCTCACCGCGCAGCTGGCGGACGAGCTCGACCTGGTGCAGCCAGCCGACGAGGTAGCCGCCGGACAGCTGCCCGCCGTCCGTGTTCACGGGCAGCCGGCCGCCGACCCGGATGCCGCCGCCGGCGATGAAGTCACCGCCCTCGCCCTCGCCGCAGAAGCCGTAGTTCTCCAGCGTCTGGACGACCACCGCCGTGCTCGCGTCGGAGATCGCCAGCACGTCGACGTCCTCGGGCCTCAGATCGGCGGCGGCGTAGAGCTGCGCCGCGGCGTCGCGCATCGCGTGGCAGAGGAAGTGCTCGTCGCTCTGCAGCCGGCGCGCCGACTGGCGCCGCCCGGAGGCGAGGAAGAGCACGGGCCGGTGCGGACCCGAGCGCGCACGCTCGGGGGTCGTGACGATCAGCGCCGCGGCGCCCGCGGTCATCGTGCAGATGTCGAGGTCGCGGAACGGCCAGACCGAGTAGGGCTCGGCGAGGTAGTCGTCGAGCGTCAGCGGGTCACGGAACGCGGCCAGCGGGTTCAGCCGCGCGTGCTCGCGGTGCGTCACCGCGACCTCGCCCAGCGTCTCCTCGCGGCCACCGTACAGAGCCGCGTAGCGCGTCCAGCCCAGGGCGGCGGTGGCGCCGGCGTTGTAGAGCCCGTACGTGCGGTCCTCGTCGATCCCGCCGGACAGCTGCGTCATCGCCCCCGGCGGGTTGCGCGCGTACACACACAGGACGGTCTCGCAGATACCGGTCGCGACGAGCATCGCGGCGTACTGCGTGGTGAAGCCGCCGGTCGAGTAGTCCAGCGTGCCCGTCACGCGCGGGTTGATCCCGAGCAGGCGGGAGACGTCGAGCGGGTCGAGCCCCGAGCGGTCGAACTGCTGGCCGGTCAGCACGCCGTCGATCTCCAACTTGTCGACGTCCCCGTCCGCGAGCGCCTCGGTGAGCGCGGCGAAGGCGAGCTCGTAGCGGTCCACCCCCGGGTGCGCCCCCTGGCGCGTCGCGCCGATTCCCACCACCGCGGCCCGCCGGGCGAAACCGCTCTGGGCGTGCATCTCTTCCTCCTCCGCAGGTGCTGAAAGTTGACAGCTACTCTACCAACCGTTAGGTTGATTTGCAGGAGTCGTTGGCGGTGCTCGGCGAACCGGCTGACAGCCGGTACGAAGGAGGAGAGACCACATGGGTCGCCAGCAAGTGATGTCCCGTTGCGCCCTGCTCGGCGTACTCGCCGCGGCGGTGCTCGCAGGCTGCGGGAACAGCGAGTCCGCGAGCAGCTCGAGCGACTCGAGCAGCAGCGCGAGCGACGGCGGGACGATCACCGCCAAGCTCGGGATGATCGATTCCCTGACCGGCCTCACCGCCGGCGCCGGGACGGCCAACGCCTGCGGTGCGCAGGTCGCCGTCAAGGCCGTCAACGCCGGCAAGACGCAGGGCACCGACGGCGTCAAGCTCGACCTCTCGCTGGTCGACGACCAGAGCACGCCCGCGGTCGCCGCGCAGGACGCGACCAAGCTCACCAGCCAGGGCATCAAGCTCTTCGTCGGCGGCTCGAACTCCGCCACCGTGCTCGCCGCGATGCCGATCATCAACGACGCGGGCGGCATGCACACGGGCGGCACCAGCAAGAGCCCCGACTTCCTCACCGCCGGCAAGTACGTCGTGCGCATCAACTCCGACTCGGCCCAGGACAGCCGGGCGGTCGCGGACTTCGTCGACGGCCGGTCGCCCAAGTCCGTCACCTTCGTGGCCGCGCGCGGTGCCTTCGGCGAAGGCGCGGTGACCGCGGTCAAGGCCGACATCGACCCGAGCATCAAGGCCAAGACCGTCTACGTCGGCGAGACCGCGACGAACTTCGACGCGGTCATCACCGACCTGGTCAAGAGCAAGCCGGACGTCGTCGTGTTCATCTTCGGCAACAGCGGTCAGCAGGTCGCCTGGATGCGCGACTGGCAGCAGTCGGGCCTGAAGTCGACGCTGGTCGCCTACCCGGGCAACCTCGGCGGCTCGACCGCCGAGGCGGCGGGCGGCGCGGCCGACGGCGTGATCACGCTCGACATCTACGCGCCGTTCTTCGAGAACGAGGCCAACACGACGCTGCTGGACGCGTTCAAGGCCTACGGCGGCTCGATCGGCGAGTGCAAGGGCAAGACCGTCGACCGCCAGTTCGGCCTCACGTACGCCCAGGTCCTGCTGATGGCCCAGGCCATCAGCAAGGCCAAGAGCACCGATCCGGCCAAGCTGCGCGAGACGATGCTGGCCAACACCTGGTCGCTGCCCCAGGGCGACGTGAAGTTCCAGCCCAACGGCCAGGTCGACGGGCAGTACACGACCTTCGTGGGCAAGGGCACCGACCTGGTCAAGTACACGGGCTGACGTGCTCGGCTACGTCGTGAACGGCCTGGCGGCCGGTGGGGGCTACGCCCTCGCCGGCGTCGGGCTGTCCTTCACGATCGGCGTCGCGCGCGTGCTCAACTTCGCGTTCGGCAGCTTCTACATGCTGGGGGCCTACCTCGTCGCCTACATGACGGGCAACGCCGTCGGGCTCGGGTACCTGCTCGCGGTGTTCGCGATGCTCGCCGGGGTGCTGGTGATCGCCTACGCGTTCGGCCGCGGCGTGGTGCTGCCGGTCGCGCACCGCTCCGAGGCGGCGGTGATGATCGCCACGCTCGCGGCCAGCCTGTTCATCACGAACATCGCGCTGCAGCTGTTCGGGTCCGACGTGACGTTCATCCGCAGCCCGTTCGAGGACCACGTGTACCACGTGGGCGACGCGCGGGTGAGCCAGCAGGCGATCATCGCGCTGATCGCGGCGCCGCTGGTGACGGTCGCGCTCGTCGCCTTCCTGCGCCACACGCTGCTCGGCGCGCGCATCCGCGCCACCGCGCAGAACCCGCAGCTGGCGGGAGCGACCGGGATCAACGTCAGCTCGGTGTTCCTGACCGCGGTCGTGATCGGCACGATGCTGGCCGCGCTCGCCGGCGCGCTGTACGGGCCGACGACCGTGATCGACGTCTTCGGCGGCGACGGGATGCTGCTGAAGGCGTTCACCGTGGCGGCGCTGGCGGGGATGGGCAAGCTCTGGGGGGGCGACGATCGTCGGCGTGGCGATGGGCATCGCGGAGAGCGTCTTCAGCGGGTACGTGACGCCCTCGTACGCCGAGGCGTTCATCTTCGGGCTGCTGGTCCTGACGCTGCTGTTCTTCCCGCAGGGCGTGTTCCGCGGGCGATGACGCCGACGATGACGACAGCCGAGCCGAAGGCGTCGCCCGCAACCTCCGCCCGGCCCCGCCGGCGCTGGACGCTCGCCTGGGTCGTCGCCGCGCCGACGCTGCTGTGGCTGGTCATGCTCGCGGTCGACGACTCGACGTCGTCGATCCTGCAGCTGGCCGCGGTCGTCGCCGCGCTCGCCGTCTCGTTCCAGATCGTCTACGGGCTGCTCGGCGAGCTCAGCCTCGGGCACGCCGCGCTCTTCGGGGTCGGCGCCTACGCGTACGCGTCGCTGGCCTCGCGCCATCAGCCGATCGTGCTCGCGGTGGTGGCGGCCGGCGTGCTCGGGCTGCTCGCCGGCGCGGCGGTGGCCGCGGTGACGGTGCGGCTCGGCCACGCCTACTTCGCCGTCGCGACGTTCGCGGTGGCGAGCCTCGGCGCGGTCGCCGTCTCCTCGAGCGGGCCGCTCGGGCGCGAGCAGGGGATCATCGGTGTCCCGGCGTTCCCGGGGCTGCCCGGGCTCAGCCAGCCGCAGACCCAGCTGATCTACACGGGCGGCGTGCTCCTGCTCTGCCTCGCCTGCCTGGCCCTGTTCCGGCGCACGCGCGCCGGGCTGGCGCTGGAGACCGTGCGCGCGGACGCCGCCCTCGCCCGCGCGCTCGGCGTCGACGTGGCGCTGGCCCGGATCGTCGCGACGGGGCTGTCCGGGCTGCTGGCCGGGATCGTCGGCGCGGTCTTCGCGCAGCAGGCGCGGTACGTGAGCCCCGACGTCTTCGGCCTCTACTACATCGTCACGCCGCTCGCGGTGATCGTCGTCGGCGGCCTGCGCTGGACGGCGGGCGCGGTCGTGGGCGCCGTCGTCGTGGTCGTCGTCCCGCAGCTGGTCGGCCTCAGCCCGATCGCCAACCAGATCTTCGCCGCGGTCGTGCTGTTCGCGGTCGTGGTGCTCGCGCCGGAGGGCGTCGCGGGCGCGCTGGCCCGGATCGGGCGGCGGGAGCGCGCGCTGCCCACCTCCCTCGGCGTCGCGGCGCCGCCCGACGCCCCGCCCGGCGAGCCCGGCGAGGTCGTGCTCAAGGCCGACGGCGTGACCGTGCGCTTCGGGGCGCTCACCGCCGCCGCCGACGTGAGCCTCGAGCTGCGCGCGGGCGAGGTCCTGGGGCTGATCGGCGCCAACGGCGCCGGCAAGTCCACGTTCGTCAACGCCGTCTCGGGGCTCGCGCCGCTGGCCGGCGGGCGCGTCTGGGTCGGCGGAACCGAGCTGACCAAGCGCCGCGCGCACGTGCGCGTTCGCCACGGCCTGGCGCGGACGTTCCAGCAGGTGCTGATCGCCGAGGACCTGACCACGCGCCAGAACCTGGCCGTCGCCGCCTCGCAGGGGCGCTTCTTCCGCACGCGGGCGAGCGGCCAGGCGATCGAGCGCGCCGCCGCCGACTGCGGCCTGACGCCGCTGCTCGACGTCCACGCGAGCGCGCTGAGCTTCATGGACCGGCGGCTGCTCTCGATCGCCATGGCCCTCGCGCCCGAGCCCGCGGTGGTCCTGCTCGACGAGGCGACGGCGGGGCTGAGCGAGCAGGAGCGCGTGAGCGTGCGCCAGCTCGTGCGCGGCGTCGCCGGCACGCGCGGCACGGCGTTCATCGTGATCGAGCACGACGTCGCCTTCGTCACCGAGGTCTCGGATCGGATGGCGGTGATGAACCACGGCCGGCTGATCGTCGAAGGGCCGTCGGGGGTCGTGCTGGCCGACCCCGAGGTCGTCACCTCCTACCTCGGGACGGCGTGAGATGGCGCTCGAGGTCACCGGTCTGCGCGTCGCGTACGGTCCGATCACGGCCGTCGACGGCGTCAGCCTGACCGTCGAGCCGCGCACCGTGACGTCGCTCGTCGGGCCCAACGGGGCGGGCAAGTCGAGCGCGATCCGGGCGATCATGGGCTTCGTCCGCAGCCAGGGCGAGGTGCTGCTCGACGGCGAGCCGCTGTCGAAGCGGCGCACCCACGCGCGTGCCCGGGCCGGCCTGGCGTACGTGCCCGACGGGCGCGGGGTGTTCGGCGACATGACCGTCAAGGAGAACATCCGCGTGGCCGCCGGCGCGGGGTGGGAGGCTCGCTGGGAGGCGCTCGCGGCGCTCTTCCCGGTGCTCGGCGAGAAGCGGGCGGCGCGCGCCTCCGAGCTCTCGGGCGGCCAGCAGCAGGCCCTCAGCATCGCCCGCGCGCTGGCCTCCGCGCCGCGCTACATCCTGCTCGACGAGCCGTCGATGGGCCTGTCGCCGGTCGCCGTCAAGGGCGTGGTGGAAGCGATCGAGCAGCTCTCGGGCACCGGTGTCGGCGTGCTGCTCGCCGAGCAGAACGCGGCGCTCGCGCTGTCGGTCTCCTCGATGGTGCACGTGATGGTGCGCGGCGAGATCCGGCGGTCCGCAGAGCCCGGCGAGCTGCGCGGGACCGACGAGCTGCGCGCGCTCTACCTCGGACGGGCGGCGGCGTGAGCGTCACGATCGTCACCGGCGCGGCGAGCGGCATGGGCGCGGCGACCGCCGAGCTGCTGCGGGCCGAGGGCCGGGCGGTGATCGGCTGGGACCGGGCCCTGGACGACCCGGTCGAGCTGACCGACGCCGCCGCCGTCGAGGCCGCCTGGAGCCGCGCGGTCGCCGAGCACGGCCGCGTCGACGGCCTGGTCAACGCCGCCGGCACGTGGACCACCGGCGCGCTCGGGCGGGTTCCGCTCGCCGAGTGGGAGCGCACGCTCGCGGTCAACCTCACCGCGCTCTTTCTCACCTGCTCGCACGCGCTGCCGCACATGGCCGAGCAGGGACGCGGAGCGATCGTCAACGTCGCCTCGCTCGCCGCGCTGCGCGCGCCGAAGGTCTCGTCGGCCGCGTACGCCGCGTCGAAGGGCGGCGTGCTCGCGTTCACGCGCGCGGTCGCCGCCGAAGGCGGCCCGTACGGCGTCCGCTGCAACGCGGTGAGCCCCGGGGCGATCGAGACGCCGATGCTGACCGGCACGGTCGACGCCGAGACCCTCGCACGCTACGGCGAGCAGGCGGCGCTGGGCCGCCTCGGCGCGGCGGAGGAGGTGGCGGCGGCGATCCGCTTCCTGCTCTCCGACGCCGCGTCGTTCGTCAACGGCGCGAACCTGGAGGTCACCGGCGGGTGAGGCGCGGGGCGGAGTCGCGCCTCCCGCGGCTCGACGACGCCGGCGTGGACGCGCTGCTGGCCGAGCTGCGCCGCAGCGGCCACCTCGCCACGGTCACGCCCGGCGGCCGGCCGCAGGTGAGCCCGCTGTGGTTCTGGTGGGACCGGCCGACGCTGTGGCTCGTCTCCTTCCGGGACAGCCGCCGCGCGCGCAACGTCGCGGCCAACCCGCGCGTGTCGCTGAGCGTCGACTGCGACCGGTTCCCGGCGCGGGGCGCGCTGCTCCAGGGCCGCGCGCGGCTGCGCGACCCCGAGCGCGAGCCGCTGGCGCGCATCCTCGAGCGCTACCTCCCGCGGCCCAGCGTCGCCGAGTACCTCGAGCGCTACCTGGCCGATCCCAACCGCGTGCTGATCGAGGTCCGCGTCGACCGCGTCAGCGGCTGGGACGCGCTTTGACGTCGGCCAGGATCCGCTCCCACAGCTCCGGCGCCGCCGTGTAGGGCGCGTGGAAGCTGACCCGGTCCGCGACACCGTCGTAGCGGCGCACGAGCTCCTCCGCCACCCCGTCCGGCTCGGCCACGATCGCGAACTCGTGCACGACGTCGTCCGGCAGGATCTCGCCCATCCGCACCCAGGCGCGCTCGCGCGAGAGCGCGTGCAGCTCCCGCGCCAGCTCGCCCCAGCCGTGGTGCTCGAGCACGCGGTGGTACGCGGGCGTCGAGCCGTACAGCGCGATCTGCGCGCGCACCGCCCGCAGCGCCTCCGCCCGCGCCTCGGCCGTCTCGCCCGTGGCGACGTAGACCGGCGCGGCGAGCTCGAAGCTCGCGCGCTCGCGCTCGGCCCGGGCCAGGCCCGTCGCGAGCTCCACCGCGGTCACCTCGCGCAGGTAGGTCGCCGTGTTGAAGGCGTGCGCGAAGAGCCCGTCGGCGGCTTCCCCGGCCAGCCGCGTCATGCCGGGCCCGACCGCGGCGAGGTAGATCGGCGGCGGGCCGTGCTCGAGCGGCTCCGGGGTGAACGTCGGGATGTTCAGCGAGTGCCGGTAGTGCTCGCTCGCCCAGTCGAGCCGCGTCCCGTCCTGCCAGCTCTGCCAGATCGCGCGCAGCGCGGCGATGAACTCGCGCATGCGCGGGGCGGGCGCCGTCCAGGGCATGCCGAAGCGCCGTTCGACGTGCGCCTTGACCTGGCTGCCGAGCCCGAGCACGAAGCGCCCGCCGGTGTAGAGCTGCAGATCCCACGCCGGGTAGGCCATGGTCATCGGCGTGCGCGCGAAGGCGACCGCGACCGACGTGCCGAGCCGCACCCGCTCGGTCGGCCCCGCCGCGACGGCCAGCGGCAGGAACGGGTCGTGGCGCGACTCGGGCGCCCAGACCGCGTCGTAGCCCGCGGCCTCGAAGCGCCGGGCCGCGTCGGTGACCGTGGCGAAGCCGGCCTCGGTGAAGCGCGCGTCGACCTTCATCGCGCGGCCAGGACGCGCTTGCCGATGATGATGCGCTGGATCTCGGCGACGCCCTGGCCGACCTCGAAGAACTTGCCTTCGCGGTACAGGCGCTCCACCGGCAGGTCCCGCGTCAGGCCGTAGGCGCCGCACACCTGCAGCGCGTCGCTCGAGACCTCCCGGGACGCGCGCGCGGCCATCAGCCGCGCGGCGGCCGCGGCCTGCTGGACCTCGCGGCCCTCGTCGATCTCCTGCGCCACCGCCCGCACGAGCGCGCGCGCCGCGACGACCTGCGCCTGCATCCCGCCCAGCAGCGCCTGCACGGTCGGGAACTTGTCGCCGATCGGCGTGCCGCGGTGCAGCCGCTCGCGCGCGTACTTGGCCGCCTCGTCGACGGCGCGCTGGGCGATGCCGACGCAGATCGCCGCCGTGCGGACCTTGCCCTCGGCCTCGCCGGCCAGCATCACCTGAAAGCCCTCGCCGGGCGCGCCGACCAGCGCCTCGGGGCCGAGCCGCACGTCGTCGATGTACACGGTCGCGGTGCCGGCGCCGCCCAGGCACAGGAGGTCGACGTGCTCGCCCGGCTGCCAGCCCGGGTCGCTGGTGTCGACCAGGAAGGCGCCGATGCGCCCGCCCGGCATCTGCGCGAAGGTGAGCGCGACGTTCGCCGTCGCCGCGTGGGTGATGAAGGCCTTCTGGCCCGACAGCAGCCAGCCGTCGCCGTCCTCCCGCACGCGCGTCCGGATCTGCTTCGGGTCCGACCCCGTGGAGGGCTCGGTGAACGCCCAGCAGCCGATCGCGTCGCCGCGTACGAGCGGCTCGAGCCAGCGGTCGCGCTGCTCGGGCGTGCCCAGCTGCTCGAGCACGCGGGCGACCTGCACGGTCGTGCCCGGGTAGAGGCCGGAGATCGCCGCCGCGCGCGCCACCTCCTCGATCGCGGTCACGTAGGCGAGGTAGGTCCCGCCCTGCCCGCCGATCGCCTCCGCGAAGGGCAGGCCGGTCAGGTTCATCTCGCGCGTGATCTCCCACAGGCGCGGGGAGAAACGCTGCTCGCGGTCGATCTGCGCGGCCAGCGGGGCGATGTCGGCAGCCGCCCGCGCCTGGACCGCTCGCCGGAACTCCTCGATGTCCTCTGAGAGGGTCAGCACGGGCTCCTCCGTCTCCACCGATATGACCAAACGTTTGGTAGGCTATCGAGCGCGTTCGCGCGGTTCAAGCGAAAGGACTACGGTGCCCCCGGAATGCTGATCGGCGACATCCTCAGCGAGGCGCTCGCGACGAGGGAGGGCGCCCTGGCGGCCGTCGACGGGCGCGTCGAGCTGACCTACGGCGAGCTCGAGCGGCGCACGAACGGCTTCGCGCACGCGCTGCGGGCCAAGGGCATCGCCCCGGGCGACCGCGTCGGCATGCTGCTGGGCACCGGCGTCGCGTTCCTCGAGGTCTACATCGGGCTCGGGAAGGCGGGCGCGATCGCCGTGCCGATCACCACCCGCGCGAGCGCCACCGAGGTGGCGTTCCTGGTCGCTCACGCCGGCTGCAGGTGCCTGATCCACGACCGGGCGCTGGCCGACCGCGTGGCCGGGGTCGCGGTCGAGCGCATCGACGGCGATCAGCTCGAGGCGCTGCTCGCACCCGCCGACGAGCGCCCGGAGGTGACGTGGAGCGAGCACGACGACGGCGCGATCTTCTACACGTCGGGCACGACCGGGAGCCCGAAGGGCGTGCGCCTCACGCAGGCGGGCCTGATGTGGTGCGCGACGACCGTGCGCGAGACGTACGCGATCGGGCCCGAGGACGTCGCGCTCTGCCAGCTGCCGCTCTCGCACGTGACCGTCCACTTCGTGCCGTTCCCGCTGCTGCTCGCCGGCGGCACCATCGTGCTCGACGACGGCTTCAACACCGAGCGCACCTTCGCCTGGATGGAGCGCTACGACCCGACGATCTGGGTGTCGGTGACGGCGACGGCGACGTTGCTGGCCAAGCACGCGTTCGCGCAGCCGGGAGAGCGCAGGCTCGAGCGCCTGCGCAAGATCCTCACGGGCGGCTCGCACGTGCCCGATGCGCTGCGCAGCGCCTGGCGCCGGCTCGCGCCGCGGGCCACGCTCGTCAACTGCTACGGGATGACCGAGATGGCGTCCGCGATCACGCGCATGGACCCCGACGCGATGGAGCTGCGGCCGGGCTCCGTCGGCCTGCCGTACCCGGGCGTGCAGGTGCGCATCGGCGACGGCGCGGCGCCGCCCGGCACGACCGACGAGGTCTTCGTCCGCGCGCCGTCGATCATGGCCGGCTACTGGGCCAACCCGGCCGCCACCGGCGAGACGCTGGTGGACGGCTGGCTGCGCACCGGCGACATGGGCTACCTGGACGAGGACGGGTACGTCTACCTCGTCGGGCGCCGGTCGCAGCGCCTCAAGCGCGGCGGCGAGACGATCTTCCCCGGCGAGGTCGAGTCGGTGATCGCCGCGCTGGATCCCGTCAAGGAGGTGAGCGTCGTCGGCCGCCACGACGAGGTGATGGGCGACCGGCTGGTCGCCGTCGTCGCCCAGCAACCGGGCGCGGCGATCACGGCCGAGGAGATCGTCACGGCCTGCGCGGAGCGGCTGGCCGACTTCAAGGTCCCCGAGTTCGTCGCGATCCTGCCGGGCGAGCTGCCCAAGAACGCCACGGGGAAGATCGACACGCACGGCCTCGACCGGCTCGTCAACAGCGGCGGCCTGGCGCTGGTGGACCTGCGCCGCGGAAGCGTGCGCCACGGCTCGTCATGACCGTCTCCGACGCGCCGCTCACCCCGCTGAGCTTCCTCGAGCGCAGCGCACACGTGTGGGCCGACCGGCCGGCGGTGGTCGACGGCGCCCGCCGCTGGACCTACGCCGAGCACGCCGATCGCGTGCGCCGCCTCGCGGCGGCGCTCGACCTACGGCCCGGCGAGCGCGTCGCGACGCTGCTGCCGAACGTCGCGCCGATGCTCGAGCTGCACTACGCCGTGCCGGGCGCGGGCGGCGTGCTGGTCCCGATGAACACGCGGCTCACCGCCGCCGACTACGCCTACATCCTCGAGCACTCCGGTGCCTCGCGCGTGTTCGCCACCCGTGCGCTGCAGGACGCGCTCGGCGACACCGCGCTGCCGGTCACGTGGGTCGAGGACGACCACGAGGCGCTGCTCGCCGCGGCCGATCCGCGGCCGCTCCAGCGGCCCGAGGACGAGCGCGCCCTGCTCTCGATCAACTACACCTCGGGGACCACCGGCCGCCCCAAGGGCGTGATGACGAGCCATCGCGGCGCCTACCTGCACAGCCTCGGCGTGATCGCCGAGGCCGGGCTCGCCACCGGCAGCGCGTACCTGTGGACGTTGCCGATGTTCCACTGCAACGGCTGGGCCTACACGTGGGCGGTCACCGCCGCGGGCAGCCGCCACGTCTGCCTCCCGCAGGTCGACCCGGTCGAGATCTGGCGCGCGCTGCGCGAGGACGGCGTCACGCACCTGTGCGCGGCGCCGACCGTCGTGACGATGATCCTGGGCAGCGAGGCCGCCGCGCCGTGCCCGCGGCCGGTCAAGCTGTTCGTCGGCGGCGCGCCGCCGACCCCGGCGCTGCTGGCCCGCGCCGAGCGGCTGAACATCGCCGTCACCCACCTGTACGGCCTGACCGAGACCTACGGGCCGCTCGCCGTCTGCGCCTGGAACCCGGCGTGGGACGACCGGCCCGAGGAGGAGCGCATGGCGCTGCGCGCCCGCCAGGGCGTCGGCACCGTCGTGACCGAGCGGATCCGGGTCGTCGACGAGCGGATGCAGGACGTTCCGGCCGACGGCGAGACCCTCGGCGAGGTCGTGATGCGCGGCAACAACGTGATGCTCGGCTACTACCGCGATCCCGCGGCGAGCGAGGCCGCGTTCCGCGGCGGCTGGTTTCACTCCGGCGACCTCGCGGTCATGCACCCCGACGGCTACTTCGAGCTCAAGGACCGGCTGAAGGACATCGTGATCTCCGGCGGCGAGAACATCGCCACGGTCGAGGTCGAGGCCGCGCTGGCCGCGCACGAGGGCGTGAGCGAGGCCGCCGTCGTCGGCGCCCCCGACCCCACGTGGGGCGAGGTGCCGGTCGCCTTCGTCATCCCGCGGCGCGGCGCGCATCTGGACCTGGACGAGCTGCGCGCGTTTGCGCGCAGCCGGCTCGCGCGGTTCAAGGTCCCCAAGCGGATCGAGGTCGTCGACGACCTGCCGCGCACGGCCACCGGCAAGATCCAGAAGTTCGTGCTGCGCGAGCGCGCCGCGGGTCAGACCGACAGGTAGCTCTCGACCTGCGCGGTCGCGGTCGCGAGCGCCTCGCTGCCGCCCTCCATCACGATCCGGCCGCGGTCGATCACGTAGGTGCGCGCGTCCGGGCGCAGCGCGCGGGTGAGGTGCGTCTCGGAGACCAGCAGGCCGACGCCGCCCTCGCGCAGCACGTCGAGGTGCGTCTCGATCGCCTTGATCACCAGCGGCGCGAGGCCCTCCATCGGCTCGTCGAGCAGCAGCACGCTCGGGTTGCTCATCAGCGCGCGGGCGATCGCCACCATCTGCTGCTCGCCGCCGCTCAACGCGGAGGCGCGCCGGCGCAGGAACCGGCCGACGACCGGGAGCACCTCGAGCACGGCGTCGCGGTCGAAGCGGCGCTCGCCGGGCCGCGCGTGGCGCTCGGCCACGGCGAGGTTCTCGGCCACGGTCATCTCGCTGAACAGGCGCCGGTCCTCGGGCACCAGGGCGAGCCCGTTGCGGACCACGTCGTGCGGCCGGATCGTCGTCAGGTCCGCGCCGTCGAGCCGCACGCTGCCGCGCTTCGGACGCATCAGGCTGGAGGCGACGCGCAGCGTCGTCGTCTTGCCCGCGCCGTTGCGCCCGAGCAGGAAGACGAGCTCGCCCGGAGCGACGGAGAGGCTGACGCTGTGCAGCACGTGGCTGTCGCCGTAGTACGCGTCGACGCCGTCGAGAACCAGCCCTTCGCTCATGCGGCCTCCTGCCCGAGGTAGACGCGCCGGACCTCCGGGTCGGCGCGGATCTCCGCCGGCGTGCCCGACGCGAGCCGCCGCCCCTGATGGAGCACGTGCACGACGTCGGCGAGCGAGAAGACGACGTCCATGTCGTGCTCGGTGAAGACGAGCGTCAGCCCCTGACCGGCTCGCAGGTCGCGCATCAGCTCGCTGAGCGCGCGCCGCTCGGCCGCCGACATGCCCGCCATCGGCTCGTCGAGCAGCAGCACCCGCGGGCGCGTGCCGAGCGCGATGCCGATCTCCAGCCGCCGCTGGTCGCCGTAGGAGAGCGCGCTCGCCGGCTCGTCACCGGCCTCACCGAGGCCGACCTCGGCGAGGATCTCCCGCGCCTCGCCCACCAGCGCCGTGCGTGCGCGCCCGAGCATCCGGCGGTGCTTGCGGGCCATCGTCAACAGCGGGACCTGTACGTTCTCCAGCGGGGTCAGCGCGGGGAAGAAGCTCGGCTGCTGGAACGTGCGCCCGAGGCCTGCGCGGCAGCGCCGGTAGGACGGCATCGCGGTGATCGCGCGCCCGTCGAAGCCGATCGACCCGGCGTCCGCGCGCAGAAAGCCCGACAGCAGGTTCAGCAGGGTCGTCTTGCCCGCGCCGTTGGGGCCGATCACGGCGACGATCGTGCCCGCTTGGACGGTCAGCGCCACGTCGTCGACGACGCGGCTCTCGCCGAACGACTTGGCCAGGCCCTCAGCGCTCAGCAACGGGCTCTCCGGTCGGGGCGCGGCGGTGCGGCTTCGGTGCGAGCCGCCGGTAGGCCGCTTCGACGCCGCCGGCCACGCCGCCGGGCAGGAACAGCACGAGCCCGATCAGCGCCGCGCCGAGCACCATCTGCCAGTACTCGGGCGTCGCCTCGGCGATGTACTTCTGCCCGTACGTCAGCGCGATCGCGCCGATGATCGGCCCCCACATGGACGTCATCCCGCCGATCAGGATCATCACCAGCACCGTGCCCGACTGCGTCCAGAAGCCGAGGTCGGGCGAGACGGTGCCGTTGGTCACGGCCAGCAGGGCCCCCGCGAGGCCGCCGAGCGCGCCCGAGAGGATGAACGCCGCCAGCCGCACGCGCGGGACGCTGAGGCCCGCGAAGTCGGCCCGCGTGGCGTTCTCGCGCGTCGCGCGCAGCGCGAGCCCGAACGGCGCACGGCGAACCAGGTGGATCACCACGAAGACCACGGCCAGCACGACCAGGCCCGCGTAGTAGAAGCGGTCCGGGTCGATGCCCACGATCCCCGACGGGATCCCGGTCAGCCCCGACTCGCCGCCGAAGTAGCCGACGCGCGCGATGACCGAGTAGACGAACTGGCCGAAGGCGAGCGTGAGCATCGCGAAGTACAGCGCGGTCAGCCGGACGGACAGCCATCCGATGATCGCCGCGAGCACGGCGCAGATGACCGGCGCGAGCAGGAAGGCGAGGCCGATCGGGATGTTCCACTTGGTCGTCGCCACGGCCACGCCGTAGGCGCCCGCGGCCAGGAACGCGGCGTGCCCGAAGGACACGATGCCGCCGTCGGCGAGCAGCAGGAACAGCGACAGCGCGAACGCGGCGTAGATGAACGCCTGCGCGAGCAGCAGCACCTGCGTCACGTTGAGCGCGTTCGGCGCCAGCAAAGCCAGCACGAGCACGACGACGGGCAGGACGAGGGCGGGGGAGAGGCGGCGGCTCATGCGTGGACCGGCCTCCCGAGCAGGCCCCACGGCCGGACGAGCAGCACGACCGCCATCACGAGGTAGACGATCGCCACCGACAGGTCGGGGATCGCGATCGCGCCGACCGCGTCGGCCACCCCGATGATCAGCGACGCGACGATCGCGCCCCAGATGCTGCCCATGCCGCCCACGATCACGACCACGAAGGCGAGGATCACGGTGGTCACGCCGTCGGTCGTGGTGAAGGCGGACTGGCCGGCGGTGATCACGCCCGCCAGGCCGGCGAGCCAGGCGCCGAGGACGTAGACCAGGGTGCGCACGCGGCCGACGCGCACGCCGAGCAGCGCCGCCATCTCGGGATCCTGGGCCACGGCGCGCACGTCCCGGCCGAACGCCGAGCGGTGCAGCAGCAGGAGCACGAGCGCCGCGGCGACGATCCCCACCGCGAGCGTGAAGAGGTTGTAGCGGGCGATCGTCACCGCGCCGATGTGCACCGGCGCGGTCAGCGCGTGAGGCGCGGAGAGCTGGCGGGTCTCGACGCCCCAGATCGCCTCGACGGCACCGTTGATCACGTATACGACGCCGAACATGAGCAGGAACTGGTAGAGCAGCGGCCTGCGGTAGGTCGGCCGCAGCAGGCCGACCTCGATCGCCCCGCCCACCGCCGCGGCGGCGAACGGAGCGATCAGCAGGATCAGCAGGAATGCGCCCAGCGAGCCGCCGAACGCGGGTCCCAGCGCCGCCCCCACGTACGCGCCCACGAGGTACAGCGAGCCGTGGGCGAAGTTCAGCACGTGAAGGACGCCGAAGACCAGCGTCAGCCCGGCCGCCACGAGGAAGATCCAGCCCCCGCGGGTGATGCCGGTGACGATCTGGTCGAGCCAGACCGTCGTGCTCGCTGCGAGCAGGGTCGTCATCCCTTGTCGGGCGGCAGGAAGTCGGTGCCCGGCGCGGTGCCGACCTGGGTGAACGCCGGCTTGCCGTCGGCGCCCTTGTCCACGATCCCGTAGAAGTAGGAGCCGGTCGCCTCGTGGTCACCCGGCCGGATCGTCACGTCGCCGATCAGCGTGTCCATGCTCGCACCGCTGAGCCCCTTCAGGATCTGCTCGCGGCTCGTGCCGCCGCCTCGCTTGACCGCCTCCGCGATCCACTTGACCGTCATGTAGCCGACGAAGTTCGAGCCGTCCGACGGCTTGCCCGTCACGGCCTTGATCTTCTCGTCGAACTCCTTGGTGAACGGGTCGTCGTACGTGTTGTAGTAGGCGTTGTAGCCGATCTGCTTGCCCGCCGGGACGAGGCTGCCCACGGCGTCGAGATCGGCGTTGCCCATGAAGCCCATCACGTGCGCGTCGTCGTAGATGCCGGCCGGCACCGCGGCCTTGGCGAACGCGATGAACGAGGCGCCGAACACGCCGCCGAGGAAGACCGCGTCGGGCTTGATCGAGCGCAGCTGGTTGATCGCCGCCGAGTAGTCGGTGGCGCCCTGCTCGACCAGGATCTGCTTGACGAACTGCGCGTTGGGGTTCTTCGCCTGCACGTAGGACTTGAAGTTGTCCGAGATGCTCTTGCCGAAGTCGTTGTTGCCGGTGACCAGGACGTACTTCTTCCAGGGCTGCTTGGACGCGTAGTCGGCGACCGGACCCGGCATCACGCGGCTGTTGGACCACGCGCGGAAGACGTAGGGGCTCGGGTCGACCTCGGTCAGCGACGCGCCGTTGGCGGTGGAGATCAGGTACGGGACCTTGGTGGCGTTGGCGACCTCCTTGATCGCCGCGCCGATCGCGGTCACGGTCGCGCCCGCGAGGATGTTGACGTTGCCCGAGAGCGCCAGGTCGCGCGCCTCGCGCGTGGCCGTCGTCGGGTCGGTCTTGTCGTCGCGGACGGTGATCTCGATCTTGTGGCCGTCGACGCCGCCGGCGTCGTTGATCTCCTTGGCCGCGAGCTGCGCGCCGACGACGTCGCTGTTGGCGTCCGCCGCGGCCGGGCCGGTCTTGGACACCACGTACCCGACCTTGATCGGATCGCCGCCCTTCGACGACGAGGCCTTGCCGCTGCTCCCACCCGAGTCGTCACTGCCGCAGGCGGCCACGCCGAGTGCGAGTGCGACGGTCGCCGCCACGCCGGCGAGACGGAATGCGTCCATGTTCTTCTCTCTCCTCGTTTCCCTGCGTCAGCGCGGCGCGCTGGAAGCCCCGAAGAGCCCCCGGCCGATCACGAGCTGCATGACTTCGTTGGCGCCCTCATAGATCCGTGTGGCGCGGACCGCCTTCATCATCCGTTCCGGCACGGACCCCCGCCGTAGGCCGGAGCCGCCGTGGAGCTGGACCGCCGTGTCGATGACACGGAATGCCGTCTCGGTGGCGAACCACTTGGCCTTGGCGGCGGTCATCGCGACGTCGAGCGCGTCCCCGTCCGCGTTGGCCGCGGCCGCGTAGACCAGCAGGCGCGCCGCGTCGAGCTCCGCCGCGGCGGAGGCGACGCGGAAGCGCACGGTCTCGAGATCCGACAGGCGGCCGCCGAAGGCCTGCCGGATCTTGACGTGCTCGATGGCCGCGGCCAGCGCGGCCTCGGCCATCCCGACCGCGGCGGCGCCGACCGTCGGCCGCATGTGGGCGAGGTCGCCGAGCGCGACGGCGATGCCCGCCCCGCGCCGGCCGACCATGTTCTCGGCGGGCACCGGCGTCCGGTCGAAGGTGACCTCGGTCTCGGGACCGGCCTTGAACAGCTTGTAGTCCGTCCACGACACGCCCTCGGCGGGCAGGTCGACGATGAAGGCCGAGATGCCGCGCTTGCCCAGCTCGGGATCGGTCTTCGCGAAGACGAGGAACGTGGTGGCGGCCGCCGGGCCGAAGACGAAGCGCTTGTGGCCCGTGAGGTAGAACGTGTCGCCCTCCTGCTCGGCGACGGTCTGGATCCCGCCGACGTCGGAGCCCGCGGCGGGCTCGGTCAGGCAGATCGAGAACGTCTTGGTGCCGTCGATGATGTGCGGCGCGTAGCGGGCGCGCAGCGCGTCGCTGCCGTGGAGGACGAGCGCGTTGATCGGCAGGCCCTGGGCCGCGAACAGCTCGTCGGCCGTCGGGCACACGCGGGCGAGCTCGTGCCGGATCAGGCACAGGGTGGTCGAGGAGTGCCCGGCGCCGCCGTACTCCTCCGGGAAGAAGTACGACCACAGGCCGGACTCGCCCATGATCCGGGCCAGCTCGGTCGGGTACTCCTCCGACTGGTCCATCTCCTCGGCGATCGGTGCGAGCCGCTCGGCCGCGAACGCGCGCACGTGCTCGCGCACCGCGAGCTGCTCGGGGGTGAACGGGTAGTCCAGGGCGCGCACCCCGGCGGGTTCGAACTGTGGCTCTACGCGCGTGGAGACCGACAACGGTGAACTCCTCCTCCGGGCTGAACAATCTGCCGACCATTTGGTAGGCTAGTTGCCCGCTGGGGAGGAAGTCAAGGCGGTTGTTCGAGACGGTCGTGGAGGACGACGCGTGCACTTCGGAATGCTCTGGTCGCTGCGCAACCCGCCCGCCTACGGGCGCTCGCTGGCCGACCTGTATCGCGACACGCTGGAGGAGATCGTGTACGCCGAAGCGCTCGGCTACCACGCGGTCTGGCTCACCGAGCACCACTTCAAGGACGACGATTACCTGCCGTCGGTGATGCCCGTGCTGGGGGCGATCGCGGCGCGCACCACGCGCGTGCGGATCGGCCCCTACGTGCTGCTGATGCCGTTTCATCACCCGGTGCGCCTGGCCGAGGACGCCGCGGTCGTCGACGTGCTGTCGGGCGGCCGGCTGGACCTGGCGATCGGCGTCGCCTACATGCCCGACGAGTTCGACGGGTTCGCGATCGACCGGCGCACCCGCGGGCGCCGGCACGAAGAAGGCACGCAGATCCTGCTCGGCGCGTGGGGCGACGAGCCGCTCGAGCACCACGGGCAGCTGTTCGACTTCAGCGGCGTGCCGGTCACGCCCAAGCCGGTCCAACGGCCGATCCCGATCTATCTCGGCGGCACGTCGCGGCCGGTGCTGGAGCGGGTGGCGCGGCTCGGCGTCCGCGGCGTGGCGGGGCGGCCGTCGGCGGACGACATGCCGTTCCTGTTGGAGAAGCTGGCCGAGCACGGCCGGGACCCGGCGTCGGTCGAGTACCTGCCGTTCCGGTTCCTCTGGGTCGATCGCGATCACGAGCGCGCCCGGCGCGTGGCGACGCCGTACGTGGAGTGGATCGTCGGCAACTACCAGCGCTGGCACGGCGCGTCGGAGATCCCGCTCTATCAGGGCGACATCAACCGCCACTGCATCATGGGCTCGCCCGAGTACTGCATCGAGCGCATCGAGGACTTCCTCGCCCGCGGCGCGCACGCGCCGATCGAGCAGCTGATCATCCAGCCGCCGCTGCTCGGGATCGACCACGCCGAGAGCATGCGGATGCTCGAGACGTTCGCGACCGAGGTGATGCCGCACTTCGCTCAGACGAAGGCGGCGAGCCGTGCGGCGAACGCCTCCGGCGCTTCCAGCGGCCCGTAGTGGCCTGAGCCCGGGAAGATCTCCGAACCGGGCCGCCGGCGCCAGGGCTCGCTCAGCTCGCCTTCGAGGCGGATCACCGGGCAGGGCACCGGCGCGTCGGGCGCCTGCCCCATCCGGTACAGGCGCGCCTCGTCCTCCGGGCGGCACGCGAGCTTCACCGTGCCGGCGGGACCTGGGCCGAAGCCCGCCTCGACGTAGGCGCGGCGGACGCGGGGGTCGAAGGACTTCAGCGGCTCGCGCAGCGCCAGCGTCTGCTCGGCGGCGTCGTGGCTCGGGAACCAGTCGCGCCGGCGCTGCGCGGCGGCGGCGAGCGCCTGCACGCGCTCGGGCGGCGCGCCGTCGGCGCCCGGGGGCTCGTAGAGCAGCAGCGCGCGGTACTCACTCGCGGCCAGCAGCAGGGCGACCGCGCCGCCGGAGTGCCCGACGCCGGCCGGGCGCTCGCCGGTCAGCCGGTGCACGGCCTGGGCGGCGGCGCGGGTGTCGCGGGCGAGCGCGTCCCAGGAGAAGGGGTGCTCGGGCTCGACGCGGCTGGCGCCGTGACCGCGCAGGTCGAGCGCGAACGCCCGGACCGTGGGGACGGCGTGCGCGACCGGTCCCCAGACCGCGCCGTTGAAGCCGATCCCGTGCGCAAAGACCACGGGCCGGCCCGCGCCCCCGAGGTCGCGCAGCTCGAGCTCGACGCCGTCGGAGGCGGCGATCCTCATCGCCGGACGGGCCGGCCGCGGCGGAACTCCAGGAACTCGAAGCCGGCGTCGCGGGCCTTGGCGTGCAGGCCCCGCAGGTCGACCTTGCCGACGCTGTTCTTGGGCAGCTCCGGCTCGAGCACGGCGACCAGCTCCGGGACCTTGAACTCGGCGAGCTGCTCGGCGCAGATCGCGACGACCTCCTCGGGCTCGAGCCGAGCGCCCGGCTGCGGAGAGAGCAGCGCGGCGACGCGCTCGCCCATGACCTCGTCCGGGACCCCGACGACGATCACCTCCTTGACGGCCGGGTGGCGGATGATCACCGCCTCGACCTCGTTCGGGAAGACGTTCTCGCCGCCGCGCTTGAGCATGTGCTTCTGGCGGCCGGAGATGGAGAGGAACCCGTCCTCGTCGAGGAAGCCGAGATCGCCCGTGTGCAGCCACCCGTCCCGCAGCGCCGCGCGGGTCGCGTCCTCGTTGCGCCAGTAGCCGGCCATCATCGAGCGGCCGCGGACGAGGATCTCGCCGACCGCGCCCGGGCCGGGGTCGCCGTCGATGCGCACGGCGATGCCGGCGTACGGCGGACCGACCGTGCCCGGCTTGGGCGGATGCTTGGTGGGGATGTGGCCGGCCACCGCGGGGCCCATCTCGGTCAGGCCGAAGACGTTGGCGATCGCCGTGCTGGGCGCGAACCGGGCCCAGCTCGCGAGCAGCGAGTCGGGCACGCCGGCGCCGCCGAAGTAGACCATCCGCAGATGCTCCAGCCCGCCCTCGCGCCGCGTGCGCTCCGCGTGCTTGGCCATCAGCGTCGCGACCGCGCTGACCGTGGGGAAGAGCGTGACGCCGTGGCGCTCGAGCAGCGCGAACGCCGCGTCGGCGTTGAAGCCCTCGTGGACCACGACGGTGCCGCCCGCCATCAGCGTGGGCAGCGCGATGAAGTGCGTCGACGTGTGGTAGAGCGGCAGCAGCGCGAGCGCCACGTCGTCGCCGGTGATCTCGAACGCGTTGCCACAGACCGTGGCGCAGTGGAGAATCCCCTCGTGCGTGAGCCTGACGCCCTTCGGACTGTCGGTGGTGCCGGACGTGTAGAAGATCGCCGCGTCGCTCGCGGGGTCCGGCGCCGCGGTGGGCGCCTCGCCGCCGTCCGGGAGCGCGTCGAGGTCCAGGCGCTCCACCGCGCCGGCGAGGGCGCGGGCCACGTCCGCGTGCTCGGCGCCGTGCAGCAGCGCGCGGCACTCGGCGTGGTCGATCAGGAACGCCAGCTCGGAGACGCTCAGGCGGGTGCCGAGCGGAACGGAGACCGCGCCGGCGCGCGCGATCCCGAGGTAGCCGAACCAGAACTCGGCCCGGTTGGCGCACAGCAGCGCCACCCGGTCGCCGGGCTCGACGTGCAGCGCGGCGGCGACGCGCGCCACGCCGGCCTCCAGCTCGGCGTAGGAGATGCGGCGCTCGCCGTCGGTGATCGCGATCGCGTCCGCGAACTCGCGGGCTCCAACGGCGGCGACGTCCGCGAGGGTGCGCGGGCGCTCGCGCGTCGGCGCCCAGGGCAGGGCCGAGGTGTCGAGCGGAGTGACCAACCGTTTGGTAGGTTATGGAGCGCCTGGAGCGCTGTCAAGCCCGCTCCGCCGATCGGTATGGAAACGTAGCCAGTGAGGGCCAGATGCGTGCAGCGCGAAACACAGCCACCTCCGCAGCGACCGGATCCGGTCGCCAGCAGCAGGTGCTCAAGGCCGCCGCGGACATCTTCCGGCGCAAGGGCTACGACGCCACCTCGCTGCAGGACATCGCGGACGCCGTCGGCATCCAGAAGGGCAGCCTCTACCACTACATCGACACCAAGGAAGACCTGCTCTTCGCCATCATCAAGGACACGCACGACCGCACGCTGAAGGGCAACTCCCGCTGGCGGACGATCGAGGGCGACGCGCTCGCGCGCCTGCGGGTCTTCATCGAAGACCACGCGCGCGTGTCGATGAAGCACGGGCGCTCCACGTCGATCTACTTCCGCGACGCGCGGGCGCTGAGCCGGGCGCGGCGGGACGAGATCATGACCGCGCGCGACGAGTACGAGAGCGCGCTGCGCTCGCTGATCGAGCAGGCGCAGGCCGAGGGCACGGTCAACCCCAAGCTCAACCCGCGCCTGGCGACGTTCGCCATCTTCGGGATGATCAACTGGCTCTACCAGTGGTACCGGCCGTCGGGCGCGCTGTCGCCGGACACGATCGCGCGCTCGCTCGCCGACCAGGCGCTCGCCAGCCTCACCGCCGAGCCGCCGCCGGTCTGAGTGGCGGGCTTCTCCGAGGCCACGGCGGTCACGGCGATGCGTGACGGCGAGTTCGCCGTCACGCTGGACGACGCGTGGACGGTGGGGGACCGGCCCAACGGCGGCTACCTGCTGGCGCTGCTGGCGCGAGCGGGGCTCGCGGCCCAGTCCGGTCAGCGCCACGTGCTGGCGGCCTCGGCGCACTTCCTCGGGGCGCCGGCGTGCGGACCGGCCTCGGTGTCGGTCGAAATGCTGCGCGCGGGGCGCTTCGCCAGCCAGGTGCGCGCGCTGCTGGTGCAGGACGGGCGCGCGCTCGTGCACGCGCTCCTGACACTCGGTCGCTTCGACGACGCGCCGGCGCGCTTCTCCGGCGCGCCGCCGGTCGCCCTGCCCGCGCTCGCCGAGTGCGTCCGCCTGCCGGTCCGCCGCTCGGAGCGCCAGCCGATGGGCCTCTGGGACGCGGTCGAGCTGCACGCCGACCCGGCGACGCTGGGCTGGGCCCGGCGCGCGCCGAGCGGCGACCCGGAGTCCCGGGCCTGGATGGTCCCGGCCACCGACGACCCGCTGCTGGCGCTCGTCGCCGTCGACTGTCTCCCCGCGGTCACGCTGGAGCTCGGCTCGCGTGGCTGGGTGCCCACCCTCGAGCTGACCGCCTACCTGCGCGCCCTGGCCGCGCCCGGTCCGTGGCGGGTCCGCCAGCACGCCCGCCTGGTCCGGCACGGCGTCGTCGACGAGACCTGCGAGGTGTGGGACGCCTCCGGCGCCCTGATCGCGCAGGCCACGCAGCTGGCCGGCGTGCGCTTCCCCGACTAGCCAACCGTCCGTTTGGTAGGTATCCTCGGGCCCGTGACGCTCGCTGTGATCGCCTCGGCCGTGCGCACGCCGATCGGCTCCTACGGCCGGTCGCTGCGCGACGTCGCCCCCACCGAACTCGGCGCCCACGCGGCGCGCGCCGCCCTCGACCGCGCGGGCGTGCCGCCCGAGCGGGTCGACCACGTCGTCTTCGGCAACGTCATCCACACCGCGCCCGAGGACATGTACATGGCGCGCGTGGTGGCGATGAAGGCGGCGGTCCCGAAGGAGACGCCGGCCTACACCGTCAACCGCCTGTGCGGGACCGGCGTGCAGGCGATCGTCTCCGCCGTGCAGGCGATCCAGGTCGGCGACGCCGAGGTCGCCCTGGCCGGCGGCGCCGAGTCGATGAGCCGCGGGCCGTACTGGGCGCCGTCGGTCCGCTGGGGCGCGCGCATGGGGGAGACCGCGCTGGTCGACGCGGTGGTCGGCGTGCTCACCGATCCCTTCCACGACGTGCACATGGGCGTGACCGCCGAGAACCTCGCCGAGCGCGGCGCGATCTCGCGCGAGCGCCAGGACGCGTTCGCCCTCGAATCGCACCGCCGCGCGGCCGCCGCGCGCGCCGCGGGCCGCTTCGCCGATCAGATCGTGCCGATCGAGGTGCCCGCCAGGCGCGGCGCCGTGACCGTCGACGCCGACGAGCACATCCGCGAGGACGTCGCGCTCGACGCGCTCGCCAAGCTCAAGCCGGCGTTCAAGCCGGGCGGCACCGTCACCGCCGGCAACGCGTCCGGCATGAACGACGCGGGCGCCGCCGTCGTCCTGCTCGCGCCGGAGCGCGCCGAAGCGCTCGGCACGCCCGTCAAGGCGCGCGTCCTCGCCTACGCGACGTGCGGCGTCGACCCCGCCTACATGGGCATCGGCCCGGTCCCCGCGGTGCGGAAGGTGCTCGAGCGCGCCGGCGTGGCGCTCGACGACATCGGCGTCATCGAGCTCAACGAAGCCTTCGCCGCGCAGGCCCTGGCCGTGATCGACGAGCTGGGCCTGGATCCCGAGAAGGTCAACCCGAACGGCGGCGCGATCGCGCTCGGCCACCCGATCGGCGCGACCGGCGCGGCGATCACCGCCAAGTGCGTCGCCGAGATGGAGCGCGCCGGCCACCGGTACGGCCTGGTCACGCTCTGCATCGGCGGCGGCCAGGGCATCGCCCTCCTGCTCGGGGCTCCGTGACCGCGCTGCGCATCCCCGAAGGCGACGCGGCGCGCGGGCTCTTGGCCGTGCAGGACGCGCTGGAGGCGGGGGAGCCGCTGCTCATCACCGGGCTCGCCGCGCTGGCCGCGGTCGAGGACCGGGCGCTGCGGCGGCTCGTGGCCGCGACCTGCGACGCGCTGCGGGCGCACCCCCAGCCGGTGCTGGCGGCCAGCGACGAGCCGCTGCTGAACACCGGGCTCGAGGTCGCGCTGGCCTGCGACCTGCGATTCGTGCGCCGGGGCGTCGAGGTCGGGCTCCCGGCGACGCTGACGGGCTGGCTGCCGTGCGGCGGCGGCCAGCGGCTGCTGCGCCTCGCCGGGACGAGCCTCGCGACGCGGATGCTGCTGCTGGGCGAGACGGTGCGGGCGGGCGCGGAGGTCGAGCGCTTCATGACCGTCGTCGACGACGCGCTGCCGGCGGCGGCGGTGGCGCTCGAGCAGGTGGCCGCGCGCGGGCCGCTGGCGCTCGAAGCGCTCGCGAGCCTGATCCGGTCGGCCGCGGAGCTGCCCCTGAGCGCGGGCGCGGCGATCGAGGCCGACCTGGCCTGCCTGCTGCTGGACACCGCCGATCGAGCCGAGGGCCTGGAGGCCTTCCGTGCGCGCCGCAGCCCGCGTTTCGAGGGCCGCTAGCGCGGCGCTGGAGGCCGTCGGGCTCGACCCGGGGCTGGCCGCGCGCGTGCAGACCGACACCCGCGGCCTCGACGCGGCGGTCGGCGCGCTCGCCCGCGCCGACGGCCGCCGCGGCGCCGCCGATCTCTGGACGCGCGTGGCCGAGCGCGCGCTCGCGCTCCAGCACGCGCTCGCGGCCGCGGCCGCGCCGGAGCGGCGCCTCGAGCTCGACGGCGCGGGCGTCCTCGAGCGCCGCTTCCTCGCCCCGCTGCGCGTGCTGGGCGACGCCCGCCGCGGCGTCACGATCGCCGGCCGCCTGGCCGTGCAGACCCCGACGCCGCTGCATCGCGAGCTGCTGGCGGCCGCGACCGGCGACCGTCCGCTCGCCGCCTGGGCCGCCGGCCGCGAACCGGCGGCCGCCCGCGACGAGCTGCAGGCGTGGGGGCTCCCCGCGCAGCTCGTCGCCGCCGGGCCGATGCGCCGTCCCCCGAGCCTGGCGCCGGCCGGCGCTCGAATCTCGCTGCGCGGGGTGCGCGTGGTGGAGCTGGGCGGACTGTGGGCGGCGCCGCTGGCCGCGCAGCTGCTGCGGGAGCTCGGGGCGGAGGTCGTGAAGGTCGAGGCGCCGTCGCGGCCCGACGGCGCGCGGCGCGGGCCGCGGTCGCACTTCCTGGCCCTCAACGCCGGCAAGCGGATGCTGGCGCTCGATCTGCGGCGCGACGCCGAGCGCGCGCGCTTGGAGGCGCTGCTCGGACCGGAGACGATCGTGATCGAGAACTTCACCGGACGCGTGCTGGGCAACCTCGGCCTGCCGCCGGAGCGGATCCTTCATACCGGGGCGGCGCTCGTGCGGATGCCGGCCTCGCGCGAGCGGCCCGACGACCGGGCGCTGGGATCGCTGGTGGAGCTCGCCGGCGGCCTCGGGCTCGAGGACGCGTGCGCGCCGCTCCCGTTCACCGACGCGCTGTCCGGCGCGACGGCGGCGCTGCAGGCGGTCGCGGCGCTGTGCGGGCCGCGCGCCCGCACGGTCGGGCAGATCGAGGACGTCGCCGGGGCGCTGCGGTGAGGGACACGATCCGCTTCGAGGTCGAGGGGCCCGTCGCGACCGTCGTGCTCGACCGCCCCGAGGTCCACAACGCGTACTCGACGCGGATGCGCGACGAGCTGCACGAGGTCTTCTCCCACTGCCGCGACGACGACGAGCTGCGCGTGGTCGTGATCCGCGCGGAGGGACGGTCGTTCTGCGCGGGCGCGGACCTCGACGAGTTCGGCACGGCGCCGAGCCCGTTCGAGGCGCGCCGGATCCGCTTCGCCCGGGACGTGTGGGGCACGCTGCGGGCGATCCCGGTGCCCGTGATCGCCGTGCTCCACGGCCACGCCATCGGCTCCGGCCTCGAGCTCGCGCTGCTCGCGACGCTGCGGATCGCCGCCCGCAGCACCCGGCTGCGCATGCCCGAGGCCCAGCTCGGCCTGCTCCCCGCCGCGTGCGGAACGCAGACGCTGACGCGGCTCGCCGGCCCGCAGACCGCCGGCGGCCTGCTGCTGCTGGGCCGCGACCTCGACGCCGGCGCGGCCAGGGCCGCCGGGCTCCTGGACCTGGTGGTCGACGACGACGAGCTCGCCGCGACGACCGCGCGCGTCGTGGACGCGCTGGCCGCGCGGCCGCGCCCGATCCTCACGCGGCTCACACGCCTGCTCAAGCTGCAGGACGAGCTCTCACCGCACGCCGCGGAACGGGCGGAGCGTCTTCACACACGGTGAAGGTACGCTGCGCTGAACGATGCCGCGTACCAGCTCCCCCAACCGCCGCAGGCGCGGCGAAGGCCTGCCCGACGAGATGCTGCAGCGAGCGGCCGAGGTGTTCGCCCGCAAGGGCTACGACGGCGCGTCGCTCCAGGACCTCGCGGAAGCCATCGGCATGCAGAAGGGCAGCCTCTACCACTGGATCGAGACCAAGGAGGATCTCCTGGTGGCCGTGATCGAGCGCGCGCACGAGGCGACGCTCGCCTCCAACGTGCGCTGGCGCGACGTCGAGGATCCGGTCGAGGCGCTGCACGTGTTCGTGGCCGACCACGCGCGTGTCGCGATCGAGCACCAGCTGGCGACGCGCGTCTACCTGCAGGACTTCGAGTCGATCTCGGCCGCCCGCCGGCGCGACGTGCTGCGCTCGCGGGACAGCTACGAGGCCGAGCTGCGCGGGCTGCTCGAGCGCGGGCAGGCCACGGGCCGCCTGCGGGACGGCGTCGACGTGCGCCTGAGCGCCTTCGCGATCCTCGGCATGGTCAACTGGCTCGCGATCTGGTACCGCGCCGACGGCGACCTGCGCCCGGACGACATCGTGCGCGAGCTGGCGGCCATGGCGGTCGCCGGCGTCGTCGCCTGAGAGGCCTTCTCAACCTACCAACCGTTTGGTAACTTCATCGGCGTGAACCTTGCGGAGACGCTGGAGATTCCCGCCGAGCTCATGCCCACCGTGCCGGTGCTCGCCGACGGCACGACCGAGTGGACGTACGACGAGCTGCAGCACGCCGCGGGCCACGCGCGGACGTGGCTGGAAGCGCACGGGGCGACCGCCGGCAGCGTCGTCGCGACCCTCCAGGGCTTCTCGCCGCGGTTCGTCGCGCTGCTCTACGGCGCGCTCGCGCTCGGCGCCACGCTCGCGCCGCTGAACGCCCGCGCCAAGGCGCCCGAGCTGGCCGCGCTGCTGGACGGCCTGACGCCGGATCTCGTGATCGCCGACCCGCGCTACGCGCCGGTCGCGGCGGCCGCGGGCGCCGCCGCGCTGGACGCGAACGACCTCGGCTTCGACGGTCCCGCCGAGCGCAGGGACGCCGTGGAGCCCGAGGACGGCGCCACCGCGATCCTGCTGCACACGAGCGGCACGACCGGCCGCCCGAAGCCGGTCCGCCTCAGCCACGACGGCCTCACCGGGATGCTGCTGCGCACCGCGCTCCCCGCCGACGGCACGCCGCGCGGGACGACGGTGCTCGCCGTGCCGAACCACCACATCGCCGGCCTGTCCGCGCTGCTCGCCGGCGTCTTCAGCGGCCGCCGCGCCGTCCTGCTCGAACGCTTCAGCGCGGAGGCGTGGCTCGAGGCCGTGCGGACGAGCGGCGCCGACCACGCCTTCGTCGTCCCGACCATGCTCCGACGCATCCTCGACGATCCCGGCTTCGACGCCGCCGCGCTCGCCGGCCTCAGGACGGTGGCCTACGGCGCGGCCCCGATGCCGCGCCCGACGATCCTCGAGGCTCTGCGCCGCTTCCCGGACGGCACCCGCTTCGTCGGCTCCTACGGCCAGACCGAGACCGGCGGGACGATCTGCGTCCTCGCGCCGGAGGACCACGCCGCCGCGCGCGCGGGCGAGCCCGATGCGCTCGAGCGCCTCGGCTCGCTGGGCCGCCCGCTCGACGGCGTCGAGGTCACGACCCTCGACGGTGAGATCGCCACCCGCTTCGACGGCGGCGACTGGCACCGGACCGGGGACCGCGGCCGCATCGACGCCGGCGGCTACGTCTTCCTCACGGGCCGCCGCGACGACCTGATCATCCGCGCGGGCGAGAACATCGACCCGGCGGAGGTCGAGCAGGCGCTCGCCGAGCACCCCGCCGTGGCCGAGGTCGCGGTGGTCGGGCTGCCCGACGCCGAGTGGGGCCAGGTCGTCGCCGCGTTCGTGGTCGCGAACGGCACGCCGCCCGGCGAGGCCGAGCTGATCGCGCACGCCAAGGCGCGGATCGCCAGCTTCAAGGCCCCGAGCCGCGTCCGCTACGTCGCTGCGCTCCCGCGCACCGACCTGGGCAAGCTCAAGCGCCGCGAGCTGCTCGCGGAGCTCACCACGAAGGAGGTCGCCTGATGAGCACCAAGGTCGGCAAGCGCTATCTGTGCGGGGAGTGCGGGGCGCAGTTCTTGGTCACGCGCCCGGGCGAGGTGCCGGAGTGCTGCGGGAAGCCGCTGCAGCCGAAGTAGGCGCGCTCTCCGGCGTCCGGCTCCCCGGGCGCGAGGGCGTGTGGACGGTCACGATCCGCGACGGCGTGATCGCCGGCATCGAGCGCGGCGGCGCCGGCGCGACCGCGGACGTGCTGATCCCGGGCTTCCACGACCCGCACGTCCACGTGCTCTCGATGCTCCGCGAGCGCGAGGCCGTGCGCCTCCCGGACGATCTGCGCGGCCGCGACGCCCTGGCCGCCGCGGTGCGCCAAGCCGCCCGGCGGTCCGGCGCCGGCTGGGTGCGCCTGCGCCGCCTCGATCACGACGAGATGCTCGGCGGCTGGCTGCCCGACCGGGACTGGCTGGACGCCGTCGAGCCCGACCGCCCGCTGCGGATCCAGCACCGCAACCTGCGGCTCGACGTGCTCAACAGCGCCGGGCTGGCGCGCTGCGGCGCCGGCGGCGACGGGCGCGTGTTCGGAGCCGGCTCGGCGCTGCGCGACCCGACCGAGGCGATCGACCTGGAGCGCCTCGCCGCCAAGGTCTCCGACGAGCTGCTGGCCGCGGGCGTGACGAGCCTCCAGGACGCCGGTGAGGCCAACGGCGACAGCGAGCTGGCGCTGCTCGACGCGCTCGCCGTCAGCGGCGCGCTGCGCCAGCGCCTGTGGACGATGGTGTCCGGCCGCCGGCTGGCCGCCGGCCGCGTGCGGATGCCCGACCGGCGGCGCGTGCGTCACGCCAAGCTCGTCGCGCTCGAGGCCGAGCTGGACCTCGACGACCTGGTCGAGCAGGCCCGCGCCGCCCGCCGCGCCGGGCTCGGCGTGGCGATCCACGCGGCCACCGAGGTGGAGCTCGCCGCCGCGATCGCGGTCCTCGATGCGGTCGGACTGCGGCGCGGCGACCGCATCGAGCACGCCTTCGTCGCCTCCGACGCCGCAATCGAGGCCGTCGCGGCGACCGGTGCCGCCGTGGTGGCCAGCCCGGCGCTGGTGGCCGAGCACGGCGACGCGTACCTCGAGCGCCACGGCGAGCCGTCGCGGCTGCACCGGCTGGCGAGCTGGCTGCGCGCGGGCGTCCCGCTCGCCCTGGCCTCCGACGCCCCGGTCACCCGCGCCCGGCCGCTGGCGATGCTCGACGCCGCGCGCCGCCGCCGCACCCGCGGCGGCCGCCCGTTCGGACGCGCCGAGGCGCTCGCCGCCGGCGCCGCCCTGCGCGCCGCGACCCGCACGCCGGCGGCGCTGGTCGGCGCGCGCACGCTGGGCCGGATCGTTCCCGGCGCGCCCGCCGACCTGGTCGTGCTGCGCGACGGCGCCGTGGCGCTGACCGTGCTCCGCGGCGCCGTCGTCTACGAGGCGCCGACGTGAGGCTCGGTCTCGCCGTGCCGCTGGAGGCGATCGGGCTGCGGGCCAGCCTCGATCTCGCCCGTGAGGCCGAGGCGCTCGGCTACGACGACGTCTGGTCGAGCGAGGTCGCGGGCCCCGACGGCTTCACGCCGCTGGCCGCGCTGGCCGCGACGACGAGCCGCGTGCGGCTCGGGCTGGCGCTGGCCCCGGCCTTCACGCGGCCGCCGGCGTTGCTGGCGATGAGCGCGGCGTCGCTGCAGGTGGTCTCCGACGGGCGCTTCGTGCTCGGGCTCGGCGCGTCGTCGCCGGCGATCGTGGGCCGCTGGATGGGCGCGCGGTACGTCAAGCCGCGGACGCGCGTCAAGGAGACGGTCGAGGCGCTCCGGCTCGCCCTCTCCGGCGAGAAGGTCGACTACGCCGGTGCGACGCTCGACGTGCACGACTTCCGGCTCGCGCTCGGCGCGACGTGGGTGCCGATCTACATCGGTGCGCTCGGCCCGAAGATGTTCGAGCTCGCCGGGGCGGTCGGCGACGGCGTGCTGATCAGCCTCGGCGCCGCGCACGCCGTCCCGAAGCTGCTGGCCAGCTTCCGGCAGGGCGCCGCCGGCGCCGGCCGCGACCCCGGCGAGCTCGACGTCTGGTGCCGCGTGCTCGTGGCCGCCGACGAGGACGGTCCCGAGCTGGAGCAGATGCTGCGGCGCTTCTTGGTCGGCTACGGCACCGTGCCGGCCTACAACGCGCACCTGGCCAACCAGGGCTACGAGCGCGAGGCGGCCGCGATGGCCCAGGCGTGGGCGGAGCGCCGCCGCGCCGACGCGGTCGCGGCCGTCAGCGACGGCCTGCTGCGCGGCCTCGTCGCCTACGGCTCCGCGGAGCGGTGCGTCGAGCAGCTGCGCGCGTACCGGGACGCCGGCGTCAAGACGCTCGTCGTCGACCCCGTGAGCGCGGCGCCGGACCCCGCGGAGCGCCACCGCCGCGTACGCAGGACCGTGCACATCGTCCAGGAGGGCCTCGCGCAGTGATCGACTTCTCCCACCCACCCGCCGTGCAGGAGCTCGCCGAGCGCACGCGGGCGTTCGTCGACGCGGTCTGCGTCCCCGCCGAGGCGCGCGACCGCGGCGGCCACGGGCTCGACCCCGACCTGCGGGCCGAGCTCCAAGCCGCCGCGAAGGACGCCGGGATCTTCGCCCCCCAGGTCGCCGCGGAGCTGGGCGGCCACGGCCTCGACCTGCGCGGCCAGGCGGCGGTGCTGGAGGCCGCCGGCCGCAGCCTGCTCGGCCCGCAGGCGCTCAACTGCGCGGCCCCGGACGAGGGCAACATGCACCTGCTGCACGAGATCGCCACCCCCGAGCAGCGCGAGCGCTACCTCGTGCCGCTGGCCGCGGGCGAGACCCGGTCGAGCTTCTCGATGACCGAGCCCCCGCCGGGCGCCGGCTCGGACCCGTCGATGCTGCGGACGACCGCGACGAAGATCGACGGCGGCTGGGTGATCGACGGCCACAAGTGGTTCATCACCGGCGCCGAAGGCGCCGCGTTCAGCATCTGCATGGCCCGCACGAGCGACGCGATCTCCGGCGGCCGCGGCGCCACCATGTTCCTCGTCGACGCCGACAACCCGGGCATGCGCCTCGAACGCGTGATCGACGCGCAGGACCGTGGGTTCGCCGGCGGCCACGGCGAGGTGGTCTTCGAGCGCTGCGAGGTCGCCGACGACGCCGTGCTGGGCGCGGTGGGGGAGGGGTACCGCTACGCGCAGGTCCGGCTCGTCGGCGGCCGCCTCACCCACTGCATGCGCTGGACCGGCCTCGCCGCGAGGGCGTTCGAGAGCGCCGTCGGCTACGTCAACCAGCGGCACGGCTTCGGCGGCCCGCTCGCCGGGCAGGGCATCGTCCAGCAGATGCTCGCGGACTCCCACATCGACCTCGAGACCTCGCGCCTGCTGATCCTGCGCGCCGCCTGGGAGGTCGACACCGGCGGCGGCGACGGCATCTTCCCGTCGAGCGTCGCCAAGGCGCACGTGGCCGAGGCCGTGCACCGCGTGGTCGACCGCGCCGTGCAGCTCTGCGGCGCGACCGGCGTCTCCGGCGACGCGCCGCTCAGCCGCTTCCTCGCCGAGGTGCGTCCCTTCCGCATCTACGATGGCCCGACCGAGACCCACAAGTGGTCGATCGGCCGCCGCCTGGCCAGGGCCCGCGCGTGACCGAGGCGCTCCGGGCGCTGCTCGACCGGCACGGTCTGGGGAGCGGCCCGCTGACCATGGCGCCGATCGGCGACGGGCACTCGAACCTGACCTACCTGATCCGCCGTGACGGCGCCGCGTGCGTCCTGCGCCGCCCGCCGCATCCGCCGTACCCGCCCAGCGCGCACGACGTCCTGCGCGAGGCGCGCATCCTCCAAGCGCTCGAAGGCACCGCCGCGCGCGTGCCGAAGGTGCTGGCCGCGATCGACGACGAGTCGATCATCGGCGCGCGCTTCTACCTGATGGAGCACGTCGCCGGCACCGTCGTCACCGACGCGGTGCCGGCGGGCTACGACCGCACCGCGCTCGCGCACGAGCTGATCGACGCGCTCGTCGAGCTGCACAGCGTCGACTGGCGCCGGCTCGACGGCATCGGGCGTCCGAGCGGCTACCTCCAGCGCCAGGTCCGGCGCTTCACGGCGCTGTGGGAACAGAACGCCACGCGCGAGGTCCCCGCCGTCGAGCGCGTCGGCGAGTGGCTGCGGACGCACCTGCCGGAGTCGCGCGAGACCACCGTCGTCCACGGCGACTATCGCCTCGGCAACGTGATGTTCGCCGCAGGGCCGCGCCTGGCCGCGATCCTCGACTGGGAGATGGCGACGATCGGCGACCCGCTCGCCGACGTCGGCTACCTGCTCTCCAACTGGCCCCAGGGGGACGAGCCCGAGGACGCGCTCACCGCGCTCAGCGGCGTCGTCCGCCAGGGCTTCCCGTCGCGCGCGGAGCTCGTCGCGCGCTACGAGGAGCGCTCGGGCCGCCGGGTCGCGGCGATCCGCTGGTACGAGACGCTGGCGATCTGGAAGGCCGCGGTGTTCCTCGAGGGCTCCTACGGGCGCTACGTCGCGGGGCACGCCGACGACCCGTTCTTCGCGACGCTCGAGCAGGGCGTGCCGGCGCTCGCCGAGCGCGCGTGGCGCTCGGCGACCGCGGGCTGACGCGCTCGTCAGTCCGCCGACGGCATCGGCTTCGGCTCCTGCGCCACCATTGCGGCGCCGCAGCACGTCAGGGCGCCGGTGCCGCCCTTCGTGCAGATGACCTGGCCGCCGCAGGTCTCGCAGTCGTAGCGCTTGCCGGGGAGGGTCTGCTGGTGCTCGCTCATAGGTACTGGGCGCTGGCCCGCAGCGCGTCGCGGTGATCCGGGTGGGCGATGGCGATCAGGGCCTCGGCGCGCTGGCGCAGCGTCCTGCCCTTCAGCTCGGCCACACCGTACTCGGTGACGATCTTGTCGACGATGTTGCGCGGCGTCGTGACGACCGTGCCCTCGGGATGCCGGGGGACGATCCGCGACTGCGTGCCGCCCACGGCCGTCGACGGGAGCACCTGGATCGAGTGCCCGCGCGGGACGTGCCAGCTGGCCACGACGAAGATCAGCTGGCCGCCGGCCTGGCCGACGAGCCGCGAGCCGAGGCTCTCGGCCGCGACCTGCCCGGTCAGGTCGACCGAGAGCACGTTGTTGATCGCCACGAAGCGCTCCTCCTGGGCGATCACGCGCACGTCCATGATCTTCGGCGCCTCGAGCAGCTCGAACAGCGGGTTGCCGTCGGCCCACTGGATCTCCTCCAGCGAGCCGCCGCCGACGCTCGTCGCCACCACCTTGCCGGGGTAGGTGCGCTTGCGCGATCCGTTGATCACGCCCCGGCGCACCAGCGAGATGATCCCGGGCACGGTCAGCTCGGAGTGAAACCCGAGGTCCCGGCGGTCGTCGAGCATCCCCAGCTTCACGAGGGCCTCGGTCGTGCGGCCGACGCCGATCTGCAGCGTCGCGCCGTCCTCGACGTAGCGCCCCACGTGCTCGGCGATGTCGGCCAGGTACGGCTCCGGCGCCTTGACCGGGCGCCCGGCGAGCGTCCCGGACTGGCCGGGCGTGCGCCCGGTCGGCACGTGATCGACGAAGTAGTCGATCTCCGAGACGTGGATGTAGTTCTCGCCGTGCGTGCGGATGAGGTTCTCGGTGACTTCGGCGACGACGGTCTTGGCGACCTTGGCCATCTGGCGCTTGTCCCAGAGCGCGACGCCGAACGAGCAGTAGCCGTGCTCGTCGGGCGGCGAGACCTCGACGAAGTAGAAGTCGGTCGGGATCTCGCCGGTCACGTAGCCCAGCGGGGCCAGCGAGGGGGAGAGCGCGCCGGGGTAGATGTCGAGCCGGTCGGCCGCGATCGCCTCGGCGGCGATCGCCGTCGGGTAGCCGATCGTGATGTCGAAGTTGTCCTGGAAGCCCTCCTCGTACCAGCCGAAGTCGTACGACGGGGCGAGCGTGAACAGGTGGACGTCGCGCAGCTCGTCTGCGCGCGCGGCGAGCGCGAGGCAGAGCCCGAACGGCTCGCGGACCGACAGGATCACATGGTCTCCGTCGGAGACCATGTCGGCGACCTCGTCGGTCTCGCGGTGCCGTTCCGCGTAGTGGTCGCGCCAGTCGCCCATGGCGCTAGAAGCCGGCGATGTCGGCCCAGCGCTCCTCACGCTGCGAGAACGCCTCGCTCGTCGCCGACGCCTTGTCGCGCTCGCGCAGGAAGTTCCACTCGTCCTGGCGCCAGACGAGGTTGGTGAACAGCGGGTGCGAGAGCAGGCTCGTCAGGTAGTTCTGGTGGAAGCCGAGCTGGGAGAGCGTGATCTGGTGGAACATCCGCCCGATCACGAGCCCGTCGGTGGCGTGCGCGGCGATGCCGCGGGCCCAGCGCAGCGTCGCCTCTTCGAGCTCGGCGTCCGGCACGACCTCGTTGACGAGCCCCCAGTCGTGCATCGTCGCGGCGTCGTAGGCGGTGCCGGTGAGCAGCAGCTCGCGGGCGCGCTTGGGCCCGAACGTCAGCACGGCCAGCAGGTTCGTGAACGGATCCTGGCCGCCGAAGCCGATGCGCTGCTCGGCGCGCGAGAAGCGGGCGGACTCGGCCGCGACCACGAGATCGGCGCACAGGGCCATCTGGAAGCCCGCGCCCAGGAGCGTCCCGTGGGCCTGCACGATCACCGGCTTGAGCAGCTCGACCATCGCCGGGAAGAGGCTCGTGGTCTGCTTGATGCCGATCACGCGCTTGGACTGCGGGAGCTTCTCGCCGGGCACGCCGCCGAAGGCTTCGAACGGGGTGCGGTTGAGGTCGTCGCCGGAGCAGAACGACGGTCCGGCGCCGCGCAGGATGATCACCTTCACGTCGTCGCGGTCGGCCAGCTCGCGCAGCCGCTTCTCGACCTCCTGGAAGCCCTCCGGGGGAAAGAGCGCGTTGTGCTTCTCGGGCCGGTTGAGGGTCACGCGAGCGATGTGCGGCTCGACCTCGTACTCGACCAGGACCGTGTCCTCGATCGGCTTCTCCAGCTCGTAGTTCGTGCCTAGAACGCGCTTTGTCATGCCCGCCTTCTCCTCGACGCATCAAACCAAACGGTTGGTAGGCTAGCGGCTCCCTCGCGGCGTTGTCAAACGCCCGTGGGCTACCCGCTAGACCAAACGGTTGGTAGGTTTGCTCGATGCTCGATCTGGAGGCCGTGCGCTCGTACACGGTGCAGCGCGAGCTCGCGTGGGAGCCCAGGGACGTGATCCTCTACCACCTGGGTCTCGGCGCCGGCTCGAGTCCGATCGACCCCGGGGAGCTGGCCTACACGTACGAGCCGCGGCTGCGGGTGCTGCCGACGTTCTCGGTCGTGCCGGCGTTCGAGGCGATGATGGCGTTCCTGTACGCGCCGGAGCTCGGGTTCAGCCCGACGACGATGCTCCACGCCGAGCACGAGCTGATCGTCTCGGCGCCGCTCCCGGCGGCGGCGGCGAGCCGCACGGACGTCGCGGTCGCCGACGTGCTCGACAAGGGGAGCGGTGCGCTGGTGGTGATCGACGCCACCACGCGCGATGTGCGTACGGGCGCGACGTTCTGCGTGAACCGGTTCGGCGTGTTCGTCCGCGGGGCGGGCGGGTTCGGCGGCCCCCAGGGCGGCCGCGCTCCGGCGCCGCCGCTCGCGCCGCCGGAGCATCGCGTCCGGCGCACGACGCTGCCGCAGCAGGCGCTGCTGTTCCGGCTGTCCGGCGACTGGAACCCGCTCCACGTCGATCCGGAGGTCGCGCAGGCGGCGGGCTTCCCGCGCCCGATCCTGCACGGACTGTGCACGTACGGCATCGTCTTCAAGGCGGTCGTCGACGTGCTGCTGGGGGGTGACGCCGCGCGCGTCACCGGCTTTCGCGCGCGGTTCTGCGGGCCGGTCTTCCCCGGCGAGACGCTGGCCATCGAGCTGTGGCGGCAGCGTGACGGCATCGCCGTCGCGGCCAGCGTCGTCGAACGCTCGGCTCCGGTGCTGTCGCACGGGTTTGTCTACCAAGCGTTTGGTAGGTAAAGTGCGCCCGATGCGCGCGTTTCAGCTCACGGATCACGGAGGCCCGGACGCACTTCGGCTCGTCGAGCTGCCGGAGCCGGCGCCGTCGGACCGGGACGTGCTCGTCGACGTGCAGGCGATCGGCGTCAACTTTCCCGACCTGCTCACCACCCAGGGCCTGCACCAGCACCGGCCCGAGCTGCCGTTCGTGCCCGGCTGCGAGATCGCCGGCGTGGTGCGAGCGGCGCCGGACGGCTCGCGCTGGCGGGCGGGCGACCGCGTCGCCGCGTTCGTCTGGCAGGGCGGCTACGCGGAGACCGTGGCGGTGCCGCCGAGCGGTCTGGTGGCCGTTCCCGACGGGCAGGACCTCGGTACGGCGGCGGCGATGATCGTCAACTACCACACGGTCCACTTCGGCCTCGCGCGCCGCGGCGGCCTCGCGCGCGGGGAGCGGCTGCTCGTGCTCGGCGCCGCGGGCGGCATCGGCACGGCGGGCGTCCAGGTCGGCAAGGGCCTGGGCGCGACCGTGCTCGCCGGCGTGGCCAACGAGGCGCAGGCGGCGACCGCGCGGGCGGCCGGCGCCGACGACGTCGTCGTGCTCGAGCGCGGGTTCGCGGCGCGGGTGCGGGAGCTGACCGCCGGCGCCGGGATCGACGTCGTCCTCGACCCGCTCGGGGACTGGCTGTTCGACGAGGCCGTGCGGACCCTGGCGCCGGAGGGGCGCATCCTCGTGGTCGGCTTCGTCGCCGGCCAGATCCCCAACCTCAAGGTCAACCGGCTGCTGCTGCGCAACGCCTCCGCCGTCGGCGTCGCGTGGGGTGCGTTCCTCGACGTCGATCCGACGTTGATCGACAGCGCGGCGACGTCGCTGGACCGCATGTTCGCGGACGGCGTGGTGCGGCCGCGGATCGCCGCGCGCCACCGCTTCGAGGAGCTGCCGAGCGCGCTCCACCGGCTCGCGCGCGGTGAGATCGCCGGCAAGGCCGTGGTCGAGCTCCCGTCACGATCGGGCTGAGCGGAACCGGGCCACGCGCTCGGCGTGGTCCGGCGAGCTCAGGGCCGCGACCGAGGCGTCCGCCGCCGCGGCGAGCCCGCCGCCGTCGCGGAGGAGGCGCTTGGCCAGCCGGACGGCGAGCGGCGCGTTGGCGGCGATCTCGCGCGCGAGCTCGCCGGCGTCGCCGAGCAGGTCGGCGACGCCGAGACGCAGGGCTTCGGCGGCGTCGATCCGGCGGGCGCTGAAGCTCAGGTAGGCGAGCGTGCCGGGGGACAGGCGCGAGCGGCCGTGCGTGAGCGCGTAGGTCGGCAGGACGCCCAGGCGCGCTTCCGGGAGGCCGAACGAGGCTCGCTCGGAGGCGACGACGATGTCGCAGGCGAGCGCGAGCTCGCAGCCGCCGCCGAGCGCGAGGCCGTCGACGAACGCGATCGTCGGCTTCGGGGACCCGGCGACGACGTCGAGGCAGTGCAGCGAGTGCTCGATGTAGCGGCGGCGGGCGGCGGCGGAGTCGAGCCGCTCGAAGTCGGCCACGTCGGCGCCGGCCGAGAAGGCGCGGCCGGCGCCGCCGATGACGATCGCGCGCACGCCGTCGTCGCCGGCGAGCACGGCCATCCGCGCCGCGAGGCGGGAGAGCAGCTCCTCCGAGAGCGCGTTGAGGACCTCGGGCCGGTCGAGCGTGACGCGCGCGACCCCGCCGTCCACGACGCAGCCGAGCATCTACACGCCTTCGACGAAGACGAGGTTCGTGCGCGCGCACGCCCGGCGCAGCGCGATCGCCGCCTGGTAGCCCGCGGAGCGGTACCAGCGCTCCGCGGCCTCGCGAGTCTCGAAGCGCAGGGCGATCGTCCGCGGGCCGTCCCACGTGCCCTCGAGCACCTCGGGAGCGTCGTCGACGAACAGCCCCGTGCCGCCGTGCTCGGCGACGGTCGGCGCCGCCGCCTTCACGTAGCGGCGCAGCGCGTCGCGGTCGTGCACCTCGAGCTGGGCGAGCACGTAGGTCGCCAACGCGTCATCCCTCCAGCAGGTCGGCCGCGAGCCGTCGCTGGTGCAGGCGCGGCGCGCCCCAGCGCAGCTGCGACTCCTTCGCCTGCCGGTACAGGCGCGCCACCGGGCTGTCGTCCAGGAACCCCTTCCCGCCCTGCAGCTGGACGCCCGTGCGCGCGGCGCGCACCGCCGCGCCGCCGACGAACAGGCGCGCTTGCGCGGTGGCGAGCGCCGTGCCCGCCACCGCCGCGCGGTCGACCGCGGTGTCGGCGAGCTCGCGCTCCATCGCGATCTCCGCGCACATGTGCTGAAACGCCATGAACGAGCCGACGGGACGCCCGAACGCGTACCGCTCGTGGCCCTGGGCGAGCGAATACTCGAGCAGCTGGTGCAGGATCCCGGCGCCCTCGGCGGCCTGGACCAGCGTCGCCACGGCGAACGCGCGCTCCGTGCGCGCCGCGACCGTCGCGGCGTCGACCACGACGTCGACCGCCGCGTGGTCGAAGCGCACGTCGGCGTCCCCGAGCCGGCCCAGCGTCCGGAGCGGGCGGCGCTGCACGCCCGCGGCGTCGAAGCGCACCAGCACGAGCACGACGCCGTCGTCCGTGCGCGCCGCCACCAGGGCGGACTCGCTCTCCAGGGCGCCGCTGACCAGCGGCTTGCGTCCGGTCAGGGTGCGCCCGTCGAACGCGCACGTCACCGCGTCGAGGTCGAAGTCCTCGCCGGCCTCGCCCAGCGCGGTCGTGACCACACCGGGGGGCGCGCCGCCGAGCAGCGCCGGCAGCACGACGTGCGGGACGAGGCGGTTGGCCGCGCCGTCGGCGCCGAACGAGCGCGCCGAGGCGCACAGCGCTCGCAGGTCGTCGAACCGTGGCGCGCCGGCCCGCGCGATCGCGCTCGCCGGCGTCAGCGCGGGCGCGGGCGGCGGGGCGACCGACAGCTCGGTGTCCGTGACGGTCATCCGTTCCTCCCTTCGCGCGCGAGGCCGAGGCCGCGCGTGGCCATCACCGTCTTGAGGATCTCCGACGTCCCGCCGCCGAGGTGGAAGCCGGGCGCGGCCAAGTGCAGGCGCGCGATCCGGCCGCCGAGCGGCGCGGCGTCGTCGATGTCCAGCACGCCGAGGCGGCCGAGCAGCTCGGCGCCCGCGTCCGCGATGTCGGCCTCGACGTCGTCCGCATAGACCTTCAACGTCGTCCCGGCCAGCTCGGGGACGTGCACCCCGCGGTCGCTCTCCCAGGAGTAGCGGTGCCAGAGCGCCTCGCAGGCCGCGACCTTCGCCGAGAGCTCGGCGAGCACCGGCACCGCCTCGGGATCCTGCGCCAGCGGCGCGTCGCCGCCCGGCGGGACGTACGCGGCCAGCTCGCGCAGCATCCGCCGCATCCAGCCCGGTCGCGCCGATCCGGCGCGTTCCCGGGCGACCGTGTCCATGGCGATCGTCCAGCCCGCGTTGAGGTCGCCGACCAGGCACTCGCCGTCGATCTCGACGTCCTCGAAGACGATGCGGTTGAGGCGGTGGATGCCGGTCATCTCGGGCAGCGGCTCCACGCGGATGCCCGGCGCGTCGATCGGGATCAGGAACATGCTCAGGCCGCGGTGGCGCGACGTCGCGTCGGTGCGGGCGATCACCCAGAGGTAGCGCGCGACCTGGGCGACGCTGTTGAGCCACTTGGTCCCGCTGATCACGAAGCCGCCGTCGACCGGCGTGGCCGTCGTGGCGACGGCGGCCAGGTCGGAGCCGGTGCCCGGCTCGGTGAAGCCCTGCGCGCACAGGATCTCGCCGGCCAGCAGGTCCGGGACGATCCGCGCGCGCTGCTCGTCGGTGCCGAAGCGCAGCAGCGCCGGCAGAACCTCGCGTTCGGCGACGAAATGCCCGAGGATCGGGGCGCGATGGTAGGCGATCTCGTTCTGCAGCAGCGCCTGCTCGACGTGCGAGCGGCCGGCGCCGCCGTGGTCGCGCGGGGTGGTGATGCCGAGGTAGCCGGCTTGACCCAGGCGGCGCGAGAACTCCGGCTCGATGCCGAAGAACTCGGTCGCCGAGCGCTCGGCCAGCCCGGCCAGGTACGGCTGGCGCAGCTCGGCTTCGAGCCAGGCGGAGACCTCATCGCGGAAGCTCGCTTCTTCGGCTGTCAGCTCCCATTGCATCGACGCGCGGATCTGCTCCACCAGACTCTCCAATCGTCCGAACGGTTGGTAGGCTAGACGAGGGCCGATGAGGCTGTCAAACCCCGCGGCGAGGAGTGAGATGCGGTTCGGACTGCTGTGGCCGTTGCGCAACCCGGCGCCCTGGCGGCGCCCGTTGCCGGAGGTCTATCGCGACACGCTCGAGGAGATCGTCGCGGCGGAGGCGCTCGGCTACGACGACGCGTGGCTGACCGAGCATCACTTCTCGGGAGACGACTACCTGCCGTCGGTGATGCCCGCGCTGGCCGCGGTCGCGGCACGCACGACCCGGATGCGGATCGGGCCCTACGTGATGCTCGGGCCGCTGCATCATCCGCTGCGGCTGGCCGAGGACGCGGCGGTGACGGACGTGCTCTCGGGCGGGCGGCTGGACCTGGGCATCGGCGTCGGGTACCGCCCGGAGGAGTTCGCGGGGCTCGGCGTCGAGCGGCGGCAGCGCGGCGGGTTGCACGGCGAGGGCGTGGAGGTGATGCTCGAGGCCTGGCGGGACGGGCCGATCCGCCACCGCGGCCGGCATTGGACGTTCGAAGGCGTCGAGGTGACGCCCAAGCCGGTCCAGCGCCCGATTCCGATCTATCTGGGCGGGACGTCGCTGCCGGTGCTCAGGCGAGCCGCGCGGCTCGGCGTGCACGGGCTCGCCGGTCGCCCGGCGCGCCGGGACATGGAGGCCTTCGCGCAGGCGTGCGCGGAGTACGGTCGCACGCCGGCGGACTTCGACTACCTGCCGATGCGCTACGTCTGGGTCGCCCGCACGAGCCAGGAGGCCAGGCGGATCGGACGCCCGTTCGCCGAGTACGTGCTCGGGACGTACGACCGCTGGTTCGCCTCGGCGGGCGACACCGCGTTCACCCGCCCGATCGAGGAGGTGGCGATCTTCGGCAGCCCGGCCGAGGTGACCGAGCGCCTCGGCGAGTTCCTCGCCCGCCGCCCCGACGTCCCGGTCTCGCGCCTCGTGATCCAGCCGCCGCTGCTCGGGCTCGACCACGCGGCGAGCATGGAGCTGATCGAGCTGTTCGCCGCCGAGGTGATGCCCCAGCTGAAGGCGGCGCCTGCCCCGTGAGCCCGCCGCGCACGGTCTGGGAACGGCTCGCCGGCGAGGGCATCGTCCGGCTGTCGCTGCCCACGCCGTTCGCGGTCGGACCGGTGAACGTCTTCCTGGTCGAGGACGACCCGCTGACGCTGGTCGACTGCGGGACGTGCGCGCCGGACAGCCTGGAGCGGCTCGAGGCGTCGCTCCGCCGGCACGGGCGCGCCCTCGAGCAGGTGGAGCGGCTGCTGCTCACGCACCAGCACGTCGACCACATGGGCGGCGCGCACGAGGTCGCGCGCCGGTCCGGCGCCGAGGTGGCGTGCCTGGACGCGCTCGCGACCTACGTCGAGGACTTCGAGGACGCGGTGGCGGCCGACGACGCGGCGAGCGAGGCGCTCCTGCGCGCCAACGGCGTCGGGGACGACCTGGTGGCGCAAGCGATGACGGCGGCCCGGGACCGGCGTGCCTTCGGGCGCTCGGTGCGCGTCGATCGCCGGCTCGCGCCGTCGTCGGAGCTGCGTCTGCGCGACCGGCGGCTGGACGTCCTGCACCGTCCCGGCCACTCGCCGACCGACACGGTCTTCGTCGATCGCGCGCACGGCCTCGCGTTCGCGGGCGACCACCTGCTGCGCGACGTCTCGTCGAACGCCCTGATCGGCCGCGGGATCGAGGACGGCGCGCCGGCGCGGCCCCTGATGAGCTACCGGCGCTCCCTCGAGGAGACCCGAGCGCTCGACCTCTCGCTCGTGCTGCCGGGGCACGGCGAGCCGATCCTCGATCACCGCGCCCTGGTCGACGCGCGCCTGGCCGAGCAGGAGCGCCGCGCCGAGGGCTTCCTGGCGCTCCTGGCCGGCGGACCGCGCTCGGCGTTCGAGATCGCGTCGGAGCGCTGGGGCCCGGTCGCGCGCCAGCAGCCGTTCCTCGTGGTGTCCGAGGTGCTGGGGCACATGGACATCCTCGTCGAGGCCCGGCGCGCGCTCCGAGCGGTCGGGGCGGACGGAACGACGGTGTTCGCGCCGGCCGATCCGGCCGGTCACGCCGAGCGGCGCCCGCGCGCCCGGTAGGCGGCGACCGCGTTGCGGTTCGCGCACGCCGTGCTGCAGTAGCGGCGCGAGCGGTTGCGCGAGAGGTCGAGCACGAGCCCGTCGCAGCGCTCGTCGGCGCAGACCGCCAGCCGCGAGAGCTCGTCGGCCCGGATCAGGTCGATCATCGCCATCGCCACCTCGACCGCGACGCGGCGCTCGAGCGGCGCGTCGGTGGGGACCGCGTGGATGTGCCAGTCGAGCCCGTCGTGGCGACGCAGCTGCGGCAGCGCCTGGGCGTCGGCGAGCAGCGCGTTGACCAGCTCGGCGGCGTCGTCGCGCTCGGCGGTGAGCAGCTCACGCAGGACGGGCCGCAGCGCGCGCAGCGCGGCCAGCTCGCGCTCGTCGCGATCGCGGCGGCCGCTGAAGCCCTGCTCCTCGTACCAGGCGTCGAGCGCGGCGATGTCCGTCAGCGTGTCCGGCTCGACGGCGCTGTTGACCAGTGCCACGGCGGCCCGCAACGACGGCTCGGTGTCATACGCGAACAACACGTTGACAGCTTACAGACGATCACCTAATGTCATTGGTCATGTCACGGATGAGCAATGACGCGCGGCCGGATCTGGGCGTCGGGTTGATCCTGGCGATCCTGTCGGCGGCCTCGTTCGGGATGTCCGGCGCGCTCGCCCGCGGGCTGCTGGACGCCGGCTGGTCGGCCGGTGCGGTCGTGCTGGCCCGCCTGTCGATCGGCGCGGTCGTGGTCGCGCCGGTCGTCGCGCGAGCGCTGCGCGGCCGCTGGGGCGCGCTGTGGACCAACGCGGGGACGATCCTGCTCTTCGCCGCCCTCGCCGTCGCCGGCGCGCAGTTCGCCTACTTCTCGGCGGTGCAGCGGATGGACGTCGGGCCAGCGCTGCTGATCGAGTACACGGCACCCGCCGCCGTGGTCCTGTGGCTGTGGCTGCGGCGCGGCGAGCGGCCGGGACGGCTGACCGTCGCGGGCACGGCCCTGGCGGCGATCGGCCTCGTCCTGGTGCTCGACCTGCTGTCGGGCGCCGGCCTCGTGCTGTCCGGCGTGCTGTGGGCGCTGGTCGCGATGATCGGCGCCGCCTCGTACTTCGTGCTCGCCGCCCACCCGCGCGACGACCTGCCGCCGGTCGCGCTGGCGGGTGCCGGCCTGGTCGTCGGCGCGCTCATCCTGGCCGCGCTCGGCGCGGTCGGCGTCCTGCCGATGCACGCGACGGCGGCGGAGCCCGTGTACGCCGACGTCGCCGTGCCCCGCTGGCTGCCGCTGCTCGGGCTCGGGGTCGTCACGGCGGGCCTGGCCTACTGCACGGGGGTCGCCGCGAGCCGGCGGCTCGGCTCACGGCTGGCCTCGTTCGTCGCGCTGCTCGAGGTCATCGCGGGCGTGGGCTTCGCGTGGCTGCTGCTCGGCCAGCGGCCGGGCCTGTCGCAGGTCGTCGGCGGCACGCTGGTGATCGCCGGCGTGATTGTGGTCAAGCTGGGGGAGCGCCCGCCGCGGCCGCGCCCGCGGGCGGCGACGGCCCTCGTCGGCGCACCGCTTCCGGACCACTGAGCGGCGCGCGCTACGGCGCCTCGACGGCGACGCGGCCCGCCACCACCGTCCCGGCGACCTCGACGCCGTCGAGGCCGGTGGCCGCCAGATCGCCGCGCAGCACCGCGAAGTCCGCGTGCTTGCCCGGCGTGATCGTGCCCTTCAGGGCCGCCTCACCGGCCGCCGCCGCCGCGCCCAGCGTGTAGAGGTAGAGCGCCTGGGCGAACGAGACCGCTTCGCCGGGAGCGACCGGCTGCCCGCTCGCGCTGCGCCGGCACATCGCCGCGCGCATGCCGAGCAGCGGGCTGAGGTCGGGCACGACCGGGCCGTCGGAGCTCCCGGCGACCAGTCCGACGCGCTCGAGCAGCGTGCGCGCCGGATACAGCCGCCGGGACCGCTCCGGACCGAGGTTGCGGAGGTAGTTGTCGCCGTGGAAGTGCACGAACGGGGTCTGCACGACGGGCACCGCACGGCTCGCGCGCACCCGGTCGGGCAGCGCGCCGAGCGGAAGCCCGCAGTGCTCGATCCGGTGCCGCAGCGGCCGTGCGGGCTCGTACGCCTGGGCGGCGTCGATCGCGTCGAGCGCGGACGCGATCGCCGCGTCGCCGATCGCGTGGATGCTGGCGATCAGCCCGGCCCGGTGGATCGCGCGCACGTGCTCGTCGAGCTCGGCCTGCGGCCAGCGCAGCACGCCGCGGTTGCCCGGCTCGCCCTCGTACGGACGGCTGAGCGCCGCCGTGCGCGGTGCGATCGCACCGTCCTGGAACAGCTTGACCGCGACGAGGCTGAGCCACGGTCCGCGGAACGGCACCGGCAGATCCATGACCTCGCCGCTGCGCAGCACCTTCTTGTGCGCCATCGTCACGCGCACGGGCAGCAGGTCCTCGCTCGCCAGCTCCCGGTAGGCCGCCACGTGGTCGGGCTCGACGCTCGGCTCCCACACGCTCGTGATGCCGTGGCGCAGGTTGGCCGCGGCGGCGGCGAGGATCACGCGCCGGTGGCGCTCGCGCGAGGGGAGCGGGACGACGCGGCGGATCAGCTCCATCGCGGTCTCGTGCAGCACGCCGGTCGGCTCGCCGGCGGCGTCGCGCTCGATGCGCCCGCCGGGTGGATCGAGCGTGCCCGCGTCGATCCCGGCCAGCGCGAGCCCCCGGCTGTTGACCGCCAGCGCGTGCCCGCACGTGCGCGTGAGGAACGCCGGATGCTCGGGTGCGGCGCGGTCGAGATCCACGCGCGTCGGCGTCCGGCGCTCCGCGAACCGGGCCTCGTCCCAGCCGCCGCCCTCGATCCACGTGCCCGCCGGCCGGCCGGCGCCCGCGGCGGCGACGCGCGCGACGAGCGCCTCGACACTGTCCGCCCGGCCGTCGACGTCCTCGGCCGCGAGGCCGGCGTAGAGCTGGTGCTGGTGCGCGTCGTAGAACCCGGGCACCAGCGCGTCGCCGCCCAGGTCGAGCGTCCGGGTGCGCCGGCCGCGCTCGCGCAGCAGCTCGGCGCGCGCGCCGACCGCGACGATCGCTCCGCCGCGCACGGCGACCGCCTCGGCGCGCGGGAACGCGGGGTCGAGCGTGAGGATCGGCCCGCCGGTGACGACGAGGTCGGGCGCGCTCACGCCCGCCTCCAGACCAGCCCGGTCCAGCGCCGCCCGTCGAGTGCGGTGAGGCGGCAGCCGAGGCCGGCGGGGCAGAGGAAGAGGTCGCCGGCGCGCGCGATCAGGTACCCGTCGTCGCGCTCGACCCGCACGCCGCCCGCGAGCATCAGCACCCGCCGATCGTGCTCGGTGGCCGACCAGGACAGCGGCCCCGCGTCGCCGGCGACGAGGTCGCAGGCCGTGTCACCGAGCTCGACGAGCGGCTCGGCCGCGCCGGCCGGGCGCGCCCGCGCCATGCCGAGCTCCAGCACGTTCAGGCTGTGCCAGCGCCCGCCGGCGCTCGGGCGCACGTACCCGGGCCGCACATCGGCCGCGGCGAAGTCGGGGTGGCGCTCCGCCCGCGGCGGCGGGCACCGCCCGAGCTGCGACAGCGCCACCGGCTCGGCGCCGCGCTCGCGCAGCGCGGTCAGCACGTGCGGCAGCGCCGCTTCCGTCTCAGGCCGGTCGGTGTGCATCACCACGGCGTCGCCGTCGGCGGCGGCCTGCAGCGCTCGCGCCTGGATCGAGACGGCCGTCGTCTCGCCCGGCCAGTGCGCGCCGTCGACCGCGTCGCGGTAGAACGCGCGATAGCCCAACCGGTCGAGCAGCGCGAGCACGCGGTCGTCGATCGCGCCGAACGGCGGCCGCGCCCACGGTCGCACCGAACCGCCGGTCAGCTCGCGCACGACGCGCTCGGTCGCGCGCAGGTCGCCCGCGATCGCGTCGTCGTCGAGCGTCGTCCAGTCGGGATGGTCGTAGCCGTGGTTGCCCAGCTCGTGGCCGGCGGCGGCGAGCGCGCGCACGAGGTCGCCGTGGCGTTCGGCCCAGCGCCCGTCGAGGAAGAACGTCGCGCGCACGCCGGCGTCCTCCAGCGCGGCCAGCATCGCGCGGGCGGGGGCGGGGTCGCCGCCGGCCTCGAACGTGAGCGCGACCCGCGTCATACGACCATGAGCTCGTGCGTGCTGCGGTTGAGCCGGTCGACGCCGTCGGCGGTGACGACCACGATGTCCTCGATGCGCACGCCGAACCGGCCGTCGAGGTAGACGCCGGGCTCGATGCTGAACGTCATGCCCTCCTCGAGCACGGTCGTGTCGCCCGCGACCAGGTACGGCGCCTCGTGGCCGTCGAGCCCGATGCCGTGCCCGGTCCGGTGCAGGAAGCGCTCGCCGTACCCGGCCCGCTCGATCACGCCGCGCGCCACGCGGTCGACCTGCTCGGCGGTCACGCCCGGGCCGGCGGCGGCGACCGCGGCGTCGTTGGCCTCGGCGACGATCTCGTAGACCGTGCGGAACTCGTCGCTCGGCGCGCCCAGGTGGAACGTCCGCGTCGTGTCGGAGTGGTAGCCGCCGAGCACGCCGCCGTAGTCGACGACGGCCGCGTCGCCGGCCGCCGCGCGGCGCTCGCTCGCGTGATGGTGCGGGGAGGCGCCGTTGGCCCCGAACCCGACGATGCCGCCGCCGGTCAGCGCGTCGTGGCCGTTGGCGACGAGCAGGCGGCGGATCTCGGCCAGCACGTCGCGCTCGCTGCGGCCTTCGATCGGCAGCTCGATCAGCTGCTCGAACACGCGGTCCGCCGCTTCGCTGGCGGCGCGCAGCGTGGCGACCTCATAGGGCGTCTTGCGCATGCGCGCCGCCTCGAGCACCGCCTCGCCGCTGACGTAGCGCGCGTCGGGCGCGGCGTCCTGGATGCGCAGGGTGAAGTGCGTGTGCAGCTGCGCGCCGACGGCCACGGTGGCCGCCTTGCCGTTGCGCGGCAGCAGCGACGCCAGCAGCTCCGCGGGCTGGTCGCCGTCCTCCCAGGGCGCCGCCTCGAACAGCGGCGGCAGCGCCTCCAGGTGCGGCAGCTCGAACGCGGGGATGACGAAGCGCGGCTCGCCGTCCCGGGGAACCATGAGGATCTTCATCCGCTCGGACTGGCGCGCCTCGAGGCCGGTCAGGTAGAGCAGGTCGGTCGACGGCCCGACGAGCAGGCAGTCGACGCCGGTGCGCTCCATCTGCTCGCGGACGCGGTCGAGGCGGCCGCGGTACTCCTCGTGTGCTGGCTGCGGCATGCAGGCTCCTTCCGTTACAGGCGTGGGTCGAGGACGTCGCGCAGGCCGTCCCCGAGCAGGTTGATCCCGAGCACGGCGATCGCGATCGCCAGGCCGGGGAAGGTCGCGATCCACCACTGGTCGGTGAGGTAGTCGCGGCCCTGGCTGAGCATCGCGCCCCACTCGGGCTGGGGCGGCTGGGCGCCGAGGCCGAGGAAGCTCAGCCCGGCCGTGGAGAGGATCGCGGTCGCGACGCTGACCGTGCTCAGAACCAGCACCGGCGCGGCCACGTTCGGCAGCACCTCGGCGAAGATCAGCCTCGGCGCCCGCGCGCCGCACAGTCGCGCGGCGGCGACGTACTCCTTCTCACGCTCGACGAGCACGAGCCCGCGCACGACCCGCGCGAAGATCGGGACGCCGGCGATGCCGACGGCGATCATCGCGTTGCCGAGACCGGGGCCGAGGACGGCCACCACGGCGATCGCGAGCACGATGCCCGGGAACGCGAGCAGGACGTCGATCAGCCGCATGATGACGTTGTCGACGAGCCCGCGGCTGAACCCCGCGAGCAGGCCGAGCACCACGCCGGCGGCGGCCGAGAGCGCGACCGGCGCGATGCCGACCAGCGGCGTCACCCGCGCGCCGTAGAGCACGCGCGAGAGGATGTCGCGGCCGAGGTCGTCGGTGCCGAGGGGATGCGCCGCGCTCGGCGGCGCCAGCGCGTCGGCGCTGATCGCCAGTGGGTCGTACGGCGCGATCAGCGGTGCGAGCAGGCCGCACAGGAGCACGAGCACGACGATCGCGGCGCCGAACATCGCGGTCGGGTTGCGGACGAGCGCGCGCAGCTGGCGGCCCGTCGGGCTCGAGCGCCACCACGACGGCGAGCGCGCCGGCGCGGCCGGAAGCGATTCGACGACCGTCATGAGGCGGTTTCCATCGAGTCGCGGATGCGCGGGTCGAGCACCGCGTAGAGCAGGTCGACGGCCAGGTTCACGAGCACGAAGCCGAGCGCGATCATCAGGATGATCCCCTGGACGAGCGGGAAGTCACGGGCCGAGACGGCGTCGATCAGCAGCGAGCCGACGCCGGGCCAGGCGAACACGGTCTCGACGATGATCGCGCCGCCGAGCAGCGTCCCGAACTGCACGCCGACCACGGTCACGAGCGGGATCAGGCTGTTGCGCAGTGCGTGCCCGAACAGCGTGCGGGCGGCGCCGAGGCCCTTGGCCCGCGCGGTGCGGATGTAGTCCTCGCGCAGCGCGTCGAGCACCGACGAGCGCACCATCCGGGTGATGATCCCGAGCGGCACCATCGCCAGCGTCACCGCCGGGAGGACGAGGCTGGCGAGCCCGTCGCGGCCGGCGATCGGCAGCACGCCGAGCTCGACGCCGAACAGCAGGATCAGCATCAGCCCGAGCCAGAAGCTCGGAAGTGACACCCCGGCCAGCGAGCCGACCCGGACCAGATGGTCGGTGAGGCGGCCGTGCCGGACCGCGGAGAGCGTGCCGAACAGCACGCCGAGCGCCGTCGCGAGCGCGAGGCTCGCGACGGTCAGCTCGAGCGTGGCCGGGAGCCGCTGCCCGATCAGCCGCGCCACCGGCTCGTGCAGCCGGATCGACGTGCCGAGGTCCCCGGTCAGCGCGTTGCCCGCGTACCGCTCGTACTGCGCGAACACCGAGCGATCGAGCCCCAGCTCGTGCTTGAGCGCGGCCGCGTCCTGCGCGGTGGACCCCTGCGAGAGCATCACCGACACCGGATCGCCCGGCACGAGGCGCAGCATCATGAACACGGCGATCGAGACGCCGACGACCACGATCGCCGAGAGCCCGAGACGCCGGATCGCGTAAGCGGCCATGGACGTGTCCTCGCCTCAGTCCACCCAGGCGGAGTACCCGTCCCAGAACGCCTGCCCGTCGAACTCGAGCCCGTGCACGCGGGCGGTCGTCGCGTACGGGACGGAGATGTTGTAGAAGGGCACGTAGGGGTTGTCGCGGGCCACGATCTTCTGTGCCTGCTCGTAGAGCGCCGCGCGCTTGTCGGGGTCGATCTCGGTGCGTGCCCGCGTCAGCAGGTCGTCCATCTCCGGGTTGGAGTACGACGCGCCGTTCCAGGCCTTGCCGATCGAGTCGGTCGCAAGCACCGTGTACATCACGTCCGGGTCGGTGGCCGCGAACAGCATGTCGGTGAACGGCGCCTTGCCGCCCTGCAGGTCGGCGAGCACCGCGGCCTGCTCCTTGCTGGCGATCTTGAGGTCGATGCCGACCTCCTTGAGCTGCGCCTGCAGCAGCTGCCCCTCGAGCTGGAACGTCGTGCCGGGCTGCGTGACGAACGAGAACGACAGCTTCTTGCCGTCCTTGGTCAGCACGCCGCCCGAGCCGGGTGTCCAGCCGGCAGCGGCCAGGATCTGCTTGGCCTTGGCGACGTCGCGCTTGGGTGCCGCCTCGGCGACCGCGGACGAGAACCCCGGCATGCCGGGCGTCAGGACCGAGCCCGCGACGCTGCCGGCGCCGCCCCACGCCGTGTCGACGATCTGCTGCTTGTCGATCGCGTAGGTGATCGCCTCGCGCAGCTTCGGGTCGCTGAACGGGAACAGCTTCGTGTTCAGCACCAGCGAGCGTGGCATGCCGGAGCGCGGGGCGAGCAGCACCCGGAACTTCGGGTTGGCCTTGAGCGCCGACAGCTGCGACGCCAGCGCCTGGTAGGCGATGTCGATCTCGCCGGTCTTGAGCAGCGACATCCGCGTGGCGTCCTCGGCGACGTCGCGGACCGTGATCTTGTCGAGGTGTGCGGGCCCCGTGGCGTCGTGGAACGGCGCGGGCCACGCGTAGTCGGGGTTGCGGACCACGGTGACCGACTGGCCGGCGGTCTGCTCGGAGAACTTGAACGGGCCGGTGCCCACCGGGTGCGCGCCGAAGTCCTTGCCCTCCTGCTTGACCGCGGTCGGCGAGACCGGGGCGAGGTTGACCTGCGTGAGCGCGTCCAGGAACGGCGCCGAGGGGCCCTTGAGCGTGATCTTGATCGTGGTCGCCCCGTCGGCGGAGATGCGGTCGACCGGGGCGAGCAGGCTGGCCCAGGGCGACTTGAGATCGGGGTCGGTGACGCGCTCCAGCGACGCGACGACGGCGTCCGCGTCGCAGTCCGTGCCGTCGTGGAACTTCACGCCGGGCGGCAGCTCGAGCGTGATCGTCTTGCCGTCGGCGGAGACGTCGTAGGACTTCGCCAGGCCGGGCACGATCTTGCCGGTCTTCGGGTCGTGCCGCAGCAGCGGGTCGAACATGAACAGCATGATCTGGCGCGCGAACGTGAACGCCGAGACGGCTGGGTCGAGCGTGTCCCACCCGGCGTTGAGCGCGAAGGTCAGCGAGCCGCCGTCCTTCGGCGTGCCTTCCGACTCGGTCGCGACCGCCGTCGCGGACTCGGTGCTCGCGGCCCCGGAGCCGGCCGATCCGGCCGATCCGCTGGACCCGCAGGCGACGACGGCGGCGGCCAGCGCCGCCGCGAATGCCGCGGCGCCGGTCGTCTTGACGAACCTCATGGTGATTACCTCGGGAACTCTTCCGCCCCGACGCCGACCGGCTCGCGGTCGCCCTTGTACCGGAGCTCATCGATCAGGAACTCGCCGTTCTCCTGGATCTGGATGTCGTCGACCCAGTAGGAGTTGTTCAGGCAGGGGAAGTCGATGTGCGCGCGGCTGCGGGTCTGGGCCTGGGTATAGATGCCGAGGTTGGCGCCGAACGCGATCTGCATGTTCGCGTACATGCACTCGTTGTCCTGGCCGGGCTTCATCCAGTCGGCGCGCTTCTCGCAGCCCCAGCCGATATGCGCGATGCGGTAGGCGTTGGGGTCGTCGAACTTGGCGAACCAGGCCTTCAGGACCTCGGCCTCCATGCCGCCGTGGATCGCGGTGATGGCGCCGTCCTCGACCTCGATGTGGACCGGCGTGTGCACGTACTGCCGGATCGCCAGCATCATGTCGCCGGGGGAGAGCACCAGGACGCCGCCGCCGCGGTCCTCCTGCGGCGCGCAGTTGACCATCCCCGCCGGCCAGATGTCCCAGCGCCCGGGCACGTCGGCGACGCTGTAGATTCCCAGAGCGTCGCGGCCTTCCTTATAGAACGTCAGATCGGTACCGGCGGGGGACGTGATCCGCATCTCCTTGCCGTCCTGCATGATCTGCTGGCCGGCCTCGACGCGCTCGCGCAGCTCCTGCGTCGGGACGAGGCGGCGGATGACCTCCTCGGTCACGGCCATCCGCAGGATGCGGGTGCCGGAGCGCAGGGCGTCGCGCATCAGCTCGCCGTAGACGTGCGCGTGCGAGCTGATGTCGATCACGAGGTCGGCGCGCTTCCACGCGTCGATGATCGACCGCTCCGGGCCGCGCGGGTGCACGATCTGGTAGCAGTCGGCGCCGAGCGCGGCGCCCGCCGCGGTGAACGCGGCGACGTAGTGTGGATTGCTTCCACTATCACAGTGGATCAGCACGTGCTCGCTCTCGTTGACCTTACAGCGTCGCAGCTGATCGGTGAACAGAGGAACGAGCTCTGCCGAATCGAGGTAGGAAACGCTCGGCGCGTCAGATGGCGGCAACGGTGAACCCTCCTTGTACAGGCGGAGTGACAGCTCGGTGACCTGTGGGCGTGATCCGGTCTTCACCGCGGGGTGCACGGTGCGTTCAGGTGAGGGCCCTGCGCCCTCCGGGGATCTCGCCGCCGACGATGCTAAGCCGGTAAGACCGGTCTGTCAAGAGCGCCGAGCTCGAACGTCCGATGGGCGCCACTACGCTGTATTGGCGGGCCAAAGTTCCCCAGAAGCTGTTGACAGCCGGTAAGACCGGTCGTATGTTGAGAAAGGTGGTCATCACGTCATGCCGATGCCGAGTCATCCCACGCCCGTACCGCAGCCGCCCGATGACGGGGCGCCGCTCGTGGACCGGATCGAGGCTGCCTTGGAGGAGATGATCGTCAAAGGCGACCTCTCGGTCGGCTCACGGCTGCCGGGTGAACGGACGCTGATGCAACGGCTCGGTGTAAGTCGTCCAGTGGTGCGTGAAGCGATCAGCCGGCTCAAGAGCCGCGGGCTGCTGCGCGTGTACCCCAGCCGCGGGACATTTGTGACAGGTACGCCCGAGTGGGGCGTGGACTCACAGTGGCAGGCGTGGATGGTCGGCGACCGTGAGCGGGCGCTGGCGATGAGCGAAGTGGCCGACTGCCTCAACGTGCGCGCCGCCGAGCTGGCGGCGCAGCGCGCGGGCGAGGCCGACCTGGCCGAGCTGCGGCTCGCGCACGAGTGCTTCGAGCAGCAGTGCGAGCGCCGCTACGTGCCGGACATCATCCATTGGGACAAGGTCTTTCACTACCGCATCGCGGTCTGCGCTGGAAACCCCGTGCTGGTCTCGTTCGTCAAGCAGATCCACGAGGCCATGAAGGCCACGCACCGCTCGACGCTCGCTGCGCAGCCGACGATCGAGCGCTCGCTGGGCGAGCATCGCGAGCTGCTGGCGGCGATCGAAGCGCGCGACCCCGCGCGCGCCGCGCGCGCCGCACTGGCCCACGCCGACAGCGCGCGCGGTGAGATCCTCCGCGAGACCGCCGGCGACGCCGACGGTCCGCTCACCGGCGCGGAGGCGGCGCCGTGAGTGGCCGCAGCGTCGCCATCCTCGGCGCCGGTGCCGGCGGCATCGCGGCCGCCGCCGTGCTGGCCCGGCGCGGCCACGACGTGCGCCTGTACAACCGCACCCCGGGCCGGATCGCCGGGCTGCGCGAAGCCGGCGGCGTCGAGATCGAGGGCGACCTGGGGGACGGCTTCGCGGCGATCCCGACGATCACCACCGACGTCGCGGAGGCGCTGTCCGGCGCCGAGCTCGCGCTCTGCTGCGTTCCCGCCTACGGTCAGCGGCCGCTCGCCGAGCTGGCCGCGCCGCATCTGGAGCCGGGCGCCGCGCTGGTGCTGGCGCCGGGCTCGGCGGGCTCGCTCGAGGTCGCGCAGGTGCTCGCCGCACACGGCCGCGACGTCCACGACGAGATCCTGCTCGGCGAGACCGTGACGCTGCCGCAGTCGGCTCGCGTGACCCCCGCCGGCCGCGTGCGGATCCGGCTCGACTCCGCGATCCGGATGGCGGCGTTCCCGGCCTGCAACAACGAGCGCCTCTACGCCGCGGTCGGCGACCTGATCCGCTGGCGCGAGTCGCCGAACGTGCTCGACACCGGGATCCACAACGTGAACTTCCTCATCCACCCGGCGCCGATGCTGCTCAACTACGCCGCCGTCGAGCGCTCGGACGGGACGCTCTCGATCATGAACGAGGGCATGACGGACGGCGTCCTGCGCTGCCTGGACGCGATCGACCGCGAGAAGATGGCCCTCGCCACGGCGCTCGGCCTCGAGCCGATCTCGATCGACGATCTCTACCGCGAGGCCGGCTCCGGCCCGCACATCTACCGCGAGCGCGGCGAGCCCTTCGGCGACGAGGGCACCCCGCGCGGCTACCGCGACCGCATCTGGCCGCGCTACATCGACGAGGACACGCCCTACGGCACCGTGATGCTGTCCTCGCTCGGCCGCCAGCTCGGCGTTCCGATGCCGGCCTGCGACGCCGTCAACACCTTGCTGAGCGTCCTCGAACGGAGCGACTTCGTCGCCGGGGGACGCACGACTGAGACGCTCGGACTCGCCGGAATGTCGGCGGCCGAGATCCGCCACTACCTGTTCCACGGGGGTCCGCGCGCGCGGGCGGCGCTGCGCCGCCGCGTGTAGACCCGGTCGGGAGGGATCCATGGATGTTGCTGTGCAGGCCGCGTACGCGGCGTTCGAACGAACCGAGTACGAGTCCCGCTACCGGCGGCTCTGCGTGGAGATGGAGGCGCGCGAGCTCGACGCGATCCTCGTGACGACCAAGGAGAACGTCGTCTACTTCTCCGGGCTGGAGACCGTCGGCTGGGATTCCAAGCACCGTCCCGTCGGCTGCATCCTGCCGGCGGACGGAAGCGGACCCGTGCTCGTGATCGCGGAGTCGCTCGCACAGGTCGCGCAGGTGACCTCGTGGGTCCAGGACGTGCGCCTGTGGGGCAACTTCAAGGTCTCCGGCATCCCGAGCGACCCGGTGTCGGCGATCGCGGACGTGATCCGCCAGAAGGCGCCGGGGACGCCGCGGCTGGGGCTCGAGCTCGGCTACGGCACCCGCATGGGCATGAGCCAGGACGACTACGACCGGCTCAAGGCCGAGCTCGGCGACGCCGAGTTGTCCGACGCGGCGCCGGCGGTCTGGGCGCTGCGCATGATCAAGTCGCCGGCCGAGATCGAGGTCCTCCGGCAGGTCTGCCAGGACACGTGCGACGCGTTCGAGGTCGGCTTCGAGGCGCTGCAGGCGGGCATGACCGAGCGCGAGCTCGCGGGCCTCATCTACGCCGAGATGGCGCGCCGCACGACCTTCAAGCCCGGCTTCATCGGCATCCGCTCCGGGCGCCTGAAGTACGGGATGATGAACGTCCCGCCGTTCGACAAGCCGATCGAGCCGGGCGACCTGGTGGTCGTCGACGGCGGCGCCCAGCTGAAGGACTACTGGTGCGACATGATGCGCATGGCCTGCATCGGCGAGCCGACCGCCGAGCAGCGCCGGCTGTTCGACGCGGACCTGGCGGCGCAGCGCGCCGGCATGGCCGCGGTCCAGCCCGGCGCCGCGGTCAACGATCCGTGCCAGGCGGCCTACGAGTCGCTCCTGGAGGCCGGGCTCGGCGAGTACGTCCCGTCGCTGGAGCGCGTCGGGCACGGGCTCGGGCTCGACGTGCACGAGCCGCCGTCGCTGGCGCTCGGCGGCGAGACGACGATCGAGCCCGGGATGGTGCTGACGGTCGAGCCGATCTTCTCCGACCTGCCCGAGTGCGCGATCGGCAACTTCGCGATGGAGCAGATCCTGCTCGTGACCGAGACCGGCACCGAGCTGCTCACCCCGTTCACCGACGAGCTCTGGATCGCATGAGGATCGTCGCCGCCGAGATCCAGTCGACGCGCATCCCGGTCGTGCGGCTGCACCAGATGGCGATCGGGACGACGTCGTTCCAGGAGAACGTGGTCGTGAAGCTGATCGGGGAGGACGGCACCGCCGGACACGGCGAGGCGCCGCACATGGTCGGGCACTCGCAGCGCGGCGAGACGCCCGCGACCGTGCGCGCCGTCCTGCGCCACAAGCTGATGCCGGCCACGCTGGGCGCGGACACGCTCGACCGCGAGGCGCTCTCGGTCGCGCTCGGCCGCGCCGTGCCGGGCAACCTGCGGGCGAAGGGCGCGATCGTGATGGCCGCCTACGACCTGGCGGGCAAGGAGCTGGGGACGCCGGTCTACAACCTGCTCGGCGGGCGCGTGCGCGACCGCGTGCCGCTCAGCTGGTCGCTGCCGATCGTCGACGAGGCGGCGGTGGTCAAGGAGGCGCACGAGATGGTCGAGCGCGGCTGGCGGATCCTCAAGGTCAAGATCGGCCGGCCGGAGCCGCTGGTGGACGCCGACGTCGTGCTCGCGGTGCGCCGCGCGGTCGGCGATGAGGTCGACGTGCGCGCGGACGCCAACCAGGCCTACGACGCCAAGACCGCGATCCGGGTGATCCGCCGCATGGAGGACGCCGAGCCCGGCTTCGTCGAGCAGCCGGTGCACCGCGAGGACCTCGAGGGCATGGCCGAGGTGCGCGCGGCCGTGGACGTGCCGATCATGGCCGACGAGACCGCGGAGACGCCGTCCGACGTCCTGGCGCTGGCCCGCCACCGCGCCTGCGACAGCGTCTCGATCTACATCATCGGGCCGGGCGGCATCCACCAGTCGCGGCTGATGGCGCAGATCGCCGAGACCTGCCGGCTGCGCGCCTACGTCGGCGGCGCGCTGGAAGGCCCCGCGGGAGCGGCGGCCGGCCTGCACCTGGCCGCGGCGAGCCCGTCGATCGACCTGGGCTGCGAGCTCAACGGCCAGTACATGCTCAAGGACTCGGTGGCCGCGACGCCGCTGACGATGCAGGACGGGGCGCTGTGCGTGCCGTGCGGGCCCGGGCTCGGCGTCGAGCTCGACGAGGACAAGCTGGCGCGGTATCGCGAAGGCGACCTCGAGCGCTTCGAGGCGGCATGAGCCTGCGCTTCGGCTTCGGGCACGTCCCGGCGGAGCACTACGCCCGTCACGTCGAGCTGGTGCAGCTCGGCGAGGCGCTCGGCTTCGACTCCGCGTGGCTGGCCGATCAGACGTTCTTCCGCGACCCGTACGTCGTGCTGGCGGCGATCGCGCTCGCGACCGAGCGCATCGACCTCGGGATCGGCGTCACGAACCCGTACACGCGCCATCCGGCGATGGCGGCGCGGGCGGTCGCGACGCTGGCCGACATCGCCCCGGGCCGGATCACGCTCGGGGTCGGCGCCGGCAACGTCAAGGAGCTGCTGCACCCGCTGGCGCTCGAGGACCGCCCGGTCGCGGTGCGCTGTCGCGAGATGGTGGAGCTGGTGCGGGCGGCGCTGACCGCCGAGCCGGTCGACTACCACGGACCGCACTACCAGATGGCGGGCGCGCGGCTCGAGACCGACGCGGGCGCCGGCGTGCCGATCTACCTCGCGGGGCGCGGGGAGCGCGTGCTGGCGGCCGCGGGGGCGGTCGCCGACGGCGTGCTGATCGGCGGCCTGTGCGACGAGGCCGGCATCGGCTACGCGCTCGACCGGGTCGCGCGCGGCGCGCACCGGGCCGGCCGCGACCCGCGCGCGCTCGCGGTCTGCAGCTGGGTCACGGTCTACCTGACCGACGACCGCGAGCGCGCGCTCGTGGAGACGGCGCCGATGGTGGCGCACATCATCGGCGGCGCGCCCGACCACGTGCTGGAGGCGATCGGGCTTCCCGCGGCGACGTGGCGGGCGATCAAGGCGGCCTACCAGCGTCAGGGCATCCCGGAGGCGGCGGCGCTCGTCACGGCCGCGTGCACCGACGCGTTCGCGATCGTGGGCGACGCCCAGCTGTGCGTCGACCGCATCCGCGCGCTCGAGCGCGCGGGCGTGACCGAGTTCATCTTCCTGCTGCCGAAGAACGCGGACGTCGCCGAGCAGCGGCTCCACCTCGAGCGCTTCGCCGGCGACGTGCTGTCGGCGTTCCGGGTGCCGGCGTGCTAGCGGCGGGGCACATAGCCGCGGCCGGGCGGGGACCCGACGCAGACGAACGTCAGCCCGTCGTCTCCGGCGCGCACTTGGCGCTCGGTGCCCGGCGGCACGAAGACGTAGCTGCCCGGGCGCAGCGGCACCTCCTGGCCGTCGACCGCCAGCGTCCCGCCACCCGCGAGCACGAGGTAGACCTCCTCCTGGCCGGTCGCCGACTCGTCGTGCACGCTGCCCGACCCGCCGGGCCCGAACGTCATCTGGTTGATGCCGAACGCGGTGACGCCGAGCGCGGTGCGGATCCGCTTCACCCGCCCTTCCCGCTCCGACTCGATCTCGCTCTCGTGCAGCGCCTTGAACGGCATCTCGGGCTCCAGCTCCTTCGATTGGCTTCATCTAAAACAATACAGGGAAGATAATCAATGTGGGAATATCGACCTACGCCGTCCGCCGCGACCGACATGCTCGCCCTGTTCCGCAGCGTGCTGGAGGCGTGCCAGGTGCACGACGGCGAGACCGTGCTGGTCTACGCCGACACGCTCAGCCCGCCGCACTACGCCTCGGCGTTCGTCACCGCGGCCCAGGACCTCGGCGCGGTCTCGTTCCAGCTCGTGGTCCCCTCGAACTGCCCGCCGGTTGAGCAGGGCGTGATCCTGGACGCCTTCAAGGGCGCCGACATGGTCATCGACCTGGCGTCGTACACGACGACGATCTACCGCCCGCTGCGCACCGAGGCGCTGAAGGCCCGAACGCGGATCCTGCGCGTCACCGAGCCCGAGGACGTGCTGTTCCGGATGCCGCCGGACACGGTCGTGCGCGATCGCGCACGGCGCTCGGAAGCGCTCGTGGCTGCGGCCGAGACGTTTCAGATCACGTCCACCGCGGGCACCGACATCACGGTCAGCAAGGCCGGGCGCACGGCGTTCGGGCTCTGGGGCATCGCCGACCAGCCGGGCATGTGGGACCACTGGCCGATGGGCCTGGTCGTCGTCGGCGCCAACCGCGAGGGCACCAACGGCACGATCGTCCTGCAGCCCGGCGACATCATGCTGAGCATGGCTCGCTACGCGACGAGCCGGGTCGAGGTCACGGTCGAGAACGGCGCGATCACGGCGATCGAGGGCGGGCTCGACGCGGCGATGCTGCGCCAGTGGTTCGAGCAGTGGCACGACGAGCGCGCCTACCACGTCTCGCACGTCGGCTGGGGCTGCGACCACCGTGCGCTGTGGGACCGGCTGTCGCGCAAGGGCTACGGCGGGACCGACGACACGGAGTCCTTCTACGGCGTGATGCAGATCGCGTTCGGGCGCGACACGTCGTTCCTCGGCGGCGTCAACGACGTGCCCGCGCACATGGACTTCGACTGCCTGCACAACGACATCGCGCTCGACGGGACGCCGATCGTCGCCGACGGCGAGTTCGTGCTCGACGAGCTGCGGCACAAGGTGGCGCAACCGGCATGAGCCCGGCGACCGCCTTCAAGCGCCTGAACCCGGTCGAGCGGACGCTCCTGACGCCGGAGCTGTCGAACCCCTCGCCGCGCGCGCGGCAGGGCCTGCTCGGCACGCTGCAGGGCGCCGGCGATCCGGTGTTTGCGGCCGTCGTCGAGGAGGCCCGCGCGCTCCTGCGCGAGCTGTGGCGCACCGCGAACCGGGACACGCTGATCCTGCCCGGCGGCGAGGAGGCGGGCCTGGAGACGGTCGTGCTGAACCTGGTGGAGCCCGGCGACCCCGTACTCGTGGTCGTCACCGGCGACGCCGGGCGGCGGATCGCGGCGGCGGCCGAGCGGGCCGGCGCGGACGTGCGGCCGGTCGAGGCGCCGTGGGGCGCGGTGGTCGATCCCGGCGCGCTGCGCGCCGCGCTGGAGCGCGAGCGCCCGCGGGTGGTGGCCGTCGCCCACGGCGACGCGTCGACGGGTGTCCTGCAGCCACTGGGCGAGCTGGCCGCGCTCGCGCACGAGCACGGCGCGCTGGTGGCGGCCGACCTGTGCTCGACGACCGGCGTGGTCGACGTGGCGGTCGACGACCTGGGGCTGGACGCGTGCTGGGCCGGCAGCCAGAAGGGCCTCAGCGCGTACCCGGGGCTCGTGCTGCTCAGCTTCGGCGAGCGCGCGCTCGCGCGCCACCGGGAGCGGACGGCGCCGGTCGCGAGCTGGGAGCGCGATCTGGCCGCTCTGCGCGGCGGGCGCCGCTACGAGACGTACCCGGCGCCGCTGCTCTACGCGCTCGTCGAGGTGCTGCAGCTGGCGGCCGAGCAGCGTATGGACTACCGCGTGCGGCGGCACGAGAACCGCCGCGACGCGCTCGTCGCCGGTCTCGACCGGCTCGGGGTGCAGGTGCTGGTGGACGAGGCGGCGCGCCTGCCCTCGGTGACGGTCGTGCGCGTGCCGGACGGCGTCGACGAGCGCCGCGTGCGCGATGAGCTGCGCGAGCAGTTCCGGATCGAGATCGCGGCCGGCCGCGGGCCGCGCTCGGAGCCGACCTGGCGGATCGGGCTGATGAGCCACTCCGCCCAGCCGCTGTTCATCGCCGCGCTGCTCGGGCTGCTCGAAGCGCTGCTGGCCGAGCAGGGCCACGCCGTGCCCGATCCAGGCGCCGCCGTGCGCGCCGCGGTGCGGACGCTGGAGCGCTGATGCCCGATCGCGTGCTCGACGTCCGCGGGTTGAAGGTGTCCTTCGCGACGCACGAGGGCGTCGTGCGCGCGGTCGACGGCGTCGACTTCGCGCTCGGCCGCCGCGAGGTGCTCGCGATCGTGGGGGAGTCGGGCTCCGGCAAGAGCGCCACGGCGCTGTCGCTGCTCGGGCTGACCCGCGCGCGCAACGCGACGCTCGAGGGCGCGGTGGAGTTCGAGGGCGCGGACCTGCTGCGCATGTCCGAGGCGCAGCTGCGCGCGGTCCGCGGCCACCGGATCGCGATGATCTTCCAGGACCCGATGACGTCGCTGAACCCGGTCCAGCCGGTCGGCGACCAGATCGTCGAGGCGATCCGCGCGCACGAGCGCATGGCGCGGTCGGCGGCGCGCTCGCGCGCGGCCGAGCTGCTCGCCCAGGTGGGCATCGCGCACGCCCACGAGCGCCTGGACGACTACCCGCACCGCTTCTCCGGCGGCATGCGCCAGCGCGTGATGATCGCGATGGCGATCGCCTGCAACCCGGACGTGCTGATCGCCGACGAGCCGACCACGGCGCTCGACGTGACGATCCAGGCGCAGATCTTCGAGCTGCTCGCGCGCGTGCGCGAGCAGACCGGCTCGGCGATGATCCTGATCACGCACGATCTCGGGCTGGCGACCGCGGTCGCCGACTCGGCGCTGGTGATGTACGGCGGGCGGATCGTGGAGCGCGGCGCGGTCGGCGAGGTGTTCCGCGATCCCCAGCACCCGTACACGTGGGGGCTGCTCGGCGCGATCCCGCGGCTCGATCGCCCGCGCCCGCGGCGGCTGTACGCGATCGGCGGAGCGCCGCCGCGGCTGGGGGACGCGCCCACCGGGTGCCGCTTCCGCTCGCGCTGCCCGCACGCGTTCGAGGCGTGCGTGAACGAGCCGCCCCTGGTCGCGCGCGGCGCGGCGCCCGGGCACGAGGATCGCTGCTGGATCTCCGGCCCCGAGCGCGCCGAGCTGCGCCCGAAGGCGGTCGTGGGCGGGAGGGCGGGCTGGTGAGCGAGATCCTGCTCGAGGCCCGCGACCTCGTCAAGCACTTCCCGGTGCGCAAGGGCGTCCGGCGGCGCCAGGTCGGTGCCGTGCGCGCGGTCGACGGCGTCAGCCTGCAGGTCCGCGCCGGCGAGACGCTCGGGCTCGTCGGCGAGTCGGGCTCGGGCAAGTCGACGCTCGCCCGCTGCCTGGTGCGCATGCTCATGCCCACCGCGGGTGAGATCGAGTTCGGCGGCCGCCGCATCGAGGGGCTGGGCGACGCCGCGCTGCGCCCGCTGCGGCGCGAGCTGCAGATGGTGTTCCAGGACCCGTACGCGAGCCTGAACCCACGCAAGCGTGTCGGCGCGATCGTCGGTGCCCCCCTCCGGATGCACCAGATCGGCGATCGCGCCGCACGCCGGAAGCGCGTGCTGGAGCTGCTGGAGGCGGTCGGCCTGACCCCCGACCACTACGAGCGCTTCCCGCACGAGTTCTCCGGCGGCCAGCGTCAGCGCGTGAGCATCGCCCGCGCGCTGGCGCTGGCGCCCCGGCTGATCGTCGCGGACGAGCCGGTCTCGGCGCTCGACGTCTCCGTGCAGGCGCAGATCCTCAACCTGCTCGCCGACCTGCGCGACGAGCTCGGGCTGACGTACGTGTTCGTCTCGCACGACCTGGCCGTCGTGCGCCAGGTGTCCGACCGCGTCGCGGTCATGTACCTCGGGCGGCTGGTCGAGGTCTCGCCGGCCGAGGAGCTCTACCAGCGGCCGATCATGCCCTACACGGCGGCGCTGCTCGCCGCCGTGCCCGAAGCCGCGCCGCCGGCCGGCCGCGAGCGGATCGTCCTGCGCGGCGAGGTCGCTTCGGCGCTCGCGCCGCCGCCGGGCTGCCGCCTGCACCCGCGCTGCCCGTTCGCGACCGACGTGTGCCGCGAGGTCGAGCCGCCGCTGCGCGACTTCGGCGGCGGGCACGTCGCCGCCTGCCACCACCCGCTCAATGTCAACCAGGAGGTCAGCCGCAATGCCGCCGAAGGCAGCGCCAGTTCCCAGCCATGAAGGGCTCGCGACGATCGAGCTCGCGGAGCTGATGTACGAGCACATGCGCCTGTGCAACGTCCAGGAGGGCGAGCACGTGCTCGTGCACACGGACAGCTTCACCCAGCCGCACTTCGGCCCCGCGTTCGTGGCCGCCGCGCTGCGGCTGGGCGCTGACGCGTTCGAGATCGTGCACCCGCGCGGCGCGCCCGAGCGCGCGGTCGCGGACGCGTGGCGCCGCGCGGACCTGGTCATCGACCTGGCGACCGGTGTCCGCGCGTACAGCGACGTCGTGCGCGAGGCGCTGCTCTCGGGCACGCGCGTGCTTCGCGTGGCCGAGACCGAGGAGGTGCTGCGGCGCCTGTTTCCGACGCCGGAGCTGCGCGAGCGGGTGCTGGCCGGCGAGCGGCTGATGCAGGACGCGACGACGATGCGCGTCACGTCCCCGAGCGGCACCGACCTGACCGTCTACAAGGACGGACGCGACGCCATGGGGATCTACAGCGTCGCCGACCGTCCGGGGCGCTGGGATATCTGGCCGGCCGGGATGGTCTGCTGCGCGCCGCACGAGGACCGCGGCGAGGGCGTGCTCGTCGTCGGGCGCGGCGACATGATGCTCGTCTTCGGCCGCTACGTGACCGAGCCCGTGTACATGGAGATCGCCGACGGGCGCATCACCAAGATCAGCGGCGGCGTCGAGGCCGACCTGCTGAACGAGTGGTTCCGCAAGTTCCGCGATCCCAACGTCTACCGGATCGCGCACATCGGCTGGGGCTGCGAGCAGCGCGCGGACTGGCTCAAGTGGGGGCAGGACAACGAGTCCTACTACGCGAACATGCAGATCGCCTTCGGGGCGAACGTCGGCGTGTTCACGCAGGCGACGACGCGGGCCCGGGGGCACTTCGACTTCCCGTGCCGCTCGAACGCCTACTGGGTCGACGACGTCCAGGTGATGGCGGACGGCGAGTTCCTCGTCGACGAGCTTCGCTACCAGGGCGACGACGTGCTCGCGCCGCTCGAGCGCCAGACGCCGCTGCAGCTCTGATCCGGCGCCTCACCCCAGCAGGAACCGCCCGGAGAACGCGAGCCGCTCGACCGGCGGCGCCGCGACCTCCTCGCCGTCGAGCGTGACGGCGTACGTCAGCGGGCCCACGCGCACGTCGCCGCGCCGCGTGTTGAGGACCATGTCGGCGGCGGTCAGGTCGCGGCAGCCCTCGACGGCGGCGCGCGGCCGCGCCGTCGGCAGCTCCGCGTCCATCGCGCTGCGCGCCAGGAACGCGAGCGAGAGGCGCGCCGGAGCGCCGCCGATCCCCCCGACCTGCGGGCGCACGCGCACCGGCTCGGACAGCATCGTCGACGCGTTGCCGTCGCCGGACGCGCCCCACGCCGCCATCCCGGCCTTCAACACCAGCTCCGGGCGGACGCCGACCAGCGCGGGTGACCACAGCACGGCGTCCGCGAGCCGCCCGACGGTCAACGCGCCGACGTGCCCGGCCAGCCCGTGCGCGAGCGCCGGGTTGATCGTCACCTTCGCGATGTGGCGCAGCACGCGCTCGTTGTCGTCGGAGCCTCCGCGCACGGCCTTCATCCAGTCCGCGTTCTGCAGCGCCCGCCGGACGACCTCGCCCGCGCGCCCCATGCCCTGCGAGTCCGAGGACATCATGTGGATCACGCCGAGGTCGTGCAGGACGCCCTCGGCCGCCATCGTCCGCGCCCGCACGCGCAGGTCGCGGATCGCCGCGTCGCCGCTGCGCCGCGCGGTCTGCAGCAGGTGGACGGCGGACACCATCGCGCGCCCCTCGGCCGCGGCGCCCGCGCCGAACGGGAGCCCCGGGTTGGTCGAGGACGTCAACACGCGCTCGCGGCCGGCCAGCGCCAGCAGGTCCGGCGCGTGCCCGCCGCCGCAGCCCTCGATGTGGAACGCGTGCACCGTCCGCCCGCCGAACGCCTCGAACGTGTCCTCGACGAACAGCGCCTCGTTGAGCCCGTCGGTGTGGATCGCGAGCTGGACGTCCTCGGCGTCGGCGACGTCGAGCGCGCAGCGGATCTGCTCCGCCCCCGCGGAGACGTCCTCGTGGATCTTCAGCCCGGCCCCGCCGGCCCGCAGCGCGTGCAGCACCGGCTCCGGCCGCGCGGACGACGCGCGCACGAGCAGCGCCGCGTTCAACGGGTACGCGTCGAGCGCCGCCCAGGCCGCCTGCAGCAGCTCGGGCGGGTTGCAGCCGAGGTTCCAGACCGGCCCGGGGTCCTGGATCACGAGCGTCGTCAGCCCGCCCGCCAGCGCCGCGTCAGCGACCTGCGGCGAGAGCCAGTGCACGTGCGTGTCGACGCCGCCGGGCGTGACGATCAGGCCGGACGCGTCGTGCACCGCGGTCGCGGTGTCGAGCACGACGTCGACCCCGTCCATCGTGTCCGGGTTCCCGGCCCGGCCGACGCTGACGATCCGGCCGTCGCGGATCCCCAGGCTCGCGTAGCGCACGCCCAGCACCGGATCGACCAGCAGGCCGCCGGTGATCGCGACCTCGACGCCGCCGCGCTCCGCGCGCACGCCGAGCCCGTCGCGCATCGTGCCGCCCCAGCCGGGGACGATCGCGTCCGGCTCGCCCTCCGGCTCCAGCCACAGGTCGCTGTCGGCCAGCCGTACGCGCTCAGGCACCGCGGTACCCCCGCGCGCGGGCCAGCTCCAGCGCCGCCTCGCGCGCGCCCGGCGCGTCGAGCGGCCCGTCCACCAGCCCGCCGTGCCCGCGCACCACGCGCGCGCCGGCGATCGGCACCAGCCGCACGGTCCGCGGCTCCCCGGGGGCGAACAGGACCTTGGCCCCGGGCGCGATCGCCAGCCGCAGCCCCCAGGCGGCGGCGCGGTCGAACCGCAGCGCGCGGTTGACCTCGAAGAAGTGGAAGTGCGAGGTGACGGCGACCGCCACGTCGCTCTCGTTGACGACGTCCAGCTCGGCGTCGCCGCCCACCCAGTCCGGCTGCCCGGTGACGTCCGGCGGCGGCGCGTCGCGCCGGATCGGATCGTGCAGGACGATCAGCCGGTGCCCGTCCGCGAACAGCGGCTCGACCTCCACGCGCGGGACCGCGTCCGCGACCCCCTCGAGCACGTCACGCTCCCCGAGCACGCGGTAGCCGAGCGCCTCGACCTCCTCGTAGGAGCGCCCGTCGCGCGCCGCCTCGCAGACCTCGTCGGCGATCAGCGCGACCGCCTCCGCCTGCGTCAGCGCCAGCCCGCGCGCCCGCCGCTTGCGGGCGAGCTCGGCGGCCAGGAACAGCAGCAGTCGGTCCTCTTCGCCGGGCAGCAGGCGCATCGCGCACACCCTACGCGGCCGGCTGCTGCTGGGTGATGCAGTGGATGCCGCCGCCGCGGGCGAACAGCGGCCGGGCGTCGACCAGCGAGACCGGCCGGCCGTAGGCGGCGCCGACGATCGCGGCCGCGCGCGCGTCCGCCTGCTCGTCGCCGAACCCGCACAGCACGACGCCGCCGTTGACCACCGCGTGGTTGATGTAGCTGTAGTCGACCGGGCCGTGCTCGTCGTGCGTGACGCTCGGCGCCGGCACCTCGATCACGGTCAGCCGCCGCCCGCGCGCGTCGAGCTCGCCGCGCAGCTGCTCGGCGAGCACGCGCGTGACCTCGTGGTCCGGGTGCGCCGGGTCCGGCTGCGAGTGGACGAGCACGGTGCCGGGGGAGGAGAACGTGGCGACGATGTCCACGTGCCCGCGCGTGCCGAGCTCGTCGTAGTCGCGCGTGAGCCCGCGCGGCAGCCAGATCACGCGCTCGGCGCCGAGCGTGCGCGCCAGCTCGCCCTCGACCTGCGGCTTGTCCCAGCCCGGGTTGCGGTGCTCGTCGAGCTGCACGGTCTCCGTGACCAGCACGGTGCCCTCGCCGTCGACGTGGATGCCGCCGCCCTCGTTGACGAGCGGCGAGCCGATCACGTCGACGCCGGCCTGCGCCGCCACGAAGCGGGCGATCCGCGCGTCGCGGTCCCAGCTCGCCCAGCCCTGGGCGCCCCAGCCGTTGAAGACCCAGTCGACCGCGCGCAGCGCGCCGTCGTCGCCGAGCACGAACGTCGGCCCGATGTCGCGCATCCAGGCGTCGTCGAGCGGGGCGTGCACGACGTCGACGCGCGGGTCGAGGTGGCGCGCGGCGTCCGCCGCCGCCTCCGGGTCGACGACCATCGTCACGGGCTCGAACGCGACGATCGCGCCCGCGACGGCGGCCCAGGTCGCGCGCGCCTGCTCGGGTGCGTCCCCGAGCGTGTAGGAGCGCGACGGCCACGCCATCCACGTCCGCTCGTGCGGTGCCCATTCGGGCGGCATGCGCATCACGCGGCGGACATTAGCGCCGCGCGCGGCGCGTCAGTGAGCGAGCGTACCGGTGACCGTGGGCGCGCGCGCGGCGTTGATCTTGATCGTCGCCTGGCGCTTGTTGCCGCCCGGCTCGGTGACCTCGATGCGCAGCCTCACGCCCGCCTTCAGCCGCCGGTAGGCGAACCGGTACAGCGACACCGAGCCGCTGGCGCTCTTCCACGTGTACGACTTCAGCGGGCAGCGCTGGCCCGAGCAGCGGACGACGACGCGGCTGCCGGCGCGGATGTTGTCCACGCGCGGCTTGAAGAGTCGCGTGCTGGTCGGCTCGTAGCGGGCGTCGAACGCGACCTCGGGCTGGGTCGCGGGTGCGGCTTGGTCTGGCGCGGCTTGCGCGGGGGCCGCGGACAGCGTCAGGCACGCCACGGCGAGCAGGAGTCCCTTCCTCACGCCCGCGTACGCTATTGCGTCCCGCGTCATTGGTCAAGCGTCCGGTGCGCTGGTGCTGGGCCGTCGCCGGGTGGTGCAGCCGGATGCGAGCGATCGTTACGGGATCAGGACGATCTTGCCGCGGGTGTGGCGGTGGGCGAGCAGCGCGTACGCGTCGCGCACGCGCTCGAGCGGGAAGGTGGCCGCGATCGGCACCTCGAGCTCGCCCGCGGCGATCAGCCCCGCCAGCTCGCGCAGGACGTCCGCGGACGCGCCCACCGCGTTGCCGTCGGTCTTGACGCCGGGGTGCCGTTGGGAGGCGGGGAAGTCGATGATCGTGTCGATCCGCTCGGGCGCGACGCCGAGGCCGATGGCCAGGTCGACGTAGCCGCCGCCGAACGTGTCGACGAACGCGTCGAGGCGAGGGAGCCGGGCTTGCAGGCCGTCGCCGTAGGCGACCGGCTCGACGCCGTGCGCGCGCAGCCACTCGTGGTTGGGCTCGCTGGCGAGGCCGATCACGCGCGCGCCCGCGCGCCGGGCGAGCTGGACGGCGAGCGAGCCGACGCCGCCGGCGGCGCCGGAGACCGCGACCGTGTCGCCGGGCCGGAGGCCGACCGCGCGGGTCGCCGCCCAGGCCGTCGCCCCGGCGACGTGCAGCGCGCCCGCGACCTTCCACGGCACCGCGGCCGGCTTCGGCACCAGCTGGTCGGCGGGCACGAGGACCTCCTCGGCCTGGGCGGCGCGGTCGTCGGTCCAGCCGAGCACCTCGTCGCCGGGCGCGAGCGCGTCGACGCCCGCGCCGACGGCCGCGACCACGCCCGCGAGGTCGCTGCCCTGGCCGGACGGGAACGTGGCCGGCCAGCGGTCGTGCATGAAGCCCTCGCGGACCGAGGCCTCGCCGGGGTTGATGCCGGCCGCCTTCACGCGCACGAGCGCCTCGCCCGCCTCGGGCGCGGGCGTGGGGACCTCGACGACGTCGAGGACCTCGAGGCCTCCGTAGTGGTCGAACCGCACCGCCCGCGGCATGGTCCTTGCAGCCTACGCCAGCGGCGTCTCGTCGAGGTGCCCGAGCAGCTCCAGCAGATCCTCGAAGACGCATTCGGCGCCCGCGTCGCGCAGCTCCTGCGCGCCGAAGCCGCCCGTCAGCAGCGCGATCGCGGGCAGCCCGGCGGCGTGTGCGGCGGCGACGTCGTGGACGGCGTCGCCGACCATCACGCCGCCGTCGGCGCCCCCGAGCTTCTCCAGCGCGGCCTGGACGATGTCCGGCGCCGGCTTGGTGCGGGCGACGTCGTCGGAGACGGTCCAGGCGTCGAGCAGCTCGCGCGCCCCGAGCCGGTCCAGGTAGACGTCGAGGTCGGCCTGCTTGGAGGAGGACGCCAGGACGACGGGATGTCCGCGCGAGCGCAGCGTCTCCAGGAACGCCCGCGCGCCCGGCAGCGGCGCCACGTCGCCGATCAGCTCCCCGAACAGCGCGCTCTCGGTCGCCGCGACCGCGGAACCGTGCGCCGCCGCCCACTCGTCGCCGGCGAGCGCCGGCACGAGCATGTCCGCGCCCATCCCGATCGCCCGGTGCGTGCGCCAGGCGGGCACTGGGCGCCCGTGCTGGGCGAACGCGCGATGCCACGTCAGCGCGTGCTGGAACGTGCTGTCGACGAGCGTGCCGTCGAGGTCGAGGATGACGGGCGGAGGCGTCAGATCTTCGCCTTCACGCGGCCCTTGGCGTCGGCGCCGCCGTTGTTGGCGACGATCCCCGTGACCTTGTCCGGCAGCCCCGCGCTCTTGCGCAGCTTCGCCGCGATCTCGGCGATCTCCTCGGGCGCGTAGTCCGGCGCGAACACGTCGTCCTGCGGCGGGAGGTCGTTGGGCGCGTAGCCCTGCGGCGGCTCGTCCACGACCTCGAGCTCCTCGCCGGTCTCCGGGTGCGGCCCGTTGAACACGGCGACGATCTCGCGGTAGTCGTTGGGGGAGAAGCGGTAGAGCTTCAGGTGCAGCCCCTGCTCGATGTGCGGCTGGCACTCCGGGATCTTCTCGGTCGGGATCCGGGGTGACGGGAACAGCTTCATCATGTCCGCGCCGGTCAGCCGCTCCAGCGCGCGGGCGTACGCGACCTGGTGCACGCCGCCGCGGACTAGCAGGTAGCCGGTCAGCGCGCGGGCCGCCTCGTGGTCGACCATCTCGTACACGCGCAGCTTGCCGCTGCGCGCGCCGGTCTCCAGGAAGAAGTTGTGCGTCAGGTCCTCGACGAGGTCGCCGGACGAGTGCACGTAGGACCCGTTCCACGGCTTGCCGTGCGAGTCCGCGGGCAGCGCGCCCTTGCCGCCGAACAGGTAGTGCTGCTTGTACGCGCCGTGCTTGACGTCGTCGATGCTCGCGCCGGTCAGCATCGTGTTGATCGTGGCCGCGACGAGCTCGACGTGCCCGTACTCCTCGGCCGCGATGTTCGCGATCAGGTCGTAGAACGGACGCGCGCCCTGGCGATAGCGGAAGTTGAACGACTGGAACGTGTAGTTCATCAGCGTCGACAGCTCGCCGAACTTGCCGCCCATCAGTTCCTGGACGGCGGCGGCGCCGTCGGGGTCGGGCGTCGAAGGGGGCGGAAGCTCGACGCCGAGCCGGTCGATGCGAAGGATCATGCGCTTCGCCCTACCCAGGGCACCCGCGCCCCCGCCCGTCCACGTCACCGCTCTTACGCCGAGCCGGTCCGCGGCCCGCCGCGTGGGTAGCGCACCGGCGATGAAGATCGGCTACGTCCTGGCGAGCGAGGAGTTCTCCCCGCGCGCACTGATCGACCAGGCCAAGCGCGCGGAGCAGGCCGGCTTCCACGCGCTCTGGATCTCCGATCACTACCACCCGTGGAACGACGAGCAGGGCCACAGCGGCGAGGCGCTCAACGAGCACATCCTCGGCGACCGCTGGCCCGAGGCCGACGTCCGCCTGGAGCTGCTCGAGGAGGCGGTCGAGGTCATCCGCACGCTCTGGCAGGGCGGCCAGCGCAGCCACCACGGCCGCCACTACACGGTCGAGAACGCGCGCGTGTACGACCTGCCGGACCCGCCGCCGCGGATCCTCGTCTCCGGCTTCGGCCCGAAGGCGATCGAGCTGGCGGCCCGGATCGGCGACGGCTTCGCGACCACGGCGCCCGACGCCGACGCGATCGCGACCTACCGCGACGCGGGCGGCACCGGCCCCGTGCACGCCGGCACCAAGGTCTGCTACGGCCGCGACGAGGCGAAGGCGCGCGCGACCGCGCACCGGCTGTGGCCGAACGAGGCGCTCCCGGGCGAGCTCGCCCAGGTGCTGCCGACGCCCGCCCACTTCGAGCAGGCGTGCGAGCTGGTCACCCCCGATCAGATCCAGGCGCCGGTCGGGCCCGACCTCGACGCGCACGCCGAGGCGCTGCGCGCCTACGAGCACGCGGGGGTCGACGAGCTGTTCGTGCAGCAGATCGGCCCCGAGCAGGAGCGGTTCTTCGACGACTGGGCCCCGGCGGTCCTGAGGAGGTTCTAGAGACGTGAAGGCCCTGACGTTCCACGGCCGGCGCGACGTGCGCGTCGAGACCGTTCCGGACCCCGCGATCGAACAGCCCACCGACGCGATCATCAAGGTCACCTCCAGCGGCCTCTGCGGCTCGGACCTGCACCTGTACGAGGTGCTCGGCCCGTTCATCGACGAGGGCGCCGTCCTCGGTCACGAGCCGATGGGGATCGTGGAGGCGGTCGGCGCCGAGGCCGGCGACCTGAAGGTCGGCGACCGCGTCGTGGTGCCATTCAACATCTCCTGCGGCCATTGCTGGATGTGCGACCACGGGCTGCAGTCGCAGTGCGAGACCACCCAGGTGCGCGACCAGGGGATGGGCGCCGCGCTGTTCGGCTACACGAACCTCTACGGCGCCGTGCCGGGCGCCCAGGCCGAGTACCTGCGCGTGCCGCAGGCGCACTACGGCCCGATCAAGGTCCCCGACGGCCCGCTCGACGACCGCTTCCTGTTCCTCAGCGACGTGCTGCCGACCGCCTGGCAGGCGGTCCAGTACGCGCAGCTTCCCGACGGTGGCAGCCTGGTCGTGATCGGCCTCGGGCCGATCGGCGAGATGAGCGCGCGGCTCGCGCAGCACCTCGGCGCCGGCCAGGTGATCGGGCTCGACCTCGTCCCGGACCGGCTGGCTCGCGCGCAGGCGCACGGCGTGACCACGCTCGACGTCAGCGAGGTCGGCGACGTCCCCGCCGCCGTGCGCGAGCTGACCGACGGCCGTGGCCCGGACTCGGTGATCGACGCGGTCGGCATGGAGGCGCACGGCGCGCCCGGCGGCGCGCTCGCGCACCGCCTCACCGCGCTGCTGCCCGACATGGTCGCGCGCAAGGTCATGCAGACCGCCGGCGTCGACCGGCTGAGCGTGCTCAACCTGGCCGTGGAGCTCGTCCGCCGCGGCGGCACGATCTCGCTCTCCGGCGTCTACGGCGGCAGCGCCGACCCGCTGAACCTGTTGCGGATCTTCGACAAGCAGCTGACGCTGAAGATGGGCCAGGCGAACGTCCGCCGCTGGGTGGACGACATCCTGCCGCTGCTGGCCGGCGACGACGATCCGCTCGGCGTCGACACGTTCGCCACCCACCACGTGCCGCTGCCGGAGGCGCCCGCCGCGTACGAGCAGTTCCAGAAGAAGGCCGACGGCGCGTTCAAGGTCGTGTTCCACCCATGAAGGTCGTCGTGACCGGGGCCACGGGCAACGTCGGCACCAGCGTCGTCGCGGCGCTGGCGCGCGACGAGCGCGTGAGCGAGATCGTCGGCCTCGCCCGCCGGCTGCCGGCCTGGCGGCCGCCGCGCACGCGCTGGGTGGCGGCGGACGTCGCGCGCGACGACCTGCGCGCGCACTTCGAGGGCGCGGCGGCGGTGATCCATCTCGCCTGGCTGATCCAGCCCAGCCGGGACGCGGCCGAGCTCGAGCGCGTGAACGTCACCGGCTCGCGGCGCGTGTTCGAGACGGCGGCGAGCGCCGGCGCCGGCGCGCTCGTGTACGCGTCCTCGGTCGGCGTCTACTCGCCCGGGCCGAGCGACCGGGCGGTCGACGAGAGCTGGCCGCGCGACGGCGTGCCGAGCCTCTTCTACGCCCGCCACAAAGCGATCACGGAACGGATACTGGACGCGCTCGAGGGCGAGCTGCGCGTCGTCCGGCTGCGGCCGGGCCTGGTCTTCAAGCGCGAGTCCGGGCCGGAGATCCGGCGGCTGTTCGCGGGCCCGCTGCTGCCGGCGCGGCTGCTCGGGCGCCTGCCGCTCGTCCCGCTGCCGGCGGGCCTCGCGGTGCAGTGCGTGCACGGCGACGACGTCGGCGAGGCGTATCGCCTGGCGGCGCTCTCGGAGGACGCGCGCGGCGCGTACAATGTGGCCGCCGACCCGGTGCTCCGCGGGAACGAGCTGGCGGCCCTGCTCGGGTCCCGGCGCGTCGACGTGCCGCCGCGGGCCGTGCGCGTGCTCGCCGACGTCAGCTACCGCGCGCGGCTGCAGCCCACGCCGCCGGGCTGGCTGGACCTGGGCCTCGCGGTGCCGGTGATGGACACGCGGCGGGCGCGCGAGGAGCTCAGCTGGACCCCGCGCCGCTCCGCGCGCGAGGCGCTGCTCGAGCTGCTCGACGGCATGCGCGCCCCGGCGGGCGCGCCGACGCCGCCGCTGGACGCGCACGCCGGCGGGCGCTTCCGGCTCGGCGAGTTGCGCACGGGGGTCGGGGCCCAGGCGTGGGAGTCAGCGTCCCGACGGTGAGCGCTCGCCGTCACCGCCGTGACGTGCCCGGTCCGGCCGCGCACGAAGCGCTTCTCGTTCGGGGACGGTTCTCGCATGGCCCCGTTCGACGACACCACGCAGCTCTTCGAGCGGTACCGCAGCGAGCGTGACCCGCGCGACCGCGAGGCGCTCGTCCTGCGGTTCCTGCCGCTCGCGAACAGCGTCGCCCACCGCTACAACCCCGGCAACGAGCGCGAGGACATCGAGCAGGTCGCGGCCCTCGCGCTGATCAACGCGATCGACCGCTACGACCCGGCGCGGGGCGCGTTCGTCGCCTACGCCGTGCCCACCATCCTGGGCGAGATCAAGCGCTACTTCCGCGATCTCGGCTGGTCGGTGCACGTGCCGCGGGCGCTGCAGGAGCTGACCGGCAAGGTCGACGCCGCGGTGCACCAGTTGACCGCGGAGCTCGGCCGCCACCCGACCGCGCAGGAGACCGCCGAGCGCTGCCGGACCACGCCCGAGCGCGTCGTCGAGGCGCGCGCGCTGCGGTCCGCGCAGCGTGCCGACTCGCTCGACCGGCCGGTGAACGACGAGGAGGAGGACGAGACGGTCGTCGGCCAGCTCGGCGTCGAGGAGCCGGGCTACCGGCGCGTCGAGCGCGCCGTCGACTTCGACCGCCTGCTCGACCAGCTGCCCGACCGCGACCGCGAGGTCCTGCGGCTGCGCTTCCAGGAGGACCTGCTGCAGCACCAGATCGCGAGCCGGCTCGGGATCTCGCAGATGCACGTCTCCCGCCTGCTGCGTCAGAGCCTGGCGACGGTGCGCACGTCGTTCACGCCGCACGCGGTTGGATGCCGGACACCCCCGGTTTGATCGCGCGGCGCAGACGGGAGGCTCACGGTCACCATGACCACCCTCGAGACCATCCAACCGTACGTCGAGCAGCTCTTCGACGACGACGAGGTCCAGCGGCATCTCGCCCGCGCCCGGCGCAACTTCGCCGGCGCGCGCTCGCGCGCGACGCGGGCGAAGTCCGCCAAGCAGGCCGCGGCCGACCGGCAGCTCCGGCGCCGCGTGGCCGGCGGCCTTGGCGCCGCGCTCGACGCGGCGGCGGCGATCAAGGCCGCCCCGCGCAAGCGCCGGCGCACTCGCGGCCGGTGGCTGCTCGTGCTCGCCGCCGGCGCCGTCGCGATCCTGGCGAACCCCCAGGCGCGAGCCCGCCTCCAGGAGCTGCTCGGCGGACCTGAAGGGAGCAGCGCATGACCCATCCGCAGCCGGAGGCATCCACGTCCGATCTGGTCCGGCAGCTCTCCGACCAGACCGGCCAGCTGTTTCGCCAGGAGCTCGAGCTGCTCAAGGCGGAGCTGCGCGTGAAGGGCAAGCAGGCGGGCGCCGGCGCGGGCCTGTTCGGCGGCGCCGGCGTGTTCGCGCTGCTGGCGCTCGGCGCGCTGACCGCCGCGGCCGTGGCCGCGCTCGCCACCGCGGTCGCCACGTGGCTGGCCGCACTGATCGTCGCGGCCGTCTGGGCCGCGATCGCCGGCGCCGCCGCGCTGGCGGGCAAACGAGAGATCGACCAGGCGCTGCCGCCGGTACCGGAGGACAGCGTCGACAGCTTCAAGGAGGACGTGCGATGGACGAAGACACGCGCGCAGCAGGGCCGCCGGTGACCGCCGAGGAGCGCTCGCCGGAACAGATCCGCGAGGACATCGACCGCACGCGCCGGGACCTCGGCGACACGGTCGAGGCGCTCGCGTCCAAGACCGACGTCAAGCAGCGCGCACACGAACGCGTCGAGGAGGTCAAGACCGACCTCAAGGCCCGCACGCCGGACAGCGCGCAGGGCGCGCTCGCCGCCGTGCGTTCGCATCCGCTGCCGCTCGCCGGCGCCGGGGCGCTCGCGCTCGCGTTCTGGCTGGGCCGCCGCAGCGCGCTGCCATGAACGTCGTCTTCGCGCCGATCGGGATCGTGCTCGGCCTGGCCGGTGGCCAGGCGGCCACGAAGCTGTTCGACTGGCTCTGGAGCCGCTTCGACGACGAGGAGGCGCCGGAGCCCCGCCACCGCGAGGTCCCGTTCGCCAAGCTGCTGCTCGCACTCGCCCTGCAGGGCGTGATCTTCCGCTTGGTGCGCGGCCTCGTCGACCATGGCGCCCGGCACGGCTGGCAGAAGCTCACCGGGACCTGGCCCGGCGAGGAGCGGCCCGAGCCCGAATGACCGCGACAGGCGTAAGCAGTCTGACCGCCCCGCCCGCTCGTGGTCAGCGTGGGCGCCGAGGCGCGGCACCGCCGCCGGAATCGGGATAGCCATCGGTGTGTGCCGCGCTGCCGCCCACCGCTTGGGGGTCCGGGCCGCGGCGCACCGGTCGTCGCCGTCACCGCCGCGTCGATCGGCTTGCGCCGCGTGCTCACCGTCGTCGGCGAGATCGACCTCGCCACCACCGCCGCGTTCCGCGACGCGCTGCAGGCCGCCGTGCTGGCCGTCGAGCGCGAGGTCTGGATCGACCTCACGCGCGTGGACTTCATGGACTCGACCGGCCTGCACGCGCTGCTCGCCGTCCGCCAGGCGCTCGAGTGCGACGGCCGCGCGCTGACCGTGATCGTGCCCGACGGCAGCGTCCGCCGCACGATCGAGCTCACGGGGCTGGAGCCGCTCCTGAACGTCCACAGCGACCGGGAGAGCGCCAACCGGGACAGCTGACCAAACGCGGATGATTCTCAGGCGGTTCGGGTACGGTCCTCGTCGGACCGTGGCGATCGCGTTGCTGGACATCGACCCGGACCTCGGGCAGCTGCTCCCTGACGACCGCCGTGAGGCGGCCCGGGCGGAGCTGCGCGCGCAGCTGACGACGTTCCCCGTCGGCGAGTGGCAGACCGATCGGCTCAAGGACGCCGACCCGACGCACCTGGGCCTGCTGATCGACGATGGCGTGCTCGCCCGCGAAGTGCTGCTCGAGGACACCGTCAGCACCGAGCTGCTGGGCCCGGGCGACGTCGTGCGCCCGTGGCTGCTCGTCGGCCCACCGCAGCTGCTGCCCGCGACGATCCGCTGGAACGCGCTGACCCCGGTGCGCGCCGCGCTGCTCGACCGCCGCGTCGCGCTCGCGCTCGGCCGCTACCCCGAGGTCAACGCCGTGATCGTCGATCGCACGTGCGAGCGTGCCCAGCGGCTCGCGATCACGCAGGCGATCTCCCAGCTCAACCGCGTCGACCGGCGCCTGCTGGCGCTGTTCTGGCACCTCGCCGAGCGCTGGGGCCGCGTCTCGCCCGACGGGATCGTCGTCCCGCTCGCGCTCTCGCACCGGCTGCTGGGTCAGCTGGTCGGCGCGCGCCGACCGACGGTCTCGACCGCGCTCGCCGACCTCGCGCGCGACGGGCAGCTCGCGCGCCGCGACGACGGCACCTGGCTGCTGACCGCCGAGCCGGCGGAGGTGCCGGTCGCGGACGCCGTCGAGCTGGTGCGCCAGCGCCGGCGGCTGCTGCCCGCCCCGAAGCCGGCGCCCGAGCAGGCGGCCGCCGCGGTCGACGGGCGCCTGGCCACGCTGCGCGAGTCGCTGTACGAGGCGCGCGCCACCTCGGCCCGCCACCGGGAGGTCCAGGAGGTGCTGCGCGCCGAGACCGCGACGCTCAAGGAGCGCACGCTCGACCTGCGACGCGAGCGCGACCGCCGGCTCGAGACGCTGCGCCGGGCCGCCCAGACCTCATGACTCGCCGGCCGGGCGGTCCTCCATCATCACGATCGCTCCCCCCACGCCGGCCCCGTCGCCGGACGGGTTGACCAGCGGCAGCACGGTCGCGGCGCACAGGATCGGGCGCCCGCGCCGGTTGACGGCCTCCAGCGTCGCGGTCTCTCGTTCGCTGGCGCCGCTGAGCACCGCCCGCAGCGCGGGCGCGAGCTGCTCCGACGGCAGCCCGATGTCGAGGCTCAGGAAGTGGTTGCCCAGCGCCTCGTCGGTGCGCAGACCCCAGAGGTCGTCCGCGCGCCGGTTCCAGACCTGCACGCGCTGCTGCGCGTCGAGCACGGCGACGCCGAGCCCGAGCGACGTCAGGATCGCTTCCAGGAACTCGTTGACCTGGTTGAGCTCGCTGGTGCGCTCGCGCAGCTCGTCGTTCATGGTCTCGAGCTCTTCGTTGGTCGACTGGAGCTCCTCGTTGGTGGTCTCGAGCTCCTCGTTGGTCGTCTGCAGCTCCTCGTTGGCCGACTGCAGCTCCTCGTTGGTGGTCTCGAGCTCGTCGATCGTCGACTGCAGCTCCTCGTAGGCCAGCTCCAGGTCGCGCCGGTTGCCCTCGAGCTCGGTCTGCAAGGCCGCGTAGCGCGTGACGTCCTCGAACGTGACGCTGACGCCGATCGCGACGTTGTCGGCCGACAGCAGCGGCGTGACCGTGACGTCGAGGCGCCGCGAGCCGCCGCGGTCGGGCGTGAACGTCGTCTCCCCGAGCTGGACGCGGCGGCGCTCGCGCAGCGCCTGCTCGACCGGGGCCTGCAGCTCGACCGGGTGCTGGGCGAGCGGCAGGTCCGCGAACGGCCGTCCGATGTCCTCCGGCGGGATGTGGAACAGCGCCCGCGCGGGCAGGTTCGCGAACGCCAGCCGGCCCGTGCGGGAGACGATCGCGAGCGCGTACGGGCCGAGCTCCAGCGACGCTTCGCGCGCGGCGCGGTCGTCGTCCCCGGCCACGCGCTCGCTCGGCGCGAGCGCCCCGGCGCGCGAGGCCAGGCTCGTCCGCGGCTGCTTGATGAAGACCCGCTTGCGCAGGTCCGACGCGACGAACAGCTCGCGGTGCGAGAGCATCATCTCGGACTTGCCGAGCATCAGGATCCCAGCGTCGTTGAGCGCGAAGTGGAAGTGCCGCAGGATCCGGCCCTGGGTCTCCGCGTTGAAGTACATCAGCGTGTTGCGGCAGATCAGCAGGTCCAGCCGCGAGATCGGCGCGTCCTGCACGAGGTTGTTGCGGCCGAAGATGACCGTCCGCCGCAGGTCCTTGCGGAACGCCAGGCGCTGGTCGACGCGCTCGAAGTAGCGCTCGCGCAGCTCGGGCGGGACCGACTCGGTCTCCTTGGCCGAGTAGACCGCGAGCCGCGCCTGCGAGAGCGCGTCCTCGTCGATGTCGGTCGCGTAGATCTTCACGCGCTCGCGGTACGCGTCGACGCCGAGCAGCTCTGCGAGCACGATCGCCGCCGTGTACGCCTCCTGGCCGCTGGCGCAGCCGGCGCTCCAGACGCGGATCGGCTCGTCCGCGCTCTTGGCCGCCAGCAGCGGCGGCAGGACGTCGCGCTGCAGGTGCTCCCACGCCGGCGGGTCCCGGAAGAACTCCGTGACGTTGATCAGGAGCATCTCGAAGAGCTGGTCGTACTCCTTCGGGTTGACCTCGAGGTGGTCGAGGTAATCGCCGAAGGACTCGCAGCCGACCGCCTCCATGCGGCGCCGGAAGCGCCGCTGCAGGCTGGTGCGCTTGTAGCCCGTGAAGTCGACGCCGCGCGTGCGCTTGAGGAACTCCAGCAGCGCTTCGAACGAGGCGTCCGGCTCCGCGCTCACCCGGTCGCCTCCGCGTCAGCGGCGTCCAGCGTCAGCGCGCGGCGCAGGACCGCGGCGCGCTGGTCGGCGAGCCGCGCCTGGAGGCGGAACCGCCGCTCGGTCCGCGTCTGCCGATGCTCCATCCGGTCGGCGATCCGGCGCAGCAGCTCGCTGCGCTCCTCGAGCACTTCGAGCGCGGTCCACAGAGCGGCCTCGACCGCGCTGCCCTGCTCCTGCACCATCGCCTCTTCCGAGTACGCGTGGCCGACGCGGCAGCGGTAGCGGACGAGCTCGCCCTCGCGGACCTCCCAGATCGCGCCACTGCACTCCGGGCAGGTGAAGCCGGTGGCCGGGCCTTCAGGACGCGTCGCGACGCCCTCCATCTCCACCGGGTCCGGGTCGGGACTCACGGTCACCTCCTTGGAAGCGTCGGACTGGCCGGTCTGCACGAGCCGCGCGAGCGTCGCGCCCATCGCGTCCAGCGGGACGACCTGGGCCGTGGGCACGGCCGCGAGCGCGCTGCTCGGCATGCCGGGCACGAGCGCGTCCTCCGGGTCCTGGACGACGACGCGCCCGCCGGCCTCGGCGACCGCGACCGCGCCCGCGGCGCCGTCGTCGAGCGCGCCGGAGAGCACGACCGCGATCCCGCGCCGGTCCCAGGCGCGCGCGAGCGAGCGGAACATCGGGTCGGCGGCGGGCCGCACCGCGTTCTCCTTGGGGCCGTAGCTGAGCTCGATCTCGGTCTCGCGGATCAGCAGGTGCTGGTCGGCGCGGGCCACGTAGATCGTCCCCGGCCGCAGCGGTGCGCCGTGCTCCGCCAGCTTCGTCGGCAGGGACGTCTCGCGGGCCAGGATCGGGGCGAGCAGGCTGCGGCCGGTGGGCGGGATGTGGAGCACGATGCAGACCGCGGCGTCGAGGTCCTCGGGCAGGGCGGCGACGACCGCGCGCAGGGCCTCCACGCCTCCGGCGGACGCGGCGACCGCGATCACATGACTCGGGAGCCGGGGCACGCGACCACACTACTCCGCGGGTGGCGTGCCCACGGGCCGGGCTGGGTAGTGAAGGCGCGTGCGCCGCATCGTCCTCCCCGGCGTGTTCCGCCCGCGTTCGGACACGTGGCTGCTCGCGCGCGCGGCCTGCGGGCAGCCGCTGCGCGCCGGCGCGTCGGTGCTCGAGCTGTGCGCCGGCCCGGGCTTGGCCGGCGTCGCGGCGGCGCGCCGCCATCGCGCGGCGCTGACCACGGTGGACGTCTCACGCCGGGCCGCGCTCAACGCGCGGCTCAACGGCGCGCTCAACGGCGTCCGCGTGCGCGCGCTGCGCGGCGACCTGGTGGCGCCGCTGGACGGCGCCCGGTTCGACCTGATCGTGGCGAACCCGCCGTACGTCCCGGGGCCGCCGCCGCCGCGCCACGGCGCCGCGCGCGCGACCGACGCGGGCGCCGACGGGCGCGCGCTGCTGGACCGGATCTGCCGCGAGGCGCCGCGCCATCTGGCGCCCGGCGGCGTGCTGCTGGTCGTGCACTCGGAGGTCTCCGGCGTCGGCGCGACCGTCGACGCGCTCACGCGCGGCGGGCTGCGCACCGACGTCGTGCTGCGGGCGCGCGGACCGCTGGGGCCGGTCCTGCGTGCGCGCCGCCGCGCGCTCGAAGCGCGCGGGCGGCTGCGGCCGGGGCAGCGCACCGAGGAGCTGGTGGTCGTGCGAGGACAGTCGAGCGAAGGGAGCCGCGGATGCCGGAGACCGTGATCAC
>DATMGH010000183.1:0-11730 GCA_035555675.1 Solirubrobacter sp. | reverse complement strand
GATCGGCACCGGCCTGACCGCGACGCCGGAGCAGGCGCAGGACGCGATCGCGTTCGTGCGCGCGCTGGTCCAGGGCTTCGACAAGGAGGCCGGGAACCAGGTGCGGATCCTGTACGGCGGCTCGATGAAGGCCGACAACGCGGCCGAGCTGCTCGCGCAGCCGGACATCGACGGCGGCCTGATCGGCGGCGCGTCGCTGGACGCGGCGTCCTTCGCGGCGATCGTGGAGGCCGCCCGCTCATGACGGTCCCCGCGGTCTGTCTCGTGGTGCTCGACGGCTGGGGCCTCGCCCCGGCCGGGCCGGGCAACGCGGTGTCACTGGCGTCGACACCCGTGTTCGACGCGCTGTGGGCCAAGCACCCGCACACGCAGCTGACCGCGATGGGGCCGAGCGTCGGTCTGCCCGAGGGGCAGATGGGCAACTCCGAGGTCGGGCACCTGAACCTCGGCGCGGGGTCGATCGTGCCGCAGGACCTGGCGCGGATCGACGCCGCGGTGGGGGACGGGTCGCTCGCCTCGAACCCGGTGCTGGCGGACGCGCTGCGCGCCGCGCCGCGCGTGCACCTGATCGGGCTGGTGTCCGACGGCGGCGTGCACTCGTCCGACCGGCATCTGAAGGCGCTGATCGAGCTCGCCGGGCCCGGCGTGATCGTGCACGCGTTCACGGACGGGCGCGACACGTCGCCGACCGGCGGCGCGCAGTACCTGGCCGACGTCGAGTCCTGGGGTGGGCGCGTGGGGTCCGTGATCGGGCGCTACTACGCGATGGACCGCGACCAGCGCTGGGAGCGCGTCCAGCAGGCGTACGACCTGCTGGTGCACGGCCGCGCGGCGCACCACGCGGCGACCGCGGTGGAGGCGGCGCAGGCCGCGTACGCGCGCGGCGAGACCGACGAGTTCATCACCGCGACGACGGTCGGCGACGAGGCGCGGATCCGTCCCGGCGACAGCGTGATCGCGTTCAACTTCCGGCCGGACCGGATGCGCGAGATCACCCGGGCGCTCGCCGATCCGGGCTTTGCCGAGATCGACCGCGGCGGCGCCGGCGTGGTCGAGCGCTACACGACGCTGGCCTCCTACGACGAGGACTGGACGTACCCGGTCGTGTTCCCGCCGAAGCGGCCGGCGATCACGATCGGCGAGGTGATCGCGGCGCGCGGGCTGGCGCAGCTGCACGTGGCCGAGACGGAGAAGTACCCGCACGTGACGTACTTCTTCAACGGGGGCGAGGAGCACCCGTACGCGGGCGAGGTGCGCGAGCTGGTGCCGTCGCCGCGGGACGTGCCGACGTACGACTACAAGCCGGAGATGAGCGCGCGCGAGGCGGCGGACGCGTTCGTGCGCCACTTCGGGGCTGAGGCGCCGGCGTTCTCGATCATCAACTTCGCCAACTCGGACATGGTCGGCCACACGGGCGTCATCCCGGCGGCGGTGAAGGCGGTCGAGACCGTCGACGCGTGCCTGGGGCGCGTCGTGGAGGCCGTGCACGTGGCCGGCGGCGCCTGCCTGGTCACGGCCGACCACGGCAACTCCGACCACATGCTCAACGCGGACGGCTCGCCGAACACGGCGCACTCGCTGAACCCCGTGCCGTTCATCGTCACCGGGGGCTTCTCCGGGGAGCTGGCGGCGTCGGGGATCCTGGCCGACGTGGCGCCGACGGCGCTGGCGCTGTTGGGGATCGAGCAGCCGGCGGAGATGACGGGCCGCTCGCTGTTGCGCTAGCAGTTGTCCGCGCAACTACTGCCCGCTAGACTAGGGCGCATGACGGAGACCAGCATCGATCTCTCCGCCGAAGAGCTCGGCGCGTGGCGCGGGCTGCTGCGCGTGCACACCGCGCTCGTCCGCGCGCTCGACGCCGAGCTGGCCGCGGCCCACGACCTGCCGCTCAGCTCCTACGACGTGCTGATCACGCTCGAGTCCGCGCCCGGCCGCCGGCGCCGGATGGCCGAGCTGGCGGACTCCGTGCTGCTGTCGCGGTCCGGGATGACGCGCCTGGTCGACCGGCTCGAGCGCGAGGGCCTGCTGGCCCGCGACCACTGCACGGACGACGGGCGCGGCTGCTACGCGGTGCTGACCGAGAAGGGTGCGGAGCTGCTGGCGACCGCGCGGCCGACGCACCTGGCCGGCGTGCGCGAGCGGTTCCTGCGGCACTTCTCGCGGGAGGAGCTGGGGGAGCTGGCCGGGCTGTGGGACCGCGTCCTGCCGGGCTCGGCGGGGCTCGAGTAGTCCTCTAGGGCTCGGGCAGCTCGGCGGAGGAGCCGGGCGTGAAGCCGCTCAGGCGCAGCGCGAAGAGCGAGAGCGCGATGCCGCCCGCGGCGGTCAGGACGATCCCGGCGTTCGGCGCCGCGAGCTGGAAGAACTCGCGCACCGGCGGCGCGAGCAGCGCGGCGACGTAGATCGCGGCCAGGACGCCGACCGCGAGCGAGACCAGCGTGCGCCGGCGCAGGCCGACCGCCTCCAGCACCAGGATCAGGTAGAGCCCGAGCGCGACCAGCACCGTGATCGCGACGGTGCGGGCCTGGATCAGCGGCATCCGGAGCACGTCGAGCGCGAACAGGTAGCTGGCGAGCACGCCGACGCCCACGAGCGTTCCCGCGGGGACGGCGAACTGGGAGACGTCCGCGGTGAAGTCGCGCGTCCGCCACGGGCCGCTCGAGGGCGCCAGGGCGAGGAAGAACGTCGGGATCCCGATCGTGATCGTCGCGGCCAGGCTGAAGTGGCGCGGGAGCAGCGGGTAGGCGGTGGCGGTGATCCCGATCAGCACGATCAGGAACGCCGCGAACGCGGACTTGGTCACGTAGAGCTTCGCGACGCGCTGCAGGTTGCGCAGCGCCTGGCGGCCCTGCTCGACCATCGGCGGGACGACGGCGAAGGACCCGTGCACGAGCACGAGGTCGGCGACGCTCTTGGCCATCTGCGCGCCGGTGCCCTGCGCGATCGCCAGCCGGGACGCCTTCAGCGCCGGGACGTCGTTGACGCCGTCGCCGACCATCGCCACGTAGCGGCCCTCGTCGGTCAGCGCCTGGACGAACCGGCGCTTGCCCTCCGGTGAGATGCGCCCGACGACCGTGGTCTCGTGCACGAGCCCGCGCAGCTCGGCGTCGTCCTCGGGCAGCTCGGCGCCCGCCAGCGCCCGGTTGACGGGGATGCCGGCGTCGCGCGCGATCGCCGCGACCGTGTCCGGCGCGTCGCCCGAGAGCACCTTGATCTCGACGCGCTCGCGCAGCAGGTACTCGATCATCTCGCGCGTCTCGTCCCGCAGCCGCTCGCCGAGGACCACGAGCCCGAGCGGCTGCAGCCCGTCGGGCGGCGGCGCGTCGGGGGCGAGGTGCTCGAGCGCGGGGAGGGCGCCGCCGGCGGCGGGCGGTGGCGAGCCGTCCGGGACGCCGCCGGTGGCGGGCGATGGCGAGACGCCGCCGGCGGCGGGCGTGGCCGCGTCACCGGGCGTCGGCGCGCGCCCGCCACGCGCGATCGCGAGCACGCGCCGGCCCTCGCGGGCGTGGCGCGCCGCGGCCTCGGCGAGCTCGCCGAGCGGGAACCGCTCCGGCGCGCCGAGCACGAGCACGGCCCCGTCCGCGAGCTCGACCGCGCTCCAGCGCCGCCGCGAGGAGAACGGGACGCGCCGCGTCACCTCCGCCGGCTCGACCGGGAACTCCTCGGCGATCGCCGCCAGCGTGCTGTTGCGCTCCGGCGTGCTCGCCGCGGACACGGCCAGCGCGTCGACCAGCGCATCGCGCGCCACGCCCGCCGCCGGCTCGAGCGAGACGACCCGCAGCGCCGCCTCGGTGAGCGTCCCGGTCTTGTCGGTGCAGATCACGTCGACCGCGGCCAGCGACTCGATCGCGTTCAGCTGCTGCGTCAGCGCCCCCTGGCGCGCCATCCGCAGCGACGCGACGGCGTACGTGAGGCTGACGAGCAGCACCAGCCCTTCGGGCACCAGGCTCAGCACCGCCGCCGTCGCCGTCGACACTGCGTCCGAGAGCGCGGCCTCGCGGCGCACGAGCGCCGTGCCCAGCAGCGCGCCCAGGATCACCATCAGCGCGACCAGCCCGAACAGCAGCCGGTTGACCGCGCGCTCGAGCGGCGAGCGGGGGTGGCGGAACCGCCGCGCCTCGCCCGCGATCCGCTCCGCGTAGCTGTCCGGCCCGACCGCTTCGACCACGTACGCGCCCGTGCCCTCGACGGCGAACGCGCCGGACCGCACCTCGTCGCCCGCGCCGGCCGCGACCGGCTCGGACTCGCCGGTCAGGATCGACGCGTCGACCCCGAGCGCCTCGGCCTCGACCAGCTGCCCGTCGGCGACGATCTGGTCGCCGGCCTTGAGCCGCACCAGGTCGCCGGGCACCAGTTCGCCGACCGCGACCGAGCGCGCCGCGCCGTCGCGGACCACGGTCGCCGCCGGCGCGACCAGCGCCGCGAGCCGGTCGAGCGCCCGCTTGGCCCGCACCTCCTGCGTGATCCCGATCGTCGTGTTGGCCACCAGCACGCCGAGGAAGAGCGCGTCCCGCCAGTCCCCGAACGCGAGCGTCAGCACGCCGAAGAAGACCAGGATCAGGTTGAAGACCGTGAGCGTGTTGGCGCGCACGATGCTCGCGTACGAGCGGCTGGTGGCGGGCGGCTCGACGTCGCCGCGCGCAGCGAGCCGCCGCGCGGCCTCGGCCTCGCTCAGGCCGGAGACCACCGCGGCGCCGTCCATACGCAGATGGTGCCAAATCGGGATAAACTTGACATTCAGGCACTTAGATCTCATACTGGTGCGCAACGCAGTAATCGTCATTTCAGGAGGTTGGATATGGCCATCGTTCGCTGGGAGCCGCTGCGCGAGCTCACGACACTGCAGAACGAGATGAACCGGCTCTTCGGCACGGTGTTCGACGCGCCCGCACAGGGCAGCGGCGGGACACTCCGGCGCTGGATGCCGGCGATGGACCTGGTCGAGACCGACGACCACTTCGTGCTGCGGGCGGACCTGCCCGGCATGAGCGAGGCGGACGTGAACATCGAGGTCGAGGACCGCGTCCTCACCGTGTCCGGTGAGCGCAAGGCCGAGCACGCGGAGACCAAGGAGGGCTACCACCGCGTGGAGCGCGCGTTCGGGTCCTTCTCCCGCTCGCTGACGCTGCCCGAGGGCGTCGACGCCGGCCAGGTGACGGCGAGCTTCGACCGCGGCGTGCTCGAGGTGCAGATCCCGAAGCCCGAAGAGCGCAAGCCGCGCAAGATCTCGATCGGCGTCGGCAACGCGCCGAAGACGATCGAGGGCTCGGCCGAGAGCAAGTAGGTCCCCTGAGCGCGGGGCGGCGGCTAACGTTGCCGCCCCGTGTTCTCCATTCGCACGAAGGCCCCCGGCTCCTACGCCCGCACCGGCACGCTGCGGCTCGCGCACGGCACGGTCGAGACCCCCGCGTTCGTTCCGCTGGCCACCAAGGCGGTGGTCAAGACGCTGGAGGTGCGCGAGGCGGCCGAGCTCGGGTTCGACATGGTGCTCGGGAACACGTTCCACCTGTTCCTGAACCCGGGCCACGAGCTGATCGGCCGGCTCGGCGGCCTGCACCGCTTCCAGCGCTGGGACCGCCCGATCATCACGGACTCCGGCGGGTTCCAGGTCTTCTCCATGGGGCACGGGACGGTCGCCGACGAGATCAAGGGCCGCGCCGCGCAGTTCGTCGGCGAGCGGGCCGGCGCGATCCTGTCGATCGAGGAGGAGGGCGTGCGCTTTCGCTCCTACCTCGACGGCGCGACCAAGTTCATGGGCCCGGAGACGTCGATGGAGGTCCAGGCGGCGCTCGGGTCCGACATCGCGCTCGTGTTCGACGAGTGCACGCCGTTTCACGCCGACCGCGACTACACGGCGCGCTCGACCGAGCGCACGCACCGGTGGCTGGACCGCTGCCTGGCCTGGCACGCGCAGCACGGTCCGGCGGGCCAGGCGGTCTACGGGATCGTGCAGGGCGGGGTGGAGGAGGACCTGCGGCGCGCGTCCGCGCAGGAGGTCGCGGCCCGCGACGTGGGCGGGATCGCGATCGGCGGCACGCTGGGCGAGAACAAGGCGCAGATGTTCGAGGTCGTCGAGTGGACGGTCGAGGAGCTGCCGGAGGCCAAGCCGCGCCACCTGCTCGGGATCGGCGAGGTCGACGACCTGGTGCGCGGCGTCGAGCTCGGGATCGACACGTTCGACTGCGCGATGCCGACCCGCATCGGCCGCCACGGTATGGCGCTCATTCCCGACCCGGAGCGGCGCTGGCGCGTCGACCTGGCCAAGGCGCGCTGGCGCGAGGTCGACGAGCCGATCCTGGACGGATGCCCGTGCCCGGCCTGCGCGCACGGCTACTCACGCGCGTACGTCCACTACCTGCTCAAGGCCCGCGAGCAGACCGCGATGCGCCTGCTCACGATCCACAACCTCGCGTTCCTGTCCCGCTTGATGGCCGAGCTGCGCGCCGCGATCGACGAGGGCCGGCTCCCCGCGGCGGCGGCCGCCGTCCGCGCCGGCGCGGCCCCCTGGCACCTCAACGCCGAAACTTAACCCAACGTAAAGGGGCCAGGCCCCTTTACGTGCGCGTTAAGTTCAGCGCGTGTTCGCGTCGACCAGATCCTTGAAGGACTGGACGGACGAGTCGAGGTCGCCGCGCAGCTCGCGATTGAGGTGCACCTGCTTGTCACCGGACGAGCTGAGCTGGCTGTAGGCCACCACGCCGCCGATCAGCAGTCCGAGGACGAGGACGAGCGCGACCCAGCGTCCTGCGCGCGACTTGCCCCGCTGCGGCGTCGGCGGCTGGCGGCGCGCCGCGGCGGTCGTGCGGCGCGGCGGCAGCGGCTCCTCGGCGATCGGCTGCAGCGGCCGCCGCACGCGCTGGGTGCCCGTCGACGGCGCGAGCATCCGCGTCGCCTCGGTCTCCCCGAGGTCGGCGGTGCCACCGATCCCGGCCAGCCCGTCGGCGAGCGCGTCCTCCATCTCGGCGGCGTCGTGATAGCGGCGCTCCGGGTCGCGCGCCAGCGCGCGGGCCACCGCGACACCGAGCGCGGGCGGGACGTCCGGCGCCACGGCGGACAGCGGCTCGGGCGGCCCCGCGTTCTGCAGGCGCGCGAGATCGGTCAGCGAGCCCGCCTCATACGGCAGCCGGCCGGCCATCAGCTGGTAGGAGACGACGCCGAGCGCGTACAGGTCCGACGCCGGCCCGGCGGGCTCCCCGCGGGCCTGCTCGGGCGACAGGTACGCCGCCGTGCCGAGCACGGAGCCGACCTTCGTGATGTCCGACTGCTCGGCGGCCTTGGCGATGCCGAAGTCGGCGAGCTTGACCACCCCGTCGCCGTTGACGAGCAGGTTCCCGGGCTTGACGTCGCGGTGCACGACCCCGTTGCGGTGCGCGTAGTCGAGGCCGCGGCAGGCCTGGCAGAGGATGTCGACCGCCTGCCGCGCGGACATGGCGCCGTGGTCGCGCAGCAGCTCCGCGCACGAGTGCCCGTCGACGTACTCCATGACGATGAACTGGCGCCCGGAGGCGGCGTCGGAGCCGAAGTCGAACACCTGCACGATGTTCGGGTGCACGAGCCGCGCGGCGGCCAGCGCCTCGCGCCGGAAGCGGGAGACGAAGCTCGGGTCCTCGGCCAGGTGCTCGGCCAGCAGCTTGACCGCCACGTTGCGCTCCAGCCGCGTGTCGAACGCGAGCTGGACGGTCGCCATGCCGCCGACGCCGAGCCGGCGCTCGAGCCGGTAGCGGCCCGCGAAGAGCTGGTCGGTGGCCATCAGTCCCCCTCCTCGGTCGGGGCCTCGGTCGGCGTCTCCGGGGGCGTCTCGGTCGGCGCTTCGGTCACGGTCGGCGTCGCCGTGGGCGTCGGCGTCGCGGTCGGGGTCTCCGTGGCCGTCGGCGTCTCGGTCGGCGTGGGCGTCTCGGTGGCCGTGGCCGTCTCGGTCGCCGTCGGCGTCGGAGTCGGGGTCGCCGTTTCCTCCTCGGAGCGGCAGTCCTTCGCGATCCGGTCGCTGATGCGCTTGATCCAGGCGCGCAGGTTGTCGCGCAGCCCGTCGTTCACGGAGCCCGGCAGCGCCGCGATCTCCTGCTGGGCCTTCTGGACCTGTGCGCGCGCCGCGCTGCGGTCGAACTCGCCGCAGGACTGCTGGATCCGGTCCGCGGTCGCCTTCAGGGCGGAGGCGTTGCGCTGGGGGATCAGCTCGGGGTTCGACCGTCCGCAGCCCGCCAGCACAGCGACGACCAGGACGAGGAGCGGCAGGCGTCTCATCGAACGAGCCAGGTTACTGTCCGTACTGCAGGCGTTCGGCCAGCGAATCGGGCAGCCGGGCCGCCCGGATCGCCGCCTGCGCCCCCGCGATGTCGTACTCGGTGCGCTGGTAGACGGCGCGTTTGCGCTCGGTGTCCAGCAGCAGCCACGCGGCGCGCGGGTCGCCGTCGCGCGGCTGCCCGGTGGAGCCCGGGTTGACCAGCCACTCGCCTTCGGACAGGTCCAGCTCGACGCCCTCGCGCTGCGTCGAGCCGGTCGCCGGCTCGCCCTCCGGGCGGTGGAAGGACAACGCCACGTGCGAGTGTCCGATGAACGAGACGCGGAAGTCGGTCGCGTCGAAGCACAGCTCCGCGGTCAGGCCGGACAGCACGTACTCCCACACCGGGTCGCGCGGGGAGGCGTGGAAGAGGCCGATCCCGTACGCCTCGCCGGCCGGCTCCAGGCCGAGCAGGAACTCCCGCGTGTCCGGCGAGATCACCTCCTGCGTCCAGCGGGCGGCGAGCGCGGCGCCGCGCGAGAAGTCCTCCAGCGAGAGCGTCCCGACCACGGCCAGGTCGTGGTTGCCGGCCAGGCAGATCGTGCAGTGCGCGGCGGCCAGCGCGACGCACGCGTCGGGCTCGGCGCCGTAGCCGACGAGGTCCCCGAGGCACCACAGCTCCTCCGCGCCGGCGGCTTCGGCGGCGGCGATCACCGCCTCGAACGCGTGGCGGTTTCCGTGGATGTCGGTGCAGATGGCGACCTGCATGGCGTAGCGTCTATTCGGTGCCGCGACGGCTCCGCCTTCCCGCCGCTTTGATCACCGTGCTGGTGGTCGCGGAAGCGGCGGTCCTGCTCCTGCGGCCGAAGGAGCGCGTGGCGGTGGATCCGGTGGAAGCGCGAGCCTACTTCAGCGTGGCCGAGCTGTCCCGGGCGACGCGGTTCCGGGACGGCCAGCTGTGGCTGTTCGGCGCGCGTACGGCGCTCGAGCTGGGCGTGCTGGTCGCGGCCGTGCGGCTCGCGCCGCGGGTGGGACGGCGGCCGGTGGCGACCGGCGCGGCGGTGGCGGCGGGGCTCGTGCTCGCGAGCACCCTGGTCGCGCTGCCGGTGCGGGCCGCTTCGCGCGAGCGCGCGAGGCGTGTGGGGTTGGTCACGCAGTCGTGGGGCGGCTGGGCGGCGGACGTCGCCAAGGGCAGTGCGATCTCCGGGACGCTGGCGGCGGGCGGCGGCGCGCTGCTGGTGGTCGGGATGCGGCGCTTCGGGCGCGGCTGGTGGGCGCCGGGCGCGGCCGCGGTGGCGGGCTTCGCGCTCGTCTTCACTTACCTCGGCCCGGTCCTGCTGGACCCGGTCTTCAACCGTTTCACGCCGCTGCCGGCGGGGAGCACGCGCGCCGACGTGCTCGACCTGGCGCGGCGCGCGGGCGTGAACGTCGGCGAGGTCTACGACGTCGACGCTTCGCGCCGCACGACCGCCGCCAACGCGTACGTCACCGGGATCGGCCACACCAAGCGGGTCGTGCTCTACGACACGCTGCTGAAGGACTTCACGCCCGCCGAGACGCGGCTGGTGGTGGCGCATGAGCTCGGCCACGTCCGCTACCGCGACGTGCCGCACGGGCTGCTGTGGCTGGCGCTCGTGGCCCCGTTCGCCACGTTCGCGGTCGCCGAGCTGGCCGCGGGGATCACGCGGGCGGGCCGGACGCCGGTGCCGGCGGTCGCGCTCTCGCTGGCGCTGGTCGCGCCCGCGCTGACCGTGGTCTCCAACCAGCTCTCGCGCGCGATCGAGCGACGTGCGGACGCCTTCGCGCTCGAGCTGACGCGCGATCCGGAGGCGATGGTCGCCTTCGAGCGCCGGATCACGCTTCAGAACGTCGGCGATCCGGATCCGCCGGGCTGGCAGCGGTTCCTGTTCGGCACGCACCCGTCCACGGTCGAGCGGATCGGCCAGGCGCTGGCAAGTTAAACCCCGCCTAAAGGGGCCAGGCCCCTTTAGATGGGGTTTAAGTGTCGTCGTCGGCCTCGGGCAGGCGGCGGATGTGCTGCGTGGTGCGCCAGCCCGCCCAGTCCTCCTGCATCGCCTCCAGCAGCTCGCGCAGGGCCTGCGGCGCCAGCGAGACGCGGGCGACGACGACGCCCGGCACCTCGTCCGCGTCGACCTCGTGGTCCACGCGCGAGAAGGTCAGCGTGAACTCGTAGTCGGAGTGCGAGACCGTCGCGAAGTTCGCGTACACCCCCGCCATCACCTCGGGCGTGGTGTGGAGGTTGAAGCGGCGCTCGCGGTCGCCGGAGCCCATCCCGCCTAGCATCCCACACGTGCGCTACTTCGTGGTCGCCGTCGGCAAGGCGCGCGCGCCCTACCTCGACGATCTCCAGCACTACGCCAAGCTGCTGTCGCGGTACGCGCGCGTGGACGTCATCGAGGTGCCCGACGAGGACGCGCTGCGGCGCCGGATCCCCGAGCGCGCGTGGATCTGCCTGCTCGACTCGCGCGGCGCCGCGTACACCAGCGAGGCGTTCGCCGGCTGGCTGGAGGAGCGCCGCCAGGCCGGCCGCGACGTCTGCTTCGTGATCGGCGGCGCGTTCGGAATCGAACTCCCGCACGCCGATCACCGGCTCAGCTTCGGGCCCGCGACGCTGCCGCACCTGCTCGCACGCGTCGTGCTGCTCGAGCAGCTCTACCGCGCGCACAAGATCCTCGCGGGCGAGCCGTACCATCATTAGCCGCGTGCACCCGATCGACGAACTGCGCGCGGCTGTCGAAGCGGCCGCCGGCGACCTGCGCAACGGCGGGCCGGCGCCCGCCGCCCGCGCGAGCCTGGAGCGCCCGAAGAAGGCCGGCTTCGGCGACTACTCGACCAACGCGGCGATGCTGCTGGCGCCCGCGCTGGGCGCGCCGCCGCGCGAGATCGCCGAACGGCTGGGCGCGAAGCTGACCGAGCGGCTCGGGCCCGCGGTCGACCGCGTCGAGGTCGCCGGGCCGGGCTTCCTGAACGTCTTCCTGGCGGACGCGTGGTACGTCGACGCGGCGCAGGTGATCCTGGACGCCGGCGACGCCTGGGGGCGGGGGACGCCCGAGCACCCGGAGCGCGTGATCATCGAGTTCGTCTCGGCCAACCCGACCGGGCCGCTGACCGCCGCGTCCGGCCGCCACGCCGCGTACGGGGACGCGCTCGGGCGGCTGCTCGAGCTGTCCGGCCACGGCGTCGTGCGCGAGTACTACTTCAACAACGCCGGCTCGCAGGTCGACCGGCTGGGCGCGTCGGTGCGCGCCCGCGCCCGCCACGAGCCGGTGCCGGAGGACGGCTACCAGGGCGAGTACGTCGCCGAGCTGGCCGCGCGGATCCCGGACGCGGCCGAGAAGGACGCGGCGACGCTCGGCGTCGAGGCCTCGGCGCTGATCATGGAGAGCATCCGGGCGACGCTGCACGCCTATCGGGTCGAGTTCGACTCGTTCTTCCTGGAGGGCTCGCTGCACGACGGCGACCCGTCGCCGATCGCGGTCGCGTTCGACCTGCTG
>DATMGH010000182.1:0-2264 GCA_035555675.1 Solirubrobacter sp. | reverse complement strand
ACTCGCAGCAGGAGCGGCGACATCTGCTGCAGCTCACTGCTCCCGACGACGTGAAGTTCGACGGCTCGCTCGTCGGGCGAATCAGCGCGCTCGACGCTGATCGGCGCAGTTTCGAGTTCGCCGATCGCTCAGGACGGCGCGCCTCCGGTACGTTTGAGCAGCACGGAATGTTTGACGAACTCAAGCGGTATATGGAACGCGAACCGAACGCCACGATCGTGCGCCTGGCGTGCCGCTACTCGACCGACAACGCCGGCCGTCTCTCGAAGATCGAAGATGTTGACGACGTGGAGCCGGTGGTCGCGACGGCGGATCCCCTGGCACCGGAGCTTCGGCGTCTGCTCGAGCTCAGCGACGGCTGGCACGACGGCGCGGGGATGGGGCCGACGTTGATGTCCGTGGAGTGGGTCCGGGACTTTGCCGCCGCACTGGACGCCTCGGAGCTTCCGGAGCTCATGGTGTTCCCCACGCTCGCCGGCGGCGTGCTCGTCGAGCTCCAGCGACGCGGCACCCGCTGGTCCGTCGAGGTTGAGCCCGGAGGCGAGCTGTTCGTCGCGATCGTGCCCGCGGACGGCAACCCGGAGATCGTCGAGGCGGAATCTGTCGATGACGTGATCAACCGATTGCGAGCGCTTCCCGCATGAGCAAGAGCACTGGCGCGCCCGCGCTTCGCGACTGCGAGGCGCCGATCGAAGCTGGACCTGAGCTGCTCTGGCGCCAGGTCCACCCCAACTTCACGCACGCGAACGGCGTCTCGGCGGAGGCGTTCGTCGGAACTCCCGGCGACCGTGATCAGGTATCCGTAGCGCGGTCGTCGACGGTGTCGGCGGCGAGCGCATACGCGCATCACACGGACGCGCTCAGCCTCGCTTCGGCCGGAACGTGGGCGATCTCGGTGAACGAAGTCAGCGAGACCGGATCTCGCGCGATCGACGACATGGCGTGCGATGACGTCGACACGCCAGGCCATGCATACGTCGATATGCGCGCGCAAACCAAGAAGGAGCGCAAGCTGACGCGTGCCCGGCTCGCCTCGGCGGCGACGCTGAGGGGCTGCCAACACCCGCCCACAAGCCAGTGACGCTCGCCGTCAGACCCTCAACTCCTCCGGAGTCAGGGCAGCTCGCGTCAACCACGAGGCGGGGATCAGCTGGCCGCGGACCGCGACGCCGCAGGCGGCAGCGAGCGCTCGGTTGGTCTCTGCGACGCTGAGATGCGCGGGGACGCTCCGGTATCAGTCGGCGTCTCGCACGATCGACTGCTCGTGCGGGCGGTGACCGGTGGCTCCGGTGATCACGAGTCGTCCGTGCGAAACCGCCACCAGTGCCGCGAGGCTCGGGCCGGCGTAGCGCGCGGGCGACGCGATTGACGTGGCTGCCGGTCCACCAGACCTCCGCGCAGCAGTACGAGTGCCATACGGACGAGCGGATGACCGAGATGCGCGAGGACGAGATGGACACGCCCCGCCCCGCGCTCCAAGCCCGCGCCAGCGACCCGTGCTCGGCAACTGAGCACGATGTCGGTGTCGAACCGCGCTCGCGAGGAGTAGGAGCACGTCGTCGCGACGCTAACCGGCTCAAGACCGCGATCCGGCGCGAATGGCTTCGGCAACGATGGGCCTCCGCTTCAGCTCGTAACGGAGCTCGACGTCGGGATCGTCGCCAGGTTGCGCGCGATCTCGAGGCCCTGCGGGCGCGGCTCGACGCGATCTCCAGCGAAATCGTTGGCGGGCAGCAAGAGATCGCCGATCGCTACGAAAGCCGGCGCAGCGGCTGCTCCCGGCAACCGTCACGGTGCTCATCCCCGAGGCAGTCCGGTTGGAGATAGCGCAGATCGCCGACCACTACGTCCCCGGCCCAAGGATCCGAACCGGATGAGCCGGGTTATGTGTGCGGATATGAAGCCGACGACCGAGCGCGAACCTGGCTCTACCGCAGGGAGCCGTCAGCTTATGGGTTCCGTAGACCCACAAATGTGATCCGGTCGCGCCATCCCATGCACGATGACCGCGCGGCGGGTGCCGACCCCGGGCACCGTCGTCAGCTGGGGAGAGGCTCCAGGATGCCGCGCTCGATCAGGACGGAGAAGTGCCGCGCCAGGGCCAAAGCCACGGTCCGGTCGCAGGTGAGCAGCCCGACCTCGATGTTCTCGTCGAACGCCTTCTCCGTGAGGTTCGCGGACGTGATGAACGCGGCTTCGTCATCGGCGACGACCGCCTTGGCGTGGAGCACGGCCTTCTCGGTGCCGTCCTTCAGCGCCCTCGG
>DATMGH010000181.1:0-23689 GCA_035555675.1 Solirubrobacter sp. | reverse complement strand
GCGCCCAGAACAGCTCGGGGTCGTGGTCCGCGTCCGTGCGGACCAGCGTCCCGTCGGCCGTGACCAGCTCGAGCGCGGTCAGGCTGTTGGTCTGCAGCCCGTGGCTGCGCGCGAGCCAGCCCATGCCGCCGCCGAGCGAGTACCCGGCGACGCCGACGGTCGGCGAGGACCCGTGCAACGGGTAGAGGCCGTGCGGCGCGGCGGCGTCGACCACGGCCTCCCAGCGCACGCCGGCGCCGACGCGCGCGATCCGCCGCACCGGGTCGATCGTCACCTCGTCGAGCGCGGCGGTCCGGACCAGCACCGTCTGCGTCAGGTCGCCGAGCGGGCCGGCGTTGTGACCGGTCGACTGGCCGGCGACGCGCAGCCCGGCGTGGCGCGCGGCGCGCACGACGTCGGCGACCTCGGCGGCGTCGGCGGGGAACGCGACCGCGGCCGGCCGCTGCGCCACGGCGACGTTGAAGCCCTGGCGGCCGACGTCGTAGGCCTCGTCGCCCGGCAGGGCGACGGACGCGTGTTCGCGGAGCGGAGTCAGTTCATCGCGAGCGGGATCGATGATCGTCATGCCCCGACGGTGCCCGCGCCGCCTTGCCGTGGCCTTGCCGGACTTTGCCGCGAGGTTTCCAGACGGTCAGGTCTCGAGCGCGTGCGCGAGCTCGGCCTGAGAGCTCGCGCCGAGCTTGCGCAGCGCGCTGCCGAGCTTGACCTCGATCGTGCGCGGGGTGACGAACAGCTCCTGCGCGATCTCGCGCTCGGCTCGCCCCGCGGCCGCCAGCGCCGCGACCCGCCGCTCGCTCGCGGTCAGCGCGCCCACGCCGCGCGGCGCCGCCGCCGGCTCGACGCCGACCACGAGCATCTCCGCCCGGATCTGCTCCAGCAGCAGCCCCGCGCCGCACACCTCGGCCAGCTCGTGGGCGCGCAGCAGCGGCTCGCGCGCGTAGTCCGGCCGCCCGGCGCGCCGGCGCGTGACGCCCAGCGCCGCCAGCGACTTCGCCAGCTCCAGCCGCGACGGCACGCCGTTGAGCAGCTCGACCGCCTCCTCCACGCGCTCGAGCCCCTCGGCCCCCTCGATCAGACCGAGCACGCGCAGCGAGCGCGCGACGGTCCCGGGCGCGCCCCAGTCGCGCGCGCGGTCGAGCTCCTCGGACGCCAGCTCGATCGCCCTGCGCTTCATCCCCAGCGCGTCGAGCGCGACCGCCCGCAGCGAGCTCCAGCGCGCCGCCGCCGGGTTGTGGTAGCCGGCGAAACGGCGCCCGTACTCCTCGGCGGCCTCGGCCGCGTCCTGGTGGCGACCTTCGGCGATCAGCAGCTCCAGCCGCGCGTTGCACCAGAAGCGCGCACCGTCGCCACCGCGCGCCGGCCCGCGCATCAGCGCCTGGCGCGCCTCGGCCAGCTTGCCGCGCTCGGTCAGGCACCAGCTCAGGTGCCCGGCGTTCCACTGCAACGTGTCCGGCCCGTAGCCCCAGCGCTCGGCCTCGTCGAACGCGGCGGTCAGCTCCTCCTCGGCGTCGATCAGCTCGCCGCGCCAGAACAGCGTGAAGCCGCGCCACAGGTAGACGCCGGTGACCGCGAACAGCGAGCCGCGCCGGTGCGCGTCGGCGATCGCCCGGTCGAAGTAGCTCAGCGCCGCGTCGCGGTCGCCGAGGATCATCCCCAGCAGCGCGGAGAGCGCCAGCAGGTTCGGGTCGACGTCCTGCAGCGTGCCGGCCTCCAGCGCGCGCGCCGCGAGCCGCTGGACGTCGTCGTAGTGACCGCCCGTGTACGTCCAGTCGAGCGCGGCGACGGCACCCATCGCCTTCTCGCCGACGGTGCGCAGCGGCCGGTCGCGCCACGCCCGCGTGCGGTCCATCGCGGACGGGTCGAGCGCCCCGAACACGACGCCCATCAGCGCGAACGCCTCCAGCGCCAGCGCCGCGTCCGCGTGCTCCGGCGGCAGCGCGCGCGCCGCTTCGCGGGCGACCGCGGCGCCCTCGGCCGGCGAGGACGTGAACAGCAGCGTGCGCCCGAGCAGGTTGGCGGCGCGGATCTTCAGCTCGATGTCAATCAGCCCGTCGTAGGCCTCGCGCAGGTGCCGCGCGCCGTCGGGCCCGCTGGTCAGCGCCTCCACCTCGCCGAGGTCGAGCAGCAGCTGCGGGCGGACGTCCGGCGGCGCCGGCTCGTCGAGCGCGCGCCGCAGGTAGTCGACGGCGCTCTCGATCGCCCCGCGGGCGACCGCCGCGTTGCCGGCGTCGTGCAGCAGCGCGGCCACGTCCGGGTCCGCGCGCCGCGGCGTGTGCATCAGCTGCCCGGCGATCTGGTCCAGCGATCCGCCCTGGCGGCGCAGGACCGCCGCGGCGCGCGCGTGCAGCAGCTCGCGCTCCCCCAGGGGCAGGCCCTGGTAGACGGCGTCGCGGACCAGCGGGTGGACGAACCCGGGCGGCGGCTCCGGCCGCAGGATCTCGGCCCGCGCCAGCGCCGCCATCGCACCCGCCACCTGCGCCTCGTCGAGCCCCGCGACGCCCGCGACCGCCGGCAGGTCCGCGCCTTCGCCCAGCACGGCGACCGCGCGCGCCACCGCCGCGGCCTCGCCCGGCAGCCGCGCCATCCGCAGCAGCACGCTGCTCGACACGGCGCGCGAGCCGATCGCCCGGACGACCTCGGCGTGCGCCGCGTCCGGCGCGATCGCGTCCGTCTCGAGCGCGTTCAGCAGTTGCCGCACGAGCAGCGGGTTGCCGCCGGTGGTGCGGTGGCAGGCCTCGCGGAACGCCTGGTCCGGCTCGGCGCCGAGCCGGCGGGCGACCAGCGCGCCGACCGCGTCCTCGCTGAGCGGCCCCGGCCGCACGTGCGCCGTCGCCGGATCGTGGGCGATCTCGGCCAGCAGCGCGGCGTCGGTCGGCGCGTCGCCCGTGCGCACGGTGGCGGTGACCAGCACCGGCTGGCCCTCGAGCCGGCGCACCAGGTAGGCGAGGAAGCGCAGCGACGGCCGGTCGCACCACTGCAGGTCGTCGATCTCCAGCAGCAGCGGACGCTCGGCGGCGAGGTTGAGCGCCAGCCAGTAGAGGCCGTGCAGCGCCGCGAACGACGCGTCGCCGCCGGGCGCGTCCTCCCCGGGCGACGCGAACACGACCCGGGCGGGCGCGGCCGCGCCGGTCAGCACGTTCGAGTTGGCCACCAGGCCCTCGAACAGCTGGCGCACGACGCCGAACGGGAACTCGCGCTCGAGCTCCCCGGCGCGCGCGTGTAGGACGAGCGCCCCGCCGGTGGTCGCGCGGCGGCGGAACTCGGTCAGCAGGTGCGACTTGCCGATCCCCGGCGGACCCTCGATCAGCACCGCGCGGCCCTCCCCCACGGCCGCGTCCTGCAGCAGCGTGTCCAGCAGCGCGACTTCCCGGTCGCGCTCCACCAGTGAGGCGGACGCGGCGCGCTTGGGCGCCGCCGGCGCCGCCGGCGCGGCGTCGCCCAGCAGCCGCGCGTGCAGCGCCACCAGCGCCGGGCCGGGCGTGCTGCCCAGCTCCTCGCGCAGCAGCACGCGGATGTCCTCGTAGACGCGCAGCGCCTCGTTGCCGTTGCCGCGCGCGTGCAGCACCTCCATCAGCACCGCGCGGGCGGACTCGCGGAACGGCTGGGCCGCGACCGCGGCGCGGGCGGCACGCTCGGCCTCCGGCCAGGCGCTGGCGCCGACCCGGGCGGCGGTCTCCAGCGCCTCCACGCGCAGGTCGGCCAGCTCGCCGCGGCGCTCGTCGATCCACGGCGCCTCCAGGCCGGGCAGCAGCCCGCGCTCGGCGATCTCCGCCGCTTCGCGCGCCGCCTCCCAGTCGTCGGTCTCGCGCGCCCGGCGCAGCTGGGCGTGCGCGGCCTCCCAGTCGATCCAGGCGTCCGGCGGGAGGATCAGCTGCAGCTCCGAGCGGCCCTCCAGCACGCCCGGCCCGAGCGCCTTGCGCAGGCGCGAGAGCGGCGGCGCGAGCAGCGAGTCCGACGCCGGCGGCGCGCCCTTGCCCGACCACAATGCCTCCGCCAGCTCGTCGCGGCGGACCGGGCGGTCGCGGTGGAGCGCGAGGTAGGCGAACAGCAGCCGGCCCTGGCGTCCGCGCAGGGTGTCCTCGAGCCTCCGTCCCTGGAGCTCCACAATCATCCGCCCGCACAAGTGGATGCGGGTCGCTTGACCCTCGACCACGCCGGGAATCTACCCGCTGAGCGGGCGGTCCGTGAACAATCTGGAATGATTCTGGACAACGAGCGGTTCAGTTGGATAGGGTCCCGCCCCGTGCAACTGCCCGAGCTCGAAGAACGCCTGCGTCTCGCGGGTCTCCGCGTCACCGCATCGCGCGTCGCCGTCCTGCGCGTGCTGTGCGAGGCGGAGGACCATCCGCGGGTCGACCAGGTGATCGAGCGGGTGCGGGCTGGAGGTCTGACGATCTCCACCCAGGCGGCGTACGACGTCTGCGAAGCGCTGCGCGAGACGGGTCTGGCCCGCCGCATCGCGTTCGCGGGCGGGCCGGCACGCTACGAGGCGCGCGCGGGCGACAACCACCACCACCTCGTCTGCCGTTCGTGCGGACTGACCATCGATATCGACTGCGTGACGGGCGCGGCGCCCTGCCTGCATGCCCCGGACGCGACCGGCTTCGTCGTCGACGAAGCCGAGGTCACGTTCTGGGGGCGCTGCTCCGCATGCCAAGCAAAGGGGAATGTGCATGAGTGACCACCTGACCACGCGCCAGGGCCACCCGGTCTACGACAATCAGAACCTCCGGACGGTCGGGGCGCGCGGCCCGGCGACGCTCGAGAACTACCACTTCATCGAGAAGCTCAGCCACTTCGACCGCGAGCGCGTCCCGGAGCGCGTCGTGCACGCGCGCGGCGCCACCGCCTTCGGCCACTTCGAGGCGACCGGCAAGGTCGGCGACGAGCCCATCTCCAAGTACACGCGGGCCAAGCTCTTCCAGGAGGCCGGCAAGCGGACCGACGTCGCGCTGCGGTTCTCCACCGTGGCCGGCGGGCGCGACTCCTCAGAGGCCGTGCGCGACCCGCGCGGGTTCGCGGTCAAGTTCTACACCGAGGACGGCAACTGGGACCTCGTCGGGAACAACCTCGGCGTGTTCTTCATCCGCGACGCGATCAAGTTCCCGGACTTCATCCATTCCCAGAAGCCGGACCCGGTCACGTTCGAGCGCCAGGTCGCCAACCGCGTCTTCGACTTCATCTCGCAGTCGCCTGAGGCGATGCACATGGTCACGCTGGTCTTCGGCCCGCGCGGCATCCCGGCGTCCTACCGGCAGATGCAGGGCTTCGGCGTGAACACGTACAAGTGGGTCAACGCCGCGGGCGAGACCGTGCTGGTCAAGTACCACTGGCACCCGCGCCAGCCCGTGCGCTCCTGGACGGAGGCCGACGCGGCGATCGCGCAGGCGGCCGAGCTGGGCGTCCACACCAAGGACCTCTACGACGCGATCGAGGCCGGCGACTACCCCGAGTGGGACCTCTACGTGCAGATCATGGAGGATCACGACCACCCGGAGCTGGACTTCGACCCGCTCGACGACACGAAGACGTGGCCGGAGAACCTCTTCCCGCTGCGCCACGTCGGGCACATGCAGCTCAACCGCTCGCCGAAGAACTTCTTCGCCGAGTCCGAGCAGATCGCGTTCGGCACCGGCGTGCTGGTCGACGGGCTCGACTTCTCCGACGACAAGATGCTGGTCGGCCGCACGTTCTCCTACTCGGACACGCAGCGCCACCGGGTCGGCACGAACTACCTGCAGCTGCCCGTCAACTCGCCGCGGACGCCGGCGCGCACGAACCTGCGCGACGGCGAGATGACCTACGTGGTCGACGACGGCGGCGAGAACCCGTCGGTCAACTACGAGCCGTCGATCACCGGCGGCCTGTCGGAGGCGCCCAAGCCGGCGCACGACGCGCAGGGGCCGCTGATCTCCGATCGCCTGACCCGCGCGCGCATCCCGCGCACGAACGACTACCAGCAGGCCGGTGAGCGCTACCTGCTGTCGGAGCCGTGGGAGCGCGACGACCTGGTCGCGAACCTGACCGGGCTGCTGGCCCAGTGCGACCGGCCGATCCAGGAGCGCATGGTCTGGCACCTGTTCATGGCCGAGGACGAGCTGGGCGCGCGCGTCGGCGAGGGCATCGGGATCTCGGCCGGCGACGTCCGCGGGCTGGCGCCGCTGGCGACCCAGACGCTGACCGAGGCCGAGCTCGCGCGGGCCGCGAACCTGGGCAACAACGGCCCGCGTGACGTCGAGGGGCTCGTGATGACGCACTGCGTGCCCAACGAGCGCGCGGAGCTCGAGCCCGTCAGCGCGTAGGGACCTCGACGGCGGGCGCCCCGGCGCGGGCGCCCGCTGGCACCGCCTGCGCCGGCCGAACGCATCACCGCAAGTCTGGACGCGCCCGCGCGTTTCAGCTTCGCGTCCAGCCATGTCACCACTGCTTACATCCCGCCCTTCCGTGCCCGTCGGGTTGCGGCTGGCCGGCGCGGCGCTCGTAACGGCGCTGCTCGCCGCCGCGGTCCCGTTCCTGGGCGGCGACGCCCGCTCGACCGCGGCGGTGCCCGCGTGCCTGGGCGTCGCGGTCACCTGCGCCGCGCTCGTCGGGCACCTGTCGTTCGCGTCCGTGCGCGCCACGGGCGACGGTCGGATGGCGTGGATCGCGGCGGGCGCGACCGTGGCGGTCGTCGGCCTGGCGCTGACGATCTTCGCCCAGCCGACGCTCTTCCCCGGCGGCGGGCCGGTTGCGCAGGGCCCCGCGGCGGGCGCGGCGCGCTACCTGGTCTGGCACGCCGCGCTGCTGGCCTGCGGCGCGATCGCGCTGGCCGGGTGGGCGCCGGAGCCGCGCCGGCTGGTGATCTTCGGCGGCCTGGGTGCCCTCCTCCTCGTCTGGGCCGCCGTTGCCTCCGCCCCGTTCGGTCCGCTGGCCTCCCGCGACGGCTACTCCTTCACGTTGCGGGCGCTGGTGGGGGCGGTGGTGGTCGCGCAGGCCGGCGTCGTCGCCCTGTGGTGGCGGCGCGCCGGCCGCGCGCCGACCTGGAGCGACCTCTGCGTGCTCGCCCTGCTCGGCCTCTCGGCGCTGGACGCGTTCGCGTTCCTGCTCGCGTCGCAGCCCTACGCGGGCGCGTGGTGGGCGTCGCTGGCGCTGCGGGCCGGGCAGTTCGCGGTCCCGGCGGTCGGGCTCCTGGTCGGGTTCATCGCGGTCGCGGGGAAAGTGCGCGAGTTCGAGGACGAGCTGCGGGCGACGCTGCTGCTCGACCGCGCGCGGATGAACATCCGGCGCACCGAGCACGACCGGACGCAGCTCGACCGCCTGGTCCGCGGGGACGGCGTGGCGGTGGCGCTGCAGCCGATCGTCCACCTCGTCTCCGGACTGGTGGTCGGCGCCGAGGCGCTCGCGCGCTTCTCGGCCGGCGGGCGCGCGATCCCGCCGGAGCGCTGCTTCGCCGACGCGCACGCGGTGGGCCTCGGCGTCGCGCTCGAGCTCACCGTCGTCCAGCGCGCGCTCGCCGGCGCGGACCGGCTGCCGGACGGCTGCTACTTGGCGCTGAACGTCTCCCCCGCCACGCTCGAGGAGCCGGACCTGGCCGCGGCGCTCTCCCGTTGCGGCACGGGCCGCCCGCTGGTGGTCGAGCTGACCGAGCACCACCCGGTCGAGGACTACGGCGCGCTGTCGGCGGCGCTGGACCGGCTGCGCGCGCTCGGGGTGCGGGTCGCGGTCGACGACGTCGGCTCCGGCTTCGCCTCCTTCCGCCACGTCACGCGCGTGAACCCGGACATCCTCAAGCTCGACCGCACGCTGGTCTGCGGCATCGACGACGACCCCGTGCGCCAGTCGCTGGCGGCCGCGATCGTCGCGTTCGCGGCCGACGTCGGCGCGACCGTGGTGTCCGAGGGCATCGAGAGCGAGAGCGAGCTGAGCTGCCTGCGCGACCTGTCCGTGAGCTGCGGCCAGGGCTTCTACCTCGCGCGCCCGGACTTCGGCGCGGTACCGGCCGACGCGCACGGCCGCCTCGTCGCGGCGTAGCTATCCGAACCCGGCCGCCGCGCCGTCCACCGCCAGCGGGCTCGCCGGCAGGCCCGCGGCGAGCGCGGGCGCGTTGAAGCCCGAGGGGGCGACGTCGTTCGGCCCGTCCGGGTGGAAGATCGCCGCCAGCAGCTGGATCTGGCGCCGGGCCGGGCCGAGCTCGCCCATCCCGCCGCCGTACATCGCGACATCGTGCGCCTCGCACCACTCGTACACGGCCAGCAGCCGTTCCAGCGACCCGATCCGGGACGGCTTGACGTTGATCGTCCGCACGGCGCCGATGTCCGCGACGCCGTGGATCGGCGCGTCGAGCGACAGCCGCTCCGCCGGCACCGCGTAGCCGGCGTGCGGGTCCTCGAGCAGCACGTCGTCCGGGAAGGCCGCCAGCACGCGCGCGTACATCGCCGCCAGCGCGGGCTCGTCCTCGACGGGCAGCTCGTAGCGGCCCTTGAAGTCGACGATCGCCACGCTCCCCAGCGCCACCAGCTCCGACACCACGTCGTCGCTCCAGTCCGGGGCGGCGTCGAGCTTGAAGCCCACCGACGGGTACTGCGCCACGCGCGTGACGACCAGGTCCACCGAGGCCGGCGAGCCCAGCCCGAGCGAGTTCACGAACCGCACCGGCGCGACGTCGCGCCCGAGCGCGGACGCCAGCGACAGCCCCGCCTGGCGCAGCGCGAGGTCGAGCGCCGCGGACTCGAACGCCCACCGCCGCCAGTCGCGCGCGTTCTCCCACTCCGGCGGCTCCCCCGGCCACAGGTCCAGGCCGTCCAGCGCGGCGCAGAACCCGCCCAGGGTCCAGGAGCCCGCCAGCGGCAGGTCCGCCGGGACCACCGGGTCCAGCCCGACGTCCTCGCCGGACCCGACCGCGTCGCCGCCGGCCAGCCGCACCAGCGCCGTCGTGCGGTCGAACGCCGTCAGCGAGTCCAGCGTGTACCCGGAGACCGCCAGCGGGAGGCCGGCGACCCGTTCCCACAGGGTCACGTCACGACGTTCCAGGGCTCAACGGTCCAGTGCGTGACCAGCCCGGCCTTCACGTAGGGATCGTCCCCAGCGAACGCTCGCGCGTCGTCGGCGGAGCGGAAGACGATCAGCCCGCCGTGCGGCGGATCGCCGATCGCGCCGGCCAACACGATCCGGCCGTCGGCGTGCTGCGCGGAGATCAGCGACAGGTGCGCGTCGCGATGCTCACCGCGCCGTTCGAGGATGTTCGCCACGTACTCGTAGCGGAGGACCTGCAGCGTTTCAGGCACCCGCCACACGCTACACGGCCGGGCGGCGCGCGAACGCGCCGCCCGGCCGCCGATCAGCGACCTACGGGTTCGTGGTGCTGAGCGTGAACGTCAGCGTCTTGGAGTAGACGCCGGTGCGGAGCGCGTCGCCGGCGCCGATCGCCTGGCTGAACTGCAGCGCGACCTGGTCGTTGGAGACCGGCCCGTCGTAGCTCAGGAGGTTCAGCGAGGAGCCGACGTTGTTGTACGCCGTGCCGGTGTTACCGGCGTTGCGGGCGCGAGCCTGCAGCGCCTGCGGGAGCGAGAACGCGCCGTTGACCAGGTGGCCGGTGGCGGTCGAGCTCGGGTCGGAGACGCTCAGGAGCGCGTCGCCGGCGGTCGAGATCACGTTGGCGGTCGTGGCCGCCGTGTACGTGTTGGCGACGCCCGGGATGAACGCGCCGAACGTGGCCGGAGCGCCCAGCGTCAGCGACAGGGTCGCGCCGACCGTGCCGCTGGCGCTGCCGTCGGCGCTGGTGAGCGAGAGCGCCAGCGCCTGGTCGCCGTGGACCTCGACGCCCGCGGCGGCGGCCGCCGCGTTGCCCTTGCCGATGCTGAAGTCGCACGTCACGTGCGGGACGCGGACCTCGAGGTAGCCGTCGCCGTTGGTCGCGCCGAAGTCGCGCACGCCGTCGCCGCAGTCGGCCTTCACGCTTGCGTCGGCGACCGGCTGGCCGGAGCCGTCGGTGACGTTGACGTCGACCTTGTTGAGCGCGTTCCAGATGTAGGAGGCGCCGATGATGTCCAGCTGCTCCTGCAGATGGACCTGCGAGACGTTGTCCATCGCGTCACGCGCGTTGTGGTAGGCGGGCTCGGTCTGGTAGCTGCAACCGCTGCAGTTGGAGCCGCTACCGGTATTGCAGCGGCCGTCGGCCGACTTGCGGTAGTCGAGGTGGATGAACAGCGCCGCCGGGATGCCGGCGTTGTGGAACGGCACGTGGTCGGACTGCGACAGCTTGCACTGATCGAAGTAGCCGCCGGGACCGGTCGTGATGCCGCTGCGCTGAGCGGCCTTGAACGCCTCGTCGGTGACGCGGTTGGGGTTGCCGTCGACCGTCAGCGCCCACAGCCTGGCGGGAGCGTACGTCGTGCCGGTCATGTCCATCTGCCACTGGCCGATGTAGCGCTCGGCCTCAGCGCTCCGCGTACGCGGAGTGGCGACCTGGTTCGGCGTCAGCGGGTTGTTGTCGTGATCAGTGCTGACGTAGAGGTGCTCGTTGGCCCACGCGGTGGAACCGGTCAGGCCCTGCTCCTCGCCGCCGAAGCCGCCGAAGCGGATCTCCTTGTCCAGCGGCACGTCCTTCATGATGCGCGCGACCTCGAGCCAGATGCCCTCGCCGGTGGCGTCGTCATGCGCGCCCGGCGAGCTGAACACCGAGTCGATGTGACCGCCCATACCGACGATCGGCGCCGTCTCGAAGACATCGGAGACAGCCTTCTTCTGGGCGGTGATGACCGCGCGAGTGGCCAGGCCGGGAGCGTCGACGGTGGCCGCCGGGTTGGCGGTGACGGTCTCGGTGGCGATCGTCAGCGTCAGCTTCTTCTGGTCGGCGCACCAGGGGCCGTTCTGCGTCGGCCCGACGGTGCCACCCGGATGCGGGTCGAACACCGAGCCGTCAGGGCCCGGAGCGCACACCAGCTCCTTGATCGTGTCCGAATGCACGTCGGCCGAGGCCACCACCGGGATGGTCGCCGCCGCGGCGGCCGCCGTGGCGCCGAGCGAGAACGCGCTCGACGCTGACGCGCCGGTGCCCATGATGATCACGCCGGTCGCGCCCGCGGCCACGGCGTTGACGACCGCCGTGTCGCGCGCCGTCCCCGTGACGTTGTTGACCGCCGCGATCTTGCCGGCGGTCGAAGCCGGGAAGTCGGCCGCGCTGGCACCGCTGTTGTCGATCCAGATGACCTCGCCGCTGAGCGGCGTGTCGTACCCGGTCATCTTCGAGTTGCTGGCGGCACGCATGATCCAGGTCGGACCGGGATACAGCTTCTTGTCCAGCGAGCGAACCACGCCCGAGGACGTCGTCGACGGTCCGTGGTACTGGTTGATCTTGGTCTGGTATCCGAACGCGTCCATCTGCTGCTGCAGCCACTCGGCGGCCTGGTCCTCCTGGCGCGTGCCGGAGAAGCGCCCGCCGATGTCTTCAGCGAGGTGGCGGACGGTCTCGTACGAGTTGGCGGCGTCGAGATTGTCGACGAGCTCGTCGTAGTAGCTCGGCTTCGGCGTCTGCGCCGACGCAGGACCGGCAAAGACGCCGAACGCAGCAATGGCGGCAGCCGCCGTCGCCGCGCGTATCGCGTACTTCATGGAACCCCTCCGTGGTTGTTTCCGGCCGGCGCGTAGCAACCCTCAAGCGTCGCCCGGGACTCGAAGAGACCATGTAACCCGCGTCCGCGGGCGCTGTCAACTACACGGCGTGGGAGTCTCTCAACACCATCCGTCTGGCACACTGGAGGAATGAGGGCGCGTCGCGACCTCTTCGGCACCGACCTGGGGCTCGTGCTCCGAATGGCGGTGGTGGCCGTGGCCACGCCGCTGGTGGTGCTCGCCGGCCTGGTGGCGGTCCTGGTCTGGATGGACTCGCTGCTGATCCGGGGCGTCGTGCTGAGCGCGCTCGCCCTGGGCGCCTGCGCGGCGTCGGCCGAGCGCGCCGCGGCCGCCCGGCGCGGCCGGGCCCTGGGCCCCGCGGAGGCGCCGGAGCCGCACGCGATCGTCGAGCGCCTGTGCGTGCTGGCCGACATCCCCAAGCCCGCGCTGGTGCTGGAGTCGACGGCGCTGCCGAACAGCTGGATCGAGGGCACGACCCGCGGCGGCTTCCGCCTGCACCTCACCCAGGGGCTGCTGGACACGTTGCCGCCGCGCGAGCTCGAAGCCGTGATCGCGCACGAGCTCGCGCACGTGATCAACCGCGACGCCGCGGTCATGACCGTGGTCGGCGGTCCGGCCGGTGCGCTGCTCTCCGGCGGCGTGCGCGTCGCCGGCCAGGGCTGGTGGCCGTTCGTGATCGGCGGCGGGATCGCGGCGCTGATCGGGTGGGTCGGCTCGCGCGGGACGCGCGCGCTGTCGCGCTACCGCGAGTTCGCGGCCGACGCCGGCGCGGTCGCGCTCACCGGCAGCCCCGCGGCGCTCGCCAGCGCGCTGCTGCACGTGTCCGACGGGCTCGCCGCGACGCCGCGGGCGGACCTGCGGGCGGCGGCCGCGCAGGACGCGTTCCACCTGCTTCCGGTCGCTCGCGAGCGTGCCTACGGGCTCCCGCCGACGCACCCCTCGCTGAAGGCGCGGATCGAGCGCTTGGAGCGGCTGGAGCGCACGCTGCAAAGCTAACGGCGTGCCCACGGCGCGCCTGCCCGAACTCACCATCCTCGACGAGCACCGGCTCAAGCGCCGGCGCCGCCGCGACGACTTCGAGCGCGAGCTCGCGAAAGCGCAGGCGCGGATCGAGCGCCGGCGCGCCGCCGTGCCCGCCGTCAGCTACCCGGAGGAGCTGCCGGTCAGCGCGCGCCGGGAGGACCTGCTGGCGGCGATCCGCGACCACCAGGTCGTGGTCGTCGCGGGCGAGACCGGGTCGGGCAAGACGACGCAGCTGCCCAAGATCTGCCTGGAGCTGGGCCGCGGCGTGCGCGGGACGATCGCCCACACGCAGCCGCGGCGGCTGGCGGCGCGCACGGTCGCCGAACGGATCGCGGACGAGCTGCACGTCGAGCTCGGCGCGGCGGTCGGCTACGCGGTGCGCTTCAGCGACCGCTCGCGCGAGGACACGCTGCTGCGGCTGATGACCGACGGCCTGCTGCTGGCCGAGATCCAGCACGACCGCCTGCTGCGCCGCTACGACACGATCATCATCGACGAGGCGCACGAGCGCAGCCTCAACATCGACTTCCTGCTCGGGTACCTGAAGCGCATCCTGCCCGCGCGGCCGGACCTGAAGGTGATCGTGACGTCCGCCACGATCGACCCGGAGCGCTTCGCCGCGCACTTCGACGGCGCGCCGATCGTCGAGGTGTCCGGCCGCACCTACCCGGTCGAGGTCCGCTACCGCGAGCCGGACCCCGAGACCGACCAGACGGACGCGATCGGCGACGCGGTCGACGAGCTGCTGCGCGAGCGGCCCGGCGACGTGCTCGTGTTCCTGTCCGGCGAACGCGAGATCCGCGACACCGCGGACGCGCTCGAGGGGCGCCTGCGCGGGGACGTCGAGATCCTGCCGCTGTTCGCGCGCCAGTCGACCGCCGCCCAGCAGCGCGTGTTCAAGCCGCACAAGAGCCGCCGCGTCGTGCTGGCCACCAACGTGGCCGAGACGTCCCTGACCGTGCCCGGGATCCACTACGTCGTCGACCCGGGCTTCGCACGGATCTCGCGCTACAGCGCGCGGTTGAAGGTCCAGCGGCTGCCGATCGAGCCGATCTCCCAGGCGTCCGCCGACCAGCGCAAGGGGCGCTGCGGGCGGACCGCGGACGGGATCGCGATCCGGCTCTACTCCGAGGAGGACTTCGCGGAGCGCCCGCGGTTCACCGACCCGGAGATCCTGCGCACCAGCCTCGCGGCGGTGATCCTGCAGATGGCGGCGATCGACCTCGGCGACGTCGAGGAGTTCCCGTTCCTGGACGCGCCGGACCGGCGCCAGGTGCGCGACGGGATCGCCCTGCTGCAGGAGCTGGGCGCGCTGGACGAGTCCGGCCGCCAGCTGACGCCGGTCGGCCGCAAGCTCGCGCAGCTGCCGGTCGACCCGCGGCTGGGCCGGATGGTGCTCGAGGCCGACCGGCTCGGGTGCACCGACGAGGTGATCGTGATCGCGGCCGCGCTGAGCATCCAGGACGTGCGCGAGCGGCCCCCCGACCAGCAGGCGCAGGCTGACCAGGCGCACGCCCGGCACGCCGACGAGACGTCGGACTTCCTCGGGTTCTGGAACCTGTGGCGCTACCTGCACGAGCGCCGCGGCGCGCTGTCGGTCAACCAGTTCCGCAAGCAGGCGCGGGCCGAGTTCCTGCACTACCTGCGGATCCGCGAGTGGCAGGACCTCGTGTCCCAGCTGCGCCAGGCGGCCAAGGGCGCCGGCGTGCGGATCAACCACGCGCCGGCCGAGCCGGACGTCATCCACCAGGCGATCCTGACCGGGCTGCTGTCGCACCTGGGGCTGCGCGACGCCGCCCGGCGCGAGTACCAGGGGGCGCGCGGGGCGCGCTTCGCGCTCTGGCCCGGGTCCGGCGTGAAGGGGCAGCCGAGCTGGGTGATGGTGGCCGAGCTGGTCGAGACCTCGCGGCTGTGGGGGCGCACGGCGGCGCGCATCGACCCGCGCTGGGTCGAGCCGCTGGCCGAGCACCTCGTGCGCCGGACGTACTCCGAGCCGCGCTGGGACCGCCGCCGCGCGTCGGTCGTCGCGACCGAGCGCGTGACGCTGTACGGGCTGCCGATCGTCGGCGGGCGCACCGTCGCCTACGGCGCGCTCGACCCCGTGCTCTCGCGCGAGCTGTTCATCCGGCGCGCGCTGGTCGAGGGCGAGTGGGACACGCGGCACCGCTTCCTGGCCGCCAACGCGGCGCTGGTCGAGGAGGTCCAGGCGCTCGAGGATCGCGCGCGGCGGCGGGACATCCTGGTCGACGATCAGACGCTGTACGACTTCTACGCGGCGCGCGTGCCGGACGGGGTCGTGTCGGGCGCCCACTTCGACCGCTGGTGGCGCGACGAGCGGCGCGTGCGGCCGGACCTGCTCACGTTCACGCGCGAGCTGCTGATCAATCCCGCCGCGGCCGAGGACGTCGCGGGGCGGCCGGACGTCTGGCGGCAGGGATCGCTGGAGCTGGCGCTGTCGTACCGCTTCGAGCCGGGCACCAAGGACGACGGCGTGACCGTGCACGTGCCGCTGAAGCTGCTGCCGCAGCTGCGGGCGGAGGGGTTCGAGTGGCTCGTGCCGGCGCTGCGGGCCGAGCTGGTCGTGGCGCTGGTCCGGTCGCTGCCGAAGGAGCTGCGCAAACGGCTCGTGCCGGTGCCGGACGTCGCGGCCAAGGTGCTCTCGGAGGTCACACCGCGGAACGGGCCGCTGCTGGACGCGCTGGGCGCGGAGATCGAGGCGCAGCGCGGCGTGCGGATCCCGGCCGACGCGTGGGATCTCTCGCGGCTGCCGGCGCACCTGCGGATGCGGTTCAGCGTCGAGGACGAGCAGGGGCGCGTGATCGCGGCGGGGCGCGACCTGTCGGCGCTGCGCGAGCAGGTGCGGCCGAAGCTGCGCGCGGCGCTCGCGACCGCGACGCGCAAGCTCGAGCGGACCGGGCAGACGTCGTGGACGTTCGGCACGATCCCGAAAGCGGTCGCGCTGCCCGGTACCGGGCAGACGATCCGCGCGTACCCGTCGCTGATCGACGAAGGCTCGACCGTCGGGCTGCGCGCGCTCGAGAGCGCGGAGGCGCAGGCGCTGAACATGCGGCTGGGCACGCGGCGGCTGCTGGCGCTGACGATCCCCTCCCCCGTGCGCGCCTACCAGTCGCGGCTCGGCAACCAGGCGGCGCTGGCGCTGATGGACGCGCCGCACCCGTCCGTGCAGGCGGTGCTGGAGGACGCGGCGACGGCGGCGATCGCGGCGCTGATGGGCGAGCCGGCGTGGGACGAGGCGAGCTTCGCGGCCGTGCGTGACCGCGTCGCGGGCGCCGCCGGCGGGATGCTGGCGCGGATCGTCGGCGACGTCGTCGCGATCCTGCGGGCGGCGCGCGCCGTCCGTGACGCGCTCGACGGTCTGCACGGCGCGGCGTTCGACCCCGTCCGGCGCGACGTCGCGACGCAGCTCGGCCGGCTCGTCTACCCGGGGTTCATCACCGCGACCGGCGCGGCGCGCCTGCCGGACGTCGAACGCTACCTGCGCGGCGCCGCCTGGCGGCTGGAGCGCCTGTCGCGCAACGCGGCCGTCGACCGCGACCGGATGCGGGGCGTGCAGGAGCTGGAGGCGCTCTACCGGCAGCGGCTCGACGCGCGCCCGGACGACGCGGCGCTGGGCGAGGTCCCCTGGCTGCTGGAGGAGCTGCGCATCAGCCTCTTCGCGCAGGCGATCGGGCCGAAGGGTCAGGTCTCCGCGCGCAAGATCCGGCGCATCCTCGACGACGCCTGAAGCCGCGCTCGCGTGACGCCGGCCGCGTGGATCGCCGCGAGGAGCGCCGTTTCGGCGCCTAGCGCCAGAAAGTGACCACTCGCGGCGTGGCGAAGCGGACGCGATCCCGCCCCCACCCCGATCTCACCCGACGGAGATGACGGCGGCCAGTACATCAGCGTCAGCGCGCTGCTCGCGGAAGCGAGCTGCGCCTGACCCTGGCCGCCGCCACGACGGCTACGCCAACGCGACCAGCGTCGGATCGGTGAGCACGCGGCGCAGCTGCGTCGCCGCCGCCCCGCGCATCGCACCCTCGGAACCGAGCCCGGAGGCGATGACGGGCGGGACCGCGCCGTCGCCGCCGAGCACGCGCTCGGTCAGCTCGGCCGCGATCACCGGCGCCAGCCACTCGGAGATCGGCGCGAAGTAGCCCCCGAGCACGATCGCCTGCGGACTGAGCAGGTTCACCACCGTCCCCAGCGCGACGCCGAGCCAGTGCCCGCAGTCCTCCAGCGCTCCCAGCGCCGCCGCATCACGGGCCGCCGCGCGCTTGGTCAGCTCCACCACCGGCTTGCCGGCCCCCCGCGAGGTCACCGCCTCGCCGTTCAACCCGGCCGCCGCCAGCAGCGGCTCCAAGCCGGCGCGGGTCTCCAGACAGCCGCGCGAGCCGCACGCGCACGGAAGACCGTCGACCTCGACCGTCGTGTGCCCGAACTCGCCGCCGAACCCCCGGTAGCCCCGGAACAGCTCGCCGCCGAGCACGAGCCCGCCGCCGACGCCGATCTCACCCGACACGTACACGAAGTCGCTGTACTCGGTCGCGTTGCCGTCCCACAGCTCGGCGAGCGCGGCCAGGTTCGCTTCGTTCTCGGCGCTGATCGGCAGCGACGGCTCCTTGATGTGCTGCCGCAGCAGGTCGATCACGGGGACGTCGAGCCAGTGCAGGTTCGGCGCGACCAGCAGCGCCCCGCGCCGGATGTCCACGAGCCCGGGCAGCGCGACCGTCGCACCGATCGGCCGCAGCCCCTGCGACTCCACCTCGTCCAGCGCGCCCTGCGTCAGCGCGCCCAACGCCTCGAAGACCTCGTCCACGCCGCGGCCGCGGTTGTCCGCCGCCTCCAGCGCCTTGTAGCGCGAGCCGCCCGACAGATCGGTCGCCTGCACGCCCAGGTAGTCGACGTTGACCTCGAGCCCGAGCGCGATCACGCCGTCGCGCGCGACGTCCACGACCAGCCCGGGACGGCCGGCCGTCCCGCGGTGCTCGGCGCCCCGCTCGACCAGCAGCCCGAACTCCATCAACTCGGACACGAGCGAAGAGACGGTGCTCTTGTTGAGCCCGGTGTCCTGCGCGATCGTCGCGCGCGAGCGCGGGCCGCGCTCCACCACCTGCCGCAGCACGAGGCTGAGGTTGTGGCGCCGGACGGCCCGCTGACTCGAAAGCTCGATCGCCGGCTTGGGAGTCCACATGAAGGGACTGAGCCTATCGCCGCCGGCGGCCGCGGCGCCCCCGAGGGGGCGCCGCGGCGTGGCCTGACTCACGGAGTGGTGGTGGACAGCGTGAACGTCAGCGTCTTGCTGTAGCTGCCGGTCCGCAGCGCCTCGTTGGCGCCGATGTCCTGTGAGAACGACACGGAGACGGCGTCGTTGGACGCCGGCCCGCTGTAGGTCAGCAGCGACGTCGGGGCGCTCGAGCCACCGACCGCCGCGAACGCGCCGCCGGCGCCGAGCGCGCTGGACGCCTTCGCCTGCAGCGGCGACGTGAGCGAGAACGAGCCGTTGACCAGGCGGCCGGTCGCGGTCGCGCTGGCGTCGGAGACGCTGAGCTTCGCGTCGCCCGCCGTCGAGACCACGTTGGCCGTCGTGCCCGCGGTGTACGTCTGCGCGATGCCCGGCGTGAACGCGCCGAACGTGGCCGGCGCGCCGAGCGTCAGCGACAGCGTCGCCGGCACATTGCCGGCCGCGGTGCCGGACGTCGACGTGGCGCCGAGCAGGACCAGCATCCAGTCCTTGAGCTCCTGCGCCTTGGCCAGCACCTGCGCCCGCGACGCGGCGTCACCGGACGCCGGGTCAGACGCCACCGCGCGCAGCGCGTCGATGTCGCTCAGCGACGCGCTGTAGCCGGTCGCCGTCAGCGTCATGTACTTGGTGAACGCGGCGTCGACCGCGGCCGTGCCCGCCGTCACCGCGGCGGGAGTGAGCCCGCTCAGCGACGCCAGCAGCGTCTTGACCTCGCCGTGCGTGACGCAGTTGGCCGGCTTGAAGCCCGCAGCGGTCAGGATGCCCTGGTAGATGCTCTCCCGGAACCACGGCGTGGCCATGAAGAGCTCCCAGTTGTGCCCGAGCACCTGCGACCACTCGCGGCCGCCGTCGTAGTTCGAGCACCAGGCGATCGGATGGTCGGCGCCCTCGGTGTTGCCGGCGCTCGTCCCGACGCCGATGGCGCCGTAGTACGTCGACTCGTCGAGGGTCATCAGCGGATGCACGTACGGCCGCGGCTTGCGGTCGAAGCTGTAGAGCTCGTCCGCCACCGCGACCTCGCGCGGCTTGCCCGACGCGTCCGTCGACGGGTGCGACGGATCCTCGGTGACGACCTTGACCCAGTAGCAGCTGCCGCAGTCGGTGCCGAACCCGTTCTGGTTGCCGGGGTGCGCCTTGAACAGCCCGCCGAGCAGGTTCTGGTACCAGAGCGGCCCGCCGATCGGCTCCTGCCACGTGTGCATGGAGTCGTTGGCGGCGTGCAGCGCGACGTAGCCGCCGCCGTTGTTGATGTAGCCCTTGAACGCCGCCCGCTCGTTGACGACCGTGCCGTCCTTCATCGTGTACGCGGCGTTGAACGTGTTGTTGCCGACCGACGAGTCGCCGATGATCACGGCGTACTGCGCGAGGTTCGCGGCGCTGGTGAACGGCGTGTCCGGCAGCGACTGCGTGGGCCACGACGGGTCCCACAGGTCGACGTCGAAGCCCTTCTCGGCGCCCATCTGCTGCAGCATGACCTCGGCGTCCTCGATCGCCGGGTGGCGGAACGAGCCGTCGCTCTTGTTGGCGATCACGAGCACCTTGAACCGCGCGTTGGCGTTGTGCACCGGCATCGCGGGCGTCACGTACGGGTGGCGCGGCTGGCCGGGGTAGCGCTCGCTGGTCACGCCGAGGTCCGACGGGGCGGCCGCGTCCGGGATCCCGCGCACCTGGCGCGTGACGTCCTGCGCGTCGGTGGCGAGCAGGTTGCGCGCCGCCGTGTTGCCGACGGTCGAGCGGACCTGGTCGACGAACGCGTCCAGGCGCGCGACGGCCGTGGCCGGATCGCCGCCGTCGGCGGCGCTCTTGGCCGACGCCAGCGCCGCGCGCAGCGCGGTCACGTCAGCCGCGGGGATCGTGCCCGCCGTGCCGAAGCGCGCGAGCAGCGCGTCGACGTCGGCGAACGACGTCGTGACCAGGAACGTGAACGTGACCTTGTTGCCGTTGCCGGCCGTGTCGGTCAGCCCGAGCGTCCAGGTGTGCTTGCCGAGCGACAGCTTGGAGACATCGAGCGGCAGCGGGTAGACCCAGGTGCCGTCCAGCCACGCGTCGCGGACCGCGGTGCCGCCCGAGCCGGGCGTCGGGTCGGTGCGCGTCGGCGTGATCGCGGCGGCGCCGTGGCCGATACGGTTGTTGACGACGCTGGCCGGCCAAGCCCCGGTCGGCGGGCGCGTGTCGATCTGGACGTTGATCGTCCGGTAGGGCGGGAACGCCTGCACGGCGGTCGCCGCGGCGTGCGCCTTGGCCAGCGGGGCCGCCAGGTTCACGTTCGGGGCCGGCGCCGCCGGGGCGGGCGTGATCAGGCTCGCGATCCGGACCGTCTCGGCGTTGTCGCCCGTGTCGATGACGAGCGCGTCGCCGGCCGCGCGCCCGTTGGTGCTCTGCAGCCGGATCGCCGTGGCGCCTTCGGCCGCGGCCTGGTTGAGCGTCGTGTTGGCGGCCACGCCGCTGGCGGCGTTGCCGGCGGCGTCGAGCGCCCGGTAGCGGACGGAATTGTTGCCTTCCGCGGTGAATGACGCCGAGCCGGACACCGACGGCCCCGGAGTGATCGGGATGTCGGTCCAGCTGGCGCCGTTGTTCGTGGAGTACTGCAGCTGCGTGACCGCGACGTCGTCGGTCGCGGTGAGGTTCAGCACGGTCGGACCAGCGTGCGTGAACCAGTTGCCGTTGCCAGTGGACGACGACGGCGCCGCCGGCGGATTACCGTTGCGCTGCAGCGGTGCCGTCGGCGTCAACGTGCCGACGTTCAGCACCGGGGCGGTGGTGTCCGTCCCCTGTGCCGACGCCGATGGAACAACGGCCAGCGCGGCTCCAACCGCGGCGACCGTCGCGAGCATGCGATGCACCCTCTCTCCCCTCCTAGGACCCTATATTCGACCGGCCTGCCAACTAAACAGCAGGCCGGCGGGTCCTGTCAACCTCAGCGCACGCCGAGCAGCACGTCCACCAGCAATTGGTCGAGCTTTTCGTTGAAGTAGCCGCGGGACGCGAGCGCGTCGAGGTCCCACGCCTCGGCCTTCAGCGCGTCCGCCTCGTTGCCGTCGACGCTCGCGACGGCGAGCTCGGGCGTCGACGCGGCGGCCAGCGCGTCCTGGACCTCGGGCAGCGAGTCGAAGTGGCGCGCGAGCTCCGCGAGCCGCCGGTACGTCGACATGCAGCCGGCCACGAAGTCCCACACGCCGTCCGCGTTCTCGTTGCGATAGGAGTGCGCGTCGAAGTGCAGCGGCCCGTTGTAGCCGGCGCGCTCGAGCAGGCGGACGAGCAGGAACTGCTCCTTGAGGTCCTCGGCGCCGAACCGGAAATCCTGGTCGTAGCGGCCGATTCGCTGCGCGTTGAGGTCGATGTGGAACAGCTTGCCCGCCCACAGCGCCTGACCGATCGCGTGGTGGAACGACAGGCCGGCCATCGTCTCGTGCGCGACCTCCGGGTTGACGCCGACCATCTCCGGGCGGTCGAGCGTCTCGATGAAGTGCAGCGCGTGACCGACCGTCGGCAGGAACATGTCCCCGCGCGGCTCGTTCGGCTTGGGCTCCATCGCGAAGCGCAGGTCGTACCCCTGGTCGACGACGTAGGCCGACAGCACGTTGATCGCCTCGCGGTAGCGCTCGAGCGCGTCGCGCGGGTCCTTCGCCACGCCCGCCTCGGTGCCCTCGCGGCCGCCCCAGAAGACGTACACCTCGGCCTGCAGCTCGGCGGCGACGTCGATGAAGTTCATCGCCTTGCCGATCGCCGCCCGGCGCACGCCGCGGTCGTTGGAGGTGAACGCGCCGTCCTTGAACGCCGCATGACCGAACAAATTCGTGGTCGCCATCCCGACGCCCAGCCCGGTGGCGTCGAGCGCGGCCTTGAAGCGGTCGATGATCCGGCGCCGCTCGGCCGCCGTGATGCCCCACGGGAGCAGGTCGTCGTCGTGCAGGCTCACGCCCCAGGCGCCGAGCTCGGCCAGCTTGTGCACGGAGTCGACCGGGTCGACCGGCTCGCGCGTCGGGCCGCCGAACGGATCGCGACCGGGGTTGCCGACCGTCCAGAGCCCGAACGTGAACCGATGCTCGCGGCGGTCGCGGTCGACCGGAGCGGTCTGGTCCAGGGTGGCGGTCATGAGCGTGTCTCCTTCAAAGCCGGGTACAGGGCGCGGTAGCGTGACAATAGTTCACGGTACGGAGAAATCCACCCCGGGACCGGTTCGACCTCCCCGTGCGTCCTCACGCACGCCGCCACCGCCTCGTGCACGTCGGCCCACAGGCCGCCCGCGACCCCGCCCAGCAACGCGGCGCCGTACGCCGCCCCTTCCTCGACCGCCAGCCGCTCGAGCGGGACCTCGAGCATCGACGCGACGATCTGCAGCCACAGCTCGCTGCGCGCGCCGCCGCCGGACACGCGGCCGCGCGCCCCGCCCCCGACCAGGTCGAACGCGTCGCGCAGCCCGCACGCGACGCCCTCGAGCACGGCGCGCACCAGCGCTCCGCGATCGTGGCGGATCTCCAGCCCGGTGAACGCACCGCGCGCGTCCGGGTCGGCGTGCGGGGTCCGCTCGCCGGTCAAATACGGCAGGAACGTCAGCCCCTCCGCTCCGGGCGCCCAGCGCTCGGCCTCGGCGGTCAGCGCGGAGAACTCGCCGCCGACGATGCCGCGCAGCCAGGCCAGCGACCCGGCCGCCGACAGCATCACGCCCATCTGGTGCCACGCCCCCGGCACGGCGTGGCAGAACGTGTGCACGCGGGCCTGCGGATCGGCCCGGTAGGACGGCAGCGCGGCGAACACGACGCCGGACGTGCCCATCGCCACGCTCAGCGGCCCGGGCCGGTCGACACCCACGCCCAGCCCGCCCGCCGCCTGGTCCCCCGCCCCGGCGGCGACCGCCACGCCGGCCGCGGTGCGCCCGGACACGTCCGGGGACTCGAGCACCGTCGGCAGCCATTCGACGGGGATCTCCAGCGCGGCCAGCACCTCGTCGCTCCAGCGTCGCCGGGCCACGTCGAGCAGCAGCGTCCCGGACGCGTCGGCAACGTCGATCGCGCGCTCGCCGGTGAGCTTGAGCCGCACGTAGTCCTTGGGCAGCATCACCTGCGCGATCCGGGCGTACGCGTCCGGCTCGTGCTCGCGCAGCCAGAGCAGCTTGGGCGCGGTGAAGCCGGTCAGCGCGCGGTTGCCGGTCAGCTCGACCAGCCGCTCGAAGCCGACGCGCGCCTCGATCTCGGCGCACTCGGCGCCCGTGCGCTGGTCGTTCCAGAGGATCGCCGGCCGGATCGGCCGGCCGGCGGCGTCGAGCGTGACCAGCCCGTGCATCTGGCCCGAGAGGCCGATGCCGGCGACGCCGTCGGTGAGCCCGTCGAGCGCCTGCTCGGTCGCGCGCCACCAGTCGTCCGGGTTCTGCTCGGACCAGCCCGGCCGTGGCGTGGACAGCGGGTACGGCACTTCGCGGCGCTCGAGGACGGTGCCGTCCTCCCCCACCGCGATCACCTTGACCGCGGACGTGCCGACGTCGATTCCGACCGCCGCACGTGACAAGTTTTGAAGAGTCTTCGTCATGCCCTTGACAGCAATTGAAGGGTAATGCAAGCTCCGTTGTCAATAGATGAAGTCTTCTGTTACAGAGCTGGAAGAGCTGGCGCCGGCCCTCGCCGCGGCGCTCGGCCCGGACGCGGTCCTGACCGAGCCGTCACAGCTTGACGGCTACACCGCGGATACGTACTGGCCCGCGATCTCGGCCCGCGCGAGCGGCACCCCGCTCGGGCGCCCGGACGTGGTCGCCCGGCCCCGCTCGGAGGATGCGGTCGCCGCCGCGCTGCGCGTCGCCGCGGCCCGCGGCGTGCCGGT
>DATMGH010000180.1:0-101090 GCA_035555675.1 Solirubrobacter sp. | reverse complement strand
GACCGGCGACTGGGAGCACCGGCTCGGGCGCATCGAGCAGGGCTCGGAGTCCCGCTCGCAGTTCATGGCGGACATCGCCGGGTTCGCGGGCGCGACGGTCACGACGCTCGACGAGAAGCTCAAGGAAGTGCGGATTCCGCGCGCGAACCTTGGGCCGTGCCCGGTCTGCGGGCACGACATCGTCGAGAACCGCAAGGGCTTCTCGTGCTGGTCGCGCGAGGATCCGGGCTGCGGGTTCGTGATCTGGAAGAGCAAGGCGGGCAAGACGCTGCCGCCGGCGGTCGCGCGCGAGCTGATCGCGCGCGGGCGGACCGAGAAGGCCGTGACGGGCTTCAAGGGCCGCTCGGGGCGCTCGTTCCGGGCCCGGCTGGCGCTGATGCAGACCGAAGAGGGGCGCTGGCGGGTCGAGTTCGACGAGCCCTGGGCGCGCGAGGGCGCCAAGCCGCCGGAGGGCGAGGAGGCCGCGGCCACGGCCGAGAGCGCCGCGCCCGCGCAGGCCACGTCGTCGCGGTCCGAAGCCGCGTAGCGGGCGCGCGCCGGCGCGCAGCGGGTCGCCTCGGCGCGGCGAGTGGTCACTTTTGCGCCGCCGGCGGGCGAACGTGACCGCTCACGGCGTCGGTTCGGCGTCCGCCGAGCGCGGGGCGCGGCGGTCGTCGCGCGGCGCCGGGAGCTCCGCGCGCGTGCTCGGCGGGTGCAGCAGGGCGTTCCACAGCGCCGAGATGCCCTGCACCATCGCCACCAGGACCTCGGCGAAGGGCGAGATCGCGTTCGCGCGCAGGTCGTCGGGCGTGAGCGTCTCCACTTCGGGGATGAGCCCCGGGCCTTCGCCGTGCGTCCACGTCACGTACAGGTCGTCACTGCCGACCACGAGCGCCACCTCGGTGGCGAGGGCGACGTCCGTGTCCGTGTGCGCGGCGGGGAGGTGCAGGGTCGGCATGCAGAGGAGATTCGCAACTCTTAACGTCGCGCGCGGTCAAACATTCGTCCAGCGTCGGGTTTGTGGCGCATCGAGCGGGGTCGCCGGCGTTCCGGCCGGTGCGCGCGCGACCCTATGGGGTCCATGCCGCTGACCCTCATCACCGGCCCGGCGAACGCCGCCAAGGCGGGCGCCGTGCTCGACCGGCTGCGCGCGGCGCTCGCGTGCGACCCCGTGCTCGTCGTGCCGACGTCCGCGGACGCGCTGCACTACTCGCGCGAGCTGGCGGCCGCCGGGATCGTGTTCGGCGCCGACGTCACCACGTTCCCGCGGCTGCTGCGCGACATCGCGCGCCAGGCCGGCGTGCGCGGGCGCCCGCTCGGGCCGCTGGCCCGCGAGCGCGTCCTGCGGGCCGTGATCCGGGACGCGGACCTGCGCGCGCTCAAAGGGTCCGCGGCCGGACCCGGGTTCGCCGCGGCGCTCGGGGAGCTGTTCGGCGAGCTGCAGCGCTCGCTCGCCGGGCCGGCGCGGTTCGGCGCCGCGGTGCGCGCGTGGCGCGAGGCGGGGACGGCGCCGCCGCACGCCGCCGAGCTCGCCGCGCTGTACTCGGCCTACCAGGCGCGCCTGGAGGCGCTCGGGGCGATCGACGCCGACGGCCTGGCCCGCGCCGCGCTCGAGCACGTCCGCGAGGTCTGGGACGGGCGTCCGCTGCTGCTCTACGGGTTCGACGACCTCACGCCCGCGCAGCTCGACCTGGTGGAGACGCTCGTCCGCCGTACGGACACGGACGTCACGGTGGCGCTGACGTACGAGCCGGGGCGCGCTGCGCTCGCCGGGAGCGCGACGACGGTCGAGCTGCTCAAGCCGCTGGCCGCCGAGCACGTGATCCTCGAGCCGCGCTCGGAGCACTACGCGGAGAGCGCCCGCGGCGCGCTGCACCACCTGGAGCGGGCGCTGTTCGAGCCGGCGCCCGCGCGCGCGGCGCCCAACGGGGCCGTGCGGCTGCTGGAAGCGGGCGGCGAGCGCGCGGAGGCCGAGCTCGCGGGCGCGTCGGTACTCGAGCTGCTGCGCGACGGCATGGCGCCCGAGGACATCGCCGTGCTGGTGCGCTCCGGCGCCGACCTCTACGCCCAGGTGCTGGAGAGCTACGGCATCCCGGTCGCCCGCGACCGCGTGCGCACGCCGCTGGCCCGCACGCGGCTCGGCGCCGGCGTCCTGGCGTTCGCGCGGGCGGCGCTGGACGGCAGCGCGGACGACGTGGTCACGTGGCTGCGCACGCCGGGGAAGCAGGCGGTGGCGGGCGAGGGGGAGGGGCGGGGCCCGACCGCGGACCGGCTCGAGGCCGCGCTGCGGCGCGCCGAGGCCCGTACGGCGCGCGAGGCCCGCTACCACTGGGGGCGCCTGGGCGGTCGCGACCTGACCGAGCTCGACGCGCTCAAGGACGCGGCGGCCGAGGGCGTCGAGCCGTTCCTCACGCGCCTGCTCGAGGAGGCCGACGCGATCTGGACCGCGCCCCACGTCCGCCGCGCCGACGTCCTCGACGCCGGTGACGCCGCCGACGCGCGCGCCGCCCGCGAGCTGCGCCACGCCACCCGCGAGCTGATCCGCCTGCACGCGCTCGATCCGGCGCTGATCGCCGGCCCCCACGAGGCGCTCGACGCGCTGTCCGCCGCCGAGGTCCACGACCCGGGCCACGACGAGCACGCGGTCCTGCTCGCCGACCCGCTCGCGATCCGCGCCCGCCGGTTCCGCGCGATCCTGCTGTGCGGGCTGCAGGAGGGCGAGCTCCCGCGCCGGCCGCAGGCCGAGCCGTTCCTCGACGACCAGGCGCGGGCGGCGCTCGCGGTCGCGTCCGGGCTCGTCCTCCCGCGCCACGAGGCGACGCTGCCGCGCGAGCGCTCGCTCTTCTACGCCGCCGTCTCGCGCCCCGAGGAAGTGCTCTTCCTCTCGTTCCGCTCCAGCGACGAGGAGGGCGCGCCGCAGCAGCCGTCGCCGTTCCTGGACGACGTCCGCGCGCTGTTCACCGACGCGCTCTGGGAGGACCGCGGGCGGCGGCTGCTGGCCGAGGTCACCTGGCCGCCCGCCGAGGCGCCGACCCCGCACGAGCTGCGCCGCGCCCAGGCGGCACTGCACCTCCAGCCGGACCCCGAGCCGTTGCACGCGCCGCGCGACCCCGAGGTCAAGCACGTGCTCGCCGGCCGCGACCGCGAGTCCGCCCGCGGGCTGGAGACGTTCGCGACGTGCCCGGTGAAGTGGCTGATCGAGCACGTCCTCAAGCCGGCGCCCGTGGATCCGGACCCGGAGGCGATGCGGCGCGGCTCGCTCGCCCACGCCGTGCTGGAGCGCACGCTGCGCGGCCTCGAGGCCCGCACCGGCTCGGGCCGCCTCACGCCGGCCACGCTCGAGCCCGCGCTGGAGGAGCTGCACGCGGCGATCGCCCAGCTCCAGGCCGCCGCCCGCACCACGCCGGCCAAGGCGGCCGCGCGGGCGCTCGAAGTCGACCTCGAGCGCTACGTCCGCCACGAGGCGCTCAACGGCGCGGCGTACGACCCGACCCAGCTGGAGTGGAGCTTCGACGACTACGAGCTCGACGGGGTCGCGGTCAGCGGCCGCGTCGACCGGGTCGACGTCCGCGGCGGCCGCGCGATCGTCCGCGACTACAAGGGCCGCACCGTCCACCCGGGCGCGCGCTGGGCCGAGGACGCCCGCATCCAGGCCGCGCTCTACGCGCTGGCGGTGCGCGAGAAGCTGGGGTACACGATCGTCGGCGCGCTCTACCAGCCGATCGGCACGGCCGACCAGCGCCCCCGCGGGGTGGTCCTGGACGACATCCCCGGCCGCTACGTCAACGGCGACGTGGGGGACGCCGAGACGCTCGAGACGCGGCTGCAGGACGCGCGCGCGATCGCCGCGCAGGCCGCCGTGGACCTGCGCGCGGGGCGGATCGAGCCCTGCCCCGACCGCTGCGCCTACAACGGCGGCTGCGCCCACCCCGGCATCTGTCGCGCCGGATGAGACGGTTCACCGCCGAGCAGCGCGCCGCGATCGACGCCCGCCACGGGTCGTCGCTACTGACCGCGAACGCCGGGTCGGGCAAGACCGCGGTGATGGTCGAGCGGATCGCGGCGGCGATCCGCGACGACGGCGTCGCGGTCAACGCGATCCTGGCGTTGACGTTCACCGAGAAGGCGGCGGGGGAGCTGGCCGAGCGCCTGCGCCGGCGCCTGATCGAGCTGGGGGAGGACGAGCACGCGCGGGCCGTCGACGGCGCCTGGATCGGGACGATCCACGGCTTCTGCGCGCGGCTGCTGCGCGCCCAGCCGCTCGCAGCGGGGCTGGACCCGCGCTTCGAGGTCCTCGAGGACACGGCCGCCGAGCGCCTGCGGACGGCGGCCTACGACGCCGCGTTGGAGCGCTGGGGCCGCGATCTCCGGGCGATCGACCTCGCCGCCTCCTACGGGCCGGCCTTGAAGGACCTGGTGCTCGGCGCCTACGCGAGCCTCCGCGCCCGCGGTCACGCCCGCCCGCGGCTGGTCGTCCCGCCGGCGCCGCCGGTGCCGGACGCCGCGACGCTGCGCGCGGCCTGTGAGGCGGCGGTCGCCGATCTGGCGGCGGCGGGCGACGGCGCGCGCGTCCGCGCGGCCCGCGACGCCCTGGAAGCGTGCGCCGCGCTGCTGGGGCGCAGCGAAGCGGGGGCGGCCGCAGGCGGCGGTGCGGCCGCGGGCGGCGGTGCGGCCGCGGGCGGCGGTGCGGTTGCGGGCGGCGGTGCGGTCGCGGGCGGCGGTGCGGCCGCGGGCGGCGGTGCGGTCGCAGGCGGCGGTGCGGCGGCGGGCGGCGCGGGCGTGCCCTGGCCGGGCGCGCTCGCCCCCGCGGAGCTCAAGCGCGGCGCGCGGGCGCTCGACTCCGGCGCCTGCGAGGCGTACCGCGAGGCGTGGACGGCGTACCGCGCCGCCTGCGCGGACCACCACGCGACCGGCGCTCTCGCGCTCATCGACGCCCTCCTCGACCGCTTCGGCGCCGCCTACGACGCGCTCAAGGCAGAACGCGCCGCGGTCGACTTCGACGACCTCGAGCTGCGCGCCATCACCGTCCTCGCCGACGCCGCCGCCCGCGCCCGCTGGGCCGAGCGCTTCGAGCTGATCATGATCGACGAGTTCCAGGACACGAACGCGGTCCAGCTGCGGATCCTGGAAGCGCTGGAGCGCGACAACCTGTTCGCGGTCGGGGACGAGTTCCAGTCGATCTACCGCTTCCGGCACGCCGACGTGACGATCTTCCGCGGCCGCGCCGAGCACGGCACGGTGCGGGCGCTGACGGTCAACTTCCGCAGCCGCGAGGAGCTGCTGGACGTGCTCAACCAGGCGTTCGCGCCCGAGCTCGGCCCGCGCTTCTCGCCGTTGCGGGCCGGCCGCGTCGAGCAGGAGTGGCCGCTGCGGCTGTTCGAGGTCGAGCCGCCGCCCGGCGCGCCGCCCGTCGAGCTGATGATCACCGCGACGCAGGGGTGGGACGACGTGCCGGTCGGCCTCGCCCAGGGCGGCGACCAGCCGTGGCGGCGCGCCGAGGCGCGCGCGATCGCGCACCGGCTGCGCGCCGAGCACGACGAGGGGCGCCGCGCCGGCGACATGGTCGTGCTGGTGCGCGCGACGGCGTCGCTGCGCCTGCTCGAGGAGGCGCTCGAGGAGCAGGGCCTGCCGACGTACGTGGTCGGCGGCCGCGGCTACTGGTCGCAGGAGCAGGTGCGCGACGGGCTCGCGTGGCTGCGCGTGCTGGCGAACCCGCTCGACGAGGAGGCGCTGCTGACCGTCCTCTCCTCGCCCTTTCACGGCGCGGACACGGACGAGCTCGTCCGGCTGGCCGAGGACGGCCGCCGCCGCGGCAGCCTCTGGGACGCCGTCATCGCCGCCGACGCGCCGATCGCCCGGCTGCTGGCGAGCGAGCGCGAGCACGCACAGCGGGCGCCGCTGGAGGTCCTGCTGGAGCGCGCGATCGCCGCGACCGGCTACGACCTGGCCACGCTCGCGCGGCCCGGCGGCGACCGCCGGCTGGCGAACCTGCGCAAGCTGATGCGGCTGGCTGGCGAGTACGAGCGCGCCGAGGGGCGCGACCTGCGCGGCTTCTTGGCCGACGCGGCGGCGCGCGACCTGGCCGAGGCGCGCGACGGCGAGGCCGCGCTCGAGTCCGAGGGCCTGGACGCCGTGCGCCTGATGACGATCCACCGCGCCAAGGGGCTCGAGTTCCCGGTCGTCTGCGTCGCCGACCTCGGCCGCCGCGCGGGCGGCTCGCGCTCGGCGCTGCTGGTCGCCGGCGACGGCACCGCGGGCCTGCGCCTCGCGCCGCTGGGCGGCGGCGACACGGTGCCCACGACCGCCTGGGAAGCGCTGAACGAGCGCGAGATCGCCGCCGAGGCCGAGGAGGAGCGGCGCCTCTTCTACGTCGCGATGACCCGCGCGCGGGAGCTGCTGATCCTCAGCGGCGGCACCGACATCGGGCGCTGGCCCGCCCCGCGCCCGGGCGGCCCGCCGATCGACTGGATCGCCCGCGCGCTCGTCGGCGTGCCGGAGGCCACGTTCGCCCGCGCCGCGGCCGCGGGGGAGAGCGCGGCGGGCGGCGGCGGAGACGCGGCGGGCGGCGGAGAGGCCGCGGCCGTGGGCAGCGACCCGGCGGGCGGCGGAGACGCCGCGGCGCCGGGCGGCGGCGCGGTCCTCGTCGATCGTCCCTGGGCGGGGCGGCCCGGGCGCGTCGTGGCGCGGCTGGTCGTACCCGAGACGCTGCCGCAGGACGCGCTGGAGCCGCGGTCGCGGGCCCGCGACACGGCCGCGCCGACGGCGCTCCCGGCCGCCCCCGCCGTCGTCCCGCCCGCGCTGACCCGCGCGCGGCCGACGACGAGCACGCTCTCCTACTCTCAGCTCTCGGACTACGGCAAGTGCGGCTACCGCTTCTACCTCCAGCGCGTCCTCCGCCTGCCCAACATCAAGCCACCTCAGCCTCAGGTGGAGCCTGAGACCGAGCCCGGTATCGACGCCCGGACCCGCGGCTCGCTCGTCCACCAGGCCCTCGAGCAGCTCGACTTCGACGACCCGCGGCCCCCCGACGGCGAGCAGGTCCAGGCCTTCGCCGACGACGCCGGCATCACGCTCCAACCGCACGAGATCGAGGAGATCCGCGCGTTCGTGACCGCGTTCACGGACTCACCGCTGCGCGAGCGCCTGACGCGCGCCGCCCGCGTCACCCGCGAAGCCTGGTTCGCCTACGCGCTCGAGCTCGACGGCTCCGGCCCGCTCGTGCGCGGCATCGTCGACGTCTACGCCCGCGAGGACGACGGCACGCACCTGATCGTCGACTACAAGACCGACGCCGTCCCGGGCGACCCGGCGGCCTACATCCAGGCCAACTACGAGTCCCAGCGCCTCGTCTACGCCCTCGCCGCGCTGCGAGCGGGCGCGCCGGCCGTCGACGTCGCCTACTGCCTGCTGGAGCGCCCCGCCGAGCCGATCCTCACGACCTACACCCACCACGACGCGGCCGACCTCGCCGCCGCGATCGAAGCGCTGGCCGAGGGCATCCTGACCCGCGACTACACCGTCACGGCGACGCCGAACCGCGACCTCTGCGGCGACTGCCCGGGCCGCACCGCGCTGTGCAGCTACCCGGAGAGCCGCACGCTCAGGCCGCCGGCTCCTTCTCCGGCAGCACCTGGCGATCGTCCGTCTTCGGCTCCCGCCGCGCCCGCCGCAGATCCACCACCGCGTTGAGCTCGGCTCCGAACAGGAACGCGATGCTGCTCACCCACAGCCAGACGAGCAGGATCACCGCGCCCGCGAACGCCCCGTAGGTCGCCGAGTAGGACGAGAAGTTCGACACGTAGAGGAAGAACAGCGCCGACGCGAGGATCCACAGCAGCACGCCCACGACCGCACCCGGGGAGATCCAGCGGAACTCCCGGACCTCCGCGTTCGGCGCGGCGTAGTAGACGATCGCGTAGATCGCCATCGTCACCAGCAGCGCGAGCGGCCAGCGCACGACCAGCCAGACCGTCGCCGCCGTGTCTCCGATCCCGATCTTGCCGAGCAGGTCGGACGCCACGCCGCCGCCGAGGAAGACCAGCACGAGCGTGATCAGCGCGAGCACCATCACGCACAGCGTCCACGCCAGGTCGAGCGCCTTGCGGCGCACGAACCCGCGCCCCTCGTCGACCCGGAAGATCTTGTTCAGCGCCCGCCCGGCGGCCGCGAACGCGCCTGAGGCGCCGTTCAGGGACAGCCCGACGCCGATGACCAGCGCGAAGACGGCCCGTCCCCGCTGCTCCTGCGCGGACGCCAGCGCGCTCGTCACCGAGTCGACCGTCGACGGCGGCGCCCCCGCGTCGCGCAGGTAGGACGCGGCGTGCTCGATCAGCCCCTGCTGACCGAACACACCCAGCAGCGCCGCGGCAAACAGCAGCGCCGGAAACAGCGACAGCAGCGCGTAATAGGTGAGCGCCGCCGCGTTGTCGGTGATCATGTCGCGACGGAACCGCGCGAACGCCTCTTTGAGATCGGCGATGGACACCCCCCGAATCTTCCCCGGAACCCCAAATCCTCAATCGGACCTCGACGTCGCGATCGGCGCCGCGAAGGCGGCGTTCGCCACTGCGACCGACGTGCGCGCCGCCGCGCCGCTGCGCCCGCGCGCCAAGAGCGTCGCCGCCGACCTGGTCACGGACGCCGACGCGGCCGCCGAGGCCGCGGCCGCGGAGCACCTGCGCCGTCACCGTCCCGACGACGCGATCGAGGGCGAGGAGGGCACCAACCGCCCGGGCCGCAACGCGCGCCGCTGGCTGATCGACGCCGTCGACGGCACGGTCGCCTTCGCGGCCGGGATCCCGAGCTGGTGCAGCGCGGTCGTCCTGACCGACGAGCACGGCCCGGTCGCCACCGCCGTCTACGACGGCGCGCAGCTGCACGCCGCCGCGCGCCACCACCGGCGCCGCCCGCCCCGGCCGGCCAAGCCGCTCGGCGAAGCCCACGTCGCCGCGTTCTTCCGCCAGGACCGCCTCGTCCTGCCCGGCGTCCGCGAGACCGCGCGCCGCCTGCTCGACGAGGCGGGCCTGCTGCGCCACGCCGGGCCGGGCACGCTCGAGCTGGCCTGGGTCGCCGACGGCCGCCTCGACGCCTGGATCCAGCCCGCCACCGACCCCTGGGACTGGCTGCCGGGCGCCCTGCTGGTGACGCAGGCCGGCGGCAAGGCGATCACCGTCCAGCGGCAGACCCGCTGGCACATCGCCGGGCCGGCGGCGCTCGTGGAGCAGCTCGAGGCGCTAGTCGTCTGACGGCCGCGCCGGCAGCAGCGCGTGCCCGTCGAGCACGGTCTGCGCGACGTCCACCACGCGCCGCCCGCTCGAGCGGGCGTGCTCGCGCAGCAGCTCGAACGCCTGCCGGTCGTCGACCGAGTGGCGCTCCATCAGGATGCCCTTGGCGCGCTCGATCACCGCCCGCCGCTCGAGCGCGGACTCCAGCTGGGAGACCTTCTCGTTGAGCCGCCGCTCCTCGTGGTGGCGGCGCAGCGCGACCTCGATCGCGGCCTGCACGTCCTGCTCGGCCCACGAGTCGACGTAGCCGGCGATGCCGAGCTCCGCCGCGCGGGCGATCGTCGACGCGCTCTCGGCCTCGCGGACCGTCACCAGGACCGGGCCGGACGCGAACTCGACGGTCTCCGCGATCAGCGCGAGCCCGTGCTCGTCGTCGCCGTCGAAGATCACGAACGCGATGTCCGGGTCCTCGCGGGCGATCAGCTCGACCGCCTCGCGCGGCGACACCGCGAACGGTGCCACGTCGTGGCCGAGCCCGGCGAGCACGTCGCCGAGCTCGTGCAGCTCTTCCTCGCGTTCGTTGGCGAGCAGGATTCTCAGGCTGGTCGCGTCGGTCATCTGCACTACACTTCATCACGCCCCGGCCTAGCCCCCGCCGGAACGGACTATCGCACCCCACTACCCCGGTGCGAGCTCCTTCTGACGAATATGGCCGTGGAAGACCAGTCAGCGGGCCGCGACGCCCGCCTACGCGCCGATCGGGCGCTGCTCGTACGCGCCCACGCCGGCGACGCGCTCGCGCGGGAGCAGCTCGTGCAGCGGTTCCTGCCGCTCGCCCGCCAGCTCGCGCGCCGCTACCGGCGCGGCGGCGAGCCGGTCGACGACCTCACCCAGGTCGCCTCGCTCGGCCTGCTCAAAGCGATCGACCGCTTCGACCCGAACCGCACGACCGCGTTCAGCTCGTTCGCCGTCCCGACCATCCTCGGCGAGCTCAAGCGTCACTTTCGCGACAAGAGCTGGTCGGTGCGCGTGCCGCGCGACCTGCAGGAGCTGGCGGTGAAGGTCGGCCCCGCGACCGAGGCGCTCGGCCCGGCCGCCACGCCCGCCGAGCTGGCCGCGCACCTGGGCGTGACCGTGGAGCAGCTGCTCGAGGCGCGCGAGGCGGCCGGCGCCTACCGCGCAGTCTCGCTCGACAGCCCGCGCGAGGACGACGACGAGCCGCGCGAGTTCGGCGCCATCGATCCGGGCTTCGGCGAGGCCGAGGACGCGGCGACCGTCGAGCGCCTGATGCGCGTGCTGACCGACCGCGAGCGCGAGGTCCTGCGCCTGCGCTTCGCCGAGGACCTGACGCAGGCGGAGATCGGCCTGCGCGTCGGCGTCTCCCAGATGCACGTCTCGCGGATCATCCGCCAGGCGCTCGTGCGGCTCCGCGAAGCCGCTGAGGACGGATAGTCTCCCGGCGCATGGAGCACTGGGACCTGCGGACCCTCGAGGTCGAGCCGCACCAGCCGAGAATCCTGCACTCCGCGCGCGGCGAAGCGCGCTCGATCCTCGTCAACCTGCCGGCGGGCGAGGCGCTCGACGAGCACCAGGTGCACGAGCGCGCGTACGTGGTCGTGGTCGACGGGGAGGTGGAGCTGGGCGGCGTCGCCTGCGCGCCCGGCCACGCCGTCGTGTTCGACCCCAACGAGCGCCACGCGGCCCGCGCGGTCAGCGACGCGCGGCTGCTGCTCGTGCTCGCCCCGTGGCCGGGCAACGGGCACCCGGGCGCGCGCGATCAGTAGCGCGGCCGGCGGCGCCGCCGCGGCAGGCGGCGGCGCTTGGGGTCGCTGCGGCGCAGCTGGTCGACGATCCGGTCCGACCACTCGTGCGTGCGCAGCAGCAGGTAGCGCTGCCCGGCGACGCGCATGTAGGCCTCGGCGTCGGTCTCGCCGCGCTCGATCAGCCCGCCCTCCTGCAGCAGGTCCAGCACCGGCAGGAACTCGTCCTCGAACCAGCGCTGGGCGACCTCGCGGCGGTCCGCGAACGCGCCGCGCTCCTGCATCATCCGAAAGCCCCAGGCCTCGACCATCTCCGCCAGCTCGCCGAACTCCCACGGATCGGTGAGCGCGATCCGCGCCCGCTGGGCGGTGGTCAGCGGCACGCGCTCGCGGAACAGCCGCTCGTGGTCCTTGAGCGGCAGCTCGGAGACGCGCAGGTTGCTGTCGAGCGGGATCCGCGTCAGCACCTCGACCACGTAGGCGTCGATGTCCCCGTGCTTCTGCGACTTGGCCACCGACACGCGGTGGTGGCCGTCGCGCACGAAGTAGAGGTCGCCGACCTTGTAGAGCGAGATCGGCGGCATCGCCTCGCCGCGCCGCTGGGCCGCGGCGATCCGCTCCCAGCGGCTGCGCAGCCGCTGCGAGGTGGGACGGAAGCCGCGGTCGAAGTCCGCGGTGCGGTCGACGGTCCCCACGATGTCGTCGAGCTGGACGACCTGCAGGCCGCGGTCGACCTGGCCGGTGCGCCCGAGCGCGTCCACGACCTCCTCGAACGGGAGGATCAGGCCGACGTCGCTCGGCTCGCGCCGCAGCCGCCGGGCGATGTCGGACAGCAGCCGTGCCCGGCGGGCGCGGAGGAAGTCGTTCTGGGCGTCCTGCGACGGTGAGCCGGTGCTCATCCGGACCGCAGGCTACTAGGCCCCGACGGCCTCTCCCACGATCTTGAACACGGTGTCCAGACCCGTGATCGCGAACGTCTTGAGGATCGTCTCGTTCGTGCAGACGATCGTCAGCGAGCCGTCCAGCCGGCGCAGCCGCCGGTGCGCGCCGATCAGCACGCCCAGCGACGAGGAGTCGATGAACGTGGTGTCCGTCAGGTCGACGATCACGTGCGTGCAGCCGGCGTCGATCGGCGCCGCGACGCGCTGCTTGAACTCAGGGGCGGTGAACAGGTCGATCTCCCCGGTCACGGCGACGACGTGCGCGCCGTCGGCGAGTGACCGGTCCTCGATTGCGAATTCCATCGGCGGTGCTGTTCCCCGGTCGGCGCCGATCTCAATCCCCGCCGGCGTACTGGAGCCGCACGTGCAGGAACTCGTGCTCGCCGGCATCGTCGACGAGCAGCTCGTCGGCGAGCTGCTCGATCACGTTGCCGACGCCCGGCACCGCCGCGTCCTCGACCAGCGCGCGGCCGCCACCGGGGCGCAGGGGACCGACGCGCAGGAGGAGGGTGCGCGGGCCCGGCTCGAACGCGACGTCGACCGTGTCCGCCAGCACGTGCGCGGGCGCGCGCGCGGCGATCAGGTCGGCGACGAGCACGGCGTCGTCGAGACGGTCCAGCGGCAGGTCGGCGCGCGCGGCCAGCATGCCGACCACGCGGCGCAGGATCGGGCCCACGAGCGGGCCCGCGGCGATCGAGACGGTCGTCTGCCCGTCGACGCCCACGGCTCGCGACGTCAAACCGCGTCCTCGCGGAGCGAGAACGTCATCGCCACCCGGCTACCGCCGCCGGGCACCGGCAGCAGCTCCACGTCGTCGGCGACCGCCGTGATCAGCGGCAGCCCGAGGCCGGGCCCGGCCGCGTCCGAGCTCGTGCCGATGCCGCGGCCCTGGTCGGCCACGACCACGCGCACCAGAGCATCGAGCGGCTCGATGGAGATCTCCACCGGGCCGGTCTGCCCCGCGGGGTACGCGTGACGGACCACGTTCGTGCAGGCCTCGGTGACCGCCAGGCGCAGGTCCTCGACCAGCTCGTCCGGCAGGCGCAGCGCTTCCGCGAACGCGCCGAGCACGTGCCGGACCACCGCCACGTTCTCCGGCCGGGCCGGGAGCGTGAGGCGAACGTCGGTCCGTGTCCGGTCGATCATCTCCACCGGCCGGAGCTTGGTCTGTGCAGTGGCGCCCATCGAGATTCTGGAGAGCTGGTACCCCGGGGCCAAAGCGCGCTAACGGCGGCGATGCGGTCCGGAAATTGACACTCCACAGCGATTATGGCGGGCGGGACGCAAACGAGGCGCCCGCTGGGCGCCCCGTTCACTGAGGAGGAGGGTTGGTGGCGCGCCGGGCGGAAGAGTGGAGGGCATCCGGACGGCGCGACAATTCGTGTCTTCCCGGGCGATCGCAGGCGCAAACGCGCATGTCAGCGCGTGGACCGCTCGCCTTCGGCCTCGCCGCCCACCACCGGGCGCGAGACGGCGGCGCCGTCGCGGTCGCGCTCGGGCGGGAACCGCGGCGCGTCCGCGTGCTGGCTGGTGTCACCCACGGGCGTCTCGGAATCCGAGCCGAGGATGCTGAGCGCGTTCTGCTCGGCGCCCGGGTCGCCGGCGTCGGACACGTTGCTCTTGCGCGCCGCGCTCGTGACCAGGAACAGCACGAAGCCGCCCACGATCAGCACGACGAGAATGGCGGCGATGACGTAGCCCATACGGTGCCGCTACCCGTGGTTGTCCGGGGTGAAACGGGGGTAGCGCCAGTGCATGGCTGACGTATTGAAAGGCAAGAAGATCGCGTTCCTCGCGGCCGAGGGCGTCGAGCAGGTGGAGCTGACCGAGCCGTGGCGCGCGGTCGAGCAGGCCGGCGGCTCGCCGGAGCTGATCTCGCTCTCCGACGGCGAGCTGCAGGCGTTCGACCACCTCGACAAGGGCGACACGTTCCACGTCGACCGGGCGGTCGCGTCCGCGTCGGCGTCCGACTACGACGGGCTGGTGCTCCCGGGCGGCGTCGCGAACCCGGACTTCCTGCGCACCGACGCGGACGCCGTGGCGTTCGTGCGCGGGTTCTTCCAGCAGGCCAAGCCGGTGGGCGTGATCTGCCACGGGCCGTGGACGCTGGTCGAGGCGGACGTCGTGCGCGGGCGCACGCTGACGTCGTGGCCGTCGCTGCGCACGGACCTCGAGAACGCGGGGGCGACCTGGGTCGACGAGGAGGTGCACGTCGACGAGGGCCTGACCAGCTCGCGCAAGCCGGACGACCTGCCCGCGTTCTGCGCGAAGATCGTCGAGGAGTTCGCCGAGGGCAAGCACGCGGGGCAGCGGGCGAGCGTGTCCTAGCGGCGGCGTCGCGTCGCGACGGGCGCCTCGATCGGTAGTCTCGAAAGCGGCCGTACGCGTGTGCGGCGGGCCCGGCTCGAGAGGAGACACCTGCCACGATGACGTCCGTCCCAGCGGGACGCTCCGAGGATGGGCCGAGCCGCTCCGAAGAGGATCGGCGGCTCCTGATCCGCTATCACCGCGACGGTGATCAGACGGCGCGCGAACAGCTCGTCGAGCGGCTGCTGCCGCTGGCGCGGCGGATGGCGCGGCGCTACCGGCGCTCGGACGAGCCGCTCGACGACCTCGTCCAGGTGGCGACGCTCGGGCTGATCAAGGCGATCGACCGCTTCGATCCGGCGCGCGAGACCGCGTTCTCCTCCTACGCGGTCCCGACGATGCTGGGGGAGCTCAAGCGCTACTTCCGCGACAACGGCTGGGCGGTGCACGTCCCGCGCGGGATGCAGGAGCGCGTGATGCAGGTCGACGCGTCCGTCAAGGAGCAGTCGCGGGTGCTCGGCCGCTCGCCGTCGGCGGCCGAGGTGAGCGCGGCCACGGGGCTGACGACCGAGCAGGTGCTGGAGGCGATGGAGGCCGCGTCGGCGTACGACGCGGTGTCGCTGGAGTCCTACCGGTTCGGGGACGAGGGGGACGGCGAGACGTACGCCGAGTCGATCGGGGTCGAGGACGACCGCTTCGAGCTCGTCGAGTACGAGGCGACGATCGCGCCGACCCTGCAGGCGCTGCCGGCGCGCGACCGGATCGTCCTGCACCTGCGCTTCGTCGAGGACCTGACGCAGGCGGAGATCGCCGAGCGCGTCGGGGTCTCCCAGATGCACGTCTCACGGTTGATCCGGCGCGCGCTGGACCGTTTGCGGACCGTCGCCGAGCACTCCGGGTAGGTCCGCCGCGCCTTGGGTAGGACCCAGGGCATGAGCCTCACCGACAAGATCACAGGCCGAGTCAAGAAGGCCGCCGGCGACCTCGCCGACGACCCGTCGCTGCGGCGGGAGGGACAGCGCGAGGAGCTCAAGGGCAAGGCGAAGGACGAGCTCGACTCCGCGCGCGAGAAGGCCGACCGCAAGGCCGAGGAAGTCGCGAACCTCGAGCACAAGACCTGAAGCACCCCGGCGCGGCGTCCCGAGGGGTCAGACCCCTCGGGGCGCCCGCGCTGCCGGGCCGAGCTCGAACCACACGTGGGTCGAGCCCTCGTGGACGCCCCAGCGGGCGGAGAGCGTGTCGACGAGGTGCAGGCCCCAGCCGCCGTCCACCGTCGGCTCGGCGACCATCTCCACGCGCGCCCGCTGACCGTCGCCCTGGTCGATCACCTCGCCGCTGACGACACCGTCGCGGCCGAGCGCGAGCGTGAGCGTGATCGGCTGGCGGGGGCCGAACTTGACCGAGTTGGTCACCAGCTCGCTGACGACCAGCTGCAGGTCCTCGAGCAGCTCGGGGCTCAGGATGCGGTCGAACACCTCGAGCGCCGCGCGCGCCTGGGAGGGTGCGTCGTCGGCGGGTGGGAACTGAAAGCTGAAGCGCATCGGAGGGCCCTGACGCCCCCCGCTTGCGGCCTCCCCGTTCGCGGGTAGTACGCGAGGATGGAGACCAGCGAGTCGAATATCGGCTATCCGGAGGAGCAGCCGTCTGAGGTCGATGACACGCCGGGTAAGGACACCCCACAGCGGGATCCGGCGCGCCGTGGTCGGCGAAACGACAACGTCGACAACGACGACGGCAAGGCGACCGGCCACCCGGACACGGACCGCTGAGCCGCGCGGGCGGCTACGCCGCGGTGTCCGGGTCGTCGTCCTCGTCGCCCTCGAGCACTTCGCGCAGCCGCTCGACGCCCGCCTCCTCCGGCTCCTCGTCGGGGGCGGGGCGTCCGCGTCCGAACCGCCGCGCCGGGCGCAGGAGATCCTGCGCGCGGGTGGCGGTCGCGCTCGCGGGCGCGCGGCGGCCCAGCGACTCCGCGTCCGGCGGGTCGCCCCGCAGCAGCCACGAGCCGTCGTCGCGCCGCACCAGCTCCTCGCGCTCGGCCAGCTCCGACAGCGCGGTCGACACGGTCGGCCGGCGCGCGCCGACGAGCTGCCCGAGGATGCGGTGGGTGAGCGCGAGCGGGACGATCACGCCGTCTCCGGTCACGCGTCCCCAGCGCTCGGCCAGGTGCCAGAACAGCGCCCGCAGCCGCCGGTCCACGCGCGTGAGCTGGGAGATCGCCTGCGTCGTCGCCAGCCGCAGCGACCGCTCGCTGAGCCGGTCGAAGAGCGACGCCGTGATCTCCGGATACCGCGTCACCTCGGCCGCGAAGCGCCGGTCCAGCACCGCCACCGTCAGCGGCGACAGCACGCTCCAGACGGCGTCCACCGGCAGCAGCCCGGTGCGCGACGCGGGCTGCCACGGCCGCACCAGATCGCCCGGCCCGAGCAGCTCGGCGCTGACGTGGTCCGCGACGACGAGCTCACGTGAGAGGATGCCGTCGATGATCAGCAGACCGACATGGTCGGCGGTCGCCCCCGCGAGGCGGGACACGTCCCACGGCCCCACCGGCAGCCGGTGGGTCCTGACGACCAGCTCGCGCTCGGCCTGGTCGCGCCTGGTGTCCACCAGCAGGACGCCGAGATCGGGGTCGACGTCCAGCAGGCGGACCATGTCGGGAGTCCGGGTCATGGGCGTGGCAACGGCTTTCACGACCCTGCACTACCCGGCTCAGTCGGATTCAAGACATGCGCTGATCCGGCCGATGAGGCGGGAAGCTCCGTTTTCTGGCTGGTTTACTCGGACCCTGGAGCGGTGAGTCAAGGACTTTAACCATGGCACAGGAGCGTGACGCGTACAGCGGCCCCTTGGGGGCCCTCATCGATCGGGGGGAGGAGCGCGGCTGCGTCGACATCAAGGAGGTCGACGAGCTGGTTCAGGCCCTCGAGCTCGAGGACGAGGAGCTCGCCGCCCTCTACGAGCAGCTGCATGCCCGCCACATCGAGCTGCGCGACGACTGCACGCGCGAGGACGCTCCCGAGGCGCCGATCGACGACGCCGCGTTCGCGACCGTCACGACCGACACGCTGCAGCTGTTCCTGAACGAGATCGGCCGCCACCGGCTGCTCACGCCGGCCGAGGAGATCGAGCTGGCCAAGCGTATCGAGCGCGGCGACCTGGCGGCCAAGGACCGCATGATCAACGCCAACCTGCGCCTGGTGGTGTCGATCGCCAAGAAGTACCAGGGCTCCGAGCTGACCCTGCTCGACCTGATCCAGGAGGGCATCCTGGGCCTGATCCGCGCGGTCGAGAAGTTCGACTGGCGCCGCGGGTACCGCTTCTCCACGTACGCCACGTGGTGGATCCGCCAGGCGGTCGAGCGCGGGATGGACGCCAAGGCGCGCACGATCAAGCTGCCGATCAACCTCGTGCGCACGCAGCGCAAGGTCGCGCGCGCCGAGAACGCGCTCGCGCTCAAGCTCGACCGCGCGCCGACCGACGAGGAGATCGCCAAGGCGGCCGAGATCTCGATCGAGGACCTGCACGCGCTGCGCGACGCCGCCCGCACGGTCACGTCGCTGGACCGCCCGCTGGGCGACGGCGAGGACGCCGCGTTCGGCGACCTGCTCCCGTCCGAGGGCCCGGCGCCGGAGGACGTCGTGCACGTGTCGCTGCGCCAGGAGACGCTCAAGCGCGCGCTGCAGGAGCTGCCGGACCGCGAGCGGACCGTGGTCGCGCTGCGCTACGGCATCGACGGCGGCGAGCCGACGCCGCTGCGCGAGATCGGGCGCCAGCTCGGCATCACGCCGGAGCGCGTGCGCCAGATCGAGTCCAAGGCGCTCGGGCGGCTCGGGCGGATGCGCGAGCTCGCGGCGCTGCGCCAGGCCGCGTAGGTCAGAGCTGCCAGTCGGCGCGCGCGCCGTTGGTGGCGTGCGCGTACGCGAACGTCATCCGCACCTCGGTCCCCTGCCCGGCGGACCCGCGCAGCTCGAACGCGTCCGAGAGCGCGGCGATCAGCGGCAGCCCGAGCCCGAGCGCGGGCGGCTCCGCGGTCGCCCGTGCCGGCCGCGGCTGGATGCCCGAGCCGTGGTCGCGGACCACGATCGTCAGCCCCGCCTCGTCCGCCGCCAGCTCGACCTCGAGCATCCCTTCGCCGGTGTCGTAGGCGTGCACGACGACGTTCGTGCACGCTTCGGTGACCGCCATCTTCATGTCCGCCAGCGCGGCGGCGTCGAAGTCGAGCGCGTCCGCCATCCCGGCGAGCGCCTGGCGCACGACGCCGACCCCCTCGGGCTTGGCCGGCAGCGTCAGCAGCACGTCGCTCATCGGGCCGCTCCGTTGTCGGACCGCGCGGCCGCGATCGCTTCGTCGCGGCCCTGCAGCACCGGCAGCACGGGCACGAGCCCGGTGATGTCCAGGATCCGCTGCACACCCGGCTCGACGGTCTTCCCGACGCAGACCACGTAGCCCTGGCCGGCGTCGATCGCCCGCCGCCGCGCGTCCAGCAGCGCGCCCAGCACGGACGAGTCCACGAACGTCGCGCCCGTCAGGTCGACGACGATGCCGCCGCCGCGTCCGAGCGCCTCGTCGAGCCGCTCGCGCAGCGTCGGCGCGGTGTAGATGTCGTGCTCACCCTCGACGACCACGATGACGACGTCCTCGGGGCTGTCGTCCAGCACGATCGGATTGGCATCCATACGGCGTGCACGATAGTGGACTACCGTTGAGCGGATGGCCGACGGTCTTGACGCATACCGGGCCAAACGCGACTTCGACGCCACCCCGGAGCCCGCGGGCGCCCCCGCGCAGGCCGGCGAGCAGCGGTTCGTGGTCCAGGAGCACTCGGCGCGCGCGATGCACTGGGACCTGCGGCTCGAGCACGACGGCGCGCTCGCGTCCTGGGCGGTGCCCAAGGGCATCCCGGTCGACCCGAAGCGCAACCACCTCGCCGTGCGCACCGAGGACCACCCGCTCGAGTACCTCGACTTCCACGGCGACATCCCCGCCGGCCAGTACGGCGCGGGCACGATGCGGATCTTCGACCACGGCACGTTCGAGGTGCACAAGTGGCGCGAGGCCGAGGTGATGATCACGTTCCACGGCGAGCGCGTGCGCGGCAAGTACGTCCTGTTCCGCACCAACGGCAAGAACTGGATGATCCACCGGATGGATCCGCCCGAGGATCCGGACGCGGAGCCGATGCCGGAGCGGATCGAGCCGATGCTGGCGCGCATCAGCCGCACGCTGCCGGCCGGCGACGAGTGGGCGTACGAGATCAAGTGGGACGGCGTGCGGGCGGTCGGCTACGCGGAGGGCGGACGGCTGCGGCTGGAGAGCCGGCGCGGGAACGCGATCACCGCGCGCTACCCGGAGCTGCGCGCGCTCGGCCGCGCGCTGGGCGTCCGCGAGGCGATCCTGGACGGCGAGATCGTCGCGCTCGATGAGCACGGCCGCCCGAGCTTCCAGCGCCTGCAGCGGCGCATGCACCTCACGTCCGACGGCATGGTGCGGCGCCTGAGCCAGTCCGAGCCGGTCGTCTACATGATCTTCGATCTGCTGTGGCTGGACGGCCACGCGCTGCTGGGCGAGCCGTACGCGGCGCGCCGCGCCGCGCTGCAGGCGCTCGAGCTGGCCGGCCCCTGCTGGCAGGTGCCCGCCTACCACGTCGGCAACGGCCCGGGCCTGCTGGAGGCGACCAAGCAGCAGGGCCTGGAGGGCCTCGTCGCCAAGCGGCTCGACGGCACCTACCTGCCCGGGCGGCGCTCGCCCGGCTGGCTGAAGGTCAAGAACGTCCGCAGCACGGACGTCGTGGTCGGCGGCTGGGTCGGCGGCGACGGCGGGCGGCTGGGGCGGATCGGCGCGCTCACGATCGGCTTCACCGCCGAGGACGGCACGCTGCGCTACGCCGGCAAGGTCGGCACCGGCTTCACCGACGCCGAGCTGACGCGCCTGCAGGGCATCGTCGACCCGCTGGCGTGCGCCGAGAGCCCGTTCACGGGCCCGCAGCCCGAGAAGGGGACGCACTTCGTCGACCCCGTCCTGGTCGCGCGCGTCGACTACGGCGACGTCACCGAGGCCGGCACACTGCGCCACCCGGTCTACAAGGGCCTGCGCGACGACCTCGACGCGGCCGAGGCGACGCAACCGGTCCTGCGCGAGCCGGAGTCTGACCCGTCAGAATGAAGCGATGGCGCGATCAATGTGGACCGGCGCGATCTCGTTCGGGCTCGTCAACGTCCCCGTGAAGCTCTACTCGGCGGTGTCCAAGAAGACGGTGCGCTTCCACCAGCTCAACCGCGACACCGGGAGCCGCATCGCCCAGCGGCGCGTGGACCCGACGACCGGCGAGGAAGTGCCCTACGAGAACCTGGTCAAGGGCTACGAGCTGACCAAGGACCACTACGTGGTGATCGACCCGGAGGAGCTCGAGGCGCTCGAGCCGGAGAAGTCCCGGACGATCGACATCGAGGACTTCGTCGAGCTGGCCGAGATCGACCCGATCTACTTCGACCACCCGTACTACCTGGTCCCGGACAAGGGCGCCGCGAAGGCGTACGGGCTGCTGCTGAACGCGATGCGCGAGTCCGGGCGCGTGGCGATCGCCCGCGTGATCCTGCGCTCCAAGGAGCAGCTGGTGGCGATCCGGCCCGACCACGAGGGTCGCGTGCTGATGATGGAGACGATGATCTTCGCCGACGAGGTCGTGCCCACCGGCGACCTCGACGGGCTGCCGGACGCCGACGAGCTCAAGGTCTCCGACCGCGAGGTCAAGATGGCCCAGCAGCTGATCGACTCGCTCACGGGCGCCTTCGAGCCCGAGCGCTATACGGACTCCTACCGCGAGAAGGTGCTCGAGCTGATCGAGCGCAAGGCGGCCGGCGAGGAGATCGCGGTCACGCCGGAGGCGCCGGAGCCCGCCAAGGTGCCGGACCTGATGGCGGCGCTGGAGGCGAGCCTGGCGGCGGTGGACAAGCCGAAGCGCAGCGGTGGCACGGGCGCGTCGAAGAAGGAGCGCGAGAAAGTCGGGTAGGCCCGGGGCATGCCCCGCCTGCGCCGCTCGGACTGCTCCAGCACCGGCATCACGCGCCGCGGCGCCGGCCGCGGCTTCGCGTACTACGACGCGACCGGCGCGCACGTCACCGACCGCGCGGTCCTGGACCGGATCGCGCAGCTCGCGATCCCGCCCGCGTGGCGCGACGTCTGGATCTGCCCGTTCCCGAACGGCCACCTGCAGGCGACCGGCGTCGACGCCGCCGGGCGCAAGCAGTACCGCTACCACGACGCGTGGCGCACGCGCCGGGACGCACAGAAGTTCGAGGACATGACGCGCTTCGCCAGGGCGCTCCCCGCGCTGCGCGAGCGCGTCGACGCCGACCTGGCCGGCAGCGAGGCGCTGACCCGCGCGCGCGTGCTGGCCTGCGCGGTGCGCCTGCTCGACCGCGGCTTCTTCCGCGTCGGCGGCGAGCAGTACACCGACTCCTACGGCCTGGCCACGATCCGCAAGCGCCACGTCGCGATCGAGGACGGCCAGATGGTCTTCGACTATCCCGCCAAGGGCGGCCAGCGGCGCATCCAGGGCGTGGTGGACCCGCCGGCGCAGGAGGTCGTGTGCGCGCTCAAGCGCCGGCGCGGCGGTGGACCGGAGCTGCTGGCCTACAAGGAGCGCGGCCGCTGGCACGACCTGCGCTCCGACGACATCAACGACTACCTCAAGGCGAGCGGGGACTTCTCCGCCAAGGACTTCCGGACGTGGAACGCGACCGTGCTGGCCGCGGTGGCGCTCGCGGTGTCCGGCCCGGCGGCGTCGCGCAAGCGGGCGATCAACCGCGCCGTCGAGGAGACCGCGCGCTACCTCGGCAACACGCCCGCGGTCTGCCGCGCGTCCTACATCGACCCGCGCGTGTTCGACGCTTACCGCGGCGGGCTGGTGGTCGACCCGCGCCTGCTGGAGCTGCCCGCGGGGCATCCGCGGATCGAGCGTGCCGTGCTCGACCTGATCGACGAGCGCGAGGCCGCGCCCGGCGTCGCTCAGGTCTCGTCCGGCTGAGGCGGCAGCGGGTCGTCCGGCGGGGGCGTCTCGGGCCCGGGCTCCGGCGGCACCGCGGGCGGCTCACCCGGCACGGCGGGCGTCACCGGCTCGGGCGGGACCGCGGGCGTCGGCGGGTCCGACGGATGCGGAACCTCGAGCCTCACGCCGACGTCCCGTACGCGTAGAGCTTCTCCAGCGAGGAGCGGATGATCCGCGAGACGTGCATCTGCGAGCAGCCGACGCGCTCGGCGATCTCCGACTGCAGCAGGTCCTCCTGGAAGCGCAGGCGCAGGATCTCGCGCGCCCGGTCGTCCAGGATCGACGTCAGCCGCTCGATCGTCACGCCGGCCTCGACCCGCTCGTAGTTCTCGTCCTGGCGCCCGATCAGGTCGCCGGCGGTGGTCGCGTGCTGCTCCTCGTCGCGCACGGGCGCGTCGAGCGAGCGCAGCGAGCGGCCCTCGGACGCCTGCAGCGCCTCCACGACCTCCTCGGGCTGGCGGCCGAGCCGCGCGGCCAGGTCGGCGACGGTCGGCTGGCGGCCCAGCTCGCCCCAGAGCGCTTCGCGCGCGTCCTCGAGCGCCAGGCACAGCTCCTGCAGGTCGCGGGCGGGGCGGACGTCCCACGTGGAGTCACGGAAGTAACGCCGCAGCTCGCCGAGGATCGTCGGCACGGCGTAGGACGAGAAGGCCAGCCCGCGCTCGGGATCCCAGCGGTCGACGGCCTTCACCAGGCCGACGGACGCGACCTGGACCAGGTCGTCGAACGGCTCTCCGGCGCGCCGGTAGCGGAGCGCCAGCGAGCGCGCGAGCGCCATGTAGCGCTCGATCAGCGCGTCGCGCGCATGTTCGTCGCCGGTCTGGACTCGGTGCATCAGGCGCTGGTCGTCGCGCCGTCGCCGCGCGCGGTCGACTGGCGTCGTCGGCGCAGCGGTCGAAGTCGAAGCCATTAGCTCCGACGTACCCGTATCTGCGGAATTCACCCGTGAACTGGTCTGGGCACGGACAGCCGGTACGGTCAGGGCGTGCCGCCCTCCAAGCGCCTCGAGGTCGCGATCGGCGAGACCACGCTCTCGCTCTCGAACCTGGACAAGGTCCTGTACCCCGCCGACGGGTTCACCAAGGGCCAGGTGATCGACTACTACACGCGGATCGCTCCCGTGCTGCTGCCGCACGTCCGCGACCGTCCACTCACGCTCAAGCGCTACCCGAACGGCGTCGACGCGACGCACTTCTACGAGAAGCGCTGCCCGTCGCACGCGCCGGCGTGGGTCCAGACGGCGTCCGTCTGGTCCGGTCGCAACGAGGGCAACATCGACTACTGCCTGTGCCAGGACCTGCCGACGCTCGTCTGGCTGGCGAACCTCGCCGACCTCGAGCTGCACACCCCGCTGGCGCGCGCGCCGGACATGGAGAGCCCGACGCTGATCGCGTTCGACCTCGATCCGGGGGCGCCGGCGACCGTGGTCGAATGCGCGCAGGTGGCGCTCGAGCTGCGGCGCGCGTTCGACTTCTGGGGGCTGGAGGCGTTCGCCAAGACGTCGGGCTCTAAAGGCATGCAGGTCTACTTGCCGTTGAATACGCCCGTGACCTACGACGACACGCGGGCGTTCTCACGCGGGCTCGCGCAGCTGCTGGAGCGGCGCGACCCGGAGCGCGTCGTGTCGGACATGAGCAAGGCCAAGCGGACGGGGAGGGTGTTCGTGGACTGGAGCCAGAACGACCGCCACAAGACGACGGTCAACGTGTATTCGCTGCGGGCGATGGCGCGGCCGACCGTGTCGACGCCGCTGACGTGGGACGAGGTGTCCGGCGTCGCTGACGGGGAGCCGGCCGTGTTCGGCTCCGACGCGGTGCTCGCGCGGGTCGCCGAGCTCGGCGACCTGTGGGCGCCGGTGCAGACACTCGAGCAGGAGCTGCCGCGCTGATGCACCGGATCGTGATCGTGGGCGGCGGCTTCGCGGGCGTGCGCGTCGCGCGGCGGCTGGCCAAGGCGGGCGGGGCGGAGATCACGCTCGTGGACCGCACCAACCACTTCGTCTTCCAGCCGCTGCTCTACCAGGTGGCCACCGGCGTCCTCTCCGGCGGGCAGATCTCGCCCGCGCTGCGCGCGGTCTTCAGCCGCCATCCGCAGGTGCGGGTGCTGCTCGGGGAGGTCGAGGGCTTCGACCTCGAGGCGCGCACCGTGCGCGTGTTCGGCGAGCACGAGTTCGACCTGCCGTACGACACGCTGATCGTCTGCGCGGGCGCCACGCACTCCTACTTCGGGCGCGAGGAGTGGTCGCTGCTGGCGCCGGGGATGAAGACGGTCGACGACGCGCACCGGCTGCGAAGCATGATCCTGGGCGCGTTCGAGCTCGCCGAGGCGGCCGAGACGGAAGCGGAGCGCGACGCCTGGCTGACGTTCGCGATCGTCGGCGCCGGGCCGACCGGCGTCGAGCTGGCCGGGCAGGTGGCCGAGCTGGCGCAGCGGATCCTGGCGTCCGAGTACCGGTCGGTGGACCTCTCGCGGACGCGGATCGTCCTGCTGGACTCCAACCCGCGCGTGCTCAAGACGTTCCCGGAGGCGCTGTCGGCGCGGGCCAAGCGCGACCTCGAGTTCCTGGGCATCGACGTGCAGCTCGGGCTGCGCGCGGTCGGGATCGACACCGAGGGGCTCGACGTGCTGGCCAACGGCGAGCCGCGGCGGATCGGCGCGAAGACGATCATCTGGGCGGCGGGCGTGAACGCGTCGCCGCTGGGCGCCAAGCTCGGCGAGGTCGACCGGGCGGGACGCGTCGTGGTCGGCCCCGACCTGACCGTGCCCGGGCACCCGGACGTGTTCGTGCTCGGCGACATGGCGGCCGTGCCGGGCGTGCCGGGCGTCGCGCAGGGCGCGATCCAGGAGGGCGAGTACGCGGCGTCGGTGATCCTGGCCCGGCTCGCGGGCGCCGCGCCGCCGGCGCCGTTCCGCTACCGCGACAAGGGGTCGATGGCGACGATCGGGCGCCGCCGCGCGGTGGTCGACCTCGGCCGCTGGCGGTTGACCGGCGGACTGGCGTTCTTCGCCTGGGGCGTGATCCACCTCGCGTACCTGTCGCGCTGGGAGGACCGGCTGGAGGCCGTCTGGCGATGGGCGTTCACGGTGCTCGGCGCGCAGCGGCGCGAGCGGCTGATCTCGGTCGTCTCGCTGGTGCCGGAGACGACGGCGCAGTCGGTGGTGGTGGAGCTCAGGCGGCGGCGGGCCGAGCGCCTGGACCGGGCTCGCCGGTGACGTCGCGGGCGGTCAGGCGCGCGCCGCAGCGGTCGCAGATGCGGTGCGCGTCGACCTCTCCGCCGCAGTGCTTGTGGCGGAGGACGACGGGCGGGCCGGCGGGCGCGTAGTAGCGGTCGCCGTACTGCAGCAGGGCGACGATCACCGGCCAGAGGTCGACGCCCTTCTCGGACAGCCGGTACTCGAAGCGCTCCGGGCGCTCCTGGTAGCGGACCTTCTCCAGCACGCCCTCCTCCACCAGCCAGGTCAGGCGGGAGGTGAGGACGTTGCGGGCGATGTCGAGCCGCTGGGCGATCTCGTCGAAGCGGCGGTGGCCGGTGAAGACCTCGCGGATCACGAGCATCGTCCAGCGCTCGCCGATCAGCTCGAGCGACTTCGCGATCGAGCAGTTCTGGCCTTCGTAGGTGCGGCCCAGCATCGTGAGAGCAGAGTAGCGTGATGCAACGCGGTCGTGTACGGTGCGTTGCATGAAGCAACTCGAACGTCGCTGGAAGGTCTTCCTCGTCACCGCCGTGGCCGTCTTCATGGCCTTCCTCGACGTGACGATCGTCAACGTCGCGTTCCCGAGCATCGCGGCGGCGTTCCCGGCGACGTCGCTGGCCGGGCTGTCGTGGGTGCTGAACGCGTACAACATCGTCTTCGCCGCGCTGCTGGTGCCGGCGGGGCGGCTGGCGGACCTGCTCGGGCGCCGGCGCGTGTTCTTCGCGGGGCTGGCGCTGTTCATGGGGGCGTCGGCGCTGTGCGGGCTGGCGCCGGCGGTCGGCGTGCTGGTCGCGGCGCGCGTGGTGCAGGCGGCGGGCGCGGCGCTGCTGGTGCCGACGTCGCTCGGGCTGCTGCTGGTCGAGTTCCCGGTGGCGCGGCGGGCGTCGGCGACGGCGCTCTGGGGCGCGGTCGGCGCCGTGGCCGCCGCGACGGGGCCGTCACTGGGCGGGCTGCTGATCGAGTGGGCGGACTGGCGGCTCGTGTTCTTCGTGAACCTGGCGCTGGGGCTGCTCGTGCTCGTGCCGGCGCGGCGGCTGCTGCGGGAGGTGCGCGACCCGGACCGGGGCGCCGTGCCCGACGCGCTCGGGATCGGGCTGCTGGCGGCGGGCGTGGGCGCGCTGTCGCTGGCGATCGTCGAGGCGCCGTCGTGGGGGTGGGGGAGCGGTCGCGTGATCGGTGTCGTCGTGGCGGCGCTCGTGCTGCTGGGCGCGTTCCTGCGGCGGTCGGTCACGCACGCGCATCCGGTGCTGGAGCTGTCGCTGTTCCGCGTGCGGTCGTTCGCGGTCGCCTGCTTCGGCGTCGGCGTGTTCGCGCTCGGGTTCTACGCCCTGCTGCTGGCCAACATCCTGTTCCTGGTCGGCGTGTGGGGGTACTCGACGCTGCACGCCGGGTTCGCGGTCACGCCCGGGCCGCTGATGGCGGCGCTCTCGAGCGCCCTCGCGGGACGCATGATCGACCGCTACGGCCAGCGCGTCTCGGCCGTCCCGGGCGGGCTGGTGTTCGCTTTGGGTTGCGCGCTGTTCGCGTCCGGGCTGGGCGCGTCGCCCGCGTATCTCGGCTCGTTCCTGCCGGCCACGCTGCTGACCGGGCTGGGCGTCGGGCTCTCGTTCGCCGGCTGGAGCTCGGCGGCGGTCGCCGAGCTGCCGCCGGCGCGCCTGGCCACGGGCAGTGCCATCTCCGCCTGCTTCCGCCAGCTCGGCGCCGTGCTGGGCATCTCGGTGCTGATCGCGGCGCTCGGCAGCGCGCCGGTCCTGGCCGATTTTCACCGCGCCTACTGGCTGATGGCGGCGACCGGCGCGACCGCCGCGCTGATCGCGCTCAGCCTGCCCCGGATTCGCGCTAACGTGGCGACATGGACCTCGAAGAGCGCACCCTCGACGACACCATCTCCCGAACGTGCGCCGTCTGCGGCGCGCACCTGACCACGCAGGAGATCAAGGACGCACGTGAGGCCGGCGGACCGTTCCTGTGCAGCGTGCACGCGCTGGAGGAGGCCCCGGCCGACGAGCTGACCGACGAGCCGCCGGCCTAAGGCCCCAGCGGGGCCGATCGCTCCACGCCGGCGCGCAGCCACCGCAGCTGGTCGCCGCGCTGCTCGAGCGAGTCGGGGTCGACGTCGTCGCCCTCGTCGAGGATCGCGTCCTCGGTCTTGATGCGCCGGCCGTAGTAGAACTCGCTGCAGGCGGCGTTTCCGGCGGCGGTGAGCACGGCGCGGATCACGGAGCGGCACACGGTCCGTGACGTGCCGGTCGTGAGATCGAGGACCGTGAAGTCCGTCGTGTCCCACGGATCGTCGCTGCCCTCGATGCCGACGATCGGCCCGGCGATTCGGATCGACGCGAGGCCGAAGCAATCCTGCGCGGACCGGCACGTCCCAAGCGCGGCGCCGAGGGAGACGCGGCGCCCCGCGCCGCTCGCGGACACGTGCGCGCCGGCGGCGGAGACCTCGACCTGACCGGAGGTGAACAGGCGCGTCCGCCCTTTGGTGGTGGAGCCGCGTGCGCCGCCCGGGTCCGCCGGTCCGTCGACGCGCTGCACCCTGGTCACGCCGTCGAGCTTCCAGGCGACGACGTTGCCGGCGATCCGGACGAACGCCGGATCAGCGTTCGGCGGGCCCTCGTAGATCCGGTTGTCGTGCGGCTCCGGGCCCGTGCCGCTGACCAGCTGACGGCCGTTGGGGATCGTCGCGACGTACGCGGCGATCCCGTTGTCGGCGAGGGCGAGCGCGGTGAAGCGCGCGGCGTGGGGGAACCAGCCGTCGAGCGCCTTCCCCGCATAGGCGTTGTAGACCCGGAGGCTCTGTCCGCCCGCCGTCTTGCGCTGCACCGCCACGAAGCTGCCCGCGGCCCGTGCCGCGAGGACCCGGGACGCGGGGCCGAAGCTCCGCTCGCGCGAACGTCCGCGGTGACAGGCGCGCGCCTGGCCGCCGTCGACGTACACCCGCGCGTAGCCGCTCTGGGCCAGCGTGCGCTGGTGCTTGGGACCGCAGACGGGCTTGGCCTGCGCGAGCGTGGGCCAAGCCAGCACGGCGAGCGTCGCGAGGAGGATCGGGCAGGTGCGCATGCCACCTAAAACGCACCTGACCGATGAAGTTGCGTCAAACCATCACGCCGGAGCGGCGACGAGGCGCCGGGCGGCGTCCGCGATCGCGTCGGCGTCGATGCCGGCGCCGTGCAGCAGCTCGGCGGGTGTGCCGGACCCGGGCAGCTCGCGCACCGCGAGCTTGACGACGTGGACCGGCTCGCCGGCCAGCGCCTCCAGCACGGCGTCGCCGAGCCCGCCCTCGGGCGCGTGGTCCTCGACGGTCACGATCGCGCCGCACTCGCGCGCCGCGGCGTGGACCGCGTCCGCGTCGATCGGCTTGATCGAGTACGCGTCGAGCACGCGGGCGTGCACGCCGTCGCCGGCCAGGCGCTCGGCGGCCTTGACCGCCTCGTCGACCGTGATCCCGCAGGCCACGATCGCGACGTCGTCGCCCGCGACCGGGACGCGCGAGCCGCCGATCCGCACGTCCTCGTCCGGCGCCGTGCGCACCGGGGTCTTGCCGCGCAGCGTCCGGATGAACGAGATCCCGGGCCGGTCGGCGACCGCGCCGACCAGCTTCGCGGTCTGGTTCGCGTCGCTCGGGTGCAGCACGGTCGAGCCGTGGATCGCGCGCAGCGACGCCATGTCCTCCAGCGCCATCTGCGACGGCCCGTCCTCCCCGATCGACACGCCCGCGTGCGAGCCGGCGAGCGCGAGCTTGGCGCGCGAGATCGACGCCATGCGGACGAAGTCGTAGGCGCGCGAGAAGAACGCGGCGAACGTCGAGACGAACGGCGTCCAGCCGCGCACCTGCATCCCGACCGCGGCCGCCACAAGCTGCTGCTCGGCGATGAACATCTCGAAGTAGCGGTCCGGGTGGGCGGCGCGGAAGTCCTCGGAGTGCGTCGAGTTCGAGACCTCGCCGTCGAGCGCGACGACGTCGCCGCGCATCGAGCCCAGCGCGGCGATCGACTCGCCGTACGCCTTGCGCGTCGCCACCTCGTCGCCCAGCGCGTAGGACGGCAGCGCGCCGCCCGGGACCTCGAACGCGTGCGGCGTCCCCGCGGGCGGCGCGGCGACGTGCACGTGCAGATCGCGGACGCCGCCGAGCTCGGCGATCGCCGCCTCGGGGTCGTCGAGCGGCTTGCCGTGCTTGCCCGGCTGATCCTCCACCGCCTTCACGCCGCGCCCCTTCTTGGTGCGCGCGACGATCGCGGTCGGCCGGTCGGTCGTCGCCTCCGCCTCGGCGTACGCGGCCTCGATCTCGTCCACGTCGTGCCCGTCGACCGCGATCGCCTTCCAGCCGAACGCCTCGATCCGCTGGACGTAGCCGTGCAGGTCCCAGCCGAGCATCGTCTCGCGCGTCTGGCCGAGGCGGTTGACGTCGATGATCGCGGTCAAATTGGCCAGGCCCTCCCAGCCGGCGTGCTGGAACGCCTCCCACATCGAGCCCTCGGCCATCTCGGAGTCCCCGCACAGGACCCAGACGCGGTACGGCAGCCGGTCGAGCGCGCGGCCCGTGAGCGCCACGCCGACCCCGATCGGCAGCCCCTGGCCGAGCGAGCCGGTGGCGACGTCGGTCGGCGGGATGCGCGGCGTCGGATGACCTTCCAGGCGCGAGCCGAGCTTGCGGAACGTCAGCAGCTCGGCGTCGTCGATCGCGCCGACCGCCTTCAGCACGCTGTAGTAGAGCGGCGACGCGTGGCCCTTGGAGAAGATCAGGTGGTCGTTGTCCGGGTTGCCCGGGTGCGCGTAGTCGAGCCGCAGGTGCCCGTCGATCAGTACCGCCATCAGCTCGGCGGCGGACATCGAGGACGTCGGATGGCCGGACCCGGCGGCGGCCGACGCGCGGACGGAGTCCACGCGCAGCTGCTGGGCGAGCTCGTGCCGGTTCATGCCGCCACCAGCTTCTTCAGCTTGCTCTCGAGGCCGTCGATCAGGTCCGCGAACGACTTGGCGAACTTCTCGACGCCCTCGCGCTCGAGCACCTGCACGACGTCGTCGTAGGGCACGCCGGCGCTCTCGAACGCGTCGATCGTCCGGCTCGCGCCCTCCGGGTCCTCGAGCAGCGTGTCGCCGCGGATCTCGCCGTGGTCCTCGACCGCCTCGACGGTCTCGCGCGGCATCGTGTTGACCGTGTCCGGCCCGACCAGCTCCTCGACGTAGAGGACGTCCCGGTAGGCCGGGTTCTTGGTCGACGTGGACGCCCACAGGCAGCGCTGCTTGGTCGCGCCCTTGGCCTCCAGCGCCTCCCACGCGGGGTCGCCGAAGACCTCCTGGTAGGTCTGGTAGGCGAGCTTCGCGTTGGCGATCGCGAGCGTGCCCTTGAGGTTGTCGTGGCCGCCGATCGCGTCGAGCCGCTTGTCGGCCTCGGTGTCGACGCGCGAGACGAAGAACGACGCGACGCTGGCGATCGTGCTCGGGTCGCCGCCGCGGTCCACGAACCGCTGCACGCCGCGCACGTACGCCTCGGCGACCTTGCGGTGGCGCTCGAGCGAGAAGATCAGCGTCACGTTGACCGGGATGCCGGCGGCGATCGTGTCCTCGATCGCCTGCAGGCCCGCGACCGTGGCGGGGATCTTGATGAACAGGTTCGGGCGGTCGACGAGGCGGTGCAGGCGGATCGCGTCGGCCTTGGTGCGCTCGGTGTCGTGCGCGACGTTCGGGTCGACCTCGAGCGAGACGTAGCCGTCCAGGTGACCGCTGGCGTCGAACGTCGGGCGCAGGACGTCGCACGCGTCGCGGATGTCGTCCGCGGCGAGGCGCCAGAAGATCTCCTTCGGGTCGTCGAGCTCGGCGCTCAGCTCCCGGATCTGGTCGTCGTACGCGTCGCCTTCGGCGATCGCGCCCTGGAAGATGGTCGGGTTCGATGTCACGCCGACGACGCCCTGGCCGACGAGTCCCTTCAGGTCGCCATCCTTGACGAAGCGGCGCGACAGGTAGTCGATCCACACGCTCTGGCCATGATCGGCCAGCTCCTTAAGCGGGGTCATGGGCGGTCCTTTCGAGAGGGTCCTTACACAGTGACATCCCCGCTGCGAGCGAGTGGTGAACACGCGGGGGCGCCGGTCATGCGCCCCCGCGCGGTCAACGTGGTCTAGCTGAGATCTCGCGCAGCCAGGCGGCTACGGCCTGCTCGTCACGCCTCGCTTCCCGGCGCCTCGCGGCGCGCGCTTGGGAGGCCGTGATGGTGTTCGGCTCTGGCGGCCTTGCGAAACGCTTGGTTGGGGTCACCGATGGCATGGCCGTACGAGGCTGCTGATCCCTCGAAGAGGCAATCGACATTAGCGACAAACGTACCCCTCGCGTGCGGGGTTGTCCACGCCTGGAGGGCCAACTGTGGCGTGTGGTTCTCGACCTGACGTCCAAGCCGCGATCAGGCCGCGAGGCACGCGATCGGCACCAGCAGATACTCCAGGAAAAAGAGCGCCCAGACGCGCATGTAGAAGCGGGTGAAGCCGGGTTTGTCGTGCGGATCGGCCTGCGCCGCCCAGCGCGCGAGCAGGGCGGCGGCGGCCAGGTGGCCGGCGATCAGGACCGCCGGCTGGGCGTGGTGGCGGAGCGCGAACGGGCCGGCCACGATCATCCCCGCGTAGGCGAGGCCGAGCGCGGCCAGGCCGATGTGGAATACGCGCTCGGGGCCGAGCCGGACGGTGAAGGTGCGGATCGCGAACCGGCGGTCGCCTTCGATGTCCGGGACGTCCTTGAGCACCGCGATCGCGAAGCTGAACGGGAGCACGAACGCGCACAGCGCCCAGACCGGCGGCGTGATGGTCTGGGCGAAGTGGTAGGAGACGCCGAGGTTGACGACCAGGCTGCGGACGCCCGCGATGCACAGCGACGCGGCGACCGGGAAGCGCTTCAGCCGGGCGGGCGGGAGCGAGTACGCGGCGCCGGCGGCGAGGGCGACCGCGACGGCGATCGTCTCCACCGCGCCCTGCGTGAGCGCCATCGCGAGTGGGATCACCGTGGCCGCGATCACGATCGCCTTGGCGTCGCGCAGCGTCAGGTCGCCGGCGGCGATCGGCAGGAACGGCTTGTTGACGCGGTCGATGTCGACGTCGGTGATCTGGTTGACGCCGACGATCGCGACGTTGACCGTGAGGGCGGCGACGAGGGTCGCGAGCAGGTCGGGGGCGCCGGTGGCGTGGCCGTCGGCGGCGGCGATCGCGTACAGGCCGGCGACGGAGAGCGCGGTGCCGACGATCGTGTGCGGGCGCGAGAAGCGCCACAGGACCGTGAGGGGGTTGGCGGCGGCGCGCGCGGCGGCGGTCACTCGCGCCGCCTCGCCGCGCCCCGGGGTGTCGCCGCCGCGCCCCGGGGTGTCATCGCCGCCGCCTCGCCGCGGCGCGGTCGCGCAGCGTCAGCGCGATCGCGATCGGGATGAACGCCGCGCCCGCCAGTGATCCGGCCACGAACCGGGCGGCGAAGCGCGCGCGGCTCACGGGCGGCTCCGGCGGGCGCGGCGGCGGCGCCGGCGACCGGCCCGGCGCGGGCTTGACGCCGCTGATCGCGAGCGCGTACGGGCCGCGGCGGTCGCGGTACCAGTCCGGCGCGAGCTCGCGGATCTCCACGTCGGTGAAGCCCGCGGTGCGCATCCAGCCGGTGTACTCGTCCACCGCGGGGAACAGCATCCAGGTCTCGGCGAGCGCCCGCGCCAGCCGGTTCGCGGGGCGGACCGGCCCCACGATCAGCGCGGTCCCACCGGCGCGGGTCACGCGGTAGGCCTCGGCGATGCCGCGCTGCGGATCCGGCCAGTACTCGATCGAGCCGGCGCTCACGTAGCGGTCGAACGCGTCGTCGGCGAACGGGAGGTGCTCGGCGTCGCCGAGCACGCGCGGGCAGGCGCGCAGCGCCGGCTTGGCGCGCGAGCGGGCGAGCTGGTGCGGCGACTGGTCGAGCATCGTCACGTCGTCACTGCGCGCGACGATCCCCTCGGTGGTGAAGCCGGTCCCGGCGCCCGCGTCGAGGACGCTGTGGTGGCGCTCGAGGCGGGCCTGCTCGAGCGCCGCGTCGCGCATCGCGGGCGTCCAGAACAGGGGGTTCACCCAGCGGTCGTAGCCGAGCGAGAGAAAGCGGTAGAACCAGAACGCCTCGCGCTTGTGCTGGATCAGACGCATCGCTCGGGCACGATACGGGTGTGCTCGACCGCTGGCTGCCCGACTCGAGCGTGCGCACGTTCCACCGGCGCGCGGCCTCCGCGCGCCGCGACGCGCTGTGGGAGGCCGCGACCACGATCCGGCTCGGCGACACGCGCCGGCTCGGGCGGCTGGTCCGCTGGCGCATCCCGGGGCTGCATCCGTCCCAGACCTACCACGAGGTCTTCCGCGCCTATCCCTTCACGGTCCTCGAAGAGGCCGACGGCGTCCTGCTCTCCGGGCTGTGCGGGCGGATCTGGACGCCGGCGCGGGACTATCCGCGGCTGGAGTCCCCGGAGGAGTTCGCCGCGTGGCGGGAGGGCGGGACGGTGCGGGTCGCGTTCGCGCACTGGGTGCGCGAGGGGGAGGACGGGCGCGCGGAGCTGTGCTCGGAGGCGCGGGTGCAGCCGGTCGACGTGGCGGCGCGGCTGCGGCTGCGGGCGGTGTGGGCGCTGGTGGGGCCGTTCGAGCGGCTCGTAGGCGCGGAGCCGCTGGAGCTCGCGGTGCGGCGGGCCGAGCGCGCGTAGGGCGCGCGCGTCACGCCGCGCCGTCGCCCGCGCGCGCGTCGCCACCGCGCGCCAGTCACACCGCGCCGTCTTCGAGCCCGGCCAGGCCCTCGCGGCGCACCCACACCCGGCGGCCGCGCCAGACCGTGTACCGCACCGTCCCGGTGAGGAAGTGGTTGGAGCGCGGCTCCAGGCGGCGCTCGGCCGGGACGGGCACGTACAGGCGGTGGCCGCCGCGAGCTTCGCCTTCGAGCTCGACCCGGTACCGGGGCGACCGGGCGCGGATCCGCCACTCCCCGCCGCCGGCGCGGGCGACGGTGCACGCCAGCGGAGGCGCGAGCGCGAGCACGTCCTCGTCGGTCCACACGACCACCGCGGTCGGCGCGAGGCCGTGGATGCGGCCGCCCGCGAACGCGACGCCTGGGCCTTGGCCCCACCACCAGTGGCGCGCGAACGCGGCGCCCCAGTTCTTCTCGGCGTACACGTCCGCGCCGTCGAGCGACCGCTCGCCGTAGCGGCCGCTGACGCGCGCGCCGAGCAGGTGCGGCGCCCAGTACTGCCCGAGCCAGGGGACGAGCTGGGCGGCGCCGAGCGGGCCGAGCGGGCGCGGCCAGTCGCGGCGGGCCTCGAAGCGGGCGTCCAGGCCCGGGCCCAGGTCGACGGTCAGGCCGTGCTCGTCCGCGCGCAGCGGGCCGGCGTCGACGCCGAGGCGGTGCGGGTCGATCCGCGCGCGGTCGGCGATCACGGTGCGTTCGAACCCGTCCGGCTCCGACGCGAGCGTCACCATCGCCCACGTTCCGCGCGCGTCGCGGCAGACGCCCGCGAGCGCGCAGACGCTCCAGCCGGCGCCGGCGAAGCGCCAGTAGTAGCCCTCGAACGCCGTCCCGTGCGCGCGCCGCAGGTCGGCGAAGGGGAGGTCGGCGCCGGTGCGCCTCAGCGCTCGATCAGCGCGTGCGTGACGGGGAGGTTCCAGCGCGCTTCGGCGTCCGCGAGGGCATCGTCCTCACGGTAGTCGCGATCGCCCTTGGGGTGCGAGAAGATCACGATCCGGTCGGCGGGGAACGTCGCCAGCGCGTCGTCGATCGCCTGGGCGGGGTCGGAGTCCCCGACCTCGCCGCCGGTGTCGACTCCCGCCCGCGCGAGGTTCGCGACGCTGTCGCGCTCCGTTGTCTCGGCCTCGGCGATCGCCTCATCCGGGTCCGAGACCCAGTACGCGAGCTTCGACTGGTTGGTGGCCGGCGCCAGCACCAGCACTTCGGCGCCCCGGACGTCGTCGCCGAGCGTGTCGCGCAGGAACGCGTAGTCGATCGGCTCGGGAGTGACCACGAGCAGCTTCACGGTCGTCTCGCTACCCGCGTGGTTCGGGCGCCAAACAGAGGTCGTCGTAGGTGACGGGGACGCGGTGGCGGGCGCGGCGCAGGACGCGCTCGACCGCGAGCACGTGGCGCGGGTGGTCGAAGTCGGCGGGGTGGATGTCGAGGCGCAGGACGCGGCCGGAGAGCGCCGCGCCGGCGCGGACGAGCGCGGGGCTCGCGGCGCGCTTGAGGGCGGTGGACGTGGCGAGCCCGAGAGCCGGCGTGCCGGTCTGCGCGCGGCCGCGCAGCGCGAGCAGCGTCGCCCACCAGTCGTAGTGGTGGGCGAGGTGGTTGTGCAGCGCGCCGGTGTACGCGTAGGCGGGGGCGACGAACCCGCGCGGGTGCAGGCCGACGCGGCTGAGCTCCGTGCGTCCCGTGTCGACGGTCGCGACCGTCGCTTCCGCGTCCAGTCCCGGGAACTCGGCGCCGATCCCGTTGCCGAGCGGCCGCTCGAAGCGCGACGGCCGCCGGGTGCGCCGGTGCTGCAGGCCGTGCTGGGCGACGGCATCGCCGGCGTCGACGCGGTCGAGCAGCCAGTTGACCAGCGCGCGGGCGAGCGCGCGTGGAACGGGTGCAGCTGCGGCGCGGGGATGACGAGCAGCGTGACGCGCGCGATGCCCAGGTCCTCGAGCCAGTCGCGGATCAGCGCGCAGCGCTCGAAGGTGGCCGGCTCGACGTCGTGCAGCGCGACGGCGACGACGCTCGGCGACGGGGGCGCTGCGCGCACGGCGCTCACCGCGAGCGCTCCAGGCGCCGGGCGGCGGCGAGCACGCGCTCGAGCTGGCGCGCGGGTCGGCTGGGCGGTGGCGCCGGCGTGGTGTGCCGCACCGCGCGGGTCGGCCGCGTGGCGCCGCGGGCGCGCGGTGAGGGGTCGCGTTCTGGCGCGGGTGGCGGGAAAGTGACCGCTCGGTGCGTCGTGGGGCGTGGTGGGGAGACCGCGCGCGTGGTGTCGGGTGGCGTTGCCGCGGGCGGGGGCGGTGAGGGCGCGGTGTCGTGGGCGGGCGGTGAGGGGGCGCGTTCTGGCGCGGGTGGCGGGAAAGTGACCGCTCGATGCGTCGCGGGGCGTGGCGGGGAGACCGCGGGCGTGGCGTCGGGCGGCGAGGCGGCGGGTGGTGAGGCGGCGGTTGCGGGTGGCGATGCGGTGGCGGCGAGCGGCGAGGGGGCGGGTTCTGGCATTTCGCGCCAGAAAGTGACCGCTCGCGGCTTGCCGCCGCGGGTCATGCCGCTCGGGCTCCCGCGTCCGGAGTGGTCGCGCTCGCAGTGGCCGCGCCCAGAGTGGTGGCGCGCGGAGTGGGCACGCCCTGAGTCGCCGCGCCCGGAGTGGTCGCGCTCGCAGTGGCCGCGCCCGGAGTGGTCGCGCGCGGAGTCGCCGCGCCCTGAGTCGCCGCGCCCAGAGTCGCCGCGCCCTGAGTCGCCGCGCCCGGAGTGGTCGCGCGCGGAGTGGGCACGCCCGGAGTGGCTGCGTCCGCGTGCGCGGCGAGCGCGCGGCGCCAGCCCGCGGCCAGGGCGGCGAGGGAGGCTTGCCACGTGCGTGAGCGGACGGCGGCGATCCCGCCCGTCGCCAGCCGCCGCCGCGAGGCCGGCCGCGCGGCGAGCCCCGCGAGCGCGTCGGCCAGCGCGCTCGCGCGCGGCGGGCAGAGCACGCCCGACCGGCCGGTCGCGATCAGCTCCGCCGGCCCGCCCGCGTCCACCGCGACGACGGGAACCCCGGACGCCTGGGCCTCGAGCACGACCTGCCCGAACGTGTCCGTCCGCGAGCAGAAGAGGAAGAGGTCGGCGTCCGCGTACGCCCGCGCCAGCGCGTCCCCCTCGAGCCACCCGAGGAACGTCGCGGCGTTCCCGAGCCGCGCCCGCAGCGCGGCCTCCTCCGGCCCGCCGCCGGCGAGCACCAGCGACAGCCGCGGGTCGCGCGCCCGCGCGGCCAGGAACGCGTCCGCCAGCAGGTCGACCCCCTTCTCCTTGGTCAGCCGGCCCGCGTACAGCACGCGGATGCGTCCGTCGGCCGCGCGGGTGCGCAGGCTGGGCGAGAACCGCCCCACGTCGACACCTCGGTCCCAGCGCCCGATCCGCTCAGGCTCGATCCCGAGCGCGGCCAGCCGCGCGTCCGAGACCCGCGACGGCGACAGCACCACGTCGCAGCCGCCGTAGAACGCCCCCAGCGCGACCTCGACGCCCGCCGCCAGCCCCGGATCCCCGGACCGCAGCGCCGTGTACGCGGCCAGCTCCGTGTGGTAGGAGCCTGCCAGCGGCAGCCCGAGCACCCGCCCGACCATCGCCGCCGCGACGCCCGCCGGCCCCGGCGAGCACAGGTGCAGCACGCCGTAGCGTCCCTCGGCCAGCGTCTCGACCACCGCGGGCAGCGACGGGACGCCGACGCGCAGCCCGGGATAGAAGGGGATCTCGACCTCCGCGACCGCGCTCAGCCGCCGGTCGACGTGCGGATCGGTCCCGATCACCTCGACCTCGAAGCCGGGCACGCCGCGCTCGCGGATCTCGTCCAGCGTGTGCGTGACGCCGTGCGTGCTCCCGATCCCGTCCGCGACCAGCGCGACCCGCACCGGCTCACCCTCGCGCGTCGCCAGCTTCCCCTTCTCGCGCCCCAGGAACGCGGCGGCCGGCGCGTAGGGCACCGCCGCGACGCACGCCGAGAAGACCTCCGTCGCGGCGGCGCCGAGCGCCGACGGGTCCGCGACCGCCGTCGCCACCGCGGAGCGCAGCCGCCGCTCGTGGCAGCGCCGCGCCCGCCGCTCGAGGTCGGCGTGCGAGAACCCGTCCGATTGCAGGAGGGCGAGCAGGTCGCGTTCGCTCATCCGCAGATCCACCGCGTCGAGCCACGCGCGCAGCAGGGCTTGGGCGTCCTCGGGACCCAGGTCGCAGCCGATCGAGCCGCTGCGGGCGTCGCCCTCCGTCATCACGCGCTCGACCATCCGCAGCACCGCCGCCGGATCGGGAGCGTCGTCGCGCGAGCCGCGGCCGAGCGCGCGGATCGCCAGCGCCATCGCCGCGTGCGCCCACTTGGCCGCCGAGCCCTGCTCGCCGTGGGCACTCACGCGCCCGGCGCGGACGTGCGCGAGGAACGCAGAAGCCGACGAGCAGGCCGGCACCGCCGACCACGTCCGCCCGATGTCGACGCCCGCGTGGTCGTCGGACCCGCCGACGCCGATCCCGTGCGACTGCGCCAGGAGCGCGGCCGGCTGGTTGAGCTCGCGGGCCCGCGCGCCGTTGCGCACCTCCCAGACCTCGAACAGCCGCGCCAGCCGGCGCCGGTGGCGCGGCAGCAGCGGCGCCTCGACGGCGTAGAACGGATGCGCCAGCGCACAGGTGATCTCCCGCTCGCGCAGATACGCCGCGATCAACTCGACGTCGTTGTCGTGATCGTCCGGCGTGATCCCGTAACACAGCACGTGCACGGCCTGCGGCTCGCCGCGGAAGCGCGCGGTGAGCTCCTCGGACACGAAGACGTCGGGCCGGTCGGCGATCTCGAGCACGCCCGCGATCGTGTCGTGATCGGTGATCGTGACGAAGTCCATGCCCCGGCGCGTCATGGCACCCAGGATCGAGCGGATCTGCAGGGACTTTGTGACCATGCGGACAACGCCGCGTGACCGTCCCGTGAACGAACTGGCCCAACGACCTGTTCACATCGTCCGGGCGGGAGCGCACCATGCTGCGAACGATGGCGATCGCCGACATCGCGCCACTCCGCCCGCCGCGCGCCGGCCGCGTCCGCAGCGCGCGCGTGACGCTGGTCGACGGCGCCCGGACGATGGTGCACGTCGCGCGCCACGACCTCGAGCGCGTCGAGCTGCGCGTCGCGCTGCTGCGCGGGCAGGCGCGGCTGGAGCCGTGGTGCGCGGCCCGCGGCGTGCAGGAGGCGCTGGTCGGGGGGTTCTTCGTGCGCCCGGACGGAACGCCGCTGGGCGAGGTGCGCACGCGCGGGGTCGCGCGCCGGTACGTGCCGTTCGCGGCGCCGTGGGACGACGTGCGCGCGTGCGTGCACGTGCGCGGCGGCGTCGCGGGGATCGCGCGCCGGGACGAGCTCCCGCCCGAGCCGCGCGGCGACCTGCTGCAGGCGGGCCCGCTGCTGGTCCGCGACGGCGCGCCGGTGTTCGACCGGGCCCGCGACGAGGAGGGCTTCCGCGCGGGCCAGGCCCAGTTCGACTCCGACATCACCGACGGCCGCCACCCGCGCGCCGCGCTGGGGCTGACCGGCGACACGCTGGTGGCGGTGGCCTGCGATGGCCGCTCGCGCCACGACGCGGGGCTGACGCTCGCGGAGCTGGCGGCGCTGATGGCCGCGCTCGGCTGCCGCGACGCGCTCAACCTGGACGGCGGCGGCTCGACGTCGCTGGTCTCCGGCGGACGCCTGCGCAACCGCCCTCGCGGTGGGTGGGAGCGGCCCGAGCCGGGCGGCCGCCCGGTCTCGACCGCCCTGCTGTTCCTGCCGCGGGAGCCCGGCTACGCCGCCGGGGCGGCGGTGTAGACGACCCGCACGCGCTCGGCGAACTGCTGCGTCCCCGGCGCGACCGTGGTCGGCAGCGTCCCGGCCCGGCGGCCGCCGCCGCTGGACGCCGAGTCGTCGGAACCTCCGCTCAGCGTCTGCGCCTCGTCGCCGTCGCCGCTGCTGTCGGGCGCGAGCATGATCGACCGCACGCCGGTGATCCGCAACCCCTGCGTCGCGGCGGCGTCGTCCGCGCGCCGGCGCGCGTCGGCCAGCGCCGCCCGGGTCGCGAGCAGCCGCCCCTGCGAGGGGTCGGCGAACCCGAACTCGGGCGCCTCGAGCTCCTCCGCCCCGGCGCCGGCGACCGCGTCCAGCAGCGCGCCGAGCTTCGTCACGTCGCGCATCCGGACCTGGAGGTACTGGCGCGCCTGGTAGCGGTGGTACGCCGCCCGCTTCTTCGGCTTCACGCGCTCGCGCGAGACCGTCAGCCGGATCGTCCGGATGTCGTCCGCCGCGACCCCCGCCGCGCGCGCCACGCGCACGACCGCCGCGACCCGCCGGTTCACCGTCGAACGGGCCTTCGCGGACGTGCGGGCGGTGCTGCGGATGGAGACGGCGAAGTCCGCGAGATCCGGCGTCAGTGAGGCGAACCCGACGCCGTCCGCGGCGACCGTCGGAGTCGTGTCGACCGTCTGTGCGGCCGCCGGAGCGGCCAGCAGGGCGAAGATCGCCAGCGTGAGCAGTACGCGCATGAGCGTGCGATTACCCACGAGCCTCGCGACGCAGGCGTGCACGCGCATGAACCACCGCACGGCTGGGGTATGTTCACGACCTGGCCATACGACGTTCACACCCACGCGCCCTGATGGGCCTGCAGTTCTACCCGCGCGGCGGCTCGGCGCACGTCGCCCGCAACCTCGCGGCGGCGCTGCCGCGCGCGGGCTGGGACGTCACGATCGTCAGCGGCTCGGTCACGCTGCCCGGCCACCCCGGCGACGCGCGCACGTTCTACGAGCACCTCGACGTCCGCCCGGTCGATATGACCGGCGCGCTGGACGCGCGTGACCCGCTGGCGGCCGACCCGCCGCTGCACCCGTCCTACGAGGACCGCGAGGACGCGCCCGACCGGGTCTTCGCCGCGCTCGACGACGCCGCCGCCGAGCACCAGGTGACCGCGTGGGCGCGGGCGCTGCAGTCGGCCGGCGCCGCGCACGCCGACGTCCTGCACCTGCACCACCTGACGCCGCTCTACGCGGCCGCGGCGCGCGTCGCCCCGGCGGTGCCGATCGTCGGCCACCTGCACGGCACCGAGCTGCTGATGCTGGAAGCGATCGAGGAGGACCCGCACCGCTGGCCGTACGGGCCCGAGTGGGCGCAGCGGCTGCGGCACTGGGCGGCGCAGGCGCACACGCTGATCGTGCTCACGGACACCGCGGTCGAGCGCGCCGAGCGCCTGCTGGGCATCGACCCCGCGCGCTGCGTCCCGGTCCCCAACGGCTTCAATCCGGCGCAGTTCGGCCCGCGGGCGGTCGACCGCGCGCGGCTCTGGCGGCGCCTGCTGCAGGAGCGTCCGCGCGGCTGGGAGCCGGACGGGACGACGGTGCGCTACGAGAACCTGAGCGCGTTCGAGTCCGGCGCTCCCGTGCTCCTGTACGTCGGCCGCTTCACCGAGGTCAAGCGCCTGCCGCTGCTGATCGAAGCCTACGCCCGTGCACGCCCGGGCTTCGCGCGCCGGGCGCCGCTGGTGATCGTCGGCGGCTTCCCGGGCGAGTGGGAGGGCGAGCATCCGTTCGACGCGATCCGCCGCACCGGCGCGCGCGACGTCTTCCTGGCCGGCTGGCACGACCACCACGAGCTGCCCGAGATCCTGTCCGCCGCGGACGCGATCGTGCTGCCGTCGGTGCGCGAGCAGTTCGGCCAGGTGCTGGTCGAGGGGATGGCGTGCGGGCTGCCGCCGATCGCCGTCGACGCGTTCGGGCCGGCGGCGATCGTCGACCACGGCCGCACCGGCTGGCTGGTCGAGCCGGACGACGTCGCGAGCCTCGCGAACGCGCTGGTGGAGGCCGTCAACCGCCCCGCCGAGCGCCGTCGCCGCGGCACCGAGGCGGTGCGCACGGCGCGCGCGCGGTACGCGTGGCCGGCGCTCGCCGAGCGGGTCGCCGAGATTTACGAAGACGCATTGAACGCAACATCGTTGCGTGAGAACGCGGCTTTGAGCCACTGATCACTGCGTCTGACGCAGCACTCTGGGGCTAAACGGTTTGGCGCAGGGGCCGCCCACTGCTACCGTTTTCGCTCCCTTCCGAGCCATCGGATGGGGATGTCGCGTCCCCCACCCGTCGCCCGCATATGCCTGATCGTCCCAGTGGCCGGATCGGCCTGTACGACCCGACCTACGAGCATGACGCCTGTGGCGTCGCCATGGTCGCCAAGCTCGACGGTACGCCGTCGCACGAGACCGTGGAGCGCGCGATCACCGCGCTCGAGAACCTCGAACATCGAGGCGCCGCTGGAGCGGACCCGAACACCGGCGACGGTGCGGGCATCCTGCTTCAGCTGCCCGATCAGTTCATTCGCGACGTCACCGAGAAAGACGTCGGACCGCCGGGAACGTACGGCGTCTGCGTGTGCTTCCTGCCGCGCGACGAGACCCGGCGCGCCGAGCTCGAGCAGCTGCTCGAGGACACGGTCCGCGCCGAAGGCCAGCGCGTGATCGCCTGGCGCGACGTTCCCGTCGACAAGGACTACGTCGGCATCACGGCCAACCTGTACGCGCCGTACGTCAAGCAGCTCGTCGTGGGTGCGTCCGACGAGCTGGCGCGCGACCAGGACGCGTTCGAGCGCAAGCTGTACGTGATCCGCCGCGTGGCGGAGATCGCCGCCGGCCCGGAGCTCGTGATCCCGAGCTTCTCCAGCCGCACGATCGTCTATAAGGGCATGCTGACCAGCCCGCAGCTGCTCGGCTACTACCCGGACCTGGCGGACCCGCGCACGAAGACCGCGCTCGCGCTCGTCCACTCCCGCTTCTCGACCAACACCTTCCCGTCCTGGGAGCTCGCGCACCCGTACCGGATGATCGCCCACAACGGCGAGATCAACACGCTGCGCGGCAACGTCAACTGGATGCGGGCGCGCGAGTCGCAGCTCGCGTCCGAGCTGTTCGGCGACGACCTCCAGAAGGTGCTGCCGGTCGTGCGCCCCGGCGGGTCTGACTCCGCCACGTTCGACAACGTCCTCGAGCTGCTCGTGCTCGCCGGCCGCAGCCTCCCGCACGCGATCATGATGATGATCCCGGAGGCCTACGAGGGCCGCGACGACCTGCCGGAGGACCTGAAGGCGTTCTACGCGTTCCACTCCTGCCTGATGGAGCCGTGGGACGGCCCGGCCGCGGTCGCGTTCACCGACGGCCGCGTGATCGGCGCCACGCTCGACCGCAACGGGCTGCGCCCCGGCCGCTGGCTGGAGACCGAGGACGGCTGGGTCGTGCTCGGCTCCGAGACCGGCGTGATGGACGAGCCGCCCGCGAACGTCAAGCGCAAGGGCCGCCTGCAGCCCGGCAAGCTCTTCCTGGTCGACCTCGAGCGCGGCGTGATCGTCGACGACGCCGAGGTCAAGCGCGAGGTCGCCGGCGCCAAGCCGTACCAGCAGTGGTTCGACGAGGGGATCGTGCAGCTCGGCGACCTGCCGTCCGCGCCGCCGCTGCCGAAGCCCACCGAGCCGCTGCACGACCGCCAGCGGGCGTTCGGGTTCACCCAGGAGGACCTGCGGGTGCTGCTGGCGCCGACCGCGGCCAAGGCCGAGGAGCCGATCGGCTCGATGGGCAACGACGCCGCGCTGGCCGTCCTGTCCGACCAGCAGCCGCCGCTGTTCAACTACTTCAAGCAGCTGTTCGCGCAGGTCACCAACCCGCCGATCGACCCGATCCGCGAAGCGATCGTGATGAGCGTCGGCACCGGCGTCGGCTCCGAGCACAACCTGCTCAGCGAGTCGCCGGAGCACGCGCGCCAGCTGGCGATGCAGACGCCGATCCTGTTCGACCGCGAGATCCAGCAGCTGCGCCACGTCGACAGCTCGATCTTCAAGGCCCACACGGTCGACATCACGTGGCCGGTCGCCGAGGGCCCGGACGGCATGCTGCGCGCGCTCGAGCGCGTCTGCGCCGAGGCCGACGAGGCGCTCGCGGGCGGCGTCAACATCCTGATCCTGTCCGACCGCGCGACCGGCCGCGAGCGCGCGGCGATCCCGTCGCTGCTGGCCGTCGCGGGCGTGCACCACCACCTCGTGCGCGAGGGCACGCGCCTGCAGACCGGGCTCGTGCTCGAGTCCGGCGAGCCGCGCGAGGTGCACCACTTCGCGACGCTGATCGGCTACGGCGCGTCGGCGATCAACCCGTACCTGCTGCTGGAGTCGCTCGAGCAGCTCGTCGCCGAGGGCCGCGTGCCCGGCGTCGAGGACTTCGAGACCGCGCAGTGGAACGTCGTCAAGGGCGTCGCCAAGGGCCTGCTCAAGACGATCTCCAAGATGGGGATCTCGACGATCCAGTCCTACAACGGCGCGCAGATCTTCGAGGCCGTGGGCCTCGCGCCGGACCTGGTGGAGCGCCACTTCACCGGCACGGCGTCGCGGATCGGCGGCATCGACGCGCACGTGCTGGCGGTCGAGACGCTCGAGCGCCACGCCCGCGGGTTCGGCCTTCACACCCCCGACGACCTGCTGCCCGTCGGCGGCGTCTACGCGTGGCGCCGCGAGGGCGAGCACCACATGTGGAACCCGGAGACGATCTCGCTGCTGCAGCACGCCGTCCGCCACGGCGGCCGGCCGACGTACGAGGAGTTCTCCAAGCTCGTCAACGAGGACGCGGCGCGGCGGGCGACGCTGCGCGGCCTGCTCAAGTTCAAGGAGCTGCCGGAGGATCAGTGGCTGCCGCTCGAGGAGATCGAGCCGGCGAGCGAGATCGTCAAGCGCTTCGTCACCGGCGCGATGTCGCTCGGGTCGCTGGGCCGCGAGGTGCACGAGACGCTGGCGATCGCGATGAACCGCCTCGGCGGCAAGTCGAACACCGGCGAGGGCGGGGAGGACCCGGTCCGCTACACGCCGGACGCGAACGGGGACCTGCGCCGCTCGGCGATCAAGCAGGTCGCCTCGGGCCGCTTCGGCGTCAACATCCACTACCTCGTCAACGCCGACGAGCTGCAGATCAAGATGGCGCAGGGCGCCAAGCCCGGCGAGGGCGGCCAGCTGCCCGGCCACAAGGTCGACCGCTACATCGGGTCGATCCGGTTCACGACCCCGGGTGTCGGCCTGATCTCGCCGCCGCCGCACCACGACATCTACTCGATCGAGGACCTCAAGCAGCTGATCTACGACCTGCGCTGCGCCAACCCGGGCGCGCGGGTCTCGGTCAAGCTGGTGAGCGAGGTCGGCGTGGGCACGGTCGCCGCGGGCGTCGCGAAGGCGAACGCCGACCACGTGCTGATCGCCGGCCACGACGGCGGCACCGGCGCGTCGCCGCTGTCGAGCATCCAGGCGGCCGGCGTGCCGTGGGAGATCGGGCTGGCGGAGACGCAGCAGACGCTCGTCCTCAACGAGCTGCGCTCGCGCATCTGGGTCCAGACCGACGGGCAGCTCAAGACCGGCCGCGACGTCGTGATCGCCGCGCTGCTGGGGGCCGACGAGTGCGGCTTCTCGACCGCGCCGCTGATCGCCACCGGCTGCATCATGATGCGCGCCTGCCACCTGAACACGTGCCCGGTCGGCATCGCGACGCAGGACCCGGAGCTGCGCAAGCGGTTCAAGGGCCAGCCCGAGCACGTGGTCAACTTCTTCTTCTTCGTCGCCGAGGAGGCGCGCGAGATCATGCGCCGGCTCGGCGTCCGGCGCTACGAGGACCTGGTCGGCCGCGTCGAGCTGCTCGAGGCCGACGACGCGATCGACCACTGGAAGGGGCGCGGCGTCGACCTGACGCACGTGCTGGCCGCGCCGCCCGTCAGCGACGATGCCCCGCGGCGCCGCCTGCGGCCGCAGGACTCGCCGCTGCCGAACGCGCTCGACTGGACGCTGATCGAAGCGGCCAAGGACGCGATCGACCACCGCATGCCGGTCACCGGCGCGTTCGACGTGCGCAACGTCAACCGCACGGTCGGCGGCCTGCTGTCGAGCGCGGTGACCAAGGTGCACGGCGCCGCGGGCCTGCCGCCGCGGACGATCCGGTTCACCCTGAACGGGTCCGCCGGGCAGTCGTTCGGCGCCTGGCTGGCGCCCGGCGTGGAGCTGACCCTGATCGGCGACGCCAACGACTACACCGGCAAGGGCCTGTCCGGCGGCGTGCTGACCGTGCGTCCGCCCGAGGACGTCACGTTCAAGGCCGAGGAGAACGTGATCATCGGCAACACCGTGCTCTACGGGGCGACGTCCGGCCGGGCGTTCTTCCGCGGCCTCGCGGGCGAGCGCTTCGCGGTCCGCAACTCGGGCGCGGCGGCGGTGGTCGAGGGCGTGGGCGACCACGGCTGCGAGTACATGACCGGCGGCCGCGCCGTGATCCTGGGCCGGACGGGGCGCAACTTCGCCGCGGGCATGAGCGGCGGGGTCGCGTACGTCCTGGACGAGGACGGCACGTTCGGCGAGCGGTGCAACCTGGGGCTGGTCGGCTTCGACGAGATCTCCGAGGCCGACGCGATCGAGCTGCACGGGCTGATCGAAGAGCACCTCGAACGGACCGGCTCGGATCTCGCGGCCCGCATCCTGGCCGAGTGGAGCGCGTACCTCCCGCGGTTCGTGAAGGTGATGCCGCACGACTACAAGCGCGCGCTGCGCGAGCTGGCCGAGGCCGAGGCCGTCGAGTCGACGGGCGGCGAGGGTTTCGTGACCACGGAGACGTTCTGATGGGCAAGATCGGTGGGTTCCTGGAGATCGCCCGCGTCGAGGCGCCGGAGCGCGACCCGCGCGAGCGCGTGCACGACTTCAAGGAGTTCGTGTTCTCGCAGCCGGTCGACGGCCTGCGCGAGCAGGGCGCGCGCTGCATGGAGTGCGGCGTGCCGTTCTGCCACAACGGCTGCCCGCTCGGCAACCTGATCCCGGACTGGAACGACCTCGTCTACCGCGACCGCTGGCGCGAGGCGGTCGTCCAGCTGCACGCGACCAACAACTTCCCGGAGTTCACGGGCCGGCTGTGCCCGGCGCCGTGCGAGGCCGCGTGCGTGCTGGAGATCCGCGAGGGCGAGGCGGTCGCGATCAAGCAGATCGAGGTCGCGATCGTCAACCGCGGGTGGGACGAGGGCTGGATCGTGCCCCAGCCGCCGCGGGTGGAGACCGGGCGCACGGTCGCGGTGGTCGGCGCGGGGCCGGCCGGGCTGGCCGCGGCGCAGCAGCTGCGGCGCGCCGGGCACGCCGTCACGGTCTACGAGCGCGACGAGGCCGGCGGCGGGCTGGTCCGCTTCGGCGTCCCGCACTTCAAGATCGAGAAGTGGGTGGTCGAGCGGCGGCTCGAGCAGCTGATCGCCGAGGGCGTCGAGTTCCGGTACGGGGTCGACGTCGGAGTGGACGTCTCGGCGTCGCACCTGCGCGCGGCGCACGACGCCGTGGTCGTCGCCACCGGCTCGCGCGTCCCGCGCGACCTGCCGGTGCCGGGCCGCGAGCTCGACGGCGTGCACTTCGCGATGGAGTACCTGTACGACCGGGCCCGGGTGCTCGACGGCAACGCGCCCGCCGACCCGATCACCGCCGCCGGCAAGCACGTGCTGGTGGTCGGCGGCGGCGACACCGGCGCCGACTGCGTCGGCCATTCGCACCGTGAGGGCGCCGCGTCGGTGACGCAGATCGAGCTGCTCGGCGAGCCGCCCGCCAAGCGTCCCGACGACCTGACGCCGTGGCCGCTGTGGCCGATGAAGCTGCGCACGTCCTACGCGCTCAAGGAGGGCGGCGAGCGGGACTTCGCGATCTCGACCACGTCGCTGACGGGCGACGGCCGCGTGCAGCAGGTGCACTGGGTCCAGAACACGGGCAAGCCGCCGTTCGACGTGGTCGCGGGCACGGAGGAGACGCACCCGGCGGACCTGGTCCTGCTCGCGATGGGCTTCCTGGGGCCGGAGCAGCCGCTGCTGGAGGCGCTCGGCGTCGAGCGCGACCCGCGCAGCAACGTCAAGGCGGGCGCGTACGCCACGTCGGTGCCGGGCGTGTTCGCCGCGGGCGACGCGCGCCGCGGCCAGTCGCTGATCGTGTGGGCGATCAACGAGGGGCGCCAGTGCGCCCGGGTCGCCGACCGCTACCTGCGCGCGCTCTGAGTCTCAAGCGCTTCGCCGAAGCTCAGGCCGGCGTCCATGAACGGGCGCTGGCCGAGCTCCGCGCGGGGCGCAAGACGTCGCACTGGATGTGGTTCGTCTTCCCCCAGATCGCCGGGCTCGGCCACTCGGCGATGGCGGTGCGGTACGCGCTGTCCGGCCTCGACGAGGCGCGCGCGTACCTCGCGGACCCCGTCCTGGGCGCGCGGCTGCGCGAGTGCGCGGCCGCGCTGCTGGCGCTGCCCGAGGACGCCACCGCCGAGGCGGTGCTCGGGGGCATCGACGCCCTCAAGCTGCGCTCGTCGATGACGCTGTTCGCGCGCGCCTCGGGCGACCCGCTGTTCAGCGCCGTGCTGGAGCGCTACTACGACGGGGTCGAGGACCCGGCGACGCTAGCCCAGCTCAGCGACCGCGGCCAGTAGCCGCTCGGCGTCGGCCGCGTCGTTGTAGTGCAGGAACCCGGCCCGCACCGCGCCGTGCGGCGCCAGGCCGAGGTGGCGCTCGAGCTCCCACGCGTAGTAGTTGCCGTCCCAGACCGCGATCTCGCGGTCGTTGAGGTGCCGCGCGACCTCGGTCGACGAGCGGCCGGCGACGTTGAACATCAGCGTCGGGGCGCGGTCGGCGGCCGCGCCGTAGAGCGTCACGTGGTCCATCGCGGCCAGCCCGTCGAGGGCGCTGCGCAGCAGCTCCTGCTCGTACGCGTGGACCGCCTCGAAGTCGAGCTCGAGCAGGTACTCGGCGGCCGCGCGCACGCCGGCCAGCGACTCGAACGGCAGCGTTCCCAGCTCCCAGCGGTCGGGCGACTCCTCCGGCGACGGGTTGAGCTTGTCCGGCCGGTAGGCCTCGAGGATCTCCGGCCGCCCGACGAGCATCGCCACGTGCGGGCCGAACCACTTGTAGGCGCTGCAGCCGATCACGTCCGCGTCCAGCGCCGCCAGGTCGTGCCGGCGGTGCGGCGTGGCGTGCACGGCGTCGACGTAGACGCGCGCGCCCACGCGGTGCGCGGCGGCGACGATCCCGCCCAGGTCCGGCTCGGTGCCGATCGCGTTGGAGGCGGCGGTCACCGCGACCCACTTCGTGCGCTCCGAGAGCACGGCCTCGACCGCGGCCGCGGGCAGCTCGAGCGTGTCCGGCGCCGGCTCGGCGAAGCGCACGGTCGCGCCCGCGCGCTCGGCCGCGATCGTCCACGGGCGCACGTTGGAGTCGTGGTCCAGGCGCGTGCAGACGATCTCGTCGCCGGGGGAGAGCTCGCGCGCGACGGTCGCCGCGAAGCGCATCGTGAGCGCCGTGAAGCTCGGGCCGAAGACGACGCCCGTGGGGTCGCCGCCCAGCAGCGTGGCGACCGTGGCGCGGGTGGAGGAGACCAGCTCGTCGGTCTCGTGCGCCTGCTTGAAGACGCCGCCGTGGTTGGCCTGGCTGCCGGAGCGCATCCAGTCCGCCATCGCCTCGATCGCGCTGTCGACGACCTGGCTGCCGGCGGGCCCGTCGAGGCGGGCCCAGCCCTCGCGCAGCGCGGGGAAGCGATCGCGGTTCATGTCGTGGAGACCTCCTGCGCCAGCTTGGCGTCGTGTGGGTAGGTGAGCAGCTCGGCGGCTTCACCGGGCGTCAGCCAGCGCAGCTCGTCGACTTCCTCGTTGGGCTCGAACGCGCCTTCGGTGGCGCGCATCAGCCAGTAGCGGACGCTCTTCGAGCGGCCCTTGCGGTCCGTGTAGAACGTGGGCGAGAGCTCGGCGCCGAGCGTGCAGCGCAGGCCGGTCTCCTCCCACACCTCGCGCAGCGCGCACGCTTCCCAGCTCTCGCCGTGGTCGACCTTGCCCTTGGGCAGCGACCAGTCGTCGTAGTGCGGGCGGTGGACGACCGCGATGCGGCCGTCGTCGCGGCGGACGACGCCGCCCGCCGCCTTGACCTCAGCGTCATCGGGGTGCATCGACGCGCCACGATAATGGCCGCGCATGAAGGCGTGCGGTTCGCTCGGGCGCGGCTAGTAGCCTCTCCGCGCGATGCGAAGCCGTCTGATCCTCCTGGCCGCCTGCGCAGTCGCGCTGGTGCTGCCCGCCTCCGCCTCCGCCGCGTTCACCGTCGGAATCTCCGAGAACGAGCCGAAGATGTTCAGCGATCCGCTGTTCGCGCCCGTCGGGTTCAAGGAGGCCCGTGTGATCGCCGGCTACGACGTCGCGCTGGACCCCGGCGGCTTCGAGTTCGCGCGGATCCGCGACTACCTCGCCGCCGCCAAGGCCGCGGGCGTCGAGCCGCTGGTCTCCTTCCAGCACACGCGCGGGGACTCGTCGCGCTGCAACCAGAAGCGCTACATCGGCAAGGGCATCTGCAAGCTGCCGAGCCAGAAGGCCTACGAGAAGGCGATGAAGGCGTTCTTCGCCGCGTTCCCGACGGCCAAGGTCATCTCGCCCTGGAACGAGGCCAACCACTTCACGCAGCCGACGTCGCGCAACCCGGGCTCCGCGGCGAAGTTCACCAACACGGTGGCGAAGCTGTGCCCGACCTGCAAGCTCGTGGTCGCCGACATCCTCGACCAGGCCGACGATCCCAAGGCCAAGAACCCGAAGTTCACCGAGACCGAGAAGTGGATCAAGGCGTTCCGCAAGTCGCTGAAGGTCAAGCGCGGGATCTGCGGCATCCACAACTACTCCGACGTCAACCGCTTCCGCTCCAGCGGCACCGCCGCGATCATCAAGGCGCTCGGCTGCAAGGAGTACTGGCTGACCGAGACCGGCGGGCTCTACGACTTCGGCTCGTTCTGGAGCAAGAAGACCTACCACGGCTGCAAGTCCTCGTCGTCCTGCCAGGTCAAGGCGACGAAGTACATGTTCACGCTGACCAAGAAGTACAAGCAGATCAAGCGGCTGTACGTCTACACGTGGTTCGGCGGCGTCACGCCGCGCTTCGACGCCGGCCTGGTGGCCGACGGCAAGCCACGCGCGGCGCTCGCCGAGATCCGCAAGTACGTCAAGTCCTGAGGCACGCGGCGAGGCGGCGCATCGCCTCCTCGTTGCCCTTGCGGAGCATCCGCCGCATCAGCGGCACGAACGGACGCTCGACGGCCGGCACGACCTGCAACGCGAACTCGAACGCGATGCGCGTGCCGCCGCCGGGCAGGTCCGTGAGCGTGTACGTGCCGTGCGAGACCCGCTTGCCCTTGGCGCCGACGGTGCGCTCGCGGATCATCCGGCCGGGCTCGACCTCGAAGACCTCGATCGCCGCCTCGTCGGTGATCGCGGCGAACCGGCTGGTGACCTCGGCCTTGGAGCCGATCCCGGCCGGCGGGCCGGAGACGCGCCAGTTGGTGAGCATGTGGTCCGTGAAGGCCTCGTGGTTGGCCATCACGTCGAGGTACGCGAAGACGTCCTCACGCGGCTGCGGGACGTCGATGGAGACGGTCACGGGGAGCATGATGTACCACACGGTACATTTCTGAGCGATGGCTGGCAAGGACCCACGCGGGCGCCTGCTGGACGCGGCGATCGAGTACATCGCCGGCCGCGGCGTGACCGACCTCAGCCTGCGCGAGCTGGCAGCCGCGATCGGCACCAGCCACCGCATGCTGATCCACCACTTCGGCGGCCGTGAAGGGCTGTGGGTGGAGGTGATCCGGGCGGTCGAGGCGCGCCAGCGGGCCGCGCTCGCCGAGGTCGTGCCGGACCCGGGCGCCGGGCCCGGGGAGGCGGTGCGGCAGTGGTGGCGGCACATCTCCGCCTCGGCGCTCTGGCCGAACGAGCGGCTGTTCTTCGAGCTCTACGGGCAGGCGCTGCAGGGGCGCCCGGGCACGGAGACGCTGCTGGACGGGATCGTCGACGCGTGGCTGGAGCCGGCCGCGCTCGGGCTGATGGCCTACGGGATGGGCGAGGACGAGGCGTGGGCGAACGCGCGGCTCGGGGTCGCGGTCAGCCGGGGGCTGTTGCTCGACCTGCTGGCGACGGGGGAGCGGGAGGCGGTCGACGCGGCGATGGAGGCCTACATCACGCTGATCGAGACCCGGTTCGGTCACCTGCGGGGGTCGGGCGACTAGATTCGACGGATCGTGCGGGTGGGTTTGCTGGTGTTGACCCTGGCGGCGGGGCTGGTGCTGCCGGCCGTCGCGCGGGCCGACGACCCGGAGGGCGCGGCGCGCGACTACGTCCGCCGCCACCTGCCGGGGGTGGACCTGGGCGCGCTCGGGTCCCCGTCCCGCTCGTCCGCCGGGGGCGTGACGACGCTGCGCTGGCGCCGGAGCGCCGGCGGGATTCCCGCCGCCGACGCGGAGTTGCGCGTGAACGTCGGCGCCGGCGGGCGCGTCCTGAACGCGATCGACACGCTCGGGCGCCCCGCGCAGGTCGACACCACGCCCGCGCTGAGCGCCGGCGAGGCCGTCCGCGCGGTGCAGGCCGCGGCCGGCGCCTACCGGCCACTCCCGCGCGTGGGCGGGCCGAAGGGGGCGCGGCAGGCCACGACGTACGCCGACGGGACGGCCGCGCGGCTGTCGCTCTATCGCGATCGGCTGGCCTGGCGCGTGACCTACCGGGCGTCCTCCCGCGAGGTCTACGACGCGTTCGTGGACGCCGACACGGGCAAGGTCGTGCGGCGCGACAACCTGGTCAAGTCGGCGCTGGTGTGGAAGTTCCGGCCGGGCGCCGCGGTCGGCGGCACCGCCGAGAGCGTGTCGCTGACGCCGTGGCTGACGGAGTCGTCGCGGCTGTTCGGCCCCTACGTGCACGCGTACTCGGACGTCAACGACAACGACGTGGCGGATGCGGGCGAGGACGTCGCGCCGGGCGACTATCCGCTGACGACGTTCACCGGGACGGGATGCTCCGGCGCGGCGCCGTGCACGTGGAGCGGCGCCGGCACGACGTGGCAGACCAACCGGGCGCAGAACGCGGTCCAGGCGTTCTACCTGGCGAACGTGTTCCGCGAGCACCTGGCGGCGGCGCCGATCTCGTTCGCGCTGGGCGACCGGCTCGAGCTGCAGACCGACGACGGTGCGGCGCTGGCGTCACCGAACCTCGACAACGCGAACATGCTCACGCCGCCGGCCGGCCAGTCGCCGATCATGCAGATGTACCTGTGGCGGGCGCCGACGTACCGCAACGCCAACGGCGGCGACGACGCGTCGATCCTGTTCCACGAGTACACGCACGGGCTCTCCAACCGGCTGGTGGTCGACGCCGACGGCGCCGGCGCGTTGAACTCGCCGCAGGCCGGCGCGATGGGGGAGGGGTGGAGCGACTGGTACTCGCTCGACTTCCTGGCCGCCTCGCTGCCCGGGTTCGAGGACCCGGGGGTCAACGGGGACGCGCGGATGGGCGCGTACGTGGACGGCACGGCGTCGATCCGCCACGAGGCGATCGACTGCCCGGTCGGCGGGCCCGTCGGCTGCTCCGGGTACACGTACGGCGACTTCGGGAAGATCTACGGCGCCGGGCCGGAAGTGCACGCCGACGGGGAGATCTGGGCGCAGACGCTGTGGGACCTGCGGCGCGCGCTCGGCTCGGCCGAGGCGGAGAAGGTCGTGACCGCGGGCCTGCGGATCACGCCGCCGGAGCCGACCTACCTGGACGCGCGCAACGCGATCCTGGACGCGGACGGCGGGGCGCACGCGGACGCGATCTGGCAGGTGTTCGCGGCGCGCGGGATGGGCTACTACGCGTCCACCACGGGCTCGGAGGACGTCACGCCGCTGGAGGACTTCTCGCTGCCGCCGGGGCCCGAGACGCCGCGCGGGACGCTGTCCGGGCGCGTGACGGACGCGGGGACCGGCGCGCCGGTCGCGGGCGCCAAGGCGGCGCTCGGGCCGCTGAGCGCGGTGACGGACGCGGACGGGCGCTACACGCTCTCCGACGTGCCCGCGCACGGCTACGCGAGCTTCGCGCTGACCGCGCCGGGCTTCGACCGGGCGCTGCGGTCGGTGGACGTGACCGCGGGCGCGACGACGACCGCGGACGCCGCGCTGCGGCGCAACTGGGCGGCGCGCGGCGGCGGCGCGAGCGCGTCCGGCAGCAACGAGTACGCGAGCCTCGGCTGCGGCTCCATGGCCGCGATCGACCAGCTGCAGGGCTCCGCGTGGTCGACGCCGGCGTCGGGGAGCGGCAAGTCGATGGTGATCGCGCTGCCCGCCGTGGTCGACGTGGACCACTTCGAGGTCGATCCCGGCGAGGGGTGCGGCGACGACTGGACGTCGGCTTCGCGCGGGCTGCGGATCGAAACCGCGGCGAGTGCTTCCGGGCCGTGGACGCAGGCCGCGGCGCCCGTGTTCGGCGTGAACGATCGGGGCCGGATGAACCCGGTGGTGCCGACGGCGGGGACGGCCGGCGTGCGGTACGTGCGCGTGACGATCCTGTCGACGCTGGGCGGGGCGCCGTACATGGACCTGAGCGAGTTCGGGGTGTACACGGAGGGGGGCCCGGTCGCGACGCCGACGCCGACGCCCACGGTCACGGTGTCGCCTTCGCCGTCGCCGGTCGCGACCCCGGTCGTGACGGTTGCGCCGGCGCCGACGCCCGTCCCGACCGCGACGCCGTCCGTGCGGCCGGTCTTCACGCTCTCGGCGTCGGGGACGCGGTCGGTGCGCGTGCGCGTGCGGTGCCCGCGGGCGTGCAAGGTGACCGCGGCGCTGACGGTCGACGCGGCGACGGCGCGCAAGCTGCGGCTGGGGAAGGCGCGGACGGTGGGGACGTCGACGGCGCGGCTGAAGGCCGGGCAGACGCGGAGTCTCACGGTCAGGTTGAACGTGAAGGCGCGGCGCGGGTTCGCGCGTGCGGGCGTGGGGAAGCGGTTCCGCGCCACGTTGAAGGTGAAGTCCGGTAGCGTCAGCGCGCACCGTCGCGTGCTCATCCGCCGCTGAACGTTCGTTGCTCGCGCTTCCACCACCTCCGCCGCCGGCCTGGACCGCGCAGCTCGCGCCACCGTCGTTCTCTCTGCCCGCCCGCGGGCGCACCACGATCAAGTTCAAGGTCGTGTGCGCGGCCGAGTGCGCGGTGACGGCGACGTTCAGCGTCGACCGCCCGACGGCCAAGGCGCTCGGCCTCGGCCGCGACCTCACCGCGGGGACGCTCGCGACGACGCTGCCGCCGGGCACGTCGAACGCGACGCTGCGGCTGGTCGCGAAGGCGAAACGCGCCCTGCTCGCGGGACCGAAGTCCCGCACGTACGTGGGGCGGTTGAAGGTCGCGGCCGCCTACGCGTCCGAGCCCCCGTCCCTCGCCTCACGCCAGGTGCGCCTCCGCCGCTAGCCGGCATCCGACCCGGCGCCGCCACCGGCCCACGCACGTCGTCTCCCGGTCAGTAGCCGGCTCGGGCCAAGCCAGCCCACGGCCCGCCGCCCACGAGCACGGCCCGTCGCGACGACTCGGCCGCCGCCCCGATTCGGCCCGCCGTGCGAGTCGGCCGGCCGCCCACGAGCACGGCCCGCCGCGACGACTCGGCCCGTCGCCACGACACGGGCCGCCGCTCGCGAGCACGGCCCGTGGCCACGATTCGGCCCGTCGCCCCGACTCGGCCCGCCGTTCACGAGCACGGCCCGCCGGCTCGACGCGGCTCGCCGCCACCGCCCACGAGCCGGCACGCCGCCGCTCGCCCGCCCACGCTCGCCTGCGTCGCCCTGCTCGCCCGCGTGTCGTCGCCGCCCGCTCCAGCCGCGCGTGTCGCGCCGTCCGCCTGCCCCTGCGTCGTCCGCCCGCGCTCAGGCGTCGCCGGCCTGCCGCCCGCGTCGTCGCCGCCCGCCCGCGTCGCGGCGGCGCATCGCCTCTCCCCGCTCCGGCAACCGTCGTTGCGCATCGAGTGGTCGCTTTCTGGCGCCGGCGGACGTTCCGCGACCATTCGCCGCACCGTCACTCGCCGCCCGGTCGTCATCCCCCGCTCACCGGCCGGCCGTCGTTGCCGCTCACCGTCTCGTCGCCGCCGCGCGCCATCGTCGTCGCCGCCCCGAATCCCGCCGCCTGCTGGCGCCCCGCGGCTCACCGATGCCGCGTTCGCTCGCCGTGGCTCCCCGCCGCTCGGCCGCGACGCGGTGGCCGCTGACGCTGCGAGTGGTCGATTTCTGGCGCCAGCGGACGGTGCGTGACCGCTCGTCGGCCTTTCAGCGCCGCGGTGCGGGGTGGGTTCCGAACTCGTAGGCCCCACCTGCGGGGGCGGCCAGCTCGGCCGAGCTGCGGCCGGGGCGGCGGATGCCGAGCCGCACGTCGGCGATCCCGGCGTGCAGCACGTCGCGCTCGCCGCGCGCCGGGTCCGCGCCGACGCCCGCGTAGCGGAGCTCGGCGGTCTGGTTGAGATCGGCGTGCGCGGCGACGCGCACGGTCACGCGCTTCCCGGGCACGATCGCTTCGAGCCGGCCGGGTCTGGCGATCACGCGCACGCCCGCGACGTGGCCGAGGCCGCCGAGTCGGAACCGCTGCCCGGCGAACGCGACCGCGCCGCTCGCGATCCACGGGCTGAGCGCGCCGCCGACGCGCACGCGTGCGATCGCGAGCTCGAGCCACGCGTCCGGCTCGTCCTCGAACCCGGCGGCGTGCAGCCAAACCCAGCGCTCGGCGTGCTCGGCGCCCCAGTTGTGCCCGACGGTCGCGCGCCAGCCGACGACGTCCAGCACCGCGCCGTCGACCACCACGTGCCCGCGCGCGGTCCCGTCCGGCACGGGCGCCTCGAGTTTCGTGCGCGGCAGCGGCAGCCGGTACAGCGCCGCCGGGCGCAGGTGCCGCAAGGGAGGCGCGCCGGTCACGGTCAGATCCCACCCCGCCATCCGCCCCCGAGCCCGCACCTCGCCGCGAAATCCGTGAGGGCCCGCGAAGACGCGCGGCCCGCCCGGCCCGTCGGCGAAATCGCGGGGGCCGCCCGGCCTGGCGACGTCGCGCGGCCCGTCGGCGACGTCGCGCGGCCCGCCCGGATCGGCGAAGACGCGTGGCCCGCCGGGCTCGCCGACGTCGCGCGGCCCGCCGCGACGAACGCCCATCTCGCGCGGCATCTCCTGCCACACCACCGCCGGCGCACCTGCGTCCGGATCGAAGACCGTGCAGCAGAGCGCGTCAGTCACCGGCGAGACCCCGCTGGTATGCCGGATCCAGAGCGCTCGAGGCGGCCGCCCGGGCTCGGCGTCGCGCGCGCTCAGGAACCACGAGTCGTAGCGACCGCCCACGCGCCAATTGTGCCGTCCGACCCACCCCGTACCGTGCGCGATGCCATGCCACTGTGCTTCATTGACCCGCAGGACGCCATCCGTGTGATCGCGGAGTCGGTCGGCCGCGAGGCCCGCCGGCAGCTGCTCGGTGAGCTCGTGCGGGCCTGGGTGGACGAGATCCCCGAGTCCGAGCTCGCGTCGCATTACGCCAAGGCCGTCGCCGACCTCGACGAGCACGACCTGTCGATGCTCGCCGCGTGGCACGCGTCGATGGAGGTCGGCACGCCGCTCGCGAACAAGGACTTTCTGGTCGGCGCGTTCAAATCGCTGGGGGACAACCGCCGCGAGGCACTCAAGATCGCCGCCGGCCTGCGCGGCGAGGACGCGTTCAACGCGGGCGTGGCCGAGGAGCAGGCGCTGGAGAGCGTGCTGCCCTGGCTCTCCCAGGAGCGCGCGACCGAGCTCCTGGCCGAGTGCCTCGAGCTCTACGTCTGGGACCGCCTCGGCAGCGAGAACTGATCCGCGCGGCGCGCGAGAGGGCGCGAAGCGGTGACGTGGGCGCGGCGTGCGAGAGGGCCCGAAGCGGGGCGCGGCGCGTGAGAGGGCGCAAAGCGCGGCGCGGTGAACGAGGGCCGGGCGCGCGAGAGGGCGCGAAGCGGTGACGTGGGCGCGGCGCGCGGGGGCGGGGAGGCGGCGCCGCCCGGGAGGTGAACGCCGGCGGGGCGGCTCAGGCGAACAGCGCGTCCAGCTCCGCGATCGCCTGCTCCGTCGAACGGAAGTGGATCGCGTGCATGCCCGCGTCCCGCGCCGCGACCACGTTGACCTCGACGTCGTCCACGAACGCGCACTCCACCGCCGGCAGCCCGAGCCGCGCGAGCGTCAGCGCGTAGATCTCCGGCTCCGGCTTGCGCGTCCCCTCGAACGCCGAGTCCACGACCAGCTCGAAGAGCTCGTCCACCCGCAGCCGCGTCCGCCACACGTCGTGCCACTCGCGCACGTTGTTGGTCAGGATCGCCAGCCGGACCCCGCGCTCCCGCAGCGCGCGGTAGTGCGCCAGCAGCGGCTCGTTCGGCTCCAGCGACCCCATCAGCCGCTCCCCGTACCCGTCCAGGCTCACCGGCCGCCCCAGCACCGAGCCGAGCGCGTCCTCGAGCCCCGCGATGAAGTCGGCCTCGCTGAGCTGCCCACGCTCGAGCGTCCAGAGCGGCGGCTCTTCCGCCCGCGAGGCGGCGAGCCCCATCGCCTGCCCCAGCGCCTCCAAGGGCACCCCGATCTCCGCGTGCGCCTGGGCGAACGCCGCGCTCAGCGGCAGCGTCACGACCCCGCCGAAGTCGCTCACCACGGCCCGGATCATGCGCGCCGGATGACGTCGTAGCGCCCGACCCCCGGCCGCCCTTCGACGTGCCAGTCGAAGAACGCGACGTCGAGCCGCAGCGCCCCCAGCTCGAGCGTCGAGCCCGCGACGACCGAGCCGATCCCGCGCTCCGGATAGTCGTCATCGTCGCTCACCCACAGCTCGAGCCCGGAGCGGATCTGGCGCCCCGACGCGTCGGCGGTCGTCGACAGCCGCGCCTCCGACACGCTGCGCGCGACCGACCCGTCCAGCACCGCCGCCCAGACGGCCTCGTCCGCGTGCGACGAGGCCTTCACGCCGCGCACGGTCGAGACCAGCGCGCCGCCGTCCTCGAACCACGCCCCGACCGTCCGCGTCAGCGCGATCCTGTCCCAGTCCGGGTTCCCCCACGCGTGCCCGCGCTGCCCGAGCCCGCGCACGCGTCCCCCGGCCACCGAGCCCGCGACGCGGCAGATCTGCTCGTAGCCGGACAGCCCGCCCGCCTTCACGTACGCGCTCCGCCCGCCGTACTCGGCCGGCGGCGTCAGCGCCTCGAACGTCAGCGAGAACGAGAGCTCGCCCGTCCCACTCACCGTCCAGCGCTCCAAGGGCACGTCGACCGCGGTGCTCACCGAGACCGCGCCGGACTCCGCCACCGCCCCGATCGGCTCCCGCCCCTCGAACGCGATCGCCAACCCGCTCGCCGACACCTCGCCGGACGCGCCCGCGCCCGTCGCCACGCGCACGAGCCCGTAGCGCTCCGCCTCGCGGTCCGCCCACGAGAACGTGACCGCGTCCGTGTCACCCGCTTTGCGCAGCGGGCGCGCGGCCTCCATGGCAGCGGCGCTCACCGCGGCGGGTCCAGCCGGTCGGGGTCGACGTCCACGGCCGTGCTCTCGACGTCCGCGTACTGCCCGTTCCCGTTCGACGCCGCACCGCCCGGCATCGCGCTCATCATCCGCAGTGCGCCGCGACGCACCAGCAGCCCGCGCGCGAGCACGCGCGTCGGCGGGAACAGGAACAGCAGGCCGATCGCGTCCGTGATGAAGCCGGGGACGATCAGCAGCCCGCCGCCGAAGATCACGAGCACCCCGTCGATCACCTCGCGGCGCGGCACGCGCCCCTCCGCGATCGCGCGGTTGAACCGCTGCCACGCGCTCCGGCCCTCGGACCGCAGCAGCAGCGAGCCGAGCACCACGCCCGCCAGCAGCAGCGCGATCGTCCACCACACGCCGATCCACTGGCCGACCAGGATCAGGAGGGCCAGCTCCGCGATCGGCAGCACGACGAACAGGAGAAGCAGCAGCAGCGGCATGACCCGCCGAACCTTATGACGGCTACGTGAAGGCGGGCTTTGCGACGTCGATCCGCACGGCCGGCAGCCGGTGCAGGCCGACGGTCTCGATCAGCGTGCGGATGTTCGGCTGCGGATGCGCGAGCCACAGCGTCACGCCGCGCGCCCGCAGCCGCTGCGCGAGGCACGCGAGGTCGATCATCAGCGAGGAATCCGCGAACGTCAGCTCGGAGAGATCGACGATGACGTCGCGCGTGGCGTTCAACGCGGCGGAGAACGGACGCCGCCGGCGACCGCTCGTGGAGCGGTCCTCATCCCCCTCGATCCGGAGGATCGCGAGCTGTGCATCGAAACTGACGATCTGCGGACGGTACAACGAACCGCGCGGTTCGTTCAAGTGTCACAACCGCTGACGTCCCTACACTCCCTTGCACGATGATCGACCAAGACGACGTCCTCGAGGCGCTCTCCAACGTCATCGATCCGGAGCTGGGCCTCGATTTCGTGGAGCTCGGCCTCGTCTACGGCGTCGAGATCGACGGCGGGACCGTGTCCGTGACGTTCACCCTCACCACGCCGGCGTGCCCGATCGGCCCGCAGGTGTCCGAGCAGATGCAGGAGTTCATCGGCGAGCTGCCCGGAGTGCAAGAAGTGATCCCGAACATGGTGTTCACGCCCCCGTGGACGCCGGAGAAGATGTCCGAGGACGCGAAGTTCGCCCTCGGGTACTAGCGCGTCGCTGCGGGCGCCCGTGGCCGCCGCTTCTTGCGAGGAGCGGCGGCGACGACCAGTTCCTCTAGCGCGTCCTTGAGCGCGGCGGCCAGCGCTTCGATGTCCGGCACCGCGTCGTAGTCGCCGAGCAGGCCGAAGTCCATCCTGCCGTTGTAGGACATGATCGCGACCGCGAGCGCCTGGTTCTCCGGCAGGAACGCGACGGGGAAGAGGTCCTCCAGCTCGCGCCCGAGCACGTACAGCGGCACCTGCGGGCCCGGCACGTTGGTGACGAGCAGGTTGAACAGCCGCGTGGAGAACTGCAGCCGCGACGCCTGCGCGAGGATCGTCGGCGGCGCGAGCGCCTCCAGGCCGGTGATGACCTCCGCGCCGACCGCCTGCTTTGACTCCTTGAGGCCGTCCATCGCCTGGCGGACGACGCGCAGGCGCGCGATCGGATCCTCGACGTAGACCGGCAGCGGCCCGCGCATCACCACCAGCCGGTTGCCGAGCTGGTGGCGCTCGTCCTTCGAGCGCACGCTGACCGGCACCAGCGCGCGCAGCTCGAGGCCTTCCGTGCGCACGCCGCGCGCCCGCAGCCACGTGCGCAGCCCGCCCGCGACGACGGTCAGCACGACGTCGTTGACGGTTCCGCCGAGCGCGTTCTTGACGAGCTTGAAGTCGTTGAGGTCGTTGCGCACGAACGACAGCCGCCGGTGCGGGCCGATCGGCACGTTCAGCGGCGTCTCCGGCGCCGGGTTCAGCGCCGCCCAGGCGACCTCGCCGACGCCCTCCAGCGCGTCCTTGACCGCGTCCAGCGACTCGGCGGGATGCGTCGCGGCGGCGAGCGCGTCGCCGGCCAGCTCGAACGGGAGCCGCGCGAGCCCGCGCAGGCCGCGCGCGGCGAGCTGCAGGGCGCCCGGCTCGCGCGCCGCCATCCACGGCTCGCCCTCGTGCGGGGCGGGCAGCGGGATCGGCGAGACGTCGAACAGCACGCTCATCAGATCGACACCGGCGATCCCGTCGACGAGCGCGTGGTGCGTCTTGGAGATCAGCGCGAAGCGGCCGCGCTCGAGCCCCTGCACGAGCCACGTCTCCCACAGCGGCTTGGCCCGGTCCAGCCGCTGGGAGTGGATCCGGGCCGCGAGCGCGCGCAGCTGCTCCTCGGAGCCCGGGTGCGGCAGCGCCGTGTGGCGCACGTGGTACTCGAGGTTGAAGTTGCGGTCGTCGACCCAGATCGGCCGGCCGGTCTCCAGCGGCGGGACCGCCAGCTTGTGCCGGTAGCGCGGCACCAGGTGCAGGCGCGAGCGGATGTGGTCGAGGAAGGCCTCGTAGCGCGGAGCGGGGCCTTCGAAGATGAGCACCGCACCGACGTGCATGTGGCTGTTCGCCCGCTCCTGCGCGAGAAACGAGGCGTCGACCGCCGAGAGCCGGTCACCGTGAGCCTGCGCCATTCGCGGGCAAGCGTAACGGGTCTACAGCAGCGCGCCGGTGAGGCCGGCGGCGACCGACAGGATCAGCACGCCGGTCAGCACGGGCTCGTAGACGCCGCTGGCGGAGAGGCGCCCGAACAGGCGCCGGCCGACGAGGTGCGCGACCGCGATCGCCGGGATCAGGGCGACGATCAGGCTGGCGTCCGGAAGCTCCGGATCGCCGGTCGCGAACAGCGCCGCGCCGCCGATCGCGGTCAGCCCGATGAAGCACGCGGTCAGCGTGTCGCGCACCACGCTGGCGGGGACGCCGCGGCCGAGCAGGTGCAGGAGGATCGGCGGGCCGTTGATCGAGGTCGAGGTGGTGAGCGCGCCCGCCGCGAACCCCGCCGCCCACGCGGGGATGTGCGCGCGGCGAACGTGCCGCGCCGCCAGCGTGCCGGCGACGCCGAGCGACACCGCGACCTGCAGCGCTCCCGCCGGCAGCGAGCGCAGGATCACGACGCCGAGCAGCGCGCCGGGGACGGCATACGCGAGCATCGCCGCGGTGGCGGGGACGAGCGGGCGCGGGCGCCGGTGCTCGGTGGCGAGCGTCAGGACGTTGACCTCGAGGCCGAGCAGCAGCAGTGCGACGACGGCGGGCTCGGGGCCGATCGCCGCGAACAGCAGCGGTGCGGCGACGAGCGAGAAGCCGAATCCCGTCGCGGCCTGCAGCAGAGCGCCGGCCGCGACGCCGGCGCAGGCGGCGACGACGAGCATCGCCCGAGGATGCAAGCAGGCTCAGCCGCGGAGGTGCCGTGCGACGCGGCGTTCGCGCTCGCGCAGCTCGAGCGCGGGGTGCGGCGATTCGCGCCACTTGGCGAAGCGGCGCGCGGCGGCGGCGCGGGCGGTGAGGGGAAGAGGGGCGGGCGCGGCGGCGCGGGCGGTGAGGGGGAGCGGCGCGGGGGCGGCGACGCGCGCGGGCGGGGCGACGCGTCGAGCGGCGGGCGCGGGGGCTTCGCGTCCCCACAGGTCCTTCGCCGTGGCCACGTGGACGAGCCCGAGGACCGGGCCGCCGACGACCAGCAGCGCGGCGACGCCGAACGTCAGCGGGTTCGCCGGCCACACCTCGTACAGCCACCCCGCGATCGCCGCCACCATGAACACCGGGCTGGCGAACGCGGCGAGCAGCGAGAGGGCGCGGGACATGTCCAGATCCACATCGGCGCGCGGGCCGCTCGGCTTGAGCCCTGCCATGATCGGGACATGGCATGGGACTTCTCCACCGAGCCCGAGTTCCAACGGCAGCTCGACTGGATGCGCGAGCTCGTCGAGACCGAGATCTGGCCGATCGAGACCGTGTTCGGGGAGCTCGGTGAGGAGGGGTTCCGGGCGGCGATCCGCCCGCTGCAGGAACGCGTGAAGGAACGCGGTCTGTGGGCCGCGCACCTACCGCCGGAGCTGGGCGGCCAGGGCTTCGGCCAGGTCAAGCTCGGGCTGATGCACGAGCTGCTCGGCACGTCGCCGTTCGCGCCCGCCGTGTTCGGCAACGCCGCGCCCGACAGCGGCAACAGCGAGATCCTCGCCCTGGCCGGGACGCCGGACCAGAAGGAGCGCTACCTGCACCCGCTGCTCGCGGGCGACCTCAAGAGTGCGTTCTCGATGACCGAGCCCGAGACCGCGGGGTCAGACCCCACGCTGCTGCGCACGCGAGCCGTCAAGGACGGCGACCACTACGTCATCAACGGGCACAAGTGGTTCTCCACCAACGGCTCGGTCGCCGACTTCCTGATCGTGATGGCGGTGACCGACCCCGACGCCCGCCCGCACCAGCGCGCCTCGATGCTGATCGTGGACGTGGACACGCCGGGCGTGAAGATCGTCCGCGACGTGCCGACGATGGAGCACCCGTCCGAGCACTTCGGCCGCTACGGCGGTCACGCCGAGATCGTCTACGAGGACGTGCGCGTGCCCGCCGACGCGCTGCTCGGTGCCGAGGGCGAGGGCTTCCTGATCGCCCAGCACCGGCTCGGCCCGGGCCGCATCCACCACTGCATGCGCTGGCTCGGCGTGTCCCGCCGCGCGTTCGACATGCTGTGCGAGCGCGCCGTCTCCCGGCACGCGTTCGGCGGTCCGCTGGCGGACAAGCAGACCGTGCAGAACTGGGTGGCCGACAGCGCCGCGCAGATGCAGGCCGCGCGGCTGATGACGCTGCACGCGGCGTGGCGGATGGACACCGAGGGCGCGGCGGCCGCGCGCACGGACATCGGGCTGATCAAGTTCTTCGGGGCGGGCGTGCTGTTCGACGTCGTCGACCGCGCGCTGCAGGTCCACGGCGCGCTCGGCTACTCGACCGACCTCCCGCTGGAGGCCATGTACCGCTACGCCCGCGCCGCGCGGCTCTACGACGGGGCGGACGAGGTCCACCGCCAGTCGGTCGCCCGGCGGATCCTGCGCGGCTACGAGCCGCACGACGTGCCGAGCGAGCACGTCCCGACCCGCCGCGCGGCCGCGCGCGAGCGCTTCGCCGGCCTGCTCGACGCCGCGACCGCGAATGACTAGGCTCGCGCTGCTCTGCGCGCTCGTGCTGGCCGCGTGCGGCGGGAGCGAGGCCAAGGCCCCGCCGCCGGAGCCGGCGGCGGCCGCCACCGAGGCGCCGACGGCCGCGCCCGCGAAGCGGGTCGACCGCTTCGACGCCGACCGGGCGTGGGCGACGCTCGAGTACCAGGTCAAGCTCGGCCCGCGTCCCGCGGGCTCGCCGGCGTCGCGCAAGCTGGCCGCTTACATCAAGGCGCGCCTGCCCAACGCCCGCTACCAGAACCTGCCGGGTGGGCTGCGCAACGTGATCGGGTCGATTCCCGGCAAGGGCAAGCCGATCGTCCTCGCCGCGCACTACGACACCAAGGACATCCCGGACTTCGTCGGCGCCAACGACGGCGCGGGCGGGACCGCGGCCCTGCTCGAGCTCGCCCGGACGCTGCGCAAGGCCAAGCGCCCGGCGAACGCGTCGCCGATCTGGTTCGTCGCGTTCGACGGCGAGGAGGCGACCGACGACAACGACTTCTACGGCACGGGTCTGCGCGGCTCCAAGCCGTTCGCGCGCAAGTACGCGAAGCGGATCAAGGAGCTGGTGCTGATGGACTTCATCGCCAACCGGCAGCTCGCGATCCCGTACGAGGCGAGCTCGGACGCCTCGATGTGGGCCGACCTGCGCGAGGCCGCCGAGCGCGTCGGCGCCGGCGACGCGTTCCCGGACCTCCGGCAGGGCGTGGTCGAGGACGACCACACGCCGTTCCTGCGCCGCGGCGTGCCCGCGATCGACCTGATCGACTTCAACTTCCCCTGCTGGCACAAGACCTGCGACGACTTAACCGCGGTGTCTAAGACGTCACTCGACAAGAGCGGCGAGGCCCTCTTCGAGTTCCTGCGCCGGCGCTGAGGATCAGTTGCGGTTCGGGAAGATCCCGTCGACGCAGATCACGTAGGCGGTGTCGTTGGGCGCCTGCGAGCGCAGGTCCGGCAGCTGGAACGTGGTCTGGCCGTTGCCGCCGTAGGCGGTGCCGATGATGGCGAACAGGGCCGTGTACGGCGCGAGCGGGAGCATGTCGCCGTTCGCGGCCATGTACCCGGGCGGGGGGTAGGTCGCCGCGGTTAGCTGGATGGTGCCGATGACGCAGTCGACGCCGCCCGAGGACCCGTTGGGGGAGAGCGGGCGCCACCGGCCGAAGTACGACTGCAGGCGCGTGTCGAACAGGCCGTCGAACGTGGCCGGCCTGACGAAGGCGCTGGCGTGCTGCCCGTCGAGCGTGTCGGCGTCGAGGCCGGAGCCGTGACCGTCGACGGTCGACAGGCGCGAGAGCAGGTCGTTGATCGGCTCCAACGGTCCGGCCGGGCCCTGCGGGCCAGTCTCGCCCTGCGGACCCCGCTCGCCCGTGTCGCCCTTGGCGCCCTGCGGGCCGATGTCGCCCTTGGGACCCTGCGGGCCGGCGGGTCCGGTCTCGCCGGCTGGGCCGGTCGCGCCGTCGACGCCGTCGCGCCCGATGACGCCGTCGGTCCCGTCGCGCCCGTCCGCGCCGTCCTTGCCGGCCGGGCCGGTCGCGCCGTCGATGCCGTCGCGCCCGATGACGCCGTCGGTCCCGTCGCGCCCGTCCGCGCCGTCCTTGCCGGCCGGCCCGGTCGCGCCGTCGACGCCGTTGCGCCCGGCCGGGCCGGCGACGCCGTCCTTCCCCGCCGCCCCGGCGAGGCCGTCCCGGCCCGCCGCGCCCGCGGCGCCGTTCTCGCCCGACGGCCCGCGCTCCCCCTTGAAGGAGATCGCCGTCTCGCGCGCCGTGCACTTCGACGGTGCCGCGACCACGCGCAGCTTGCCGTTGCGCAGACACGCGTAGGTCGCGGTCGAGCGCACCGCGCCGGCGGCCGCGTACGACGTCCCGCCGAGCGCCACGAAGAGCGCGACCAGCGCGATCGGTTGCTGGCGGACGAGCAGGAGCAGACGTCGGGTCATGCCCCGCCTAATCGGCCGCGGAGCACGCGGCTACAGCGCGCGCAGGATGGCAGCGGCCGAACGTTCGACGTCGGCGTCCGTCGTCGCCCACGAGGAGACGGAGATCCGCATCGCCTCGCGCTCGCGCCAGACGGTCGCGCCCGCCCAGCACGTTCCGTCCGCCTGCACGCGCGCGACCGCCTCCGGCGACGCCGCGACCACCACCTGGTTCAAGACGACGTCGTTGAGGATCGACGCGCCGCCGGCACGCAGCAGCTCCGCGAACCGCGCCGCCTGCGCGCAGTTGCGCTCGATCAGCTCCGCCAGCCCGCGCCGCCCGAGCGAGCGCAGCGCGGCGTAGATCGCGAACCCGCGCGCTCGCCGCGACGCCTCCGGCGTGTAGTCGTAGTTGTCGCGCTGCGCGCCCGCCGACAGGTACGCCGCGCTGAGCCCGAGCGCGCCCCGGTGCGCCGCGCGGTCGGCGACGATCGCCAGCCCGCCGTCGTAGGGCACGTTGAGCCACTTGTGCGCGTCGGTCGCCCACGAGTCCGCCCGCTCGACGCCCCGCACCAGCTCCCGCAGCCGCGGCGACGCGGCCGCCCACAGCCCGAACGCCCCGTCCACGTGCAGCCAGGCGTCCGCGCACAGCTCGGCGATCGCCTCCAACGGGTCGAACGCGCCGCTGTTGACGTTGCCCGCCTGCGCGCACACGATCGTCGCCGGCCCGGCGTCCGCCAGCGCGCGCTCGAGGGCGTCCGGGAGCATCGCGCCCTGGTCATCGACCGCCACCAGCCGCGCGCCTTCGCGCCCGAGCCCGAGCATCCGTAGCGCGCTGAAGATCGTCGCGTGCGCCTCCGCGCCGGCGATCACGGTCAGCGGCGGCGCCCCGATCAGCCCCTGCGAGGCCGCGTCCCACCCCGCGCGCTTGAGCACGGTGTCGCGCGCGGCGGCGAGGCACGTCACGTTCGCCATCTGCGCGCCGGTCACGATCCCGACGCTGGCGGTCGCCGGCAGCCCGAGCAGCGACAGCACCCAGCCCTCGACGACCTCCTCGACCACCGACGCGGCGGGCGACCCGATCCACAGGTGCGCGTTCTGGTCCCAGACCGACGTCATCCAGTCCGCGGCCAGCGCCGCCGGCAGCACTCCGCCGGTGACGAAGCCGAAGTAGCGCGGACCGGCGGTGGCGACGATGCCCGGGTCCGCGGCGGCGACCAGCTCGTCCAGCACCTGCGCCGGATCGACACCGTCGTCGGTCAGCTCGACGCGCAGGGCGTCCGGAGCGGCCCGGTGCCCCACACGCCGCTCCGGCAGGGACGACAGGAACGCCTCGGCGTGGTGCAGCGTGCGATCGAGCATCTACCATCGAAGTCTGATGCATGCTCCCGACAAGGTCCTGCTCGCCGCTCCGCGCGGCTATTGCGCGGGCGTCGACCGCGCGGTCCAGACCGTGGAGCGCGCGCTCGAGCTGCACGGCGCGCCCGTGTACGTGCGCAAGGAGATCGTCCACAACAAGCACGTCGTGGAGACGCTGCGCGAGCGCGGCGCGATCTTCGTGGACGAGCTCGACGACAGCATCCCCGAGGGCGCGGTCACGGTGTTCTCGGCGCACGGCGTCGCGCCCGCGGTCCACGCGGACGCGGAGCGCCGCAACCTGCGCACGATCGACGCGACCTGCCCGCTGGTGACCAAGGTCCACCGCGAGGCGATCAAGTTCGCCGCCGACGGCTACACGATCATCCTGATCGGCCACGCCGGCCACGAGGAGGTCGAAGGCACGATGGGCGAGGCGCCCGACCACATCGTGCTCGTCCAGTCCGAGGCCGACGTCGACGCGCTCGAGGTGCAGGACGAGCACAAGCTCGCCTACATCTCGCAGACGACGCTCTCGGTCGACGAGACGCGCTCGATCATCGCCCGCCTGCGCGAGCGCTTCCCCCACATCACCGGCCCGCGCACGGACGACATCTGTTACGCGACGACCAACCGCCAGGCCGCCGTGCGCCAGATGGCCGCGCAGTGCGACCTGGTGCTGGTGATCGGCTCCAAGAACTCGTCCAACTCCAACCGGCTGGTGGACGTCGCGCGCGACCACGGGGCCGCGTCGCACCTGATCGACGGCGCCGACCAGGTGCAGGAGGCCTGGCTGGAAGGCGTCAAGGTCGTCGGGATCTCCTCGGGCGCGAGTGCGCCGGAGACGCTGGTCGAGGGGCTGGTGGACTTCTTCCGCGCCCGCGGGACCACGGACATCTCGGAGTTCGAAGTGCTGCGCGAGGACGTGCGCTTCATGCTTCCGAAGCCGATCCGGCAGGCACTGGCGGCGGCCGACGCATAGCGTGAGCCGCACGTGCGCCGCCGCCTGCTGCTGACCCTGCTCGCGCTGGCGGTCGCCGCGGCGGCGGTGTGGGCGATCGAGCCGCTGCGGGTCGCGCTCGGGCACGTCCTGCACGGCGACGTGGACGCCCTGCAGGCCCAGCTGCGCTCGCTCGGCGTGTGGGGCGGGGTGGTCGTGGTCGTGCTGATCCTCGCGCACGCCGTCGTCTTCTTCCCGGCCGAGATCGTCAACGCGACGGCCGGGCTGGCCTTCGGGTTCGCGGTCGCGCTACCGCTCGTGCTGGCGGCGTGGACGGCGTCCGGGCTGCTCGCGTACGCGCTCGGGCGCGTGGCGGGGCGGCCGATCGCGGTGCGGCTGGCGGGGGAGACGCGGGTGCTCGCGGCCGAGCGGCTGATCGAGCGCGGCGGCGCCGGCGTGCTCGTCCTCGCTCGGCTGATCCCGCTCGTGCCCTACAGCCTCGTCGGCTACCTGGCGGGCGCGGCGCGCGTGCCGGCGTGGCGCTACACGTGGACGTCGTTCGTCGGCGTGCTGCCGGTCACGGCCGCGGCGACGTACCTCGGCCACGCGCTGGGCGACTTCTCGGCGTCGGACCCGCTGCTGTGGGCGGCGCTCGCGGTGCTGGCCGTGCTGGCCGCGATCACCGTGACGGCGGCGCGTCGTCTGCGGCGCGCTCGATCCTCGTGATCAGCTCAGGGCGGCTGATCGCGGCCGCTTCGAGTGCGCGCGGGACGGTGCCGGTGGGCGCGCGCAGGGTGCCGAGCGCGATGTGCGCGCTGCCGATCCGCTTGTCCCCGCGGGCGACCGCGACGCGCAGCGCGCGTTCGAGCGCGAGCTTGGCCGAGGTGGCGAGCTTCGGGCGGTCCACGAACGGGCTGAACTCGGGCGTCGCCGCGGTCACGCCGACCGCCGCGAGGCTGCGGGTGGTCTCCGCCCGGAGCGCGTCCCGCAGCCCCTCGTAGTCGAGGTTCGCGTCGTGCAGCGCGCGGGCGACGGGACCGCTGCCGCGCGTGACCGCCAGCAGCAGGTGCTCGGCCTCGACGCGCGGCGAGCGCACCTCGGCGGCGACGTCGACCGCGTCGTTGACGACCATCCGCGCCTCGCCGGTGAACCGGTTGAACATCAGCGTCTCCTCAGCTCGACGCCGGCGGCGATCAGCCGCTTGGCGTGCTTCTTGTGCACGGCCTGCCGGGTCACGCCGAGCGCCTCCGCGACCTCCGGCCAGCTCCAGCCGTCGCGCAGCGCGCGCTCGACCTCGGCGGCCTCGAGCTGCTCGGCGAGCCGCCGCAGCGCGAGCACCGCGGCGAGCCCGTCGGCGGGACTCTCGGGTTCGGTCAGGTCGATCGTCACAGTTGAGCAACTCTAGTTGACAATGGGCGTTAGTCAACGTAAGTTACATAAGGAGCACTTAAAGGGGCCTGGCACCTTTAAGTTGGGACGGATGCCGAAGACGTTGATCGCTCAGCTCTCCGATCCGCACCTCCGGCTCGAGGACGCCGCGTCGCCGGCGGCGCTGAGCGCGGCCGTGGAGCGCGTGCTCGCGCTCAAGCCGCTGCCGGACGCGGTGCTGCTCACGGGGGACATCGCGAACACCGGGGATCAGCGGGAGTACGCGCTCGCCCGCGCGCTGCTGGCGCCGCTGCCGATGCCGGTGCACTGGCTGCCGGGAAACCACGACCGGTTCGACATCGGAGCGCGCTACACGGTCGACGCGGGCGGGATGCGCGTGGTGATGTGCGACACGACGATCGCGGGGCGCGACGACGGAACGCTCGACCTCGACTGGCTGGCGGCGCAGCTGACCGAGGACGTGCCGACGCTGGTGGCGATGCACCACCCGCCGCTCGTGACCGGGATCGCGTGGCTGGACGCGATCGGCCTGCCGGCCGCTGACCGCGAGGCGCTGGCGGCGCTGCTGCGCGCGTCGCCCCACGTACGCGCCGTCACCGCGGGCCACGTCCACCGCACGATCGCCGCGGCGCTCGGCGGCTGCCCGGTCGTCACCTGCACGTCGACCAACGTGCAGTCCGGCCTCGACTTCGAGGTCCCCGACATGGTCCTCACGACGGAGCCGCCGTCGATCCTGGTCCACGCGCTGCTGGACTCAGGCGACTTCGTCACCCACGTGCAACCGGTCTAAACGCTTCCTAAAGGGGCCTGGCCCCTTTAGGTGACGTTAACGTTCGGCCGCGGCGGCGGCCTCGTCGAGCCAGGCGCGCAGTTCGTCGCCGTGCTCGTCCAGCCGCGGCGGGCGGCGGCGGATCGGTGGGCGCTCGCCGTCGAGCCGCAGCGGCGGGCGGATCAGGGGGACGCCGTCCACCTCCTCGGTCGGCTCCATCGCCAGCTCGTCGGCGAGCGCGAACGCCTCGTCGATGCCGTTGATCGGCCCGGCCGGGACCTTCGCCGCCCGCAGCGCCGCCACCCACGCGTCGGCCGAGCGGGTCCGCAGCGCGGCCTCCAACTCCGCCGCCAGCGCGTCGGCATTCGCGACCCGCGTCGTGTTCGTGGCGAAGCGCGAGTCGTCCGCCAGCTCCGGCCGCCCGATCGTGGAGCACAGCCGCGCGAACAGCCGGTCGTTGCCGACCGCGACCGCGATCGGCCGGTCGGCGGTCTCGTACGTCTCGTACGGGACGATGCTCGGGTGCCGGTTCCCGCGCCGCCGTCCGCTCACGCCCGCCCCGACCCACGCACTGCCCTGGTTGAGCAGGCACGCGAGCACGGAGTCCATCAGCGAGACCTCGACGTGCCCCCCGCGCCCCGTCCGCCCCCGCTCGAGCAGCGCCGCCTGGATCCCGTTGGCCGCCAGCAGCCCGCAGACGAGGTCGACGACCGCGGTCCCGGCCTTCAGCGGCCGCCCGTCCGGCTCGCCGGTGATCGACATCAGCCCGCCCATCGCCTGCAGCAGGAAGTCGTAGCCCGGCAGCGCCTTGGCCTCGTCCGACGTGGTCCCGAACGCGGTCACCGAGCACGACACCAGGCCGGGGTTGCGGGCCCGCAGCGTGTCCCCGTCCAGGCCCCAGGACGCGATCAGCCCGGGCCGGAAGGACTCGATCAGCACGTCCGCCCGCTCCCCGAGCGTCCGCGCGCGCGAGCGGTCGACCGGGTCGGCGAGGTCGAGCGCGATCGACCGCTTGTTGCGGTTGAGCCCGAGGTAGTACGTCGCGTCCCCGTCGTGCCACGGCGGCCCCCACGCGCGCGTGTCGTCGCCGCCGTCCGGCCGCTCGACCTTGATCACGTCGGCGCCCAGGTCGCCGAGCAGCATCGCGGCGAGCGGCCCGGCGAGGACACGGGAGAAGTCGGCGACGAGAATCCCATCGAGCGGCGGCATGGACCGGCACACTAGTGCCCGAGCATGCGGACCCTCGTCGTCTCCGACCTGCACCTCGGCAAGACCCAGCGCACCGACCTGCTGCGCCGGGCCGACCTGCGCGCGCCGCTGCTCGAGGCCCTCGACGACGTCGACCGGTTCGTGATCCTCGGCGACGGGCTCGAGCTGCGCGAGGCCGCGCACCGTGACGCGCTGGAGATCGCCGCGCCGTTCTTCGCCGACGTCGGCGCCGCGCTCGGCCCGGACAAGGAGCTGCTCCTGCTGGCCGGCAACCACGACCACGGGCTCGCGGCGGGCTGGATCGACGCGCGGCTGCAGAGCGAGCCGTCCGGCTTCCTCGGCCTCGAGCAGCGGTTCGAGCCGCGCGACGCCGGCCCGCTCGCCCAGCGCCTCGCGGCCGCGGCAGCACCGGCAAGGCTCCAGCTCGCCTACCCCGGCGTCTGGCTGCGCGAGGACGTCTACGCCTTCCACGGCCACTACGCCGACGTGCACGCGACGGTGCCGACGTTCGAGCGCCTGGCGGCGGGGACGATGGCCCGCTACGTCGCCAAGCTCCCCGCCCGCCACGCCACCGCGGACGACTACGAGGCGGTCCTGAGCCCGCTCTACGCCTGGCTGCACGCGCTCACGCAGCGCGCCGACCACAGCGTCGTCTCGGTCGGCGGGAGCGCGTCCGCGTCGACCTACGGCCGGCTCACGGGCCCGCGGACGCCGCGCTCGCTCGCGCTGCAGGCGGGCTACCGCGCGACGGTGTTCGCGCTCAACCGCGCCGGGCTCGGCCCGCTGGAAGCGAACCTGTCAGCGACCGCGCTGCGTCGTGGCTACCTGCGCGGCATCCGCGAGGTGATCGCGCGCCTGGACCTGCCCGCGCGCCACGTCGTCTGGGGCCACTCGCACCGCTCCGGGCCGTGGCCGGGGGACGACCCGGTCGAGTGGGACGGGATCGTCAACACGGGATCGTGGGTCTACCAGCCGCACTTCGTCGGCCCGGAGCCGAACCGCTCGCCGTACTGGCCGGGCACCGCGGTGATCGTCGAGGACGACGGACCGCCGCGGCTGGTCCGCCTGCTCGGCGACCGCGGCCACGCGGAGCTCAGGCCAGACCGGGCGTGAAGCACGTGGCGTGCACGGTCACGCCCTCGCCGGCTTCCAGCGCCAGCTCCGCCTCCGTGTGGCGCTCGTGCGCGACCACCTCGAAGCACCCCGGCTCCACCACCGGGAACGGCGCGCCGTCGACCGACAGCGTGCCCGCGCCGTCGACCACGACCCAGACGCCCCCGGCGGCGTACGGCCCCGAGTAGGCGCCGGCCTGGTCGGGCGTCGGCGCGACGATCAGCGCGTCCGGCTCGTCCTCGGGCCGCACCGGCGCGACCGGCTCCTGCGACACGCCCAGCAGCGACTGGATCTCGAGCTCGGTCTCCGTGTACGCGCCCTCGCCGTAGTGCAGCGAATAGAGCGTCGACTCCTGGTCCCACAGGTAGCGCGCCGGCCAGCCCTCGTTGCCGTAGATGTCCCAGATCTCCAGCTCGGCGTCGACCACCACCGGCCACTCGATGCCCAGCCGCTCGACCGCGCGCCGGACGTTCGCTTCCGACCGCGCGGGAAGGAACCCGCCCGTGTGCACCTGCACGACGCGCAGCCCGTGGGCGGCGTAGCGCTCGTGCCACGCCTTCAGGTACGGCAGCGTATGCAGGGAGTTGACGCGGCAGAAGTCCCAGAACTCCAGCAGCACGACTTTCCCGCGCTGCTGGTCCATGCGGAGCATCGCCGCATTGATCCACGGTAAGTTGCGAGGAAACGGTGGAGCAGTGATGCTCGGACTCTCGGAACGCATGCGGCCCGCGACGCTAGCAGCGAAACTTTTTCACTCCTGACGTGTTGTTGATACCAGTCCGCGGTGCGGCCTGCCCGCCCGCGCCTCTCCAGTTCGGAAACACCACCCACTCCCTGAGGAGTCCCTCCTTGCGCAAGACGTTCCTCGCTGCCGGCACGGCGGCGTTCGCCCTCGGCCTCACCGGCATCGCCCAGGCCCAGGACGAGCCAACTTCGACCCTGTCGGTCAGCCTCAGCCCGAGCAAGGCCGGCACGAGCAAGAAGCCGAAGGCGACGAAGCTCGTTCTGAAGATCAAGAACAACGCCACGAGCCAGACCGCGTCTCAGCTGAAGATCGTCGTCCCGAAGGGCATCACGCTCTCCACGAAGGACTTCAAGACGTGCAGCGTCAGCAAGCTCGCCAACCAGGGGCCGGCGGCGTGTGACAAGAAGTCGCAGATCGGCCCGACCACGGTCGCCAACGCGCTCGCCGGCGTGAGCGGCACGGCGCCGTCTCCGGTCAAGTTCAACGTCACGCCGTACGCGACCGGGGCGAAGACGATCGCGTTCTACCTCAAGCTCGGTGACGGCGCGATCACCGGCGTCGCGACCGGCAAGATCAGCGGCAACGCGCTGACCGTCAAGATCCCGGAGAACCCGGCCCAGCAGCTGCCCGCCGGTGTCTACAACGGCCTCGTCGACATCACCGCGAACCTCTGGTCCAAGGGCGGCAAGAGCCTCGTCAAGATCAACAGCTGCCCGAAGAGCAAGAAGCTCACGTTCAAGAACACGATCACGTTCGTGAACAACCCGGGCCCGCCGGCCGTGCCGACGCACACCGCCACGGCCGACGTCAAGTGCTCCTGACGCACTACTGAGCCTGCGTCAAAACGGCCCCGCGTCTGCGGGGCCGTTTTCGTTCATAGACTCGCGGCCGTGCTCCTGTTCGCTCACGGCATCGTCGGCCGCGCCGACCTCCCGATTCCCGAGACGCTGTTCGGCGCTGCCGCCGCGGCGGTGCTCGTCGTCTCGTTCGTCGCGCTCGCGCTCGGCTGGTCGCGGCCGAAGCTCAAAGCGCTTTCGACCAAGGACCTGTTCGTCCTCCCGCGCGCGGTCGAGGTCGTCCTCGGCGCGCTCGGCGTCGCGGTCTTCCTGATCACGGTCTACGCCGGGATCGCCGGCACCAGCGGCCAGAGCGACAACCTGGCGCCGACCATGGTCTACGTGATCTTCTGGGTCGCCGTGCCGTTCGCGTCGCTGCTGTTCGGCAACGTGTGGGCGCTGCTGAGCCCGTGGCGCGCGGTCGGCCGCGCGACCGGCTGGACGGCGGCCCGGTTCGGCGCGCTGCCGGAGCCGCTCGAGTACCGGCTCGGCCGCTTCCCCGCCGCCGCCGGGCTGTTCGCGTTCGCGATCTGCGAGCTGTGCTGGGCGAAGGCGACCGAGCCCGCGCCGCTGGCGATCCTGATGCTCGTCTACTTCGTCGTGATGCTGATCGGGATGAGCCTCTACGGCGTCGAGGCGTGGACGCGCAACGCGGACGCGTTCGGCGTCTTCTTCGGGCTGATCGCGTCGCTGTCGGCGGTCGGGCGGCGGGCCGGCCGGCTGTACCTGCGCGTGCCGTTCTCCGGCGCGTCCTGGCTGGCGCCGGTCGCCGGCACCAGCGTCCTGCTGGTGATCTCGATCGGCAGCACGGCGTTCGACGGCGCCAAGGAGGGCGCGCTGTTCAACGACCTCGCGCAGGATCTGCAGCGGTTCTTCCACGACCTGGGGCTGTCGCTCGGCACGTCGCTGGAGCTGGGCTTCGTCGTCGGCCTGGCCGGCGCCGTCGCGATCGTGGCCGCGATCTGGATCCTCGGCATGCTCGGGATGCGCCCGCCGGAGGGCGTCGACCGGCGCGCGCTGGCGCGCGCGTTCGCGCACACGCTGGTCCCGATCGCCGCCGGCTACCTGGTCGCCCACTACTTCTCGCTGCTGGCCTACAACGGGCAGGACCTGTGGCGCCTGGCGAGCGACCCGCTCGGCACGGGCGCGAACCTGTTCGGCGGCGCCGAGCGCTCGATCGATTACGGCGTCGTGAGCGCGACCGGCATCTGGTACGTGCAGGTCGGCGCGCTGGTGGTCGGCCACGTCGCCGGCCTCGTGCTCGCGCATGATCGCGCCCTCGAGGTCTACGGGTCAGCACGGATGGCGACCCGCTCGCAGATCGTCATGCTGGTCCTGATGGTCGCGTTCACGTGTCTCGGACTCTGGCTGCTGTCGGCGGCGCTCAACGCATGACGCTGTTCGCGCATCCGGGTCACTGGGCGGCACAGCTGCTCTACCTCGCGCCGGTGCTCGCGATGGTCGGCGCGATCGTCTGGGCGAAGATCCGCGGACGCGGTTTTGAGGATTCGGAAAGGTCCGATCGGGCATCCTCGATGCGGGATGAACACCCGTGAGCTCAGATCGCTGCTGGACGACGTGCCCGACACGTTCGAGATCGTGCTGCGCAGCGACTCGTGGAGCCTCGAGCTGGCGGCCTGGCGCGACGCCGCCGAGGAGGCCGGCGCGGCGCTCGCGCACTGGCGCTCAGATCGCGGCGGCTACGCCGTCTACCGCGCCGCGCAGGACCGCGAGGACGCGGCGTTGGACGCCTTGATTCAAACCCACACGTCGCGGACCAGCGTCTCGTAGCCGCTGTCCGCGGACGCGGCCTCGGCGCGCGCTTCGCGGCCTTCCTCGCTGCGCTGGGTGAAGATCAGCCGTCCGGGGCCGACGTGGCGCCGCCAGGCGCGCGCGAACGCTTCCGCACGGTCCTTGTGGCGGCCGAGGTCGGCCGGGACCGGGTGCAGGCGCTCCTCGAACGGCGGCTTGCGGGCGAGCACGCGGCCGAGCAGGCCGAGCGTGGAGCGGTGCGGGTCCGCGAGCGGGCGCGACACGAGGTAGCGCGGGTTGTCGGCGACGCCGATCAGCTCGTCGAGCGCGGTCGCGAACGCGCGGCCCTGAGCGGGGGTCGCCTTGGTCAGCTCGACGCGCAGGTAGCCGGAGGCGCGCGGCTCGATCGTCAGCGAGGCGGCGACGTCGGGCGGCAGCTCGTCGAGGTCCCGGTAGCCGTCGACGACCGCCCGCGCGGCGGCGTCGAGCGGCAGGACGGCCGGCAGCCGCCGCTTGATCGCGCGCAGGCGCACCGCCGCCCAGGCGAGGCCGGCGGGCGCGAGCGCGAGCCCGGCGAGCAGCGGCGGCGCGCTGGCGGCGACGCCGAGCACGCCGAACGCGGCGGCGCCGCCGAGCCCGCTGGCGAGCGGCACGCGCTGGCTCAGGCGCGGGGGCCGGGTCGACGTCCGCGCGGGGACCTCGTCGCGGGAGTGGCGCACGAGCAGCGTCGGCAGCTCGACGCCGCGGTAGGGGGCGCCGACACGCCAGCGGTCGCGCGCGCCGTCGCGGTCGGCGGCGCGGTCGAGCTGCGCGCGGTTGAGCGCGGCGAAGCGGGTGACCGGGGGCGGCGCGAACGGACCCAGCTCGGGGTGCACGTGTGACGGGCCGGCCTCGATCTCGCCGTCCTCGGCGGGGGCGAACAGGTGCAGGTGCTTGCGCACGAAGCGTTCGTAGTCGGCCGTCCCGCGGACGAGGTCGGGCGCGACGCAGACGATGTCCCAGTTGGAGGCGACCTTGGTCCTGTCGCGCGGGTCCAGCCGCAGGCTGCGCCCGCGCATCTGCTGGACGCTGACGCCGGTGGTGGCGACGGTCAGGTCGACCATCACGTTCAGCGGCGGGCAGTTCCAGCCTTCGCCGAGCAGCGCGCGGGTGCCGACGAGCGTCTTCGTGACGCCCTCCTTGAGCAGCGTGGTCGCCAGCTCGACCCACGCGCGCGGCATCCACTCGGCGCCGGAGGACTGCAGGGAGACCAGCAGGCCGTCGACCTCCGCGTCCCACTCGGGGAGGTTGAAGTGCTCCTGGGCTTCGCGCTCGAGCGCGGCGAGCAGCGCCTCGGCGTCCTGCGGCGCGCAGCGCAGGCCGCGGCCGGAGACCAGCAGCGGGCGGAGGTCCCTCGTGCGCTCGTCGGCGGCGATCGCGAGCAGCGCGTGGCGGGCGGTGCCGGCGGCGGGGTCGAGCACGCCGGTCAGGGCGTCGTCCGCGCGCGGGGAGGCGAGCTCGGCGTCGCACAGGACGAGCGCGCGCAGCGCGTCGGTGCGGTTCTGCTGCTCGGCGTCGAGCACCTCGACCAGGCCGAGCGCCTTGGCCTGGGAGCCGGTCAGCAGGCGGTCGACCTCCGACGTGCCGCGGCGGATGCCCTTGCGGGTGAGCTGGAAGCCGAGCTCTCTGAGCGCGGCGGCGATCGCGTCGTAGCGCTCGGCGGCACGGGCGGAGTCGGCCGGGACCAGGCAGCGCAGCGCGTAGTCCTCGAGCAGGGTCAGCCAGTCCTCGAGGTCCGGCGGGCGGCGGTACGCCTCGCCGCGTGGCGCGCCGGTCGGCGTCTCGAGGTTCGCGGAGAGCAGGAAGCGGATGCCGGCGCGGGCGAGCTTCGGCGCGCGCTTCTGGAACGCCTCCCAGGGGACCTCGGCGTCGTCGTCGGGGCCGCGGCGGCGCTCGCGCATCCGGGTCATCACCCAGACGGGGAAGGCGATATCGCTCGTCGCGTCGTCGTGCAGCGCGGTGATCAGCTCTTTGAAGCGCGTGTCGTGCTCGGCCAGCCAGTCGCGCTCGGACTTCAGCGGCTCGGTCAGCCAGGCCAGCTCCTGGTAGGGGGCGAGGTGGCCGTCGCGCACGACCGCCGGGGTGGGGACGGTGAAGTCGACGGGGCCGAGCAGGGCCTCATAGAGCTCGGCCTCGGCTTCCGGGAGGCCGATCGGGGGCGTCGCGGTGAGGCCGATCACGTGGACGTCCTCACCCAGCTCGCCGAGGATGGCGCGGACGACGTAGCCCCACAGGCTGGCCAGGTGGTGGCACTCGTCGAGCAGGACGACCTTGACGCCGAGCTGGGCCATCGTGTGGACGCGTTTCCGGGCGGTGGCGGAGAGGAGGTCCCGGAGCTCGACGCCCGCGTGCTCGCCGCGCGCAACCTCGCGCTTGAGGGCGGCGGAGATGCGCGCGAGCTCACGGGCGCGGCGGTCGGCGGCGGCGCCCGCGAACGCCTCGCCTTCGCGCTGGGCCTCCTCGGGGGTCGTTCCGGTGGTGGCGGCGCGCTCGTCCGCCCAGCGGGACTGGGCGAGGCGGCCGAGCACGATCTCCGGGTCCTCGAGCTGGCACAGCGCCTGGTAGCTCAGGCAGGCGATCGGCTTCGCCGGGTCGGCGCCGGCGACGCTCGCCGGGTCCGGCGTGAACGCGCCGACCGCGCGCGGCCACTGCTGCTGGATGCCCTGGCTGGGGGCGAGCACGAGCGCGCGCTTGCCGACACGGCGGATCAGCTCGACGCCGAGCAGCGTCTTCCCGGAGCCCGGCGGAGCCACGATGTGCGTGCTCTTGTTGCCGTGCTTGACGTCCTTCTCGAACGCGGCGAGCGCGGCGCGCTGGTAGGGACGCCACTCCCCGAAGAACTGGAGCTCGCGGAAGCGGCTCACTCGGTTCGGTTCAGGCGCTCGAGGTCGTGGACCAGGCCTGGCTGCGTGAGGTGCTCGTACGGGAAGCCGATCCGCTGCATGCCCCTAGCATCGGCCAGAACCGTGTGAGCTGAATGCTCGAGGGTGTCGGTCTGCGGCTGGATGCCGAACGCGTTCCAGACCGGCTGGAGCTGTTGCCGGGTGCCGAGCAGGAAGCGCATCCGCCCGGTCATCTGCTGCTTGAGGAGGAAGGACTTCGCGCGCGTGGGGGTGTCGTTGGCGGGGTCGACCGAGACGCCGATCACCTGGGGGTGCGGCTGGTCGCCGAGGTCGTCGAGCGCGCCGCGGATCGTCGAGACCTGCGCGGGGCACGTGTCGCGGCAGGTCGAGTAGATGAAGGCGTACACGACCGGGGTGCCCTTGAGGCTGGCGGAGGTGACGGTCTTGCCGTCCTGGTCGGTGAGCGTGAAGTCGGGCACCTTCAGGTGCGGCGGCCGCTGCGCGCCGGCCCACCCGTTCGCGTACGAGACGTTCTGCGGGAGGCTGCGGGCGGCGAAGGTGACGCCGATCACGGCCGCGACGGCGCACACGGTCAGCGCGATCAGGGTGAGCTTCAGCCTCGGCGCGACCACGGTGCGTCAAGCCTAGATGGGCGACGCGCCCGCGCGCCTCCCGCCCCGCGAGTGGTCACTTTCTGGCGCGATGCGCCGGTACGTGCCCCTTCGCGGCGTCTCCGCGGGTGGCGCGGGGGTGCCGGCGAACGGCGGCGGGTGAGGGGAGCGGGGTGCGGGCGTGCGCGGTCTCCGCTGTGGTTGCGGCGGTGTCGGCGGGCGCGAGTCCGCGACGGGCGAGCGGCGACGCGCCATGACGGGCGGCGAGTGGTCACTTTCTGGCGCTACGCGCCAGTACGTGCCCCTTCGCGGCGTCTCCGCGGGGTGGTGGGTGGGGCGGTGCGCGGTCTCCGCGGGGTGGCGCGGGGGTGCGGGCGAACGGCGGCGGGTGAGGGGAGCGGGGGTGCGGACGTGCGCGGTCTCCGCTGTGGCTGCGGCGGTGTCGGCGGGCGCGAGTCGGCGGCGGGCGAGCGGCAACGCGCCATGACGGGCGGCGAGTGGTCACTTTCTGGCGCTATGCGCCGAAATTGCGCCCCTCGCTGCGTCGATAAGCGCGAACGCGCCACATTCCGCGCGCGCGGAGACGGCAGGGCGCCCGGTTCGCCCACGCATGGTCGAGCGATGTCGCGGCGGCTCGGGCCCCGGGCGCCGTTCTCGGGTGGCGCGAAGAGGCGGCCTGAGGAATGCCGTGGCGGTTTGACCCACGCTTCCCCACCCGGCCGCTGTTCGATGGCGCGAAGAAGCGGACGGGAGATGGCCGGCGCGCGGCGACGCGCGACCGCCCGCGCGGCTACCGCAGCGACCGCGACAGCGTGAGGCCCCGGAACGGGGTCTCGCCCTTGAAGAACCCGTCGACGGTGACGGTGACCCGCACCGGACGGCGCATGACGATCCGGCGGCCGCGGGTGCTGAGCTTCACCACCCGCCGCGACGCGCGGCACCGGCACCCGAGGCGCTGGACGGTGACCCGAGCGCGGCGGCCGACCGCGCTCCCGCGGGCGCGGATCACCGCCTCCGCTCGCCGCCCGCGCACCGACCGCAGCCCCAAAGAGACCTGCGGCGTGCGCCCCGCCGGGAACGGCGTCGCCGTTCCGATCGAGGAGCCGGCCTCGCCGTACCCGTCGTCGCCGCCGCCGTCCTCGTCCGACGCGTCGCTCCCCGCCCCCTCACCCGCGACGAAGCTCCAGCGCTTGACCACCCGCGCGCCGCGGTCGGAGGAAAACGTCGCTCCGGCGCTGTAGCGCGCGCCCGGCACCAGCGGCGTCGCCGGCGCGATGTAGCCGCCCGGCGGCAGGTACCCGCGCATCCCGGGCGACGAATTGTCGACGACCCGCACGCGCACCGCTCCCGCCGGCCCGGTCAGTGACACGTCCGACAGCCGCGCCGCGCTCGTCCCGCCCCCGTAGCCGAGCACGTACAGAAACGGCGAGCTCACGTCGCGCGCTCCGTCGCCCGGGTACGTGTAGACCCGCAGGTCACCCGGCTCCGGCCGCACGTAACCGGGCCAGGTGACCAGGCAGCCGGGCGCGAAGCCGGTGACCGCGAGCCGCGGTCCGAGCAGTTGCGCCATGTGCAGCGGGGTCGTCTCCCAGTCCGGTTCCAGCCCCACGGACGGCGCGTTCGACAGCACCGCGTTGCGCGCCGCGAACAGCCCGCCCGCCGAGTAGCCCGGCCGCCCGGCCAGCTCGGTGTGCCAGTCACCGGAGAACCCGTTCAGCGTCAGGTAGCGCATGTGCGCGGCGCAGCCGGCCGACCAGTCGGTGTTCTCGACGATCCCCGCGGGAATCCCGTTCGCCGCGCGCAGTTGATTCAAGGCGTCCAGCGGCGTGCCGTGCATCGCCGTCGTGGCCGCAACCAGCCCTAAGAGGCGTCCGATCCTCACGTCCGCATCCTGACAACCCGTCAGGTGCGGCTCTGGGAGATTCGTTTCAGGCCTCGGTCAGCCCGCGCCGGATCGCGTAGCGGACGAGCTCCACGCGGTCGCGCATGCCGAGCTTGCGCAGCAGGTTCGCGCGGTGCGACTCGACGGTCTTCTCGGCCAGGTGCAGCGTCTCGGCGATCTGCTTGTTCGTGTACGCCTCGGCGATCAGCTTGAGCACCTCCTGCTCGCGCGGCGACAGCGGCTCCTCGGGGCCGGAGGACGAGTCGTTCATCCACTCGCGCACGATCGTCCGCTCGACCGCGTTGGTCAGGAACGCGTCGCCGCGGTTGACCGCGCGGATCGCGTTCAGCAGCGCCTGGTCGACCTCGCGCTTGAGCACGTAGCCGGAGGCGCCCGCCTTGAGCGCGTCGAACACGTAGCGCTCGTCGTCGTGCATCGACAGCGCCAGCACCTGCGTCTCCGGCAGGTGCGCGCGGATCTGGCGCGCCGCCTGCAGCCCGGTCATGCGCGGCATCGACACGTCCATCACGCACAGGTCCGGCTTGGTGGCCAGCGCCTGCTCGAACGCTTCGACGCCGTCCGCCGCCTCCGCGACGACCTCCATGTCCGGCTGCCGTTCGATCAGCAGCTTCATGCCGCCACGGACGATCCCGTGGTCGTCGGCGATCAGGATTCGCATCTACGCTCCCATGGTCAGTTCGATGGTCGTGCCCTCGCCGGGCGCCGAGAAGACGTTCAGGCGCCCGCCGACCAGCAGCGCGCGCTCGCGCATGCCGGACACGCCGAGCCGGCCGCTGCGCCCGCCGGGCTTGAAGCCGCAGCCGTCGTCGCGCACCCGCAGCACGGTCCGCCCGATCGAGGACAGCTCCACGCGCACCGCGCTCGCCCCCGAGTGCTGGACCACGTTCGACAGGCTCTCCTGCGTCACGCGGTAGAGGACGAGTTGCTCCTCGTCGGAGAGCATCGGCGCGTCGCCGTGGCGGTGGAAGCTCGAGCGGATCCCGGTGCGCTCGCCGAAGTCGGCGACCTGGGACGCCAGGGCGGGCACCAGGCCGTGGTCGTCGAGCGCCGTCGGGCGCAGGGTGCGGGCGAGGGTCAACAGCTCCTCCATGGCTTGAGTGGCGAGCGTCTGGATCTCCTTGAGCTCCGCGCGCAGCCCGGGTGGGACGTCGTGGCCGGCGGCCTGCAGCCGCAGCAGGATCGCCGTCAGCGCCTGGTTGACTTCGTCGTGCAGGTCCTGCGCGATGCGCGCGCGTTCCTCCTCCTGCGCGCGGATCACCGCCCGGCCGCCTTCCAGCCGCTCCTCCTCGAGCCGCGCCAGCATGCGGTTGAAGCCCGCGGTCAGCCGCTGGATCTCGCGCGGCGCGCTGTGGTGCGCCCTGGCGCGCTGGCCGGGGGAGGCGAGGTCGACGCGCTCCATCGTCGCGATCAACCGGTCCAGCGGGGCCAGGCGGCGCTTGATCAGCAGCGTGTTGACGAGCACGGCGGCGACGATCGCGAGGGCGATCAGCAGGGCGCGCTGGATGCGGGCGGTCTCACCCGCGTTCACGGGCGCGAGCAGCGCGGCGACGATCGCGGTCACGGCGACCAGCGCCGTGTTGACCGCGAGGACCTGGGACAGAAGAGTGCGCGTGCGCATCGGCTCGCGTTGGTTATCGGCAGCGGCCCCCCAGGTCACTACCCCATCTACCGCTACACTTCCTGAAGTATTGAATCCCGATCCGCTTTGGTTTTAAAGGACACTGATCGCATGAGTCCGTCAGGCGCGGAGGTCATCCGCCAGATCCGCAGCCAGGTCGAGGAGGTCGACCCTTCCGAGGTCAAGGCCGAGCTCTCGAACGGCAACGGCTTCGTCCTGCTCGACGTGCGCGAGAGCGACGAGTGGGACGCCGGCCACATCCCGGGCGCCAAGCACGTCCCGCGCGGCTACCTCGAGTCGCGCGTGGAGGGCGTCATCGGCAGCGACCGCGGCCAGCGCGTCGTCATCTACTGCGCGTCCGGCCAGCGGTCCGCGCTGGCGGCCAACACGCTCCGGCAGCTGCTCGGCTACGACAACGTCGCGTCGATGAACGGCGGCATCACGCTGTGGAAGGACCGCGGCTACGACGTCGACGTCCCCGTGTCGCTGACCAAGGAGCAGCGCGAGCGCTACTCGCGCCATCTGCTCGTGCCGGAGATCGGGCTCGAGGGGCAGACCAAGCTGCTCAACGCGAAGGTGCTGCTGCTGGGCGCGGGCGGGCTCGGCGCGCCGACGGCGCTCTACCTCGCGGCCGCGGGCGTCGGGACGCTCGGCGTCGTCGACGACGACGAGGTCGACCTCAGCAACCTCCAGCGCCAGGTGATCCACACCACCGACCGGATCGGCACCCCGAAGGTGGACAGCGCGGAGATCGCGATCAAGGGCCTCAACCCGGACGTGAACGTCGTCAAGTACCAGACGCGCCTGGACGCCTCGAACATCATGGAGATCATCGACGGCTACGACGTGATCGTCGACGGCGTCGACAACTTCCCGACGCGCTACCTGCTCAACGACGCGACGGTGCGGCTCGACATCCCGGTCGTGAGCGCGTCGATCCTCGGCTTCGACGGCCAGTTGAGCGTGTTCAAGCCGCACGACGGGCCGTGCTACCGCTGCCTGTACCCGGTGCCGCCGCCCGCGGAGCTCGCCCCGTCCTGCGGCGCCAACGGCGTGCTCGGGACGCTGCCGGGCACGATGGGCATGTTCCAGGCGACCGAGGTGGTCAAGCTGATCACCGGCTCGGGCGAGCCGCTCATCGGCCGCCTGCTGCTCTACGAAGCGCTCGGTGCGACGTTCACGGAGCTCAAGGTCCGGCGCGACCCGGAGTGCCCGATCTGCTCGATCGACCCGTCGGAGATCTCCGACGCCCAGATGGGCGTGTTCCCGGATTACGAGGCGTTCTGCGCCGCCGCTGGCTAGGGTTTTCACGCACCATGGCCACGATCAAGATTCCCCCGGTTCTGCGTCCGAGCGTCGGCGGCTCCAAGGAAGTGCAGGCGGGCGGCGAGGACGTCGGCGCCGTCCTGCGCGCGCTCGCGAGCGAGCATCCGGCGACGCAGTCGCAGCTGTTCGGCGCCGACGGGCAGCTCAACCGCTACGTCAACGTGTACTTGAACGACGAGGACGTCCGCGTGCTCGACGGGCTCTCCACGGCCGTCGGCGAGGCGGACACGCTCGTGATCCTGCCGGCCATGGCCGGCGGCTGCGCATAGTCCTCTCATAACGGGTAGGTTCGCGGCCGTGACGACATCGTTGCGGCCGCTGAGCATCGGAGAGATCCTCGACGCGGGGATCAAGGTGGTGACGCGGCACTGGAAGCCGCTGATGGCGTGCATCGTGGGGCTGACCGCCCCGGTGTGGGTCCTCTACATCCTCATCCTCGCGTCGATCGACCCGGACCTGCTGGACGCCAACAGCGGGCTCGATTCGACGTCGACCTCGTCCACGCCGGACGACACGGCGGCGTTCGTCGGCGTCTTCCTCTCGGTGGTCCTGCTGGCGGTGACGTTCCTGATCGCGTTCACCGCGTGCTTCAAGGCCGTGTCGGACGCGTGGCTGGGCGCCGACGTGTCGATCAAGCGCTCGCTGCGGTTCGGCGTGCGGCGCTCGCCGCGGCTGCTGCTGCTCGCGATCGTCTCCGGCTTCGCGATCTCGGTCGGGTTCGTCGCGTGCCTGGTCCCGGGCGTGTACCTGAGCGTGCTCTGGTGCCTGTGCTTCCCGGCGCTGCTGTTCGAGCGGATCGGGGTGTTCAAGGCGATGGGGCGGTCGGGGAAGCTGATCTCCGGGCGCTGGTGGGGATCGTTCCTGCTGGTGCTGGTCGGCTACATCCTCGTGTCGGTGATCGGGTTCGTGATCCAGCTCGCGCTGGTCGCGGTCGCCGCGCTGGTGGCGGCCGACAGCGTGGTCGCGAGCTCGATCGCGCAGGTCATCGGCTCGACGCTGAGCTCCGCGATCTCCTACCCGTACCTGGCGGCGATCCTGACGATCCTGTACTTCGATCAGCGCGTGCGCAAGGAAGGGTTCGACCTCCAGCTGGAGGCCGAGGGCTTCACGCCGGGCGCGCCGGTGCCGGCGCCGCTGATCGGCGACGACGTGGTCTACACGCCCGAGCAGCGCGCGGCCGCGCCGTACTGGCCGCCCCCGCCGGGGTGGACGCCGCCGCCGGCCGAGCCCGAGTGGTCGTCCTCGAGCGGCTGGCAGGCGCCGTCCGCGCCGCCGGAGCCGGAGGACCCGCTGCCGCCGTCCCAGCCGCCGCCGGGCTGGCCGCGGAAGGACGACGAGGACGACGGCAAGCGCGCCGACTGGCTGCCGCCCGAGGCGCCGCGCGGTCCGGGCGGGCTGTGACCCGCCGCGCCGCGGCGCTTCTCGCCGTCGCGCTCCTGCTCGTCGTGGCGCCCGCGGCCCGCGCCGCCGACGTCACCGCCGCCGACTTCCGCGCGCTGGCGGCGGCCGCGGTCGACGATCCTGCGGCGCTCGCGCAGCTGCGCGGCGTGGACGCGGTCGACGGCGTGCGGGTGGACGTCGACGGGGCGCTGCGCGGGGCGCGCGGCGACGCGCTCGACGCCCGGCTGCGCGCGCTCGCCGCGCCCGCGCCGCCTCCGTCGGGCGACCCCCGCGCGGACGCCCGTGCCGTGCTCGCCGAGGACCGCTTCCACGGCTCGAAGCTGCCGGGGCCCTTCAAGGGCGTCATCGGCTGGATCGGGGACCGGCTGCCCGACGTCAAGGTCCCGCTCGACTGGCTCGACGACCTGCTGCCCGGCGGCCGCTCGGTCGTGTGGGTCGTGCTCGGGGCGCTCGTCCTCGGCGCGGCCTGGCTGGTCGCGCGGCGCACGCTGACGACGCGCGTCCGGCACGCCGAAGCGCAGGCCCGCGCGGCCGCGCCGGCCTCGCTCGACCCGCGCGAGCTCGAGCGCCGCGCGGACGCGGCGGAGCTGGCCGGCGACCTCGAGGCCGCGCTGCGGCTGCGCTTCCGCGCCGGCCTGCTGCGGCTCGATGCGCGCGGCGCGATCGAGTTCCGCCCGTCGATCTCGACCACCGAGGTCCGCCGCGCGGTGCACAGCGAGGACTTCGACGCGCTCGCCGCGACGTTCGACGACGTCGTCTACGGGGGCCGGGAGCCGGCCGCGGACGACCTCGACGCCGCCCGCGAGCGCTGGCCGCGCGTGGTGCGCCGATGAAGGACGGGCGGGTGCGGGGAACGCTGGCGATCGCGGCCGGGCTCGTGGCGTTCGCCGTCGTGCTGGCGATCGTCGACCGCCTCACGCCCGAGCCCAAGGGCCCGCCGTCCTCGTCCTACGCGACGGCGCCCGCCGGCCTCGCGGCGTACGCGTCCGTGCTGCAGCGCTCCGGGATCCCCGTGCGCCGCCTGCGCACGCCGGTCGCGAAGCGCGCCCCGCGGGCCGGCGAGACGCTGATCGTGCTCGATCCCGACGTGCTCGAGCCCAAGGAGGCGCAGGCGATCGGCGCCTGGGTGCGCGCCGGTGGGCGGCTCGTGGCGGGCGGGGCGGAGGACGCGTCCTGGCTCGACGCGGTGCTGGACGCGCCGCCCGCATGGCGGCCGGCGGACGCCGCCGCTCGTGGCACATTGGTCCCCGTGACCGAGACCGCGGGCGTGCGCGCGGTGCGGGCCGGCGGGAGCTGGAAGGACCTCGGCGCGGCGCTGCCGGCGATCGGCCCGCCGCGCGCGCCGTTCCTGGTCACCGCCGAAGCGGGACGCGGCAGCGTCGCGCTGGTGGCGGACGCGACGCCGCTGCAGAACCGGGCGCTCGCGCGCGGGGACAACGCGGCGCTCGGCGTCGCGCTGGCGGCCGGCCGGCCGGTCGCGTTCCTGGAGACCGTGCACGGCTACGGTGTCGCGCGCGGGTTCGGGGGTCTGCCCGCGCACGTGCGCTGGACGCTGCTGGGGCTGGCGCTGACCGCCCTGGTCGCGATCTGGGCCGTGGGGCGCCGCTTCGGCCCGCCCGAGGACCCGGACACTGATCCCCCGCCGCCGCGGGTGGCGTACGTCGACGCGCTCGCCGCCGCGCTGGCGCGGGCCAAGGAGGAGGCACGGTGAAGGAGCTGCACGCCCGCGTCGCGGGCGAGGTCGGGAAAGTCGTCGTCGGCCAGGCCGAGGCGCTCGAGGACATGCTGGCCGCGCTCGCGCTCGGCGGCCACGTGCTGCTCGAGGGCGTCCCGGGCACGGCCAAGACGCTGCTCGCGGGAGCGACGGCGCGCGCGCTCGGCGTCGACTTCCGGCGCCTGCAGTTCACGCCGGACATGCTCCCGAGCGACGTCACGGGCACGATGGCGCTGCGCGGCGGCGAGCTCGTCTTCCGGCCCGGGCCGGTGTTCGCGGGCGTCGTGCTGGCGGACGAGATCAACCGGACGCCGCCGAAGACCCAGGCCGCGCTGCTGGAGGCGATGCAGGAGGGGCAGGTGACCGTCGACGGCGTCTCGCACGCGCTGCCGGACCCGTTCCTCGTGCTGGCCACGCAGAACCCGGTCGAGTACGAGGGCACCTACCCGCTGCCGGAGGCCCAGCGGGACCGGTTCCTCGTGCACGTGGCGATCGGGTATCCGAGCGAGGCCGAGGAGCGCGCGCTGCTGCGGTTGCCGCGACGCGGGCTGGCGCCGGCGGCGCTCGACGACGTGGTCGCGGTGGCGAGCGCGGAGGACCTGCGGGCCGCGCGGGCGGAGGTGGACGCGACGGAGGTCACCGAAGAGGTCGCGGGCTACGTGGTCGCGCTGGTGCGCCGCACCCGCGCGCTGCCGAGCGTGGCGCTGGGCGCGTCCCCGCGCGCCGCGGTCCACCTGCTCGGCGCGGCCAAGGCGGCGGCGCGGCTGGCGGGCCGGGCGTACGTGACGCCGGACGACGTCGCGCGGATGGCCGCGCCGGTCCTGCGTCACCGGCTGGTGCTCACGCCGGAGGCCGAGCTCGAGCGTGCGACCCCGGCGGGCGCGATCCGCGCCGCGCTCGAGGACGTGCCGGTGCCGCGATGACGCGCGCGTGCGCCGGCCGCGGCGGGGCGGCGGCGCGGGGCGGCGGCGGTGTGGTGTGCGGCGGCGCGGCGCGGCGCGGTGGCGCGGCGAGGCGCGCGCTTTGACGCCCGCGCCCCGCGCCGTCGCCGCGCTCGCGGTCATCGCGCTGGCCGCGCTGCTCGTCCCGCTCGGCGTCGTCGCCCTCGCCGCGCTGGCGCTGGTCGCCGCCGTCGCCGTGGACGCCCGCGCCGCCCGGCGCGCGCCGAGCGTGCACCGCGAGGTGCCGGACGTCCTCAGCCGCGGCGTGCCCGCGCCGCTCACGATCGCCGCTCGCGCGCCCGCGGGCGGGCGCCTCAAGGTCCGCCAGGCGGCGCCGCCCGCGCTCGCGATCGCGCCGCGCGAGGGGGAGAACGGCCTGCAGGCGCAGGTCACCGCCCACCGTCGCGGCCGCCACACGCTGCCGCCGGTGGCGACCCGCGCGACCGGGCCGCTCGGCCTCGCGCGCTGGGACCACCGGGCGCTCGAGCCCGCCGAGCTGCGCGTCTTCCCCGACCTGCACGCGGCGCGCCGGCTCGCGCTGGCCGTCGCTCGCGGCCGGTTCCGCGACCAAGGCGTGACCGCGCGCGGCCCGCTCGGGCTCGGGACCGAGTTCGAGCTGATCCGCGACTACCAGCCCGACGACGACATCCGCCAGGTCAACTGGCGCGCGACCGCCCGCGTCGGGCGGCCGATGAGCAACCAGTACCGGCTCGAGCAGGACCGCGACCTGCTCCTGCTGCTCGACGCCGGCCGCCTCAGCGCGGCGCCGCTCGGCGCCGCGACCGTGCTCGACGCGTGCCTGGACGCCGCGACCGCGCTCGCGTTCGTGGCCGACGAGCTCGGCGACCGCACCGGCGCGGTCGCGTTCGACGCGGAGGTCCGCGCCGCCGTGTCGCCGCGCCGCGCCGGCGCGCGGCCGGTCGTGCGGGCGCTGTTCGACGTCGAGCCGCACCCGGTCGACAGCGACTACGAGCTCGCGTTCCGCCGCGCCGAGGGCGCCAAGCGCGCGCTCGTGGTCGTGTTCGCCGACCTGCTCGAGGAGACCGCCGCGCGCCCGCTCGTGCGCGCCGTCCCGGTGCTCGCGCGCCGCCACGCGGTGATCGTGGCCAGCCCGTCGGACCCGGCGCTGGCCGCGCTCGCGGGGGAGGGCGGCGACGCGCTCGCCGCGGCCCGCGCGACGATCGCGCGCGACGTCCTCGCCGCTCGCGCGAACGCCGCCGCGCAGGTCCGCGCCGCCGGCGCCCGCGTCCTCGAAGCGCCGCCGGACCGCCTGCCGGCGCACCTCGTCGCCGCCTATCTGCGCGCCAAGGCCCGCGCGGTCCTATGACCGGCGCCGCCGCGCCACCACACGAGCCCCCAGAAGACGCAGAACAACACGACGCCCAGCCCGGCCTGGAGCCACACCGGCAGCTCCGGCCCCGTCGCGAACCCCTCCAGCAGCCCGCACAGCACCAGCCACGGCACCGTCCCCGCGGCCAGCTCGACCGCCGGCACCGCCTCCCGCCGCAGCGACGTCACCCGCCGTAGCGTCCCGGGCCGGATCAGCGCCCACCCGATCCGCAGCCCCGCCACGCCGCCCACCACGATGCAGGAGATCTCCAGCGGCCCGTGCGAGGACACCAGCCGCAGGAACGCCACGCCGTTCCCGGCCCCGATCGCCAGCCCCGCGATCGTCCCCAGCAGCAGCCCGTTGAAGAACAGCGCGTAGACCGTCAGCGCCCCGAACGCGATCCCGCCCGCGAACGCGACCAGCGTCACCTGGATGTTGTTGGTCATCACCGCGGCCGAGAACGCGCTCGCGGTCGCCGCGTCGAAGTCGCGCCCCGCCGCCGGCGGATCGGCCGCGCCCTGGAAGTCGCCCGGCACCAGGCCGGCGGCCGACGGCGCGTCGACCAGCCCCCACACCGCTCCCAGCACCCCCGGCACGAGCAGCAGCGCCCACGCCGCGAGCACCAGCCACGGCCGCTCGGCCAGCCGCTCCCAGTAGCCGCGCACCATGAACCGCCACACCGACCCCCGTCGCGACGCCCGCGCGTAGACCGCCGCCCGCGCGCGCAGCACCAGCCCCTCGAGCCGCCGGGTCAGCGGCGCGGACGCGCCGAACGCCCGCCGCGCGAACGCGAGGTCGGCCGCGGCGCCCCGGTAGAGCGTCCCGAGCCGGCGCACGCCGGAGCGCCCGAGCCGCTCCGGCCGGTCGCCGCTGCGCGCCAGCAGCGCCTCCAGCTCGTCCCACGCCGCGGAACGCTCAGCCGCGAGTCGTTCCGGGCTCATCTCCAGGCATCATTGCGCACGCGCCATGGAGTATGAGGATCACCGCACCATTTCGACGCCGGAGGGCATCCAGCTCGAGCTGCCGCTCGCCGGCATCGGCTCGCGGTTCATGGCGCTGCTGATCGACTCGCTGATCGGGTACGCCGTGCTCGCCGCCCTGATCGCCATCGCCGCCGTGGCCGGAGGAGACCTCGCGGTGGCGATCGTCGCCGCGACCGCCGTGCTGGCGGTCAACGTCGTGTACTTCGTCGTCTTCGAGGTCTGGGGCGGCGGACGCACGATCGGGCACCGCGCGACCGGGCTGCGCGTGGTCACCACCGGCGGCGCGCAGGTGGGGCTGCGGGCGAGCCTGATCCGCAACGTCATCCGGCTCGTGGAGCTGACCCTGCTCTACGTCCCGGCGGTGGTCTCGGTGCTGGCCACCAGGAACAACCAGCGGCTGGGGGACCTCGCGGCGGGCACGCTCGTGATCCGCGATCGCAAGCCCGAGCGCGTCGCCCCGCAGCCCCCGCACGTCAGCCCCGAGCGCTACGCGAGCTGGGACGTCACCGGCGTCGGCGAGGACGAGGCGAGCGCGGTCCGCTCGTTCCTCGAGCGCCGCGCCGACCTGCGCCCCGCCGCCCGCCGCGCGCTCGCGCAGCAACTCGCCGACCGCCTGCGTCCGCAGGTCGCCGGCGCGCAGCAGGGCCTCGGCAACGAGGCCTTCCTGGAGCACCTCGCGGCCGCCAAGGCGCGCGGGGACATCGCATAACGGAGAGGAACGCATGTCCTTGGAATCCCAGGCGCCACCCGCGCCGCCCCCGCCCGTCGCGCCCGGCCCGAGCGGCCCGCGTGCGGGCTTCTGGATCCGCTTCGGCGCCTACCTGCTCGACGGCCTGATCCTCACCGTCCCCGGGCTCATCCTGATCGCGATCGCGACCCAGATCTCCGGCGCGCTCACGGTCCTCGTGTACCTGCTCTGGGTCGTCGGCGCGATCGCCTACCCGATCTACTTCGAAGGCGGCCCGACCGGTGCCACGCCCGGCAAGCGCATCTGCGGCATCAGGGTCTACGACCTGCGCGCCGGCGCTCCCCAGATCGGCTACGGCCGCGCGTTCGTGCGCATGCTGATCAAGGGCTTCATCAGCGGCAGCATCTTCTTCCTCGGCTTCCTCTGGATGCTGTGGGACCGCGAGAAGCAGACCTGGCACGACAAGATCGCCGACACGGTCGTCGTGCCGACCGACGCGTACCGGTAGGTCGGTTCCGGGGGGACGGTCCGTAAAGTTGACGGACCGTCCCTCTTCGACTCACACTCCTTCCATGTCCACTGGTCGCGCCGGCTCTCTCGAATCCCTCCGCCGTCTCAATCGCTTGCGGGTGATCCGTGCCCTGCGCGACGAGGGGCAGATCTCGCGTGCGGACATCGCGCGCCGGACAGGCCTGAGCCGCTCGACGGTCTCCAGCCTGGTCGCCGACCTGCAGGCCGACGGGCTGGTGGTGGAGCGCCCCGAGCCCGGCTTGGCCTACGGCGCCCAGGGCGGCCGCCCGCCGATCCTGCTCAGCTTCGACGCCAGCGCGGGCGCCGCGGTCGGCGTGGACTTCGGCCACAGCCACCTGCGCGTGGCGGTCTCCGACCTGGCCGGCACGATCCTGGCCGAGCGCACCCGCTCGCTGGACACCGACCACGACGCGGCCGAGGGCCTCGAGATGGCCGAGCGGCTGGTGACGGAGACGCTCGCGGACGCGGGCGTCGCGCACGAGGCGGTGATCGGCGCCGGCATGGGCCTGCCGGGCCCGGTCGACCAGGGCCACGGGACCGTCGGCTCGTCCGCGATCCTGCCCGGCTGGATCGGGATGGGCGCGGCCGAGGAGCTGCGCAAGCGGCTCGGCGTCCCCGTGATGGTCGACAACGACGCGAACCTGGGCGCGCTGGCCGAGGCCGCGTTCGGCGCCGGGCGCGACGCCGGCGACCTCGTCTACCTGAAGGTCTCCTCCGGCATCGGCGCCGGCCTGATCCTCAATGGCCGCCTGTACCGCGGCAGCGCCGGCCTGGCGGGGGAGCTCGGCCACGTGCTGGTCAACCCGGACGGGATCGTCTGCCGCTGCGGCAACCGCGGCTGCCTGGAGACCGTCGCCGGGACGGGCGCGCTGGTCGACCTGCTGCGCCGTTCGCACGGCGAGGACCTGACCGTCGCGCACCTGATCGAGCTGGCGCGCGAGGGCGACGCCGGCTGCCGGCGCGTGATCGGCGACGCCGGGCGCGCGCTCGGCCAGGTCGTGGCGACGCTGCTGAACGTGCTCAACCCGGAGCTGCTGATCGTCGGCGGGGAGCTCGCGGGCGCGGGCGACCTGCTGCTGGACGGCATCCGCGAGTCCGTCGCGCGCGCCGCGCTGCCGGAGACCCGCCGCGCCGCGAAGCTGGTGGCGGGCGTGCTCGGCGGGCGGGCGCAGGTGCTGGGCGCGCTCGCACTGGTCGTCTCCGAGGCCGACCGCGTCCAGCCGTCCGGGCTCGCGCTCGCGGGTTAGATTCGACAGCGAACGAATGGTCGCTTGAGAAGACGACCGGTTCGCGTGTAGCGTTCGGTTCGATGGAAAGGACGTCTCGGCGCGACGCACGCGCGCGCGTCGTCGGCGTACTGGCTGAGGCCGGGGCCGTCTCGCGCGCGGACCTCGCGCGCCGTGCGGCGCTCGCCCCCTCCACGGTGTCGGCGGTCGTGAGCGAGCTGCACGCCGCCGGCCTCGTCGTCGAGCCGGCCGCGCCGGCCCATCCGCCCGAGCGCGGGACGGTCGGCCGCCCGCCCGTGCTGATCGCGCTGCACCGCCGCGCCGGGGTCGTCGCCGGGCTCGACTTCGGCAAGCGCCACCTGCGGCTGGCGATCTCCGACCTGTCGCACCAGCTGCTGGCGGAGCGCCACCGCACGCTCGACGTCGACCTGCCCGCGCAGGCGGCGATCGCGCTCGCCGCGCAGGTGTTCACCGACGCGCTGGTGGAAGCGGAGGTGGCGCGAGACGAGGTGGTGCGGGTCGGGATGGGGCTGCCGGGGCCGGTGCACCGTCCCTCGGGCGAGCTCGGCAACTCGACGATCCTGCCCGGCTGGGCGGGGACGCGCGCGGCGGACGCCGTCTCGGCGGCGCTCGACCTCCCGGTCGAAGTCGAGAACGACGCGAACCTCGGCGCGCTGGGCGAGTGGATGTGGGGCGCGGGCCGCGGCGCCGCGAACCTGGCCTACGTCAAGGCGTCGACCGGCATCGGCGCCGGGTTCATCATCGCCGGGGCGCCGTACGTCGGCGCGGGCGGGACGGCCGGGGAGCTCGGTCACACGGTGGTCGATCCGGGCGGCCCGATCTGTCGCTGCGGCAACCGCGGCTGCCTGGAGACGTTCGCGGGCGCGCCCGCGATCCTGAGCTCGCTGCGCGACATCCACGGCGACGGGCTGACGCTGCCCGACGCGGTCTCGCTCGCCGACCGCGGCGACGCCGGCTGCCAGCGCGCGATCAGCGACGCGGGCGCGGCGATCGGCACCGCGGTGGCGACGCTCTGCAACCTGTTCAACCCGCAGCGCATCGTCGTGGGCGGCGACCTGGGCGCGGCCGGCGAGCTGCTGCTCGCGCCGCTGCGCGAGTCGCTGGCCCGCAGCGCGATCCGCTCGGCGGCGGAGGACGTCACGGTCGTGCAGAGCGAGCTGGGCGACCGCGCCGAAGTGCTGGGGGCTGTTGCGCTGGTGTTAGGGAAAGGCGCACAAGCGACGACGGCTTGATTTGTCGGCTCCGGCGATGAATACTTCGAAATCGCAGATAGTCGCCTCATCTGCGGCAACCGGAGGAAGGGGAGTACATGAAGCACAAGCTGACCATGCAGGTCGCTGCCGCCTTCACCATCGGTGCCCTCGCGTTCACTGTCGCGGCCTGCGGGAGTGACGACGACTCCTCGAGCGGGAGCAGCGGGGGCCAGTCGGGCCAGAGCACCCCGGAGGCCAAGGCCAAAGTCGGGGTGATCCTGCCCGACGCGGCGTCGTCGGCGCGCTGGGAGACCGCGGACCGCAAGTTCCTGGGCGAGGCGTTCTCGGCGGCGGGCGTCCAGTCCGACATCCAGAACGCCAACGGCGACAAGGCGAAGTTCGCGACGATCGCCGACCAGATGCTCAACAGCGGCGCGAACGTGCTGTTGATCGTCAACCTCGACTCGCCGTCGGCGGCGGCGGTGATCAACAAGGCCAAGCAGCAGGGCGTGCCGGTGATCGACTACGACCGGCTGACGCTCGGCGGCGGCGCGTCGTACTACGTGTCCTTCGACAACGTGGCCGTCGGCACCAAGATCGGCGAAGGCCTGGTCAAGTGCATGCAGGGCAACGGCAACAACGACGGCCCGGTCGCGCTGCTCAACGGCTCTCCGACGGACAACAACGCGACGCTGTTCAAACAGGGCTACGAGAAGGCGATCAAGGACGCGGGCTACAGCATCGCGGCCGATCAGAGCGTGCCCGACTGGGACAACACGAAGGCCGGCACGATCTTCGAGCAGATGTACACGAAGGCCAACGGCAAGTTCGTCGGCGTCGCGGCGGCCAACGACGGCCTCGGCGGCGCGGTGGCCTCGGTGCTCAAGCGCGAAGGCTCGACCAAGGACATCCCGACCACCGGCCAGGACGCGACCGACGAAGGCCTGCAGCGGGTGCTGCTCGGCACGCAGTGCATGACCGTCTACAAGGCGATCAAGAAGGAGGCCGACGCGGCGTCGGCGCTGGCGATCGCGCTCGCCAAGGGCGACAAGGCCGCGGCGGACAAGCAGGCGCAGCAGACCGTCGACGACACCGAGACCAATCAGAAGGTGCCGTCGGTGCTGCTCGAGCCGCAGGCGATCTATCCGGAGAACGTCAAGGACGTGATCGCGGACGGGTTCACGACCGCGGACAAGATCTGCACGACGGACGCGCTCAAGAAGGCCTGCGAAGAGAACGGCATCAGCGGATGACCACGGCTTCTTCCGAGGGACAGCAGCGCGAGCTGCTGTCCCTACGGGGGATCAACAAGAGCTTCGGCGCCGTCCACGTCCTGCGCGACGTGGACCTCGACGTGCGTCCCGGCGAAGTGACCGCGCTGGTCGGGGACAACGGCGCCGGCAAGAGCACGCTCATCAAGTGCGTGGCTGGGATCCACCCGTTCGACTCCGGCGAGATGCTGTTCGAGGGCTCGCCGATCACGATCCACGGCCCGAAGGACGCGAACGCGCTCGGGATCGAGATCGTCTACCAGGACCTCGCCTTGTGCGACAACCTCGACGTGGTCCACAACATGTTCCTCGGCCGCGAGCTGCGGAGCGGGATCACGCTCGACGAGACGTCGATGGAGAAGCGCGCGGGGGAGACGCTGAAGTCGCTCAGCGTGCGCACGCTGCGATCGTTGCGCCAGAGCGTCTCCAGCCTCTCGGGCGGGCAGCGCCAGACGGTCGCGATCGCGCGCGCCGTGCTGTGGAACTCCAAGCTGGTGATCCTCGACGAGCCGACCGCCGCGCTGGGCGTGGCCCAGACCGAGCAGGTGCTCGCGCTGGTCCGCCGGCTGGCGGAGAACGGGCTCGGCGTCGTGCTGATCTCGCACAACATGAACGACGTCTTTCAGGTCGCGGACAGCATCGCCTGCCTGTTCCTGGGGCAGATGGCGGCGCAGGTGCGCGCGAAGGACGTCAACAACAGCCAGGTGGTCGAGCTGATCACCGCCGGCCGCTCGGGGGACCTCGGGCTGCGGCCGGACGAAGCGTCGGTCGCCGGGGTGGGTGAGGCCGCATGAGCCTGCAGACCCAACCGGCGTCGCAGTTCGAGATCGAGTCCCAGCGCGAGCAGGGCGGGGTCGGCGACGCCGCGGCCGCCTACTGGGAGCGCATCAAGGGCGGGGACCTCGGGGCGCTGCCGGCCGTGCTCGGCTGCGTGGTGCTCGCGGTCGTGTTCGGCGTCCTGGAGCCGGACTCGTTCCTGACCGAGAACAACTTCGCGAACCTGCTCAACCAGGGCGCGGCGATCATGGTGCTCGCGATGGGCCTGGTCTTCGTCCTGCTGCTGGGCGAGATCGACCTGTCGGCCGGCTTCACCGCCGGCACGGGCGCGGCGATCCTCGCGGTCACCCTGACCACCCACGGCTGGGCGTGGCCGCTCGCGGTGCTGGCCGCGCTGGCGACCGGCGTGGCGATCGGCTTCACGATCGCGCTGCTCGTCGCCCGCCTGGGCATTCCGAGCTTCGTCGTGTCCCTGGCCTATTTCCTCGGCCTGCAGGGCGGGATGCTGCTGATCATCGGCGAGGGCGGGACGATCCCGATCCGCAACGACGCGATCCTGACCGTGATGAACAAGAACATGCCGGTCTGGTTGGGCTGGGTGTTCGCGCTGGTCGTGATCGCGGCGTTCGCGCTCGCGACGTTCATGGCGATCCAGCGGCGCCGGCGCGCCGGGCTGTCGGCGTCCGCGCTGTCGGTGTGGGCGCTGAAGGTGGGCGCGCTCGCGGTCGTCGTGCTGGTCGTCGTCTACCTGCTCAACCAGGAGCGCCAGCGAGCGAACGCGCCGATCGTCATCCAGGGCGTCCCGTGGGTCGTCCCGCTGGTCACGGCGCTGGTCGTCGGCCTCTCGTTCATGTTGATGCGGACCGCGTTCGGGCGCCACGTGTACGCGGTCGGCGGCAACGCCGAGGCGGCGCGCCGGGCCGGCATCAACGTCGCCAACATCAAGACCTACTGCTTCATCCTCGGGTCGACGCTGGCGATCGTGGCCGGCATCCTGCTCGCGTCGCGCGACAACTCCGTCTCGCCGACGACCGGCGGCGCGCAGACACTGCTGTACGCGGTGGGCGCGGCGGTGATCGGCGGAACGTCGCTGTTCGGCGGTCGCGGCAAGATCTACGACGCGGTCACCGGCGGCCTGGTGGTGGCGATCATCGCCAACGGCTTGCCACTCGTAACGCAGAAGTCCGGCGTGCAGTTCATCATCAACGGCCTCGTGCTCTTGCTCGCCGCATCGGTCGACGCCGTCTCCCGCAGGAGGGCGGCCGCCACCGGCAGATGATTCGCTGGGGCATTCTCTCCACCGCGCGCATCGCGGCACGGATCGTCGAGGGCGCGCGGAACGCGGCGAGTGCCCGGATCGTGGCCGTGGGCTCGCGCGATCTCGCGCGAGCCCAGGCCTACGCGTCGGCGCACGGGATCCCGCGGGCGCACGGGTCCTACGAGGCGCTGCTCGCGGACCCGGACGTCGACGCGATCTACATCCCGCTGCCGAACTCCCTGCACGTGCCGTGGTCGGTGCGCGCGCTGGAGGCGGGCAAGCACGTGCTGTGCGAGAAGCCGCTGGCGCGGGATCCGGACGCCGTCGCGGAGGCGTTCGACGCCGCGTCGCGGGCGGGGCGCGTGCTGATGGAGGCGTTCATGTGGCGCTTCCATCCGCAGACCGAGGAGCTGGTGCGGCTGGTGCGCGCGGGCGCGGTCGGGGACGTCCGGCTGGTGCGTGCGTCGTTCGGCTTCGGCGCGATCGGGAGCGACGACGTGCGGTTGCAGCGCGCGCTGGAGGGCGGCGCGTTGATGGACGTCGGGTGCTACTGCGTGAGCGCGCTGCGGCTGCTGTGCGGGGAGCCGGTCGGCGTGCGCGGCGAGCAGGTGCTGGGCGGCGACGGCGGGGTCGACATCCGCTTCGCTGGCGTGCTGCGCTTCCCGGGCGACGTCCTGGGCCTGTTCGACTGCGGGATGGACGTGCACCGGCGGCACTCGCTCGAAGTGGTCGGGGCGGACGGCACGATCGTCGTCCCGTCGCCGTGGCAGACGCCGTTCGGGGGCGAGATCCTGGTCACGCGCGGGGACGAGACGACGCGGATCGCGCCGCCGGCGGTCGATCCCTACGGGCGCGAGCTGGACGCCGTGGCCGACGCGATCGCGTCGGGCGCGCCGCCGCTGCTGGACCGGGCCGAGTCCGTCGCGCAGGCGCGGGTCATCGCGGACCTGTACCGGGCCGCGGCGCGGTAGAGCGCCGCTAAACACGGCTCGCGACGGCGAACGTGTCACGTTTCTTGAGTGAGCGGCTAACTTGGCGCTCATGAGGAGAACCGTCCTGCGCGCGGCCGCCGGCGCCGTGCTCCTTCCGGTCGTGGCCGTCCCGGCCAGCGCCCACGCGTGCTCGATCGCGTCGCTCACGGCGGAGGCGGTCGCGCCCGCCGAGAGCGCGTCGGTCGTGCAGACGTCCGCGCCCGTGCCGGTGCGGGTCCGGTTCGCCTCCGGCGGGAGCTCGTTCTCGCCGGTGCAGTTCGGGGTCGCGCGGCTCAACGCGACGGCTGAGATCGAGACGGTCGTGGAGACCGGGCAGCTCAACTACGACGCCGCGACCGGAACGTGGTACGCCGACGCCAACGGGAACGGCTGGGCGCTGACTCCGGGCGAGTACGTCTGGCAGGCGTCGGCGACGCAGAACATCCCCGCGTCACCGCCTGTGGAACCGGACGCCAACGGCGTCGTCATGGTCAACACGTGCGGCGGGCCGTACTCGATCGTCCACGACGGACGGTGGGTCCACCGCCTCACCGTGCTCGGAGCGAGCGCCGTGACCGCGAAGGCCCGCAAGGCGCGGCACGGCCGCGCGAAGGTCAGCGGGACCGTCGCGAAGACGTTCTCCGGCAAGGTCCGCCTCACCGTCGCCTGCCCGGGCAAGCGCGCGCGGACCACGCTCGTCGCCACCGGCGCCGGCCGCTGGAGCCGCACGGTGCACGCCAAACACGGCTGCCGGATCGTGGCCGCGGTCGCCGCGCGCCCGGGATGGGCGGCGTCGGAGACCTCGGCGCGCGTCCGCTAGCGCGCGGAGCCGGGGGGGTGCGGAACAAATCGCACGCGTGGCGCAAGGTTTGTTCCTCACCCCCTGAGGCGACGGACTAACCGGAGAGCACGTAGTCGGCCGGGTCGAACCGCGCCGCCGCGCGCCGGAACCGCCAGGTCCAGTCCGGCCACAGCGTCGGGTTGCGCCCCGAGGCGTCGAGGTACCAGCTCCGGCAGCCCGTGTTCCAGACCGTCCCCTGCATGCGTCGCTGCACGTCCGCGTTGAACCGCGCGACGGCCTCCGGGCGCACCTCGACGACGTCCGCCGCCCGCAGCGCGGCCATCACGTAGTCGATCTGGGACTCGATCATGTAGATCATCGAGCTGTGCCCGAGCCCGGTGTTCGGGCCCAGCAGCATGAAGAAGTTCGGGAACCCCGGCACGGTCGCGCCCGCGTGCGCGCGCGGGGATCCGTCCCAGACCTCGGCCAGCGACCGCCCGTCGCGCCCGCGCACGAGCGACGCGATCGGCATGTCGACCACGTGGAAGCCGGTGCCGAACACCACGGCGTCGACGTCCAGTGACCGCCCGTCGGCGGTCACCACGCCACCCGGGCGCAGCGCCGCCAGCCCGCTGTCGACCAGCGTCACGTTCGGCCGCGCGAGCGCCGGATACCACGCGTTGGACGGCAGGATGCGCTTGCAGCCGAGCCGGTAGTCCGGCGTCGTCCGCGCGATCAGCGCCGGGTCCCCGCCCAGCCCGTTCGCGCGGTGCCGCGCCGCGCCGCGCTCGAGCACCCGCAGCAGCGACGGCCGCTTGACGAAGCCGAGCACCAGCAGCTCGCGCGTGCTGTAGATCCCGCCCCGCACCGCCCGCTGCGCCAGCGGGAACCGCCGGTAGACGGACCGCTCGAACGCGCTCACCGGTCGCGCGCTGTGCGGCACGACCCACGGCGGCGTCCGCTGCAGCACGTACAGCTCCGAGACCTGCGGCGCGATCGCCGGCACGTACTGGATCGCCGACGCGCCCGTCCCCACCGACG
>DATMGH010000179.1:0-4826 GCA_035555675.1 Solirubrobacter sp. | reverse complement strand
TGGGCCTGGCGATCGGCACCGGCACCGACGTGGCGATCGAGGCCTCCGACCTGACGCTGGTCTCCGGCGACCTGCGCGCGGCCGCCGACGCGATCCGCCTGTCGCGGGCGACGCTGCGGACGATCAAGCAGAACCTGGCCTGGGCGTTCGGCTACAACGTCGCCGCGCTGCCGATCGCCGCCGCGGGCCTGCTCAACCCCGTGCTGGCCGGCCTGGCCATGGCGGCGTCGAGCGTGTCGGTGGTCGCCAACGCGCTGCGGCTGCGGCGCTTCCGCTCCGCGTGAGGTCGCCTCACGCGGCCACGATCGCCAGGACGATGGAGAGCGCCATCGCCTGGTGGAACGCGACCAGGATGCCGGGACTCTTCGGCTTGAGGTTCACCGCGTGGAAGAGCAGGAAGCCCACCAGCACCTGTGTGACCGCGAGATAGAACGCGACCGGGAACGTCGGCATGCGCGCGCCGAGCGCGCCGACCACGGTGAGCGCGCAGAGCAGGTGGACGATCATGACCAGTTGCGGGAAGCGCCGCGGCCAGTAGAACGCGCCGATGGGCTGGCCGAAGCCGCGCTGACCGGTCGTCATCCCGCCCAGGAGCACCGCCAGCAGGGGCGCGTGAAGGGCGCCCTGCGCGTGCAGGTACGTCCAGAAGCCGAGCCCGGGAAGGTAGAGCGGCATCAGGTAGCAGAGGAACACGCCGTAGGCGAGCAGACCGTGGACGCCGTGCACGACCGAGGGCAGCCGGCCGGCGAGCACGTGCAGCGTGCCGACGCCCAGGAGGGCGGTGACGACGATCAGCGCCAGGCCGCTGATCGTCGCGGAGGCGGGCGCCAGGATCACCAGCGCCACGCCGATGAGGCCGACGAGCGTGGCCACGATCCGGTGCGCCGCCTCCGGATCGCCCTGGACCATGAGCACGACGATGTTGCGCGTGTAGGGCCAGCGCGTGCCGAGGGAGAGCCCGAAGCCGAAGCCCTCGACGAAGCTGCCGAGCAGGATGAGGATCGCGGCCAGCGAGGCCTGCGTCAGGTACAGGCCGCCGACCACGGCATCCTTGCCCGTGGCCGAGATCGTGAGGCCGCGCACGATGCCCGCGACCACGGCCGCGACGATCAGCGCGGTGATCAGGAGCCGGACCAACCGGACCGCGGTGGTGACCTCGCCCTCGACCACGGAGGTCGCGGCGGGCACGCGAAGACCGGGTTCGTCGGTCGGCGTTACGGAGACGTCAGGAATCGGCCGCCCTCCAGGCGAGGCGCGTTCAGGGGTGCCGGATTCTAGTCGAGGCCGCGCCCGGTCCCGCATGCTTCCGCTATGCAGAAGTACGCCGTACCGTCCTGTGTAGACTGGACGCCATGAGCACCGCCCTTCTCGAGCCGCCGGCGACCGTCGACGAGCTGCGCGAGCGGGCCGAGGAGCTCGCCGGCGACGTCGCCGAGCAGCTCGAGCCGCCCGTCGCCGGCCCGGCGCCGCCCGCGTTCTTCGGGCCCCTGCGCGCGGCGGTGCTCAGCTTGGCCCGCAGCCCCGCGTGGCGCAGCCACGACCTCACGACCGAGCTGCTGCTGCTGGTCGAGCGCCTGCGCGACGAGCTGGACGCCGACCGCACGGGCACCGACCCCGAGTGGCGGGTGCGCGAAGTGCTGCAGCGGATGCTGGTCGTGCTGCGCGCCATGGTCCGCCAGCTCGAGCACAACGAGCTCGACCGGCCCGAGCACGCGGCGCGGTTCGTCGCCCAGGCACTGGCCGACGTGGAGGTCGGCCAGGTCGCGGCACTGCTGGACACCAGCCCGCGGATGGTCGCCAACTACCGCCGCGGCCACGTCGGGCAGCTGCGCAAGAACCCGGCGCGGGTCACGCTGGTCGCGCAGCTGGTCCACGAGCTGCTCGGCTCGATGACCGCACGCGGCGTGCTGCTGTGGTTCGACGCCCGGCAGCTGGACGGCCGCACGCCGCGCGAGCTGATCGACGAGGATCCGGCGACGCACCGCGCGGCGCTGATCGCGCTCGCGCGCGGCGGCCGCGCACAGACCGACCGGGGTGGCGCGCGCCTTGGCGCCGTGGACCGCGCCGCCTGAGCGCCTCGCGGGCGTCTGGATCGCCTACCGCCACACCGACCGCCGCTTCCCCCCGCTGTGGTACGGCGGCGGCGAGGCCAGCCTGCGCCAGGAGTCCGGCCGCTGGCACGAGGAGTCCCGCGGCGTCGCGCAGTACCTCGCGCTATCGAGCAACGGCGCCTGGGCGGAGCGCTGCCGCTACGCGCGGATCCGCGACGACGTGCGGCGCCTGGAGGACCGCCGGCGCCTCTGGCAGCTGCAGGTGATCGAGCACGACATCGCGGACCTGTCGAGCTTCGACGCCTACGTCGCGTGCGGTCTGGCGCCGGAGCTGGCCGTCGGCCCGCACGAGCGGTGCCGGCCGCTCGCCGGCGCGCTGCGCGCCGCCGGCTACCGCGGCGTGCTCTCGCCGGCGGCGGCCTACGACCACCCGCACGCGCTCAACCTGACGCTGTTCGGCGAGCGCATCGAGAGCCCGTGCTACGGCGCGCTGCCCGACCCGGCCGCGAACCCGCGCCCCGACACGTACGTCGCCGCGATCCTGATCGCCGACGCCGGCTCGCCGACCGAGTACGCGCTGCGGCACACGTGCTACGAGGGCGAGTTCCACCAGACGTTCGACCGCTGGCGCGCGGCCCGCCGCTAGCGCCGCGAGCTGCCGAAGATCCGCAGGAAGAACAGGAAGATGTTCAGGATGTCCAGGAAGATCCCGGCGGCGAGCGGGATCGCCTGGGCCGTGCCGGCCCGGCGCAGCCGGTTGAAGTCGATCACGACGTAGAGCCCGAAGACCGCCAGGCCGAAGAACGAGTAGACCGTGTACGCGGCCGGGATCCGCACGAAGATCAGGACGATCCCCGCGAGCAGCAGGCCGAGCAGCGCGAAGAAGGCGAACCGGTACAGGAACGAGAGGTCGCGCCGCGTCAGGTAGCCGCCGGCGCCCAGGACGCCGACGAACAGCGTGGTCGCGCCGAACGCCTGGCGCAGCGCCACCGGGTCGGTCTCGGCGTAGTAGTTGACCGTGGTCGAGACGCTCGCGCCCATCAGCAGCCCGAACGCGAGCAGCAGCGCGAACGCGAGCCCTGTGTTCCCGCGCGCGTTGGCGGCGTTGAGCCCGAGCAGGCAGCCGAACGCCACCAGCCACGCGATGAACCATCCGGCGCCGCCCCAATCGCGCGCGAGGTAGACCCCGAGCGTCGCGCAGAGCACCGTCAGCGCGACGAGCCCCATCACGCGGCCGAACAACGTGCCGACTCCGACGCCGGGCGCCGGCCGGTCTGCGTACCCCATGGCGGTCATGCGGCGAACCTTAGGCCCCGTGGCAACTTGAGCGTGGTTTCGCGGCACTTCGGCGCGATGAGCGTAGGAAGATCGTGTACTTAGCTCAATCTTTGGGTTGCCTGAGAAGTATCTGAGCAGGTAGTATCGCCGCCGCTGGAACAAAACTGCCGGAAAACTGCCGTACGTCCTGGGAGGAGAACGGGATCGATGGGTCAGGGTTGGCTGTTCGCAACGAGCGAACGATCGAGCACGGAGGCAGCGGCGAGCGCTACGAGGGAGCGCTCGTCTCTCCGACGTCGAGCGAAGCGGTTGATGGTGGCCGCGTGTCTCGGCACGTCGCTCAGCCTCGTGGGCGCCGGAAGCGCGCTCGCACAAAGCACGCCGATCAAGGTGCTGGTCTATCACGGACCATCCGACGCCACGGTTGACGCCGGCGTCAGCGCGATCAGCGCGCTCGGCTCCACGAACGGATTCGAGGTCACGGACTCGCAGGACGCCACGGCGTTCACGGCGGCCAACCTCGCGCAGTATCGCGCCGTCGTGTTCCTCAATAACACGGGTGACCGGCTCAACACCGGTCAGGAGATGGCGCTGCAGGGCTACATCCAGGCCGGCGGCGGCTTCGTCGGCATCGGCGCGGCGGCCACGGCCGAGCCGGAGAGCGCGTTCGTCACCGGTCTGATCGGCTCGCGTCCCGCGTCCGACAGCCCGACGGCCGCGAGCGATCAGGTCCTCGTGACCGGCGATCGCGTGCATCCTGCGACGCGCAACATCGCGCTCGAGCTCACGCGCAACGACGTCTGGTACCGCTGGAACCCGCGGCCGACCGGCACCGTGCACACGGTCGCGCGCTACCACGCGGTGGGCGCGGCGGCCGGTGACGGCACGTCGACCGGCGGCACCGACTGGCCGATCTCCTGGTGCCGTGACTACCAGGGCGGCCGCTCCTTCTACACCGGCATGGGCCGGACGGCGGGCGCCTACGCGGAGCAGCCGTTCCGCTCGCACCTGCTCGGCGCGATCCAGTGGGCGTCCGGCATGGTCCGCGGCGGCTGCAAGGCGACGATCAGCTCCAACTACAAGGGCGAGCGCCTGGTCGACGCGTCCAGCGGCAACCTCAACAACAGCGGCGAGTCGCACGGCGTCTCGATGGCGCCCAACGGCTGGGCGATCTACATCGGCCGCGCCGACTGCCGCACGAACGCCGAGCGCGGGAAGATGATCGGGGTCGCTTCGTCGCCGGTCATCATGGACTTCTCGAACCCGAACGTCGGTGTCGGCTGCGGCACGGTCCACGTGTGGGATCCGGCGCAGGCCAACGGCACGGTCAACAGCGGCGTGACGCAGTCCGCAGTCCTGCCGGTCTACGGCGATCGCGGCGGCGGAAACGAGATCAACGGCAAGATCGAGGCCGGTCTGCTGGGCGTGACGGTGGCGCCCGACTTCATGACGACGGGCCACATCTACCTGCTCTACTACCCGACCTTCAACCCGGAC
>DATMGH010000178.1:0-2638 GCA_035555675.1 Solirubrobacter sp. | reverse complement strand
GACCGTGCGCAACTACCCCAAGCCGCCGGTGCCGGCCGGCCACGTGGAGCCGTCTCCCCGCCGCGTCCGCGGGGTCGCCGGCGGCGACGTGATCTTCGACACCACGCGCGCGCTCTACGTGTGGGAGAAGCCGTATTACCCGTGGTACGCGATCCCGCGTGAGGACGTCGCGCGGCTCGACGGGCTCGCCCATCGCCTGCTCGAGGACACCCACGTCCTCTTCGACTGGGACGCGCTCGACGCGTGGTTCGAAGAGGACGAGCAGATCCACGTGCACCCGCGCAACCCGTACGCGCGCGTGGACGCCGTGCGCTCGTCGCGGACCGTGCGCGTGGAGCTCGACGGCGTCCTGCTCGCCGAGTCCTCCGCCCCGGTGCTGCTGTTCGAGACCGGGCTGCCGACGCGCTACTACCTGGACCGCACCGCGGTCGACTTCTCGCACCTGGAGCCGAGCGACACGGTCACCGCCTGCCCGTACAAGGGGCGCACGACCGGGTACTGGTCGGCGCGCACGCCGACCGGCCTGCACGCCGACATCGCGTGGGTCTACGACTTCCCGCTGACCGCGGTCGCGCCGATCGCGGGGCTGATCGCCTTCTACAACGAGCACGTGGACCTCACGGTCGACGGCGTCCCGGAAGCGGCGGCGCGGGGATGACCGTCCACCGCAACGCGGGAGCCGGCCTCCAGTGAGGCTTACTCGCGCGGCTCGCGGCAGGGCCGCGTCGCCGGCCACACGGTGTCGCGCAGGCGCGACTCCAGCCGGGCGGAGACCGACGGGCCGAGACGCTCGGCTTCCTCCGCCGCCTCCTCCACGTCGAAGCCGAGCTCGGTCCGCAGGAACCGCTCGAGGACGCTCTGGCGGCGCCGCAGCGCCGCGATCTCCCGCTGGCCCTCCGGCGTGAGCCGCCAGCCGCCGCGCCGCACGCCCTCGGCGACCAGGAGGCCGTTGGCCTCCAGGCGGCGGAGCATCTCGAGGCTCGTCGGCGTCGAGCAGCCGAGCGCCCGGGCCACGCCCGTGGCGGTGACGACGGCGTCGCGCTGCGCGGCGACGATCGCCATCAGGTAGCGCTGCATCGTCGGGCTCAGGTGAGCGTCCAGCTCGGGGACAACCGGCAACGTGCTTCCTGAACTCATCGTGCCGTCTGACGCTAACAGACCTTCAGGCGGCGGCGCTCGCGCGGGCGCTCAGGGAGCGACGACTTGGAAGTCAGCCGTGAGCGGAATCTCTCCGTCGCCGAAGACCGTGTCCACGAGACGGTAGGTCCCCGCGCTGAACGTCGGCGGTATCCGAGCGGTCTTGGCGAACGTTCCTCCGCTCCCGATCCAGAAGCCCGGGAGCAGGAAAGGCTGGCCTGAAGGCGCCGCGATCCAGGAGCCGTCCGGCTGCAGCTGCTGAAACGTATACGGGTACCCGGCGCTGACGCATCCGTCGCTGGTGTTGACGATTTGATACGGGAGGGATCCGCCCGCGACAACCGTCGTCGTGCTGAGTTGCAGTCGCGAAGTCTTGCCGAATTGGAAGCACACGTTCTTGCCGACAACGAGCCACGACCAGTACCGCTTGCCCGCCACGGACAGTCGCAGGGCGTAGATCCCCTCCACCTTCGTGGGGACTCGAAAGGTGCCGTTGCGCAGCGTGCGCTTCGCGACGGTCTTACCGAGATGGCCCGAGATTCCGGCCCGATGCAGCGACACCGTCACGCGGCGACGCGGAGACCGCACCTTCACGCTCAACTTGGCGCCCGGGGACACCTGCGTCACGGCGTCCTTCAACGGCCAATCGAGCCCGATCCCAGCGGGAGCTCGGCCGGGTGAATGTGCCGGCGGGAGCGCTGAGGCGCTCGCGGGCAGAAGGAGCAGCGCTGATGCCGCCAACGCAAATCGAAGCATTCAGCGAGTGTTCCACGCCGATGCCCGATCGTGACCAATTTCGAGATCGGACGTCCCACCGGCCTTCCCGTTTCAGAGCTTGATGCGCTTGGTCGTCGTGCGGCCCCCGTCCGCGTAGGTGGCCGTGACGGTCAGCGTGACGCGCAGCGAGCGCCGGTGGCGCAGCGCCTTCGCGGTCGCGCGCGAGAGCCGGAGCTGCAGCGTGCGCCGCCCCGCGCGCTTGAAGGTCGCGTGCGCGCTGCCGAGCGTGCGCCGGCCGTGGACCTTGGCGGTCGCGCGCACCGTGCAGCGTCCGGCGCGCGGCAGCCGGCAGGTGACGGTGAGCCGGCGCCGGCGGACGACGGTCGAGAGCTTCTGGCGCGGCACGGAGACCGCGGCCGCGGGCGACGGCGCGCGCGCCGTCCGCGGGGACGGGGACGGCCCGGCGGGCGGCGCCGGGCCCGGCGCGGTCCGGACCGTCTCGCAGCCGACGACGGTGTCGACCGCGTCGACGTACGCGGTGTCCGCGCCCGGGCCGCAGTCGATCGCGTCCGGCTCGCCGTCCTGCGCGTAGATCGTGTCGTTGCCCGTCCCGATCGTGCAGGAGCCGAAGATCGGCCCGTACTCGCAGGCCGCCGTGCGGTCGCCGCCGATGTCGTCGTGCCCGGGCCCGCCCGTGATCACGTCGTCGCCGAAGCCGCCGGAGATGTGGTCGTCGCCCGCACCGCCGTCGAGCGCATCGGCGTAGTCGGAGCCGGCGAGCGTG
>DATMGH010000177.1:0-28804 GCA_035555675.1 Solirubrobacter sp. | reverse complement strand
GAACGGCGCGCTCACGCCGCCGCTCGGCGCGCCGGCGGCGACGAGCGCGGCCGCGAAGCCGCCCGCCGCCGCGGTCTCGGCGCCCGGCGCGATCTCACCGCGCGGCGGCTCGGGGTCGCGGGCCAGGAGGATGAGGCGCGGGGCGCGTTCCGTCCACACGACGTCGGCCGCGGCGCGGCGGCGGCGCAGGCGTTCGGCGACCGCGTCGTCGCCGGCGCAGACCGCGACGACGAACGCGCCCGTCTCCGGCCAGCGCAGCGTCGCGGCGAGGTCGGCGGCCGCGCGCTCGCTGCCGGCCAGCAGCGCGTCGAGGTGCTCGAGCGTGCGGCGGCGGCGCTCGTCGGCCGCGCGGTGGCGCTCCCAGAGCGCGCCGGCGACCGCCGCGCCGGCGCGGTCGAGCGCCGCCCGCTCGGGGTCGCTCAGCGGCGCGTCGCCGACGATCACCCACAGGTAGCCGAGCAGGACGTCGCCGTGGCGGATCGGCAGGCAACCGCGCTGCGTCATCCCGAGCTCGGCGTTGCGCGGCAGGTCCACGAGCTCGCGCGCCCGCTGCAGCCCGAGCCCTTCGAGCCACGCCGCGACCGCGGGCGACGTCTCGCGCGTCAGGATCGACGAGCGGCGGACCGCGTCCGCCTCGTCCGGCTGGACGCTGTGCGCGAGCAGACGCCAGCGCCGGTCCTCGACGGAGATCGGACGCCGGATCTCCGCCTCGAGGTCGTCGACGATCTCCTGCAGGTCGGCCACGCCCGAGAACCCTATGACGCACGGCGCGGGCGCGGCGCGGTGTCCACGCGGACCGGCGCGGGTTCAGCTCCGGGCGTGAGCGGCCGACGACAAGGGTGTGCGCGTCGCCGTCGCCACCTCGATCCTGCTCGCCGCGCTGGCGCTCCCCGCCGCCGCGAGCGCGCAGGACGCGATCGTGGTCAAGCGCGTGGCCGGGCTCGACCGGACCGAGCGGCTCGACGTCCGGCGCGCCGCGAACGTGACGCTGAGCCGCGCGCTGCCGCTGCCCGACGCCGAGGTCGTCAGCGCGCCGCCGGGCGACCACGACGCCGCGCTCGCCGCCCTCAACGCCGACCCGGACGTGCGCTACGCCGAGCCGGACGTCCTGGTCGGCCCGCAGGCCGCCGACCCGCTGTTCTCCCTCCTCTGGGGCCTCGACAACACCGGCCAGCTCGGCGGGCTCCCGGGCGCGGACATCGACGCGCCCGCCGCGTGGGCCATCAGCCGCGGCGCGGGCGCGACGGTCGCGGTCGTGGACACGGGCATCGAGCTCACGCACCCCGACCTCGCCGGCCAGTTCACCGGCAACCCGGGCGAACGCGGCGGCGGGCGCGAGACCAACGGCGTCGACGACGACGGTAACGGCTACGTCGACGACTGGCAGGGCTGGGACTTCGTCAACCGCGACAACACGATCGAGAGCCAGGGCAACTTCCACGGCACGCACGTCGCCGGGACGGTCGCGGCGATCGCCGGCAACGGCGTCGGCGTCGCCGGCGTCGCGCCCGAGGCGAAGATCCTGCCGGTGAAGATCTTCGGCGCGCCCAACTCGCTCGCCAGCGCGAGCGTGATCGCCAGCGCCTTCGACTACGCCGGGACGCTGGGCGTCGACGTGGTCAACGCCTCGCTGAGCGGCTACGGCACGTCGCAGCTGATCACCGACGCGATCACCCGCCACCCCCAGACGCTGTACGTGGTCGCCGCGGGCAACGACGGCGCCGACGCGGCCAACGTCCTGCCGTGCAACTCGCCGGCGGCGAACCTCGTCTGCGTCGGCGCCAGCACCAACCGCGACGCCCGCGCCGACTTCTCCAACGTCAGCGCGACCGCGGTCGACCTCTTCGCCCCCGGCGCGAGCATCTACTCGAGCACGATCGGCGCCACGTACACCTACGCCAACGGCACGTCGATGGCCTCGCCGCACGTGGCCGGCGCCGCGGCGCTGCTGATGGCGCACGGGGACAGCGCGAGCCAGGCCAAGGACGCCCTGCTCGCGACGGTCGACGCCCGCGCGGGCCTGAGCGGGCTCGCGCTCACCGGCGGGCGGCTGAACGCGGCCAGCGCGCTCGCGAGCCCGACCGCCACCCCCACGCCGACCCCGAGCCCCACGGCGACGCCGACGCCGAGCCCGACCGCCACGCCGACCCCGACCGCGACGCCCACCGCGCCGCCGCCGCCCGCCCCGACCGCGCCCCCGGCACCCCCGGCTCCGACCGCCACGCCCACCCCGCCGGCGCCCCCGCACGCCGAACCCGCGCCCGAACGCCCGGCGATCCGCGCCCTGCGCGTCAGCGGCGCCGTCCGCGCCCACCGCGCCGCCCGCGTCACGTACCGCCTCAGCACCCCCGCCCCGGTCACGTTCAGCATCCACTGCGGCGGCCGCCGCGGCTGCGCCAGCGCGCTCACCCGCTGGTCCCGCCCCGCCGCGTCGAGGACCCGCTCGTTCGCCCTCACGCGCCGCACCCACGGTCGCACGCTGCGCCCGGGCCGCTACACGCTGAAGCTCAGCGCCGGCGGCCGGACCCGTTCGGTGCACTTCGTCGTCGCGTAGCTCTACTAACTTGACCGCGATGCGACGCGGTCACCTCGCCATCGCCGCCGCCGCGCTGGCGGCCGGCCTCGTCTCCTGCGCCGTCGGGTTGACGAGCGACCGCGTCGACTCCCCGCTGGCCTGGGCGATCGCCGGCCCCACCGTCGGCTGGCTGTTCATCGGCACCGGCCTCTACGCCTGGCAGCGCCGCCCGGACAACCGCACGGGCCTGCTGATGGTGCTGCTCGGCTTCGCGTGGCTGAACTCCACGCTCGCCAACGCGAACCCGCAGATCCTGCACCAGTACGCCGGCGTCACCGGCGGCCTCTGGGGCGCGTTCTTCCTGCACCTCGGCATCGGCTTCCCGACCGGCCGCGTCCGCCCCGGACTCGACCGCGCACTGGTGATCGCCGGCTACGTGATCTTCCCGCTCGGCTTCCTTCCCGGCCGGGTGGTCGGCGCCGTGCTCTACGGCGGGCTGTTCGCGCTCGTGCTGGTCCGCTCGGCCCGCTACTGGCGCGCCGCGGGGGACTTCGAGCGCCTGCAGCTGACCCCGGTCTACACGTTCGCGCTGCTGACGTTCGCGCTCGTCACCATCGCCCAGAGCGCGGACTATCGGGGCGCGCAGTGGGCGGCGTTCGTCAGCTCCGCGCTGATGCCGTTCGCGTTCATCGTCGGCCTCACGCGCAGCCGCATCTCCAAGCTCGACACCGAGCTGCGCGACCGGATGCAGGAGCTGCGGGCCTCGCGCGCCCGCCTGGTCGCGGCGGGCGACGCGGCGCGCCGCAAGCTCGAGCGCGACCTGCACGACGGCGCCCAGTCGCGCCTGGTCGCGCTCGCGCTGACGCTGCGGGCGGCGCGCAACCGCACCCAGCAGCCGGAGGTCGCGGCCCTGCTCGACCAGGCCCAGCAGGAGCTGCAGACGAGCCTGGCGGAGCTGCGCGAGCTCGCGCGCGGCATCCACCCCGCGGTGCTGACCGAGCACGGCCTCACGGCCGCGGTCGAAGCGCTCGTCGGGCGCGCGCCGGTCCCGGTCACGGTCGAGACCGACGGCGCCGACCGCCTCCCCGCGCCGGTCGAGAGCGCGGCGTACTTCGTGGTCAGCGAAGGCCTCGCCAACGTCGCCAAGTACGCCAGGGCCGGCCACGCCACGGTCACGCTGCGCTGCGAGGACGGCCGCCTGACGGTCGAGGTCGCCGACGACGGCGTCGGCGGCGCGACCCTCGACCGCGGCTCGGGACTGCGCGGCCTCGCCGACCGCGTCGCCGCTCTCGACGGCACGCTCGCCGTCACCAGCCCGGCCGGCGAAGGCACGTGTCTGCGCGCCGAGATCCCCGTGTAGAGTGCCGCGCATCGAACTGCACCCGGGAGAAGAGATCGTCTTCGAGGGTCATCCCTCGTGGCGCGGCCTGCTGAGCTTCTACATCGGCGGCGTCGGCGGCGCGGTCGTGATCGCCGTGCTGCTGGTGCTGTTCGCCAGCACGGTGGTCGGCATCCTGGTCGGCGTCGTCCTGATCGCCGCGGTGCTGCTGTTCGGCTTTGTCAAGCGGATGGCGACCGACTACACGATCACCACCCAGCGCCTCTACATCCGCCGCGGGATCCTGTCCAAGCACGTCCAGCAGACGCGCATCGACCGCGTCCAGAACGTGAACACGTCGCAGTCGCTGCGCGAGCGGGTGCTGCGCGTCGGCACCGTGGACTTCGACACCGCCGGCTCCGACGACTCCGACTTCATGTTCGTCGGGATCGCCAACCCCGGCGTGGTCGCGGGCGTCGTGGACCGGGTCCAGCGTCACGAGTACCCGTGACGGGTGGCCGCGCCCCGGGCGGGACGCGGCTCTGGAGAATCAAGGCACGTCGAGCGCCAGGACCGCCGTGTCGTCCGCCTGCGGTCCGCGCTGGAACCGGCTGAGCGCGGCGTCGATCGCCGCGACCGCGCCCGCGGCGTCCGCGACGCCCTCGAGCGCGGCCAGCAGCCGCTCGTCGCCGAAGCGCCCGTTCGCGCCGACCGTGTCCGTGACGCCGTCGCTGAACGCGACCAGCACGTCGCCGGAGCGCAGCTCGACGCGCTCCGGGTGCCAGCGCGAGTCCGTCCACGCGCCGAGCATCGGGCCGAAGCGGCCGACCGGGCGCACCGCCCCGTCGCGGATCAGCAGCGGCTGCGGGTGGCCGGCGCAGACCACGGACACGGCCCGGGCGGCCGGCTCGAGCCGCAGCAGCACGACCGTGCACGGCGTCAGCTCGGCGCGCACGGCGAGCGCGTGGTTGAGCTGCTCGAGCGTCGCCTCCGGATCGCCGAGCAGCGTCCCGGCGGTGCGCAGCGTGTGGCGCGCCTGGCCGGTCAGCGCGGCCGCCTCCGCGCCGCGGCCGGTGACGTCGCCGACCAGCAGCATCCAGCCGGACGCGGTCGGGAACGCGTCGTAGAAGTCGCCGCCGACCAGGTTCTGCTCGCCCGCCGGGCGGTACAGCGACGCGAGCCGGACGCCCGGGATCTCCGGCAGCGCGTCCGGCAGCAGCCCGCGCTGGAGCGCGGCGGCGATGTGCGCGCGCTCCTGGTGCGCCCGCGCCGCCTCGACCGCCGCGCCGGCCCGGCGACCGAGCTCCTCGGCCAGCTCGAGGTCCGCGGCGGTGAAGCGGCGCCCCGACTCGGAGCTGGCGAGCGCGATCACGCCGATCGTGCGGCCCGCGGTCCGCATCGGGACGAGCATGGCCCAGCGCAGCCCGAGCGCGGCCACGGTCGTGTGGCGCTCCGGGTCCGGAACGGCCGCGGCCAGCAGCTCGTCCGTGACCGGGCCGACCAGCTGCGACGTGCCGTCGCGCAGCACCTGCGCACTGCCCTGCGCGGCGCTGGTCGGCGTCGGATGGCGGCGCTGGTAGTCCTGCGCCAGCTCGCGCTTGGCCGGGTCGACGTGCGCCAGCGCGACGGTCCGCAGCCAGTCGCCGTCGGGCAGCGACACGGCGCACCAGTCGGCCAGCCGCGGCACGGCCAGCTCGGCGACGCGCGCGAGCGTCGCTTCGTAGTCCGGCGCCGAGGCCAGCACGGCACCGGCCTCGGCCAGGAAGCGCTGGCCGAGCTCGGCGCGCTTGACGTCGGTGACGTCCTCGACGACGTTGACCGCGAGCCGCGGCTCGCCCTCGCGCACCGGCACGTTGCTGGCCTTGATCAGCCGCCAGCGCTCCTCGCCGGTCGCGCGCTCGGTCATGCGCAGCAGCAGCGGCTCCGGCGCCTCGTCGCCGTGCAGCGCACGGCGGCCGGGGAACGCGTCCACGGGCAGCGGCGCTCCGTGCTCGTCGCGCAGGTCGTAGGCGTCCAGGATCGGCTGCGTGGAGCCCTCCTGCATCAGCGCCCCGAACGCGTCGCGAGCCGCGCCGTTGGCGTAGATCACGGCGCCGTCGGCGTCCTGGATCACCACCGCCTCGGCGAGCGTCTCGAGCGCGGTCGTGAGGCGCCGCTGGAGCGCGCCCAGCTCGGCGAACAGGCCGGCGTTGTCGAGCGCGAGGCCCACGCGGCCGGCCACCAACACGGCCAGGTCGAGATCGGCGCGCCGGTACGTGCGCGTGGTCGCCAGCAGCGCGAGCGTCCCGATCGTGCGCCCGCGGCTGCGCAGCGGGACGTTGATGTGCGAGCGCCCCGCGAAGCCGCGCAGGAACGCGAGGTCGCCCTCGTCGCGCGCGTACCGGCGCAGGTGCTGCTCGTCGATCCGCTCGGCCAGCAGCGGCTGCGCGGCCTGGACGGTCTCGAGCGCGGGCGGGCCGCGGCGGCGCAGGCCGGCCTGCTGGTCGCCGGTGGCGCCGACGATCGCGAGCCGCTCGACCCGGCCGTCGCGCAGCACGTCGATCACGCACACGTCGGCCAGCGCCGGGACGAGCAGGTCGCCGACGCGCGCGACGACGTCGTCCACCGTGCTCACCGCGTCGGCGATCTCGGCCGCGCCGCGCAGCAGCGCGAAGCGGCGCTGGTCGGCCCCGAGCCGGCGCAGCGCGCGGGCGCCGAGGATCGCGAACGCGCCGCCGGCGAGCACGACCGCGATCCGCACGACGTAGTCCGCGGTGCCGTAGTTGTGGTTGTAGCCGCCGCTCAGGATCGCGGACGCCACAGCGAACGCCGCGACCGCGGCGGTCGCGCGCCAGCTCGCGAAGATCGCGGTCAGGAACGGGCCGATGACGACGGTCGACGCCATCACCACGCTGTCCCAGGCCGCGTCCACGTACGCGAGCACGAACACGAGCGCGACGCCCGCGACGGTCGCGGTCGAGGCCTTCACGCGTCCGGCGGGGCGTCGACGATGGTCAGCCGCTCGGTCAGGCCGACGAGCTCGAACACGCGCCGCACCTCGTGCGGGCCCTGGACGACGGTCAGCGCGCCGCCGCGCTCGTCAAGCGCGCGCGACGTGGTGAGCACGAGCCGCACGCCCGCGGAGTCCATGAACGCGACCGCGCGCAGATCGAGCACGACGTGGCCGCTCTCCTGCGCCGCCTGGGCGAGCGCGGCGCCCAGCTCGTCCACCGTGGCCAGGTCGATCTCCCCCCGCGGGCTCACGACGACGGCGTCCCCCGCGCGGCGGCGCGTGACCGAGAAGGCGTCCACGCGGCCATCCTCTCATGCGTGCCGGGTGCTGGACCGGAGACCTTGCCCGTCCACATCAATCACGCCATCGTCGCCGCGGACGACAGGACCGAGTCCGCGCGGTGCTTCGCCGAGCTGTTCGGCCTGGCCGAGCCCGAGGCGGCCGGCCCGTTCGCGGTCCCGCAGCGCGGCATCAACCACAACCACGGCGGGCGCGGGGTCGCCTTCCTGGATCCGGCGGGGAACTACCTGGAGGCGCTCACCCGCCCGTACGCGGAAGCGTGATCTTGGTCAGGCCCGTGTAGCGGACCGGCGCGCCGCGGCGCGCGGCGTGCAGCTTGAACGTGCCGCCGCGCGCGTGGCGCCCGTGGACCGCGACGAAGAACGCGCCGCTGCCGCGCGCGATCGGGAGCCTGAAGGCGCCGGACGTGAGCGTCGAGTGCTCGACCGTGATCCAGGCGATCCGGTCCGGGTCGGCGAAGCCCTCGAGCACGACGTCGCCGCCCGGCAGCCGGGTGGCGCGGGCGACGAACGGCGCCGACCGCAGCCGCGCGTCGGCGACGCAGAACCGGTGCGCGGCGGTGCCGGCGCGCAGCCGCGCCTCGGAGCCGATCAGCAGGCAGCGGCCGCCCTTCTCGCGGTAGGTCGCGCCGGCGACCGCGGGACCCGTGTCCTCGGGCTGCCAGCGGCTGGTCGTGAGCTCCAGGCGGGCGCCGGCGGGCTTGTCGAGCCGCTCCGGCGGCGTGCGGCGCTGGCCGATCGACTTGTTGGAGGGCGGCTCGCACGGCTGGTCGAGCCCGTGGGTGATCCCGGGGTCGAGCGCGTACTCGAGCGGCGCGCCGGCCGTGGTGGACGTGATGTGGGCCGGGAGGCCGGCGGCGCTGTCGGGGCGCGGCTGCTCGAGCCGCACGAGGTTCTGCTCCGGGTCGGCCTGCTCGATCGCGCCGCCGCGGGCGACGACGGTGACCCGGGTCACGGCGTCGGGAACGATGCCGCTGAGCGTGATCTGATCGTGCTGCGCGCCGGTGCAGCCCTGCAGCTGGAACGCCCGGCCGGCGAGGATGTCCTCGGTGCTGTAGCGCATGCCGAGCTGCGGCTGGTCGCCGCCGAAGATCAGTGCGACGCCTTCCACCGGCGGCTGCTTGCGCGAGTCGCGGATCGCTTTGCGGGTGTCCTTGCGCTGCTGCGGCGTCAGCGTCCGCAGGCACGCCGCCGAGACCTTGAGCCGGGGCGCGAGGTTCTGCACCGGGAGCAGCCAGAAATCGGTTCCGTCGGCCAGCGTCACGTGGCGTGCGGCGTCGACCATCAGGCCGTCGGTGAACGCCAGGGCGAGCGGCGCGGTCTTCGGGAGCGCGTCCTCGGCGGTCCGCGGGCGGCGCAGCACGGCGAACGCGTCGAGCAGCGTCTGGCTCGGGGTCGCGGTGGTCGTCCGCGGCGCCGGCGGCGGGGTCTGGCACGCCTTGTTCGGCGTGGTCGGTGTGGTCGGGGTCGCCGACGCGCGGGTCGTCGCGTACTCCGCGCCGCAGCCGGTCAGGGCGAGCACGGCGGCTAGCGGGGCGAGGGCGGTACGGATCATCGGCAGGTCTCCTGGTCGCAGCGCATGGTGGGACGGCCGCGGGCGTCGAGCCCGACGGCGGTGAGGAGCCGCGCGCCGGCGGGGACGCGGGCGACGTAGACGGTGGCCTTGGGACGTTCGGCGGCGCGCGCCGGGACGTCGCGCAGGACGGCATGGGGCGCGCCGTGCTCGATCAGCAGCGCCTGCACGCGCACGGTGCCGGCGGGCGCGGCGCCGAACAGGAACGCGTGCGTACGCGTGCGCGGCGGCGCGAAGATGACCGGCGGGGGCGTGACGCCGGCGGCCACGGCCGGCGCGAGCGCGTCGCAGCGCCAGCCCGCACCGCCGTGCGCGACGGTGAGGAAGACCGCGACGGTCGCGCGCTCGCCGAACCGGCAGCTGGACGCGCTCAGCCGCCAGCCGCGGCCGCGGGCGACGTAGGCGGGGCGCGACGCGGTGTCCGGCCGCGGTGCGGACGCGGGCCGGCCCGGCGCGGAGACTTCAGGCGCCGACGCCCACAGCGCGCTCCCCGCGGTGGCGGTCGCGCCGCCGGCCGCGATGACGACCACGACCAGCGCGAGCACGCGCCGCCAGCGCCGCCGCCGCGGCACGCGCGCGGCGCGCAGCCGCGCGCCGAACGCCGCGAGCACCTCGTCGGGCGTGCGCTCGCCGAACGTCCCCAGCACTCCCTCCGGCCCACGCTCGCCGAACGCCCCCACACGCTCGCCCGGCCGGCGCTCCCCCGCCATGTCGCCGCCCTCGCCTGGCCCGCGCTCGCCCGCCCCATCCATCGCGTGCTCACTCATGCGCTCGCCGGCTCCTCCAGCGCGGCCGCGAGGCGGCGCAGGCCGCGCGAGACGCGCGCGCGGGCGGTCTGCTCGGACACGCCGAGGCGGCCGGCGACCACCGGGTACTCGAGCTCGTCGACAACGCGCAGCCGCAGCGCTTCGCGGTCGCGCGCGCCGAGCGCCGCCAGCGCGTCGGCCACGGCGCCGCGCAGCTCCGAGAGGCCCGCGAGCTGCTCGATCCGCTCGATCTCATCGCACGTCACCGCGGGCGGCTCGAGCCCGAGCCGCCGCAGCGCGCGCCGCTCGGCCTGCCCGCGCTTGAAGAAGTCGCCCAGGACGTTGCGCGCGATCCCCCACACCCACGCGGCCGCCTCGGCGTCCGTCGAGCCGCGGAAGCGCGCCTGCCCCTCCAGCGCGCGGGCGAACGTCTCCGCGGTCAGATCGAGTGCGAGCTCGCCGTCGCACGTCCGGCGCGCGAAGAACACGAGCACCGGACGCGAGAGCCGGTCGTAGAGGTCGGCGACGTCCACCACTCGGTAGTAGCCGAAGCCGCCCCGGCTGTGACCGGCGTCAGCGTGAGCTGGTGACGTCCTCGATGATGTTGACCGCCAGGCGCTCGCCGCCGTCGTCGAGCAGCGTCGCCTTGGTCAGCAGCCACAGCTCGCGCCCGCTCGGCTTGTGGACCGAGCGCGTCAGCAGCGGCGGCGCGTCCAGCCCGGCGAGCAGCCGGATCGCCGGCAGGTCCTCGTAGCGCACCGGCGTCCCGTCGGCGGCGGTGATCTCGAACCGCGCGGTCAGGTCCCACGCCGGCGTGGTCAGCAGCTGCCCCGGCGACGTGCAGCCGAGCAGCCGCGCCGCCGCCTCGTTGGCGTAGACGATCCGCCCCGCCGCGTCCTGCACGGTGACGGCGGCGCCGAGCACTTCCAGGATCCGCTCGAAGCGCCGCCGGGTGCGCCGCAGGTCGCCGATCAGCTGCGAGGTGACGAGCGCCCGGGCGGCGTGCGCGGCGACCGCGCGGAACAGGTTCAGCAGCTGGGGCGGCGGAGCGCCGCGGCTCCCCCGCAGGCCGAAGTGCAGCAGGCCGACGCGGCGCCCGTCGGCGTCCAGCGCGACCACGATCCACCACCGGATCCCGGTCGCCGCCATCTGCTCGGCGTCCTCGGGCGTGGCGGTGATCCGCGCAATGTGCTCGCGCGTCAGCTCGACCACGTGCAGCCCGCCCGCGTCGAGGGCCTGCCGCGCGCCGGACTGCGCTGCGTCCGTGCGCGGCTCGAGCGCGGTCAGCCACGCGGACTGCCGCGCGCCGTCCGGCCCGGCGATCCGCCCCGCGAACCGCTGCGGCCGGCCGTCGCCGTCGAGCACGTCGAGCGCGCAGGCGTCGGCCAGCTCGGGCACCAGCAGGTCCACGAGCCGCTCGACGCCCTCGGCCGGCCACGCGCCTTCGACGCTGCGCGCGACCTGCTCCAGCAGCTGCGCCTCGCGCGCCGCGCCGCGCGCCGGCCCGCGCACGCCGGGCGCGGCGAACGTCATCGTGACCACCGTGCCGCCGCCCGGCGGCGTGTGCATGTCCATCGCGGTCGTCAGCGACGCGATCGTCGGCAGCCCGAGCCCGAGCCCCGGCGAGTCCGCGCGCGGCTGCATCCCGTGCCCGTCGTCGGCGACGACGACCACGAGCTCGTCCCGCCCGGCTTCGATCCGCGCGCGCACCGCGCCCGGCGGGCGATCGGTGAACGCGTGCACCACCGCGTTGGTGACCGCTTCGGTGACCGCGAGCGCGACGTCGATCAGCAGCGCGTCCGGCGCGCCGTGGACGCGCGCGAACTCGCGCACACCGCCGCGGATCACCGCGACGCTGCCGGGCTCGGCGGGCAGCTCCCACTCGGCGAGCGACGCCGGAGCCGTGTCGCCGTCGCACACCGAGGCTGGCATCGGCGCCCGAGTCTACGGGGCACCGCGGTCGCTTCGCGCCGGGTGCCGCGACTGCTGCATGATTCGGACACGATGCCCCTGCACACCGCCCGCGGCGCCGACCACGACCTCGTCGAGGTCCGCCCGCAGTACGCGCTCGAGGACGACCTGACGCTGCCCAGCATGCGCCTGGCGGACGACTCGGTCGACCCGCGCGTCGCCTATCAGGTCGTCGCCGACGACCTGATGCTCGACGGCAACGCCCGCCTGAACCTGGCCACGTTCGTGACCACCTGGATGGAGCCGGAGGCGCGCGTCCTGATCGCCGAGTCGCTGGACAAGAACATCGTCGACAAGGACGAGTACCCGCGCAGCGCGGAGCTCGAGCGGCGCTGCGTGAACATCCTCGCCGACCTCTGGCACGCGCCGCCCGCCGAGGCGGCGACCGGCTGCTCGACGACCGGCTCGAGCGAGGCCTGCATGCTCGGCGGCCTCGCGCTGCAGCGGCGCTGGCGCGCCCGCCGCACGGCCGCGGGCCAGGCGGCCGACCGGCCCAACCTGGTGTTCGGCACCAACGTGCAGGTGTGCTGGGAGAAGTTCTGCCGCTACTGGGACGTCGAGCCGCGCGCGGTTCCGGTCGGTGACGGGGCCACGCACCTGACCGCCGAGCGCGCCGCCGCCGCGTGCGACGAGCGCACGATCGGCGTCGTCGCGATCCTCGGCTCGACGTTCGACGGCAGCTACGAGCCGGTCGCGGAGATCGCCGCCGCGCTCGACCGGCTGCAGGCCGAGCGCGGGCTCGACGTGCCGATCCACGTCGACGGCGCGTCCGGCGGGTTCGTCGCCCCGTTCCTGGACCCCGAGCTGGTGTGGGACTTCCGCGTCGACCGCGTGCAGTCGATCAACGCGTCCGGGCACAAGTTCGGGCTCGTCTACCCGGGCGTCGGCTGGGTCGTCTGGCGCAGCGCCGACGCGCTCCCGGCCGAGCTCGTCTTCCACGTCGACTACCTCGGCGGCGACATGCCGACGTTCGCCCTGAACTTCTCGCGCCCCGGCGCCCAGGTGATCGCGCAGTACTTCAATTTCATTCGGCTCGGCCGCGACGGCTACCGCCGCGTGCACCAGGCGTGCCGGGACACGGCGCAGGCGCTGGCGCGCGACATCGCCGGGCTCGGCCCGTTCGCGCTCCTGTCCGACGGCGGCGAGCTGCCGGTGTTCGCGTTCCAGCTGACCGGGTCCCGCTACAGCGTCTACGACGTGTCGGCGGGCCTGCGCGAGCACGGCTGGCTGGTGCCCGCGTACCCGATGCCGCAGGGCATGGAGGACGTGCACGTGCTGCGGGTGGTGATCCGCAACGGCTTCAGCCGCGACCTGGCCGGCCTGCTGATGGACGACCTCAAACGCGTGTGCGAGCGGCTCGAGCGCCACGGTGGGCTGCTGGGCGAGGACGCGACGCCCGGCTTCCACCACTGACCGTCACGGAACGACTTCGGGGCCCTTGTCGATGTAGGTGTTGCGGAACGCGCGCAGCGCGTCGAACACCCGGTCGTTCATGCCGGGGCAGCCGAGCAGGTGACCCCACGCGGTGGCGGCGACCGCGAACGGCATCTCGGTGCCGTTCTCGAACAGCAGCAGGTGGTAGCCGCCCTCGAGCTCGTCGGCCAGCCGCTCCAGCCGCGCCACGGTCGCGGCGTCCGTGCCGGGCGCGTACTGGACCTCGATCCGGCCGTGCTCGAGCGCGTGCACGAGCATGCCGAGGTGCGGCGTGGTGCCGGAGGTGTAGATGCCGTCCTCGTACCAGTCCGGGTTGTGCGTCCCGGACGTCGGCGGGTTGGTGCCGTAGTCGGCGGCGGTGAACTCCTGCGAAGCGTGCTCGACGCCCTCGTCGCGCGGGTGCGAGACCGTGCAGCCGGCGGCCCGCGCCGCCGCCGCCAGCGACTTGCGCTTGACCTTCGGCAGCGGCTTGACCGCCTCCGCTGACGGCGTCGGGGTCTCCGCGGGCGCGGCCGGGCTCGCGGGGGTGCGCGCGACGCTGCGCGGTGCCGCGGCCGGCTCGTTCGTCGCCGCCCACACGCCCAGGCCGATCAGCCCGAACACGAGCAGCACCGACAGCATCCCGGCGACCATCGACCTCAGCACGGCGCGGAAGCTTAACCGCGCACGCTCACGCTCAGCGTCTTCGTCGTCGCGCCCACGGCGACCACGACCCGGTAGGCGCCCTGCTTGAGCCGGTGCCCGCCGACGTTCGTGATCCTGCGCTTGAAGGTGCCCTTGCCCGCCTTGTAGGTGAGCTTCCCGAGCGCCTTCTTGGCGCCCTTGCGGTAGACGGTGACCGTGACCTTCGCGGCCTTGGGGAGCTTGAGCGACAGCGTGAACGCGCGCCGCGCCGCGGCGGCGCGGGCGGACGTGAACGCCGCCGGGCCGGCGCTCGGCTTCGGCGGCGGCGGCGCGGCTCCGCCGCCGGGCGGGGTGCCGCCGCCGCCCGGGTCGGTGGGCGGTGCCGGCGCGGTGACGTCGAACGCCGCCCAGCGCGGCTCGGTCCCACCGGGAACGACGAGCTTCGGCTGCAGCACGCACGCGTCGCCGCTGGGGACCGGAGCCGGGGAGACGTAGATGCCGTCCACCCCGCGCCAGGCGATCTGCGACCCGTCGGGCGACCAGACCGGCCGGCCGCCGCCGGTGTCGTTGGCGACGTACCCCTCGGCGGCGCACACGAGCTGCGGCGCCGGATCGGTCGGCGCCGCGCCGCCGGCCGACAGCTCGGTGTACGTGAGCAGCGCGAGCGTGTGCGGCTTGACCCCGCTCCCGCTGGCGTCCGCGACGTCGAGCAGCAGCTTCGTCTGGGTCGGATGGACGTCGAAGCCGTCGAGCTCGAGCCCACCGGACACGGTGATCCAGTCCCGCATGTGCGCAGCGTCGTTCTGCCACACCTGCAGCGCGCTGCCGTTGATGCCGGCCAGCCGCTGGTCCGGGTGGCGGATCCACGCGGGCTGGGTGAGGTAGTCGTAGGACGGGTAGGTCGAGGTGCCGATCGTCGGCGTGTTGCGGGCCGTGATGCGCACCGACGGCGTGTACCCGCCGCCGAGGCAGTTGTTGGAGCCCTTCCAGTACTGGACCGCGACGAAGACCCCGTCGGGCGAGGTCGCGGTGCGGAACGGGCTGAGCCCGCCGCAGAGGCCCGACCGCTCGAACAGGAACGGGCCCTGCCGCACCGCGCCGCCCTGGTCGAAGACCGCGAAGCTCGAGTTGCCGCGATCGTCGTTGGCGGCGAGGAACGCGGTGATCCCGCCGTCGTCGGCGACCGACACCGCCTTGTAGCCGTGGGCGGCGTCCGCGGCGTGCGTGACCTTCTTGACGAACGACCCGTCCGGCCGCGCGACCGCGACGTCGTGGTCGGCGTCGATGTAGACGAGGCCGGCGGCGTCGGCGTTCGCGACGGCGCCGAGCAGGGCGATCCCCGTCGCGAGCAGGGCGGTGAGACAGCGCATGGCCGCCAGCTAACCAGCGAACGTGGGCGATCGCATCCGTGAAACCACGGAACGCGAGCGGCTCAGACGGTCACGTAGGGGCCGGGCCGGTCGATGTCCACGATCTCGCGCCCGAACGGGGTCAGGCAGACCGGGATCAGCTTGAAGTTCGCCAGCCCGAGCGGGATCCCGATGATCGTCAGGCACATCGCGATGCCGCTGACCAGGTGCCCGAGCGCCAGCCACCAGCCGGCGAGCACGATCCAGATCACGTTGCCGATCAGCGCGCCGGCGCCCGCGCTCTGCTTCTTGACCAGCGTGCGCCCGAACGGCCACACGCAGAACAGCGCCATCCGCGCCGCCGCCACCCCGAACGGGATGGTGATGATCAGGACGAACATGACCAGCGCGGCGAGCGCGTAGCCGAGCGCCAGCCACAGGCCGCCGAACACGAGCCAGATGACGTTCAGCAGTACGCGCATCGCTCCCACGACCCTACTCCGCCCGGACCGGATCGGACGTGGCCAGCTCGCGGTCGCCCGCGAACGCGCGCACGGCGACGTAGCCGCCGTCGAGGCCGGCGTCGATCACGGTCTCGAACCCGTCGCGCGGCGCGTCCGCGACGGGCGCCAGCGCGTCCGGCCGCGGGCCGGCCAGCACCTGCCAGCGCGTGACGTCGGTGGCGCCGTTCCAGCTCGCCGCGACGCCGTCGGGCGTCACCGCCACGGCCGGCTTGCCGGTGGGCGCACCCGTCCACTCGAAGCGATACGCGCGGTACGTGTCCGCGTCGCTGGGGAGCTTGACGTCGAACAGCAGCTCGCCGTCCGGCCCGAGTTCGGACACGCGCCGCCCCATCCCCCACCCGACCATCGTGTTCCCGGTCGCCAGCCCCTGCGCGTTGCCCTCCGCGAACGCCAGCAGCCCGGCGGGGTGCGTGAACGCCTTCGCCACCGTCACCCGCCGCGCCGCCTCGTCGACGTCGAGCCGCAACACCCGTGAGCGGTCGCCGACCTTCGGCGTGGACTCGTTGTCGAACAGCGTGATCGTGCCGTCCGGCTGGCGCCGCGCGTCGTGCTGCCAGGCGAAGCGGACGCCGTCGCCGAGCGCGAAGTCCGACCGGTAGCCGCCGAGCCGCCACAGCACGTCGCCGGTCCTGCGGTCGAGCTTGTAGAGCGCCCACGTGTTGCGCGCCGACACGAGCAGGTTGCCGTCGGTGTCGACGTCGATCGAGTTGATGTGGAAGTAGTCGTAGGGGAAACGGTTCTTCTGCGGCGGGCCGGCGTACGACTCGGTGATCGCCACGTGGTCGAGGCTGTGCCACTCCCACAGCACCTTGCCGGTGGCGACGTCGACCTCCTGGATGACGTTGTCGACCGCCTCGCCGTCGCTGTAGGCCGCGCCGACCGGGCTCAGGTCGGCCTTGACCGGGTCATAGATCGGGATCAGCGCCGTGCCCTCGGCGGTCAGCGTCAGCTCGTGCAGGTCCCCGTGCAGGCCGCCGCCGGCCCGGATGCGCGCGATCTCGCGGTAGGAGCGGTCGGCGATCACCCACGTCCCCTGGCCGTAGCCGCGATCGTTGGTCTTGCCCTCCCACCAGGTCAGCACCGGCTGGCCCCGGTAGGTCTGCACGCGGAAGTCGTCGGCGACGGTGCCCGCCGGCATCGGCCGGAAGTAGACGTAGTCGCCGCGCTCGTCGAGGATCGTCGGCCCGGCCTGCCCGGAGCGGCGCTTGGGCGCCACGAACACGAGCCCGGGCGTGGTGCCGGGACGGCGCGTGGCGGTCGTCAGGACGGGCGGCGAGAGGTCCGGGCGCGACGCGAAGCCGACGTCGCGGGCGGGCGCGGCCGGGACCGGCTCGGAGCCGCCGGTCGCGAGGTCGAGCGCGAGCAGGATGGCCGCCAGGCCGCCGATGATCCAGAGGACGCTGCGCATCTCAACGCGGTGCCCGCGGGCCGTCCGGCACGATGTCGCGGCCCGTCGGCCGCAGCTGCTCGTCGAGCTCGATCTGCCAGAAGAAGCGCGTGAACGTGCGGCCGGCCAGGAACTCGCCGACGTGCGGCTCGACGCGCTCGCCGGTCGCCATCCGCACCATCAGCTCCGGGTAGGTCCGGCCCGGAAGCGCCGCGTACATCGGGCACGCGAACGCGCCGCCGAAGCGCGCGTTGATGTCGGTCACGCGCAGGCCGAGCTCGCGGTCGCGGAACATCTGGATCGTCGCGGGCCCGCGCAGCGGCAGCGCCTCGGCGACCGCGCGGCCCAGGTCGATCAGCTCCGGGTCGGCGATCGCGGTGCCCTTGATCGACTCGCCGCCGCGCGACTCGAGCATCGTGCGCGGGATCGCGTTCAGGCAGCGGCCGTCGCGGTCGCACAGCACGTCGACGGAGAACTCCGGGCCGTCCAGCATGCGCTGCACCATTACCGGCTCTTTCACATAGTTCGCGAAGAACTCGGCCTCGCGGGCGTCCGCGCACCGGTGGATCGAGCGCGAGCCAGAGCCCTTGCGGGGCTTCACGACGGCCGGGAACGCCAGCGGATCCTCGCCCGGCAGCCACGTCGGCGGGCTGGGCAGCCCGTGCGACTCGAGCAGCCGATGGGCGAGGTGCTTGTCGAACGTCGCCGCGCAGACCTCGGCGTCCGGCACCCAGGCCGGCAGGTCCGAGCGCGCCAGCACCTCGAGGTCGAGGTCGGTCAGCGGGATCACGGCGCACGCGCCGTGGCGCTCGACCAGCTCGGCCAGGAACGGGACGTACTCGGGCGCGTCCGCTCGCGGCGGGGCGACGTGCACGTCGGCCGCGTACTGCGCGGGCGCGAGCGGGCTCGGGTCGGCGGCGACGACGCGCGCGTGGCGGGCGAACGCGCTGACGATGTCGTAGCGCTTGCCGACGCCGGTCAGGAGGACCGTGGGTACCGTCACACGTGGAAGCGGGTCAGCGTGTCCGAGCGCAGGCCGAGCCGCAGGCTCTCCACGCCGATCAGGTCGCTCGGCAGCACGTTGCCCAGGCCCACGTCCGGGCCGAAGTGGCGCACGAGCCACGCCTGCTGCGAGCGCCGCGGCGCCTCGAAGATCAGCCGCTCGATCCCGGCCGCGCCGACCAGCGCCTCGACCAGCTCGTCGCGGATCGACCCGTCCGGCCAGTACAGCCCGGCGTCACCGGACACGCGGCCTTCGCAGACGATCGCGTCCGCGCCCGCGTCGAGCGCCTCGCTGGCCTGGCGGATCCAGAGCGCGGACGCCGGCGCGAGCCGCCCGTCCTTGCTGCCGACCTCGACGAACACCGTGAAGTCCTGCTTGAGCGTCCCGATCAGGCGCCGCTTCTCGTCGCGCGGGAGGTCGAGCGTGCCCTCGGAGACCTCGACGTGGCCGATGCCGAGCGCGAGCAGCGCCTCGCGCAACCGGTCGACGCGGCCGTGGCGCCACGCCAGCTCGGTCAGCGTCCCGCCCAGCATCGGCGCGACGTCGTTGGCCGTGTAGAGCTCGAGCTTGCGCTCCAGCGCCTGCGTGACCAGCGCCGAGCCCCAGCCGAGCCGGATCACGTCGACGTGCGCGGACGCGACCTCCATCAGCCCGGCCGCCTCGTGGCAGCTCAGGCCGGTGTCCACCACGTGCGTGACGCCGACCCGGCGCGGCTTGGACGCGCGCTCGGGCAGCGGGATCAGGCCCTGCAGACCGGTGGCCTCCGTGCTCCGCATCCCGCGTACTTTAGGGTTGTCGCGCCCATGTCGCTGCCCGAGCGCGAGCTCCAGGGCCTGCTCGAGCTGCTCGGGGAGGTCCACCACGCGGAGGATCTGGCGTCCTTCCGGGCTGCCCTGTTGGACGCGCTGCCGCGCCTGATCCCGGCCGCGTACACGTCCTACAACGAGGTCGGAGCCGACGGCACGCCGCTGGTCACGTTGGTGGCGCCCGAGCCGCCGGAGCGGGTGCTGCGCCAGTGGGGGCGCTACGGGCACCAGAACCCGCTCATCCAGCGCCACCTGGCCCGGCGCGACCCGCGCGCGTCCCGGCTGTCGGACGTGATCGCGCTGGACGCGTTCCGGCAGCGCGAGCTCTACCGCGAGGTGTTCGTGCCGATGGGCGTCGAGCACCAGCTCGCGGTCACGCTGCCGGCGCCGCCGCGGCTGCTGATCGGGCTGGTGTTCGCCGACGCCGACGACTTCAGCGACGACCAGCGGCGGCTGCTGGACTACGCGCGCCCGCACCTCATCCAGGCGCACGCCAACGCCGCACTGCGCGAGCGCCTGCACGACGTGCTGCGAGCGGTCGAAGCCGGGCTCGACGACGTCGGCGAGGCGATCGTGGTCACGGACGCGCAGGACCGGATCGCGTTCACCACCCAGGCCGGGAGGGCGGCGCTCTCGCTGGTCGGGGACGGGCACGGGCGGCTGCCGGAGCCGTTGCGCGGGAGCGCCGCGCCGGCGCACACCGTCGTCCCGGTCGCCGACGGCGCACCGCTGGTGGTGCGGCGGCTGGCGCCCAGGGGCGGCGCGACCGTGCACGTGTTCGAGCGCGGGGCGCGCGGCGCGCCCCGCTCGCTGCTGACCTCGCTCGGGCTCTCGCCGCGCGAGGCCGAGGTGCTGCAGGCGATGATGGGCGGCCTGTCCACGGCGGCGATCGCGCAGCGGCTGTCCGTCCAGCCGAGGACGGTCTACAAGCACGCCGAGCGGATTTACGCCAAGCTCGGCGTCAACGACCGGATCGCGGCGGTCAGCGCCGCCTGGGCGGCGCTGGACTCCGGCCGCTAGGACGCCGTCGGGAAGTGCATGTGGGCCGGCTCGTGCGCTTCCGGCCAGCGGGTCGTCACGACCTTCCCGCGCGTGTAGAAGCGCACGCCCTCGGGCCCGTGGATGTGGTGGTCGCCGAACAGCGACTGCTTCCAGCCGCCGAACGAGTAGAAGCTCATCGGGACCGGGATCGGCACGTTGACGCCGAGCATGCCGACCTCGACGCGGCGCTGGAACTCGCGCGCGGCCTGGCCGGAGGACGTGAAGATCGCGACGCCGTTGGCGTACGGGTTGGCGTTGACCAGCTCGATGGCCTCGTCGAGCGAGCCGACGCGCACGACCGTCAGCACCGGGCCGAAGATCTCGTCCGTGTAGACCGACATGTCCGGCGTGACGTTGTCGATCAGCGTCGGGCCGACCCAGAAGCCGCCGCCGTCAACGTCGAGCTCGCGCCCGTCGACGATCACGTCGCCCTCGCCGCGGCCGATGTACCCGACGATCCGGTCGCGCGCCGCCGCGGTCACGACCGGGCCCATCTCCGAGCCGGGCTCCAGCCCGGGCCCGACCTTGACCGCGAGCGCCTTCTCGCGCACGCGCTCGACCAGCTCGTCGGCGGCGTCGCCCACGGCGACCGCGACGCTGATCGCCATGCAGCGCTGCCCGGCGCTGCCGTAGCCGGCCGCGACCAGGTGGTTGGCGGTGAAGTCGAGGTCGGCGTCCGGCATCACGATCGCGTGGTTCTTGGCGCCGCCGAGAGCTTGCACGCGCTTGCCGGCCGCGCTCGCCCGCTCGTGGATGTAGCGGGCGATCGGGGTCGAGCCGACGAAGCTGATCGCCGCCACGTCCGGGTGGTCGAGCAGCGCGTCGACCGCCTCCTTGTCGCCGTGGACGACGTTGAAGACGCCGTCGGGCAGGCCCGCCTGCGCGTACAGGTCGGCGATGAGGTTGGACACGGACGGGTCGCGCTCGGACGGCTTGAGCACGAACGCGTTCCCGGTCGCGATCGCGATCGGGTGCATCCACATCGGGACCATGATCGGGAAGTTGAACGGGGTGATCCCCGCGCACACGCCGAGCGGCTGCCGGAACGAGTGCAGGTCGACGTCGGTGGAGACCTGGTCGGAGAACTCCCCCTTGGTCAGCTCGGCGATGCCGCAGGCGTACTCGACGACCTCCATCCCGCGCACGACCTCGCCGCGCGCGTCGTCGAGCGTCTTGCCGTGCTCGGCGCTGATGATCCGCGCCAGCTCGTCGGTGTGCTCGACGATCAGCTCGCGGAGCTTGAACATCACGCGCGCGCGGCGGACCACGGACACGTCGCGCCAGGTGGCGAACGCGGCGCTCGCGGCCGCCACCGCGGCGTCGACGTCGGCCGCCGTCGCCAACCGTACGCGCCGCTGCTCCTCGCCGGTGGCGGGGTCGAACACGGGCCCGGAGCGCGTCGAGGTGCCGGCGGTCCGGCGCCCGCCGATGACGTGGTCGATGGACTCGAGCTGGACGGTGCTCACGGGGTACCTCGCTCTCGGTGCGTGCCGGACAGGCTATCCGGACGTCCGCAGCGCCAGCCGGACGTCCGGCAGCGCGGGGTGATCGCGCGGCATCTCGCTCGACGCGACGCCCAGCAGGCGCTGCGCCTCCTCCAGGTCGGCGCGCTCGCCGGTCAGCGAGAAGCGAGCCAGCAGCGCGCGTCCGAGGTTCGCCGCCGCCAGCGCGCCCGCCGGCGTCGGGCGCAGCTCGCGCCAGAGCGCGATCGCGGCGTCGAGGTCGGCGGGCTCCCGCTCGGCCCGGTAGCGCAGCACCAGCCACGCGGCCAGAGCCATGCGGGCCTGGAAGTCAGCGCGCGAACCGGGCGCGATGTGCTCGCGCGCGGCGTCCAGCTCCCGCCGCGCCGCCACGAGGTCCCCCGCGCCGCCCTGCACCTCGAACCGGCGCGAGTACAGCGCCGCCGCCGCCAGCCGCGCGCGGACGCCCAGCTCGGGCGGGGCCTCGTCGACGGCGTCGGCCAGCTGTTCCCACAACTCGATGCCGGCGCGGATGTCGCCCGTGTGCTGCGTGCGCGCGAAGCGGAGGTCGGCGGCCTCGGCCGCCGCGACGAAATGGCGCAGGAAGTCCTCGAGGCGCATCCCGGGCGCATGATGCCCGTGAGGCGGGGCGTGCGCAACCAAAGATGGGGAGCGGCTCCCGATGTGCCGGGTTCCGGCCGGGCGTAGCGTCGCTTCCATGGCATCCATAACCGACGCAGATCGCGAACTGAAGGCGCGCCATCGCGCCATGTGGGCCGCGGGTGACTACCCCTCGATGGTCGACACCTTTCTGACGCCGCTCGGCGAGCAGCTGGTGGCCGCGTGCGGCATCGGCGCCGGCGTCGCCGTGCTCGACGTGGCCGCCGGCAGCGGCAACGCGTCGCTCCCCGCCGCCGGGACCGGCGCCCACGTCACCGCCTCCGACCTGACGCCCGAGCTGCTGCAGGCCGGCTCGGAGCGGGCCCGGGCCGCCGGCGTCGCGCTCGAGTGGGTCACGGCGGACGCCGAGCACCTCCCGTTCGGCGACGAGGCCTTCGACGTCGTCGTGTCCTCGATCGGCGTGATGTTCGCGCCGCGCCACGAGGTGGTGGCGGACGAGCTCGTCCGCGTCTGCCGGCCCGGCGGGACCGTCGGGCTGCTGAGCTGGACGCCCGAGGGGATGCTCGGCGCGTTCTTCCGGGCGATGGGCCCGTTCTCCCCCGCGCCGCCGCCGGGCGCCAAGCCGGCGCCGCTGTGGGGCAGCGAAGGACACCTGCGCGGGCTCTTCGGCGACCGCGTCGAGTGGCGCTCGCTGGAGCGCCACGTGCTCGGCATCACCGCGTTCACGCACCCGCGCGACTACGGCGAGTTCTTCAAGGCCCGCTACGGCCCCACGATCGCCGTCCGGGCCAACGCCGAACGCGCCGGCCGGGCGGACGAGTTCGACGCGGCCCTCGACGCGTTCTGCGAGGAATGGAACCTCGGCACGCCCGACGCGGCCCGCTTCGAGATGGAGTACCTGCTCGCCGTCGGCATGCGCACCTGAAACCTAACCCCAACCTAAAGGGGCCTGGCACCTTTAGGTTCCCTTAGGTTCATGGACCCGGGCAAATGTGGCGAAATGCAGGACCTGAAACCTAAAGGAGACTTAATGGGGTCTGGCCCCTTTAGGTTTGGGTGAGGTGCGCGAGCGCGGCGCCGGCGTCGCGGCGCGAGGACACGCCGAGCTTGCTGAGCACGGCTGAGACGTGGTGATCGACGGTCTTGGGCGCGATCACCAGCGCCTGGGCGATCTCCGCGTTGGTGGCGCCGCGCACGATGAGGTCGAGCACCTCGGTCTCGCGCGGCGTCAGCCCGGCGGGTGCCGCGCGCGACGCGGCGCGCGGGCCGCGCGGGATCCGCCTCACGCCCGCCGCGCGCAGGCGCCGCCGCAGCACGAGCGCGCGGCGCGCGGCGCCCAGCGCATCGAAGCTCGCGAGCGCTTCCAGCTGCGCCGCCTCGTCGCCTTCCGCCAGCGCCTCGGCGCGATCGTACGGGCAGCCCAGCGCGGCGAACGCGTCCGCCGCCGCCCGCGCGTCCCCCGCGGCCAGGAGCGCGAACGGCGCGGGATCGTCCGGCGCCGCCGGCACGTCGTCGCCAACCCGCCGCAGCCAGAACGCCAGCTCCGCGCGCGCCCAGCGGTCGCCGAGCGCGGCCGCCAGCTCGTGCGCGGGACGCGCGATCTCCCGCGCCCGCGAGTCGTCGCCCTCCAGCCACGCCGCCTCGGCGCGCGCCGTCGCCGCCGGAGCCAGCCGCTGCAGCTCCATCGTGGCGACCGCGCGGTCCCACGCGTCGTCGAGCAGCTCGGCGGCGGCTTCCGGCTCGCCGCGGCGCGCACCCAAGCGGCCCAACACGGTCAGCGCCGGGCACTGGCTGACGCCGAAGTGCTCGCCGAAGCGCAGCGACGCCTGCGCGTCGGCCTCCGCGCCCGCCCAGTCGCACCGGCGCAGACGCAGCACCGCGCGCAGGCCGAGCACGTACTGCAGGTAGCCGTCGAGCTCGCGCTCGCGCACGAACGCCAGCGCCCGCTCGATGTCCTCGCCGACGCGGGGATCGTCGCGCAGCCGCGTGACCCCGCTCGCCGCCAGGTTCACGAGCGCACGGGCCGCGTGATCGTCCTGCCCGATCCCCGTCGCCAGCACGAACGACTCCTCCAGCAGCGCCCGCCCGCGCGCGGACTCCGAGCCCCCGAGCAGCGCCGTGCCCAGGTTGTTGAGGGCGTGCGCGACCGTCTCACGGTCGTCGAGCGCGCGCGCCAGGTCGACCGCGCGACGCGCGAGCGCCGTCGCCTGGTCGCGGTCCTCGGACAGCATCGCCAGCTGCGAGCGCGCGCTCACCGCCACCGCCAGCTCGCGGGACTCCGGGAACGCCTCAAGCAGCGAGATCGCGCGGTCGCACGCCTCGCGCGCCTCCGGCCCGCGACCCGCCCACCAGAGCACGCGCGCGAGCCAGCGCTGCGCGACGCCGGCCGCGAACCGGTCCCCCTCGGCCTCGTGGAACGCCAGCAGCGTGCGCCGCGTCTCGACCGCCCGATCCATGTGCCCGCACAGATACGCCTCCAGCGCGATCCCTTCGAGCGCCTCCAGCTCGTTCCCGCCCGCCGCCAGCGCCGCCTCCCAGTGCGCGAGCGCCTGCCGGTGCCCGCGCGCGGCCGCGGCGGCGCGCGCCGCGACCGGGGCGAAGCGGCGCACCGCGGCGGCGTCGCCCGCACGCCGCGCGTGGTGCACCAGCCGGGCCGGATCGACGTCCTCCACCGCCTCCAGCGCTGCCAGCACCCGCGCGTCGAGCTCGCGCCGGCGGACCGGCGCCAGCCCGTCCTCGACCGCCTGGCGGGCGAGGTCGTGGCGGTAGGCGAGCGCGTCGCCGCGCAGGCACAGCAGGCCGGCGTCGATGCACTCGTCGATCGCGCCGCCGGCCGGAGCCACGAGCGCGAGCTCGATCGCGCCCGGCACCACCGCGGCCAGCTCCGCGACCTCGCGCGCGGCCGGGCTCAGCGCCGCCACGCGGGCGGCGACCGCGTCGCGCACGCTGGCCGGAACTCCGCCGCCCGGCGGCGCGGCCAGCAGCTCGGTCACGAAGAACGGGTTGCCGGCCGACAGCGCGTACAGCTCGGCGGCGTCGTGGCCGGCGCGGTGCGCGAGCCGCTCGACCGCGGCGGCGCTCAGCGCCGCCGGCTCGACGCGCCGCAGCCGGGCGAGCGTGCCGAGCACGCGCCGCAGCTCCGGCTGCGCGTCGCTGCGGCTGGTCACGATCAGGCAGCCGGGCAGGCGTTCGAGCCGGCGGCCGAGCAGCGCGACCAGGTCCAGCGTCGCGTCGTCGGCCCAGTGCAGGTCCTCGATCACGAGGATCGCGCCGCCGGCCAGCTCGTCCAGCGCGGCGTCGAGCACCGCTTCGCGCTCGACCGCCGTCCAGCCCGCCTGGCGCGCCACGTCGCGCAGCGGGCCGAGCGGCCGCGGCGTGATCAACGGGTCGCAGGCGCCCCAGAACACGCGGCGGGCACCGTCGGTGGCGGCGGCGACGAGCGAGGTCTTGCCGATCCCCGCTTCGCCGACCACGAGCACGATGCTGCTCTCGCGGCGCGCCTGGGCGATCGCCGCGGTGAGCACTGCCCGCTCGCGCTCACGCTCCAGCAGCTCCACCAGGGCGGAGCCTAACCCGGCTCAGGCCGCCGGCGCAACGGGCGGGTGCAGCTGCCGGTCCTTGCCGCCGGCCTCCCGCACGAGCACGATTCCGCGGCCCGGGTCGACGCGCACCGTGCGCCCGCGCGAACCGCCGGTGGCGGCCGCGTTGACCCGGACGCGCAGGCCGCCGAGCGCGGCGAGGACGGCGGCCTCGTTGCGGGCACCGACCTCCATCGAGCCGCCGATCCCGGCGAACATGCTCGCGCCGCCGACCAGCACGGCTTCGACCAGCGGCTTGCGCGCGCCCAGGGCGACGACGCGGCGCAGCAGCTCCGGCACCGCGCGGTCGGCGAACTTGAGCGGGTTGACCTCGTCGTGGCCGGTCGAGTCCGGCAGCACGATGTGGGCCAGGCCCGCGACGCCGACGCGCCGGTCGAGCAGCACCAGGCCGATGCACGAGCCGAGCCCGAGCGTGACGAGTGACGCGCCCGCCGCCTTGCTGGCGGCGAGCTCGCCCATCCGCACCATCGTGTCGCTCATGAGACCCCGAGGCGACCCAGCAGCTGTCCGGCCCCTCCGTGGTCCGGGGCCAGCAGGAAGATGATCGAGCAGCCTTCGCCTTCGACGGTCATGCAGGAGTCCAGCAGCAGCGCCTCGTCACTGAGCGCGGCGCGCGTGGCCAGCACGGCCTGCACGAGCGAGCCGAGCATGTCGGTGGCGGTCGCGGGCGGGGTCGGCTCGAGCGCGATGCCGGTCATCCCGGCCAGCGCGTTCAGGTACGAGGTGCCGACGACGTTGCCGATCTCGCCGAGGGCGGACTCGGCGTACTCGGAGCCCGGCTCGAGGCCGAGCAGCGCGCACAGGGTCTCCGCGTCGACAGGGCTCAGCAGCATCAGCACGGTCGAGGGCATGTCGCCGTGGACGCCGAGGGCGATGCCGGTCACCTCGGCCTCGGGCGCGCCGAGCGCCTCGACGGCTTCGCTCATCGGGATCACGCGCGCGTGCGGGACGGTCAGGTCGACGGGGCGGCCGAGCATGCCTGAGAGCGCGGTCGACGCGTTGCCGGCGCCGATGTTGGCGAGCTCGCGCAGCGCGTCGAGCTGAAGGTCGTTATAGAGAGTGCTCACGCGGTGGTCCACGACCAAGTCATCGGACGGGGGCGCAAGAGACTGCACTGTTTTGCGTAATCGGCGGCGGACCGCCTGCCATCCTTGGCCGCCATGGTCGCCCGCCCGCGTGTGCTGCTCGCTGCCGTCATCGCGCTGTTCGCCGCGGGGTGCGGCGGAGCGTCCGACGAGCCGGTCGCGCAGGTGACCGCGACGGCGACCCCGTGGACCGTTGCTCAGCCCACGGTCACGGCGGCCGCGACGCCGGAGGCGACGCCCGTCGGCAAGGACTGCTCGCAGGTCGGTGACCTCACCGCGACCGCGAAGCGGATGCCGCCGGATGACGTCCGCCTGCTCGACTACGCGCACTTCTACAAGTCGGTCGGGACGCGGCGCTTCTACGCCGTGCTCGACGGCGAGCCGAGTGAGCTGCCGTCGCGCCGCGACGACGCGATGACCTACATGATCCAGAGCAACCTGTTCGAGCAGCTCGACGCCGACGACAAGCCGGGCGTCTCGACGGCCAAGCTGCGCGGCGAGCTCCACCGGGTCGATCTGCGCGTGACGGCGCTCTGCGACGGCAAGATCGGCATCCGGTACTCGGTTCGCAAGCGCTAGTTAACGGGACGCGCCCGCGTTTCCGGTCAAGTGAGTACGAGGGGTCAACTCGTGCTGTCCGTTCGCAGTGGGCGGAAACGGAAAGAGCGGTACGCGGGCGCACTCTGCTCCTCCCCGCCCACTCGGCCTGAGCAAACCGTTCGGTGTCAGCGCGCCGACAGGAGTGCGGCGGCCCGCTGAATCTCGAGCGCCTGCAGGCCGAGCGCGAGCCGCGCCTGACCCGCCCACGGGCACCTCGGCGACCACGCCGCGACCGGGTGGCCGCCAGCGCCGCCACGGGCCCGACGCCGCCGCCCGCGTTTCAGACGAGCTGACGCTCCACCGGAGTCGCGTTCCGGAACAGGTCGAGCACCGGGCAGTGCTCGTCGACCGCCGCGGCCAAAGCCTCGTAGCGCTCGGCGCTCTCCGGCCCGAGCGGCGTGACGTCCAGCCGGATGCCGGTGAACCCGGGGCGCACGCCGCTCTCGAGCCCGAAGAAGCCGTGCAGGTCGAGGTCGCCCTCGACCGCGACCTCGACGCCGTCGAGCTCGATGCCGAGCTTGGCCGCCCAGAAGCGGTACGTGATCGCCTGGCAGGAGGCGAGCGACGCGAGTGCGTACTCGACCGGGTTCGCGAACCGGTTCCCGCCGGCGAGGACGTCCGGCTCGTCGACCTCGATCGTGTGGTCGCGGCTGACGAGCCGCACGTGCGTCGGCCCGACGAGCGACCCCGCCGTCCGGAACACGACCCGCGCCTTCCCGGCGTCGCCGCCGATGGCTTCCTCGTTGGCCGCGATCGCGGCGGTGACGGACATTGGCTTCCTGACCTCCTACCGGATGGATACCGGCGCAAATGTACTAAAGACGATCCGGTTTGATACGCAGCGCGCGGCCGACCGCGGAGCCGACCAGCACACCGAGCGCGATCGCGACGATCACGGCGATCGCGCCCGACGCCGTGTCGAACCCATTGCCGGACTCCGCGGCGAGCTGGGTCGTCCCGATCAGCCCGAGGCTCCCGGGCACGAGCAACCAGAAGCTGGGCAGGAAGACGACCAGCTGCGGCGGCCCGCCCGGGCGCTGGAGGAGCGCGGCGCCCAGCGCGGCGGTGAGCCCGCCCGCGAAGCCGCCGAATCCCGGCCCGTACGCGTGCTGCCCCGCGTCCTGCGCCAGGAACGTCAGCGCGAGCAGGCCGAGGATCCAGGGCAGGAGCGCGGCCGGCGCGCTCAGGTTCAAGCAGACGCCGACGCCGAGCAGCGCGAGCCCGATCCAGGGCGCCCAGGCGCCGACGTCGTCGACGCGCACGTTCGCCAGCTGGGACGCCGGCAGGCCGACGACGCGCGCCGCCGCCAGCAGCCCGAAGGTGAACAGGCCGAGCTGGACCGTGCCGAACACGAGCCGCGACGTCCCCGCCACCATCGCGCCCGCGGCGAGCTCGGACATCCCGGTCACGATCAGCGCGCCCGGGAGCAGGACGGCGAGCGGCGCGAGCGCGGTCCGCAGCGGGCCGTCGAGCAGGTCGTGCCGGGCGGCCAGGAAGATCGCGCAGCCGACGAGGAACGCGGCGACCACCGGCAGCAGGGTGGACGCCAGCCGCGACCGCCCCGCGAGCTCGATCAGCACCGCGACGATCACCGCGCACAGGACCGCGGCGAGCAGGTTCGCGGGCGACGGCTGCAGGATCAGCCCGATCCCGGCCGCCACCGGCAGCAGCCCGGCCGCCGCCGCCCAGCGCGGGACGAGCGGCGGCGCCTGGAGCGTCGCGGTGAGCGCCGCGACGGCCGCGTCGGCCTCGAGCGTCCCGGCCAGGACGCGGTCGACGAGGCGCGCGCTCGCGGCGGCCTGGTCGAACCGCAGCGGCGGCCCGACGGCTTGAAAGCCGGCCGACTCCTCCGGCGCG
>DATMGH010000176.1:0-15546 GCA_035555675.1 Solirubrobacter sp. | reverse complement strand
GGAGCTGGAGGAGCTCGAAGCGGCGCAGACCCGCGAGGAGCGCTTCCACGAGCTGGGCGACGTGCTGTTCGCCGCGGTCAACGTGGCGCGCAAGCTCAAGGTCGACCCGGAGCTCGCGCTGCGGGCGGCGTCCGACCGCTTCCGCGGCCGGGTGGAGGCCGCTGCGGCGCGCGCCGAGCGCGACGGCCGCGACTGGGACGCGCTGAGTGAGGACGAGCAGCTCGCGTACTACGCGTGGGCGCGGGTATCGTCCTCGCCCGATGAGCCAGATTGAATCGGTCCACGCACGCCAGATCCTTGACTCCCGCGGCAACCCCACGGTCGAAGTCGAGATCTCGCTGCGTTCAGGCGCGCACGGGCGCGCCGCGGTCCCCTCAGGCGCCTCCACGGGCGAGTTCGAGGCCACGGAGCTGCGCGACGGCGGTGCCGCGTACGGCGGCAAGGGAGTGACGCAGGCGGTCGGCAACGTCAACGGCGAGATCGCCGAGGCGGTCGCCGGCCACGACGTGCTCGACCAGAAGGGCCTCGACGGCAAGCTGATCGAGCTCGACGGGACGGAGAACAAGTCGCGCCTGGGCGCGAACGCCATCCTCGGCGTCTCGCTGGCCGCGGCGCGCGCGGCGGCTGCCGAGGAGAACGTGCCGCTGTGGCGCTACCTGGGCGGCGACGCGGCGCGGATCCTCCCCGTGCCGATGATGAACGTGCTCAACGGCGGCGCGCACGCGGACAACTCGGTGGACTTCCAGGAGTTCATGGTCGTCCCGGTCGGCGCGCCGACGTTCGCCGAGGCGCTGCGCACGGGCGCCGAGGTGTTCCACGCGCTCAAGAAGACGCTGCACGACCGCGGCCTGGGCGGCGGCGTCGGCGACGAGGGCGGCTTCGCCCCCAACCTGGAGTCCAACGAGGCGGCGCTGCAGGCGCTCGTCGAGGGCATCCAGGCGGCCGGCTACCGGCCGGGGGAGGACGTGGCGATCGCGCTGGACCCGGCGGTGTCGGAGATCTACAAGGGCGGCGTCTACGACCTCGAGCACGAGGGGCGCAAGCTGTCGGCGGCCGAGCTCGCCGCGTACTGGACCGACCTCGCGTCGCGCTACCCGATCCTCTCGATCGAGGACGGGATGGACGAGGAGGACTGGGAGGGCTGGAAGGCGCTCACGGACGCGCTCGGCGAGCGCGTGCAGCTGGTCGGCGACGACCTGTTCGTCACCAACGTCGCGCGCCTGCAGCGCGGCATCGACCTCGGCGTCGGCAACTCGATCCTGATCAAGGTCAACCAGATCGGCACGCTGACCGAGACGCTGGCGGCGATCGATCTCGCGCGCTCCAACGGCTACACGGCGGTCATGAGCCACCGTTCGGGGGAGACTGAGGACACCACGATCGCCGACCTGGCCGTCGCCACCGGGTGCGGGCAGATCAAGACGGGCGCCCCGTCGCGCACCGATCGCGTGGCCAAGTACAACCAGCTGCTGCGCATCGAGGAGGCGCTCGGCGCCGACGCGGTGTACCCGGGCCGGAGCGTCTTCCGGTCGTAACGTTGCAGAGGAAGGGGGGCGGGCGCGTCGAACGAACGCGTCAGGTATGCAAGGCCGTACCCGGATCCGTTGGGATCGCCTGGGCCGTTGGGCGCTGATCGGCGTCTTCGCGCTCGTCCTCTACCTCTACATCGGTCCCGCGGTGAGCTGGATCCAGACGTACCGTGAAGCGGGCCGCCAGCGCGAGGCGGTCGCGGAGCTGCGCGCGGCCAACCAGCGGCTGCGGGCGCGCAAGGCGGAGCTGCAGGCGCCGGGGGCGCTGGAGCGCGAGGCGCGCCGGCTCGGGATGGTCAAGCCCGGCGAGCAGGCGTACGTGGTCACCGGCATCAAGTAGGGCCTCCGATAGGCTGGCGACACTCGCTTTCCGAGAGGGATCGGAAAGCTGCTGTCAGCTTGGGAGGGTCTGTCTGATGCCATCGTTCCGACCCGCGCACCGGGTGTGCGCGGGGTTGCTCGCCGGTGCCGCGCTCGCGTTGGCGCCCGCGGCGGCGCACGCCGCCGCGCCGTTGAAAGCCGACGTCACGTTCGGCGAGTCCGTGGTCGATTCGCACCTCCACGGGCGCGTGTACCTGCTGGTCCGCCCGGGAACCAACCAGGACCCGCTGAGCTCCGTCAGCGCCACCGGGTCCACCATGGTGTTCGGGAAGGACATCGGCGACGTGGCCCCCGGCCAGTCGGTCTCGCTGTCCGGCGGCGGCAACGGGTTCGACGGGGTCTACGGCTTCCCGCGGACGTCGCTGGACGACCTGCCGTCCGGGACCTACACGGTCCGCGCGTTCTTCAACGTCTACGAGACCGCGCACCGGTCGGACGGGTCGACGGTCGACGTGCACTTCCCGTGCGGTGACGGCGGCCGGCCGTTCTCCTCGCCCGGCAACCTGCGCAGCGCGATGCAGACGGTCACGATCGACCGCGACCAGGACACCAGCCTCGCGCTGACGCTTTCCGAGAAGCTCACGCCGGCGCAGGCCGTGCCGGAGGGCGGGACCTGCCAGCAGGGCAACCCGGCCGAGTCGGCGCACGTCAAGCAGGTCAAGCTCAAGAGCGAGCTGCTCAGCCGGTTCTGGGGCCGCGACATGTACGTCGCCGCCACGGTGCTGCTGCCGTGGGACTACGACGATCCGGCCAACGCCGACAAGCGCTATCCGGTCGTCTACTCGCAGGGGCACTACTCGACGGGCGTTCCGTTCGGCTTCAGCGAGACCTCGACCACGGGCCTGTCGGGCTGGTGGCGCGACCCCGCGAGCCCGAAGCTGATCGGCGTCTCGTTCCGCACCGAGAACCCGTTCTATGACGACTCCTACGTCGTGAACTCGCCGAACCTCGGCCCGTACGGCGACGCGATCAACGACGAGCTCATCCCGAAGCTCGATGCCATGTTCCGGACGATCGGGCGGCCGTACGCGCGCGCCCTCACCGGCGGCTCGACCGGTGGCTGGATCACGGTCGCCAACATGCTCTTCCGGCCGGACGTGTTCGGCTCGGCCTGGTCGGGCTATCCGGACTCGCTGGACTTCAACGCCCACCAGACCGTCGACCTCTACGACGGCAACAACGCGTACTACGAGGACAACGGGGACGTCATCCCGTCCTCGCACAACTACGACATCCCGACCGGGGTCGACACCGTCACCTTGACGATGCCGGCGGAGAACCACTTCGAGCTGGCGATCGGCAACCGGTCGCGCTCGCAGGTCGGCCAGTGGGACATCTGGAACGCCGCCTTCGGCGCTCAGGGCGCCAACTGCTACCCGCTCGAGCCCTGGAACAAGGTCACCGGAGCGATCGACCACGGCGCGGTCGACAAGTGGAAGGCGATGGACATGAGCGAGGTCCTCACCGACCACTGGGCGACGCTCGGCCCCGTCCTGCGCGACAAGCTGCACATCTGGGTCGGGACCCAGGACACGTACTACCTCAACGAGGGCGTGAAGGCGTTCCAGGACACCGTGGAGCGCCTGAGCGGGAGCACGGACTACGCCACGTTCACCTACGGCGAGGGCCAGCGGCACGGGTACACGCCGTACGCGTCGACGCAGGCGATGCTGACCGACATCCTGGACTACATCGCGGCGCACACCCCGCCGGCCGGGCAGCCCGATCCGGACCTGTCGGCCGCGCGCGGCAACCGCTGGGCGGACGTGTCGGCCAACAGCTGCGCCACGCGCACGCCGGCGCACCCGGCGATCTCCGGCGACGCGGCGGTCGGCTCGACGCTCACCGCCGACCCGGGCGCGTGGGACTCCGGCATGGACTTCACCTACCAGTGGCGGCGCGACGGCCAGCCGGTCGCCGGCGGGGCCACCTACACGACGGTCACGGCCGACGTGGGCCACGCGATCACGGTCGCGGTCACGGGGACGAAGCTCGGCTACGAGACGACCACCGTGGTCAGCGACCCGCTCACGGTGACGCCGAGGACCAGCAGCGTCACCGGGGACGTCAGCGGCACCGTCCCGGCCACGCTGTCGCTCGTGCTGGGCGCCCCGGCGTCCTTCGGCGCGTTCACGCCCGGCCTGACGCAGGACTACACGGCGACGACGCCGGCCACCGTGGTCTCCACGGCGGGCGACGCCGCCCTGACCGTCTCCGACCCCGGGCACCTGACCAACGGGGCGTTCTCGCTGCCGTCGCCGCTGAGCATCGAGTTCAGCAAGGCGGCGTGGAGCGCGCCGGTGTCCAACGACAACGTGACGATCACGTTCAAGCAGCACATCGACGCGAGTGATGCGCTCCGCACGGGGGCGTACACGAAGACGCTGACGTTCACGCTGGCCACCACGACGCCGTAACGAAGGGCGTTTCTATGCTCCTGTGCGTGTCTTACGAGACCGCACAGGAGCAGTGGCAGGCGGGGGTGCGGCGGCTCGACGAGGCCCCTCCGGCGCAGCAGGCGACGCTCGAGCGGGTGACCCGCGCGATTCACGGCGAGCTGCGCCGCCGCCTCGGCGGCACGTTCACGCTGGACGAGCTCTCCGACCTCTACGACGAGGGCACCGACTGGTGCACCGACCTCGCGGTGCAGGTCGCGCCGGAGGAGCCGTACGCCTGGGACGCCCGCCTCGTCGCCGACGCCGCGTTCGGCCGCTACCAGCGCGCGGCGACGGACTTCGCGGGCGGCCGGCGGGTCTGACGCGCAGGGTGGCGCGGCGTCACGCGGGCGTGGCGTGGCCGTGGCGCGGCGTCGCGGCGCCCTGCGCGGGCTCAGTCCGGGAGCCGCGTGAACTGGTGCGCCAGCCAGGCGGTCTCGAATCCGAGACGCTCGTAGAGCGCGCGGGCGGGGCCGTCGGCGTCGGCGACGATCCAGGCCACCGGCGCGCCGCCCGCGGCCAGCGCGGACTCCACGAGCCGCGCGCCGAGGCCGCGCCCGCGCGCCGCCGGCGTTACGTACAGCTGGTCGATCTCGACCGCCCCCGGCCCCACGGCGAGCAGCGCGAACCCGACCGGCGCGCCGCCCGCACGCACCACGAAGGCGCGCATCCCGCGCCGCGCGCCCACCCGGTCCTGCGCGGCCGCCAGCGCGACCTGCTCGGCGGGCTCGTTCCCGTAGTCCAGGTACCACTCGATCCGCAGCGCGTGCGTCTGCACCAGCGCCACCTCCTCGACGGAGGCGTCGGCCCGCGCGGGCGCCGCTCGCCGCAGCGTCACGTGCCGGTCGCAGACCCAGCCGGCGGCCGCGAACTCGGGCCGCAGCGCCTCGCCGACCGTCTCGTCGACCACGTGCAGCTTGCGGTGCCGCACCGAGCCCAGCAGCGCGTCGACCGCGGGCACCAGCGCCTCGAAGCCCAACGAGCCCTCGAGGCGCACGAAGTTGGCGTCCCAGTAGTTCGGTGCGGACGGCGTCCGATAGACCGTCCCGTGCGCCCACGGCTCGACGAGCCCGCACTGGCGCGCGTCCTGCTCGTGCCGCCACGCGAGCGCGGCGGCACGCAGGTCAGTCGTTGTCGTCGTCCTCGCCGCCCCCGGCGCGGCGAATCACGATCTGGTCTTCCTCGATCGTGATCTCGACCGGACGGTGACCCGCCCAGTGCTCGGCGTAGACGGGGTCGTCCTGCACGGCGGGGTCCAGCCACAGGCCGTACCCCTCCTCGCCGTGATCGAACGTGCCCTCGAGCGGACCCGCGGGCGCGGTACGACGACGCGAGCGCCCACCGCGACGACGCGCGGGACGCTTGGGCTTCTCAGCCGCCGCAGCGGCTTCTTCTTCAGCGGCCTTGCGCGCGGCCTCTTCGGCGGCACGGGCCTCTTCCTCGGCCTTGCGCGCGGCTTCCGCTTCGAGCTCGGCGGCGATCTGCGCGTCGTCTTCCGCGCGCAGGTCCACCTCCTCGACGGCGGCGCCGTTCTCCTCGAGATCGGGCTCGAGGCCCTGTTCACGCTTGAAGGCCTGGATCTGTTGAACGGTGACTTCCAGCTGATGCGCGATCCACGCGTCGGTGCGACCCTGTCGCACCCACCCGCGGATCTGGTTAAGCTGAGGACGCAGGGACCGGCGGCTCATAGGAGGGCCGCAGACTAGCGCATAGCCTCGAACAAGCCCGGGGCACTCGGGTGCACGCCCCATTCACACGACAACCCCCACCATCTAGCCTCACCCGTACTCGCCCAGTGGACGGAAGCGGGTCCGCCCACGGAATCGAGTCCGCAATCGCCAGGGAGGCGGCGCAATGCTGGTACTGACACGCAAGTCCAACCAGTCGATCATGATCGGCGACGACATAGAGGTATCGGTCCTGTCGATCATGGGCGAGAAGGTCCGTATCGGCATCCAGGCCCCGAGGGACATCCCGGTGTTCCGCAAGGAGGTCTACCTCGAGATCCAGCAGGAGAACGTCGCCGCGGGCGCCTCAGCGCGCGCCGAGGTCGACGACGCCCTGAAGCGCCTCAGCGCCCACAATCAGCGCTAGAGCGCCGGGCCTTCGGGGCCGAGCAGGTAATAGAGGGTCTGGAACATCACGATCGTGACGATCGCGGCCGTTCCGAGCAGGACGAGGACGAGCAGGATGAAGCGGAACGACCCGCGCCGGTGGCGCCGGTCGGCTTCGCGTTCGAGCTGACGTCGCTGCGCGGCGCGCTGCAACTTCGCACGCCGTTCGCGGTCCTCTTCGATCTCCTCGAAGAACGCGTCCTCGATCTCGGCGATGCTCTGCCGCATGCGCATGACCAGGAGAATCTAACAGCGGGCTCCATAATTGCGGGCATGTCCAGTCTGCAGGCGCCCGCCGGCCTCCAGCCCTCGGCCTCCTACTCCTTCACCATGCGCATCGAGCTGCGCCAGCTTCCGGGCGCGTTCGCGCAGGTGGCGGGCGCCATCGGCGCCGAGGGCGCGATCCTCGGCGCGATCGACCTCGTCCGCGTCAGCCGCCACGTGGTCACGCGCGACGTCACCGTCGCCTGCGTCGACGCCGCGCACGCCGAGCGCGTCGTGACCGCCATCCGCGCGCTCGACGGCGTGACCGTCGCGAGCGTCTCCGACCGCACCTTCCTGATGCACAAGGGTGGCAAGATCGAGATCCTCGGCAAGGTCCCGATCAAGACCCGCGACGACCTGAGCATGGCCTACACGCCCGGCGTCGCGCGCGTGTCGAGCGCGATCCACGACGACCCGGACTCCGCCTGGGCGCTGACGATCAAGGGCAACACGGTCGCGGTCGTCTCCGACGGGACCGCGGTGCTCGGGCTCGGCAACATCGGCCCGGAGGCGGCGATGCCGGTGATGGAGGGCAAGGCGATGTTGTTCAAGGAGCTCGCCGGCGTGGACGCCTTCCCGCTCTGCCTGGGCACGACCGACGTCGACGAGATCGTCCGGATCGTCGAGGGCGTCGCGCCGACCTTCGGCGGCATCAACCTCGAGGACATCGCGGCGCCGCGCTGCTTCGAGGTCGAGCGCCGGCTGAAGGCCTCGCTGGACATCCCGGTCTTCCACGACGACCAGCACGGCACCGCGGTGATCGTGCTGGCGGCGCTCCTGAACGCGCTGAAGGTCGTCGGCAAGGACCCGGACAGCGTGCGCGTGGTCGTCGTCGGCGCGGGCGCGGCCGGGATGGCGTGCGCGAAGATCATCCTCGAGCACGGCGTGCGCGAGATGGTCGTCTGCGACATCGGCGGCATCGTCCACACCGGCCGCACGCTCACGCCGGAGCTCGCCGCGCTGGCCGAGCGCACGAACCCGCGCGGGCTGACCGGCAGCGCCAACGACGCGCTGCGCGGCGCCGACGTCGTGATCGGCGTGTCCGCCCCGGGCGCGTTCACCGCCGACGCGGTGCGCACGATGGCCGACCACGCGATCGTGTTCGCGATGGCCAACCCGACGCCCGAGGTCCAGCCCGAGGAGGTCTGGGACGACGTGGCGATCATGGCCACCGGGCGTAGCGACTACCCGAACCAGATCAACAACGTGCTGGCGTTCCCGGGCATCTTTCGCGGCGCGCTCGACGTGCGCGCCCGCGCGATCGAGGAGTCGATGAAGCTGGCCGCGGCGCGCGCGATCGCGGCCGTGATCCCGGCGGACGAGCTCGGCCCCGAGTACATCGTGCCGAGCGTCTTCAACCGCGCCGTCGCCCCGGCGGTGGCCGAGGCGGTGGCGCAGGCGGCGATCGACGCGGGGGTCGCCCGCCGCGGCCAGGCGCCCCGGCAGGCGGAGCAGCCCGCCTAGGCGATCGCGGCGCGCAGCCGTGGCTGTCGCAGCCGCCGCACCAGCAGGTACGGCGGGAGCACGACGACCGCGCCGACCACGGCCAGCGGCAGCGCGACCGCGACCAGCAGCAGGGCCGGCAGCACGACGAAGAGGGCGAACCCCGGCACCGCGAGCAGGAACAGCGGCATCAGAAGCGTGACGAGCCCGACGCCGAGATCGAGCAGGTCCTCGATCATCTGCCCGGGCGTCGGGCCCGTGGAGGTCTGGGGAGGCGTGTACGTCATTCCCATACGACGTCACGCCTCCCGCGGTTGTGACAGGCGGTTACGCCTTGACGGAAGCCTCCGCCTCCTCGTAGACCTTGATGAAGCGCAGGTAGTTGTCGGCGATCTGCTCGGCCGCGGCGTCGCGGTCGAGCGACTTGTCGAGGAAGCCCTTCAGCGCGTCCCACCAGATCGAGCGGCCGATCGCGAAGCCGATGAAGCCCTCGACCGGGGCGGCCTCGCGCAGCCAGTGGTCGACCTTCTCGTCGGACGCGCCGCGGCCCAGGAGCACGCTCTTGACGTTCTCGCGGCCGTCGCCCTTGCGCGCCTGCGCCGACAGCATCTCGGCGTCCTCGCGGCGGTCGACGCCCTCGATCTTCCAGATGTCGACCTCGACGCCCGAGTTCTGGAAGTGCTCGATCGCGCGGCGCATCAGCTCCGGGCGCAGCTCGGCGTCGTAGCGGTCGGCGTCGCCGCCGACGGACTCCAGCTGCGCGTCCTCGGCCGGCACCAGCAGCTCGAACAGGAACTTGCGGTCGTTGGCGTGCAGCCAGTCGGCGAGCGTCTTCAGGCGCGCCGTCTGGCGCTCGTTCATCCCCGGGTCGCCGTCCGGGTTGTACCGGACGAGCACCTTGGTGGCGAGCAGGTCGTACTTGGCGATGTGCGCGGGGAAGTCGTCCCCGTACTGGAAGTCGAACTCGTTCTGGCCGGACTTCTCGGCCGGCATCGTCAGCGAGAGCCCCTGCTTGGGCGCCAGCTCGGGGATGTCGGAGCCGAACTGCTCGTCCACCAGCACGCCCGCCGAGGACGCGTCGAGGCCGCGCTCGACCGCCTTCTCCATGCCCTCGTAGATGAGCTTCTTCGCGTCGGCGATCGTCGCGGTCTCCTCGGGCGTGGGGTCGCCCTGGATCCCGAACATCTTCTTCTGGAACGACCCCCGATGATCGAAGGCCAGGATGTACAGCTTGCCGTCGTAACCGAGGGCCATCGTCGAATACCTCGCGTCGTCGTGTCTGATCGTGAAGCCCTTACTCTACGCGGCCACGATGGCGTTCAGCGGACCCGCATACACGGTCGGCGTCGAGGAGGAGCTGATGATCCTCGACGCGGGCTCCTACGCGCTCGTCAATGCGATCGACGACCTGGTCGAGGCGTCGCCGCACGGCGAGATCAAGCCGGAGCTGATGGAGTCCGTGCTGGAGATCTCGACCAACCCGTGCGCGACCGTGCACGAGGCGGCGGCCGAGCTGCGCGCGCTGCGCCGTCAGGTTCAGGACATCGCGGGCGGGCACGGGCTCTGCGTCGGGTCGGCCGGCACGCACCCGCTGGCGCGCTGGGAGGACCAGCGCATCACGGCCGCGTCGCGCTACCGCGACCTGGTGGCCGCGCTGCGGTTCGTCGCGCGCCAGGAGCTGATCTTCGGCCTGCACGTGCACGTCGGCGTCGACGACCGCGAGAAGGCGATCCACGTCGCCAACGGGATGCGCGTGCACGTGCCGATCCTGCTCGCGCTGAGCGCCAACTCGCCCTACTGGCGCGGGGACGACACCGGGCTGGCCTCGACGCGGATGCCGGTCTTCCGGCAGTTCCCGCGTGTGGGCATCCCGCCGTATTACGCCGGCTGGGAGGACTACGAGCGGCGCATCGGCTTCATGGTCGACGCCGGCGTGATGGAGGACTACACCTGGCTCTGGTACGACGTCCGCCCGCACCCGAACTTCGGCACGGTCGAGATCCGGGCGATGGACGCACAGACCCACGTCGAGCACACGCTGGCGCTGGCGGCGCTGATCCAGGCGATGGTGCGCGAGCTGTGCCTGCACTTCGACGCCGGCAAGCAGCTGCGCGACTACCCGTACGAGATGCTCGACGAGAACAAGTGGCTCGCGTCGCGGCACGGGCTCGAGGGCGAGCTGGTCGACCTGCCGGACCGCTCGCGGGTGGCGGCGAAGGTGCTCGCCCGGCGGCTTTACGACCGGCTGCGCGAGCACGCTCAGGACCTTGGCGCGGCGGACGAGCTGGAGGGCGTGCTGGACCTGCTCGAGCGCGGCGACGGCGCCCATCGCCAGCGCAAGGTGTTCGAGGCGAACCGCGACTTCTCCGAGCTGCTGGCCGACATCGTGGCGTCGACCGCCTAAAGCGGTCGAAGCGGGACCCTCCGCGGCGTATCCTTGGCGGTGGTGTCGAGCGGCCCGGACCTGTTTCTCGTCTGCAAGAGCTGCGGAGCAGAGGTATCTCCGTACATCACGGAGTGCCCGTACTGCGGAACGCGGATCCAGAAACGCGCGCCGAAGCTGGACCGCGGAGGTGTGCCCCGCACCCCGCGGCGCGCCCGTTCGCGGCCGCAGCTGCCGCGCCTGCGGCCCGGTGAGATCCCCGGGATCGCGGCTGACCGCCGGGCCTGGGCGGTCTGGGCGATCGTGCTGGCGTCCGTGGTGGTCACGATCGGCCTGAAGTCGGGGCTGCTGCACATCGAGGACTTCGTGCTCGCCACCGGGTTCGACGAGCCGTGGCGCGCGGTCACGACGCTGTTCGCCTACCAGGCGACCGGCTACGAGGTGGTCACCGTGGGCACGATCGCGCTCTTCGGCTGGCTGCTCGAGCGCCGGCACGGCTGGTGGGCGGTGCTGCTGACGTTCCTGCTCGCCGGCGCGGGCGGCGCCTACGTGGCGGTCGTCGTCGCCGGCCAGGGCCTGGCGCTGGGTGCCAACGGCGCGGCGCTCGGCCTGCTGGCGGCGTGGACGATGCGCGACGTGCTCGGCCGCCGCCACGGCCACGAGGACGACAGCGACCTGCTCGGCGTGCTGGCGATCGCCGCGGTGCTCGTCCTGCTGCCGCTGGCGACGACGGACGCGAGCGGCGTCGCGGGCGTGGTGGGCGGCGTCGTCGGCATCGTGCTCGGCCTGGTTTTCGCGCGGTTGCGCGAACGCTGAGCCGCGCTCGTAACATGGCGGGCAGTGGCCGCACGCCGCGAATACAACGACGCCGAGATCGAAGCCGCCGTCCAGGCGCTCTCGGACCCGGCCCGGCTCGCGGAGGCGCAGCGCGTCGTCGAGGCGAGCGCGCCCGCGTTGCAGCGCATCCTCAACGCGGCGCTGCACGAGGCGAACTGGTTCGACGTGGCGCACCAGCAGCAGGTGCTCGAGGCGGCCGGCAAGGCCGAGATCGAGGATCGACTGCAGGCCGTCCGGCTGCTGCTCGCGGAGGAGACGCGCGTGTCGATGCTGATCGGCGTCGCCGTCGGCTACGAGCTGGCTCACGAGCTACTCGATCACGAGGAGGCATGATGGCTGCGAACGTCCGCTGGCTGGGTCACTCCGCGTTCCACCTGTCCGGTGGCGGCGCGGACGTCCTGATCGACCCGTTCCTGACCGGCAACCCGAAGGCGGCCGCGACCGCCGACGAGCTGCCGGCCGACGTGATCCTGGTCTCGCACGGCCACGGCGACCACCTCGGCGACACCGTCGCGATCGCCAAGCGCACGGGCGCGACCGTGCTGGCGATCGTCGAGCTGGCCGCGGAGATCGCCGGCGAGGGCGTCGAGAACGTCCGCGACCCCAACCTCGGCGGCACGGTCGCGTTCGACTGGGGCTGGGTCAAGCTCGTCCCCGCCTGGCACACCGCGCTCTCGCCCAACGGCACGCCGCACACGCCCGCCGGCCTGCTGATCCACTACGGCGGCCACCTGATCTACCACCTCGGGGACACGGCGCTGTTCAGCGACCTGCAGCTGATCGCGGGCCGCGGCGACCGGGTCGAGCTGGCGCTGGTCCCGATCGGCGGCCACTACACGATGGACCGCTTCGACGCCGTCACCGCCGTCCGGTTCGTCAACCCGTTTCAGACGATCCCGATCCACTACGGCACGTTCCCGCCGATCGAGACGGACGCGCAGGCGTTCAAGCAGGACGTCCAGAACGCGGGCTTCAGCGAAGTGCTGGTGCTCGAGCCCGGCGACACGCACACCCTGCGATGACGCACGCGGTCGTCCTGATCGAGGCGGAACGCACGGCGATTCACGAGCTCGGCGGCAAGCTCGCCGACGTCGAGGGCGTCGCCGAGGCCTACAGCGTCACCGGTGAGTGGGACTTCGTGGCGATCCTGCGCGTGCGCAGCCCGGAGGAGGTCGCGCAGGTCGTCACGTACCGCTTCGCCGAGATCGAGGGCATCGAGCGCACGCACACGATGGTCGCGTTCGAGGTGTTCTCCCAGCACGACCTCGAAGCGCTCTTCAGCATCGGCAATTGACCCTCGTCGCCCCTGAGCACCGCCCCACGCTGCGCGAGGTGCTCGCGCCGCTCCCGCGCGCGGTGCGCTGGGCGGTGGTCGGCGTGCTCGCGCTGGCGCTGGTCGCGCTCGTCGTGGCGCTGACCGGCGGGGCGACGTCGGACGGCAACCGGTTCGTGCGCTCGCAGCCGATCGCGTTCAACCTGCGCGCGCCGTCCTCGTTCGTCGAGCGCCCCGCGCAGGGGGACGAGCTGCTGCGCATCGAGCGTCCCGGGCTGGACTCGATGACCGTCGAGCCGCTGACGCTGCCGGCCTACCACGGGGACGTGGGCGGCATCCTGCCGATCGTCGCCGCGCGTGAGCTGGTGACGCTCAAGCAGCGCTTCCCCGGCCTCGAGCCGGTGGAGGAGGGCAAGGCACGGATCAACAAGGTCGCCGGCTACTCGCTCGCGTTCCGCGCCAGCCGCGACCCGCGGATGTACGGCCGCCTGGTCCTGCTCCCGCAGCCGGGGGAGCGCGAGGGCGTCAAGCTGCTGCTGCTCGCGAACCCGGACGCGGGCGCGGGCAAGGCCAGCGACGTCGGCACCAGCGGGCAGCTCAAGACGCCGTATCGCAGCTTTCGTTTCGGCACGGAGGGTCCATGACCATCGACTTCGACCAGTTCCTCGCGGTGGACATGCGCGTCGGGCGCATCGTGGAGGTGGAGGACTTCCCGGAGGCACGCAAGCCCGCCTGGAAGCTGCGGATCGACTTCGGGGCCGAGATCGGGGTGAAGCGCTCGTCGGCGCAGATCACGAACTACACGCGTGAGCAGCTGCTCGGCCGGCTCGTGGTCGCGGTCGTGAACTTCCCGCCGCGCCAGATCGGGCCCGTGCGCAGTGAGGTGCTGACGCTCGGCGCGTCCAACCCGGAGGGGAACGTGATCCTGCTCGGGCCGGACACCGACGTCCCGCTCGGCGCGCGCATTCACTGAGCGGCGGTAAAGCGCGGGGCGCTCGCGACAGAAGCCGGGTGTGAACGCCGAGCACGCGCGCTTCCGCGCGATCTACGAGGAGCACCATGCGGCGGTGTGCGCGTACTTCGCGCGCCGCGCGCCGCGCGACGACGTCGAGGACCTGGCCGCCGAGACGTTCGCGGTCGCCTGGCGCAAGTTGCCGCGCCGCGTCGAACAGCCGCTGCCGTGGCTGTACGGCGTCGCCCGCAACGTCCTGGCCAACCACCGCCGCAAGGCGGCGCGCCGCGGCACACTGGCGCCGGACGCCACGTCCGGCGACCCCGCCGAGCGGGTCAGCGGCGACCGCGGGCTGGCGCACGCGTTCGCGGCGCTCAACGAGCGCGACCGGGAAGCGATCTGCCTGGTCGCCTGGGAGGGGCTGTCGGTCCCCGATGCCGCCCGTGCGGCCGGCTGCAGCGCCGCCGCGTTCGCCGTCCGCCTGTCCCGCGCCCGCGCTCGCCTGCGCCGCGCGCTGGACAACCCACCCGCCGCCACCTTCATCGTCCCGGAGAGGATCTGACATGGACCCCGTGCTCGACCGCGTTCGCGCCGCGAACCCCGTGACGGAGGCCGAGTTCGCCGGCGCCGCCGACTTCGACGCGCTGGTGCTCCCGCGGCGGCCGCGGCGCCGCCGCCGCTGGCTCGCCGTCCCCGCGCTGGGGACGGTCGTCGCCGCGCTCGTGCTCGTCCCGTCCTCGGCTCCGGGCGCGAGCGAGATCCTGCGCCGTGCGAGCGTGGCGGTCGGCGACGGCATCCTCTACGCGCAGTCGACCGCCGAGCTGCGCGCGGCGGACGGGGAGGTCGACCACTACGGCACGCGCCGCGTGTGGGTGCGCGGGGACGACGCGATGCGCTGGGTCGACGACCAGGGCAACGAGGACGTCTACGCCAAGGGCGCGGGCACGGCGCACCGGGACGGCCGGACCGGCGAGGTGGAGCGCGAGCCGGACGCGTCGATGGTCGCCGGCGACATCTTCCGCTCGGTCGCGCTGCTGCAGTCGGCGCGCGCGGGCGACGCCGTCACGCTCGAGGGCGAGACGACGGTCGACGGGCGCCCCGCGTACGTCCTGCGCTGGACCGAGCAGCGCGGGGGGCCGGCGATCGAGCAGAAGCTGTGGATCGACCGCGAGACCTACGCGCCGCTGCGGTACACCGACCACAGCCGGGGGCGCGACGTCTCCGGCAAGCCGTTCGACCAGACGTACGTCGAGACCGTGCAGGAGTTCCGCACGCTGCCGGACACGCCGGAGAACCGCAGGCTGCTCGAGCTCGGCGGCTAACGCGCCGGCGGCGGGTCGTCGCCGCCGGGCGGGGTCTGCTCCGGCGAGGGCGACGGGGTGACCGTGGGGGTCGGCGTCGTCGTGGGCGTCGGGGTCGGCGTGGGGGTGACCGCGGGCGGCGGCGTGGGCGTCGCGGTCTCCTCCGGCGTCGTGACGACCGGCGTCGGCGTCGGCTGCTCGCCGGCCGGCGGAATCGAGGCCAGGACCGGGCCGGACGGCGCGGGCTCGGTGGGCGGCGGCGTGTAGGTGCCGCTGCCCGCCTGCGCGGTGCCGAGCGTGTCGGTCGGCAGCGCCGTCGTGTCGCTGCCGTGGCCCTCGGCGGCCGGGGCCGGCGTGGTCGTGGCCGTGGCCGTGGTGGTCGGGGAAGCGGTGGCGGTCGTGGTCGGCGTGGCCGTCGCGGCCGGGGTGCGCTCGGCCTTGACCTTGCGCTCGGCGGTCGGCTGCGGCGCGGAGCTGTGCAGGATCGGCGGCTGCGTGGCGATCGCGGTCGGCACCGGGGTGGAGACGGGCGGCGCGGGCGTCACCTGCGCGACCGCGGTGCGCTCGGTCGCGCGCGGGTTGGCCGCGTGCTTGACCTCGACCGCGCCGGCGGTGACGATCGCCGCCGCGGCCA
>DATMGH010000175.1:0-7802 GCA_035555675.1 Solirubrobacter sp. | reverse complement strand
GATCACGCTGCATTTCACGCCCACCTCGGGGTCCTGGCTGAACCTCGTCGAGGTCTTCTTCGGGATCATCACCCGCCAAGCCATCCGGCGCGGATCCTTCGACAGCGTCGGAGAACTCATCAACGCGCGGATCGCGTTGATGAGTTCTCCGACGCTGTCGAAGGATCCGCGCGTTCATCGACGGCTACAACCAACGCTGCAGGCCCTTCACCTGGACCAAGACGGCCGACGAGATCCTGCCGCGCGCTACCCGTCAACCAACTTCAGACGCGGGACACTAGGTGGCGGTGTCGCCGCCGTCGACGGTGAGGACCGAGCCGGTCACGTAGCTCGCGGCCGGGGACGCGAGGAACGCGTACGGCGCGGCGATCTCCGGCGTGAACGCAGCACCGACGCGCCCTGCCGCAGCAGCGTCCGGCCGGCGGCCATCCCGGTCAGGTCGAACAGGTCACGCTCGGTCACGCCCCGATTCTCGCAAAGGGCGGCCGCATCACTTGGCGTAGCAGCCGAGCCGCTCGGCGGCCGCGCGCTCCCACTGCTCCCGATCGCCGTGCCGCAGCGTGACGGCGATTCGCCAGTGCGCGCGGGGACGGAGCGCCGCTCGCGGTCTCGGCTGAATGGCCTCGGCGACGTAACAGTGCCGGCTCGCGACGCCGATGCGCCCGGGTGGATCGCCGCCGAAGGACTTGCCGATCCGCTCGCCGGCCTTCAGCGACGGCGCGACGAAGAACCCGGCGTTCGAGTACGGGCGAGGGCTCGGTCGAGCCGAACGACGACGCCGACCGTGGTGCCCGAGTAGCGAACGTCGTTACCTCAGCAACGCCTCGGGCGGCGCCAAGTCGCGCTCACTCGACGATCGGCTTGGCCAGCGCGCTCGCCGCGTCGCGGACGGCCACGTGCGTGACGTCGAGCTCCTGGACCTCCTCGCAGCTAGGGGCGATCTCCCACAGGCACCACACCCGCCACTGCGGACGGTGCAACGACCACCAGCGGATGCCGCTCCACCGCTGCTCGTTGTAGACCTCGAGCGCCTTGGCCTGCGTGTAGGGGCGGTTGCGCTCGATCACCCGGCTGGGGCGCATCCCGCGGTCGAGGAGCGCCTGGGGATCGTCGAGGTCGACGTACGGCAGGTCGTCCGGCAGCCGGTAGACGCCCAGCGCGCGCCGGGCGCCCGGAATCTGCGGGAACGCGAACATCGCGTCACGCCAGACGGACAGGTGCGCGAACACCTCGGCGACCGCGCCGGTCTGCTCGGACGCCAGGTACCAGGCGAGGTACGCCGACGGGTTGTCCCACCGGCCCTGCCCCTGCGCGGGGTGGACGTACAGCGGGTGTCCGGGCTGCCCGGGGCGAGCGGCGGCGGCGTGAGCGAAGACGCGATAGAGCAGCAACGCGCCGGGTCAGGCGTACGCCCCGCTGAGCGTGGCCTTGAGCGCGTCGACGACCTCGGCCGCGCCCCGCTGCATCAGCACGTCGGCCGGGCGGGCCCCGTCCAGGAACCCGTTCGCCGTGGTCATCCAGTCCATCACGATCTCCGGCGCCCACGCCTGGACCGCGAGCGCGACGACATGATCGAGGTCGAGCAGCTTCTCCGCGACCTCCGGGCTGGGCGTCTCGACGCCGTCCTTCCAGCGCGACGGCTGGCTCGGCGACACCCCCAGCATCCGGGCGAGCCTGGTCACGCCGCCCACGATCTCGATCAGGAACTGCGTGCGCTGTGCCGGTCCCCAGACCGCCACCGGCCGCGCGGCGGCGGCGGCGCGGCGGCGGCGAGATGGCATGGGAACGGCGGACACGGTGCCAACCATACCCAACAAGGTCGTTGCGCGCAACGACCTTGTTGGGCAGCTTACCCGCTCGCCCGGCGCTCCGCCGCGAGCTCGGCGTGCTGCGTGCGGGCCTCCTCCCGGCACGCGTCCGGCGTCCCGGACGTGCGCCGGCACGCCTCGAACTGCTCGTGCACCGCGGCCGCCGCGGCCCGCGCGTGCTCGTCCTCCGCCGGTTGCACGTCGACGATCTGGTCGGCCGTCGAGGGTGCGGGCGTCGCGACCGGCGCCGCCGGTGGCGGCGTCGGCGTGGCGACCGGCGTCCGGACCGGCGTGGCGATCGGGGTCGGCGCGGGCGTCGGCGTCCGGCGCGGCCTGTGTCGCTTGCGCGCGGCGGGCGACGGCGTGGGCGTCGCCTGCACGGTCACCACCGGCGCTTGCGCGAGCTGCTTGACCACGGGCGCCTCGGCGCTGAGCGTGGCGAACGCGCCGGCCGCCACGCACAGTCCCGCGCAGGCCCGGCCCGCCGCGGTGCCGGCCGTGACCTCGAGCGACCGCTGCAGGAGGTCCGGCAGGCGCGCGAACAGCGACGCCGGGACCAGCGCCCCCAGCCGCCGGCGGCGGGCCGCGCGGCGCAGATCGGCGTGGCAGCGCGCACACTCGCGGCATGCGCGCAGGTGCGGCCGCACGACCGCCGGCGCGCGGGCGCTGCGCGCCACCGCCGCTTCGAGCTCGCTCCGGACCGCCGCGCAGTCGAGCGCTTCCGCCGCGACCGCCGTGCATAGCGTGCGGCGCGCGCGCGAGACGAGCTGCTTGGCGTTGTCGGGGCCGACCTCGAGCCGCGCGCCGATCTCGTCGTAGGAGCTGTCCTCGAACGACCGCAGCACGAGCGCGTCGCGCTGGCGGCGCGGGATCGCGTGCAGCGCGCCGAGCACCGACCGCACCCGCTCGCGCAGCGCGAGCACCTCGAAGGGGTCGGCGGCGGCGCCGACCTCGGGCGGCGTGGCGTACGGCGCCTCGCGCCCGCCGCGCAGCGCGTCGACGGCGCGGCGGTGCGCGACGACGTGCAGCCACGCTTTCGGATTGGCCGGGGTCTCGCCGCTCGCGAGCGCCGCCGCGAGCGCGTCCTGGACCGCGTCCTCGGCCAGCTCACGGCTCCCGAAGCGGCGCTCGACCGAGCGCACGACGGCTTCACGATGCGGGGAGAAGAGGTCGGTCATCGTCTGGAGTCGTTCGCTCGGGGCGATTCGTGACGCTCATGGTGACTTTTCTTGTCCCGCGTCACCCTCGTGCTGGCCACACCGATTCAGGGGCATGAAGAAGAAGCTCCTCATCACCACCGCCCTGGCCTTCGTCACCGCCGCCGCACCGGCCGCCGCGGTCGAGCGGGGCGTGATCACCGCCACCGGCACGCTCAACACCGGCGAGTCGTTCAGCTGCTCGTGGACGGAGGCTCCCGAGGGCGACTGCCTCGGGCTGACCGGCGACGCGGTCGAGGAGGTCACCCTGCTGCAGCGCTACGGCGCCACGCGCGGCGAGTTCGTGACCAGCGCGAGCTTCGGCGGCCGCCCGATCGGCAGCTCGACCCGCACGGTGCAGCAGCGGGCGGACGGCACGTGGCTGATGACCGGCCGCAACGTCGCGACCGGCAAGAGCTGGGGCTACGTCTGCGGCGGCGAGGAGATCCGCTGCGTCAAGTGGGAGGCGGGCACGCTGAAGTCCAAGGCGAGCGCGACCAAGAAGGTCCTGCGCAAGAAGGGGTGACGTGACCGGCGGTCCGCCGCCGCGCGACGTCGCGCGGCGGTGGACCGGAGCGCGTGCGTCTGGTGGGGGACGCCGTCGGGCCTCGCTCCCGCCGACGGCTTTGTGGGACGAAGTCCCGGCCTCGCCACGGCTATCGTGAGGTCGCGATGAGCCGCCAGTCTCGACTTGTCGTACACCCACGGAGATGCTCTTGTCCTTGCGCCGCGCGCAGCGTGTGCTCACGCTGGTACTGATTCCCGTCTGCGTCACGCTCGTCGCGTGCGGCGGCGAAAAGGAAGCACCGGAGAGCACGGCCGCCGCCCCCACCCCGAGCGCGACGCCCACGGAGGTCGCCTCCGCCCCCACGCCCAAGCCGGGCAAGTGCGACGAGGTCAAGCAGGAGCTGCCGGAGGAGCAGTCGGAGTGGTCGCATCCCAGCTCGAACTTCTTCGAGCCGGACGCGGACAACCTGCCGCCCCAGTCCGACCTCGACCACCTCCTGCTCAACGACAACGCCGTCGTGGTCACGTACGCGGCCGACACCCGCAAGAAGACCCGCCAGCGCCTCTACGACTGGACGTACAAGGACGTCGTCAAGCGCACGCCCGTCGTCCTGCCGGACGACTCGCCGGACGCGCTGCCGGTCCGCGCCCGGATCGCCAGCGTCGAGCTGCGCTGCAACGGCTTCGACTGGAAGCGGCTGACGGCGTTCGCCAACCGGACGGACATCGCGCCGCTTCCCGAGAAGGGCTGAAGCCGCGAGCACGTCGCCTGAATCGGGGCGAGATCCGTGTCGTCGGTCAGAACCGGCGCGTCAGCGCCGCCGGGCGGTGGCCGATGGTCGCGCGGAAGTCGCGCGTGAGGTGTGACTGGTCGGCGTATCCGAGCTCGGCGGCGATCCAGGCCAGGTCAGAGCAGCCCGGCTCACTGAGCCGGTCGACCGCCCGCTGGCGGCGGAAGCGCTGGAGCACCTGCTTCGGAGCCGCGCCGACGTACCGGGCGAAAAGGCGCTGGAGGGTGCGCGGCGAGATCGCGAACTCGGCGGCCAGCCCGTTGACGGTGGCGCCGGGACCGGCGCCGCGCATCGCCTCGGCGATCTCGACGGCGAGCAGCCGCTGCGGGTCGGCGGGCAGGCGCCGGGCCGCGACGAAGGCGGTCACCGTGGCGATCGCGCCGGCGATGTCGGCGGCGGCGGCGAGGGCGTCGTCGAGCTCCGTCCCGGCCGCGCCGAACACCGCGGGCAGCGTCATCGTCCGGCCGCTGAGCTCGGACGCCGACCCCGGCCAGATACCGGAGAAGCCGCCAGGTCGGAACTTGGTGCCGAGCGCCATCCCGGCGCCGTCCAGCACCCGGACCCCGTACCCGGAGCCGACGCCGTAGAGGAACCGCCCGGCGGGCTCGACGGTGAGGTTGACGCAGGGGTCGGGCAGCACCTCGCGCTGCACGGGCGCCGCGCCGCGGCGGTCCCAGGTGACGATCCAGTGCTGGTCGACGAGGTCGGCGACCGTCGGGTCGGGGGCGACGAGGACCATGCCCGTCACGCGGCCCGCCGAGCGCGGGGTAACGATCTCGTTCGGCATCTGTCGCATTTTTTCAAGACGGCGCAGGGCGGCCGGGGCAGAATCGAGGCATGAAGTTCGAACGCACCGACTTTGTCTCGGTTCCGGTCCAGGACATGGACCGCGCCAAGGCCTTCTACCGCGACGTGCTGCGTCTCCACAGCCCGAACTGGGACGACTCGTGGCCGGAGATCGAGACCGGCAACGTCTCCCTCTACCTCGTCGATCCGCGGCAGACGGGGACGGAGTTCGCCCCCCACACGGCGCCGCTGGCGCTGCGCGTGGACGACGTCGCCGCGGGGCGGCGGGAGCTGGAAGAGCGTGGCGTCGAGTTCAGCGGCGACCACGACACCGGCGTCTGCAACATGGCCTTCTTCAAGGACACCGAGGGCAACGCGCTGATGCTGCACCGTCGCTACGCACCGGTGTCGTAGAAGGAGCTCGCACTAGGCTCTCCTCGATCCCTGGTCAAGGGCCCCAGCGTCATCCACCGAGGAGAGCCTCTCCGTCTCGGCCCGGGCGACATCGCCGGCGCGGCGCAGGTAGTCGAGGATGACCGTGAGCTCATCCCGCCGATAGCCGTCGAGCACGCTGGCGAACGCCCGACCCGGGCCGTCCCAGGCCGCCGCGACATCGATCTCGGAAGACGGCGTCAACTCGACCCACATCCGACGCCGATCCCGCTGGTCAGGGAACCGCCGGACAAGCCCGGCGTGCTCGAGGCGATCGACCAGGCGCGTCGCCGCCCCGGAAGTCAATCCGGTGAGCGTGGCGACGTCGCCGATCGTCCGCGGCTCGGCATCGAGCGAGAGCAGGCTGAGGCACTGGAGATCGGACGGGTGGAGCGCCAAGCGCGCAGCGAGCGCCTGATTGAACAGGACGTAGGCGGCGTAGTGCCGCCGACTCTCGTCGGTGATCGCGTCGATCAGGTCAGATCGCTTCTCCATCGTCCGATTGTAACTGCGTGGTGCAGTATCTGCATGACGCAGCCTTATTGCTACCTTCCGATCCATGAACCTGAACCACATCTCGCTGCCGGTCAGGGATCTCGACGAGGCCGAGACGTTCTTCACCCGGGATCTCGGGTTTGTCCGGATCGATCGCAAGGCCGACGCGATCCTGATCCTGGAGGACGGCCACGGCCTGACCCTCGTCCTTGCGACGCTGAAGGGCGCGAACGGAGCGGATGTCGCCTACCCCGAGGGCTTCCACATCGGCTTCTTCCTGGACGGGGCGGCCGCTGTGGACGCGGCCCACGCACGGCTCGCCCGATCCGGGCACGAGGTGGGGCGTCCGCCGCGGCCTATCCGGGACAGATACGGCTTCTACTTCTCCTGCCTCGGTGGGCTGCTCCTGGAGATCTCGGCCGAACGTTGATCCGCCGGGCACGGCAGCCCATGCACGCAACACCCCGGTTGGATTCGAACAACGGCCCTGCGGATTCGAAAGTCGGGACTTGCAGGTCTCTCCGCGCCGTAGAGCCAAACTCGCTCACCTATGGCCGGCTTCCCGGGTCATCTTTGCCGAGTAGCGGTCGACCCCGCTCAGCTTGGGACTCCCTGAGTACGCTTCGCCCACAGTGGACGTCGACCGGTTCTGGGGGATCATCGACCGCGCGCCCGACGAGCATGCTCTGCGTGCCGCGCTCGAGCCCCTGAGCCGCGAGGAGCTCGCCGCCTTCGCGCAGCTGCTGTACGCGTTCCAGGACCGCGCGGAGCGCCAGGACGTGTGGGGTGCGGGCTACACGCTCGAAGGCGAGATGAGCGATGGCTCGTTCAAGGACTTCCGGTCTTGGCTCATCAGCCGCGGGCGCGCCGCGTACGAGGCCGTGCTCGTCAACCCGGACGCGCTCGCCGACGCGGTGCCCGGCCTCGTCGTCGGCGACTGCCACCTCGACGAGACCTACGTCTACACCGCGGCCGAGCTCTACGAGATCGCTACGACGAGGAGGTATCGGACGGCGACCACGAGGAAGCCGTGGTCGCGAGCCTGCCGCCCGCCGAGCGAGTGCGGCGGGAGCACCCCATCGCCGAAGAGAACTGGGAAGGCGACGAGCAGCGCCGCTACCCGCGACTGCTCGCGCTGATCGCCGAACAGAACCCACTACCGGCCGGGACGCTGATCGGCCTCTGGGGCAACACCGACGCTCCCGGCCGGCGCAGTTCGCCCATGCGTTGCTCGATACCGGCTGGCCGGACGGCGTCGCACCGGGCGGCCAGAACTTGATCTCCAGCGACCCACGCGTGCGCGGTGTGACCCTGCGGGTCGGTGCCGGATTCGCGGGCCACGAGATCGGCGATCTGCGTGCGGAGCACGCCGGGCGTCAGGTGCGGGTCGGCTGGTCGGCGGGCCTCCGCTGGACCGACCACGTTCAGCCGCTTGCCGCCGCCGGCGTGGTGGTGGCGGCGGCGGCCGAGCTCGACGAGCCAAAGCAGGCAGTGGCTTTCGCTTTCGACGCGCTCCTCGCCCAGCTGCACCGCGAGGTCGCACACCTCGTCTGGCTCGACGACGCCGGGGTCACGATCCACCACTGCTGCCTACACGTCGACGAGGGCACCTGCGGCTGGTCGTCGGACTTCGAGCACCACCCGTTCCCGCCGCGCCGGCCGCCGGACTGAGGCAGGCTGGGTTTGACGGACACCTCGAAGCCAGGATTTCGTCCTGGGGAGAGGAACGGTGTTTGTCGTATGGCTGCTCCGAAGAAGTACAGCGATGAGTTGCGTGAGCGCGCGAC
>DATMGH010000174.1:0-29963 GCA_035555675.1 Solirubrobacter sp. | reverse complement strand
CCGGCCGGCGTGGCGACCAGCGGGACGTTTCGCGGCGGGCTGGAGTCCCCGCCGCCGCGCAGCAGCAGGAAGGCGGCGACCGCGCAGACGGCGGCGGCCGCGACGACGACGCTGAGGCGGAGCACCGCGTCTAAGGGTGGCAGCGTCGCCGTCCGGGTAACCTGCCGACACTTGCCGCCGCTCATCACCATCTCCGCCTCCTACGGGGCGGGCGGGAGCCAGATCGGCCCCGCCGTCGCTCAGCGCCTCGGGGTCGAGTTCCTCGACCGCGCGATCCCGGCGCGCGTCGCCGAACGCCTGCAGGTGCCGCTCGACGAAGCGCTCGCGCACGACGAGTCGCTCGGCGACGCGATCGGCCGCTTCGTCTCCTCGTTCGCGCTGCTGCCCGAGCTGGCGGGCGCGCTCGTCCAGTCCGGCGTGCTGGCCGGCGAGGACTACCGGCGCGAGACCGAGCGCCTGCTGCGCGAGCACGCGGCGGGTGGCGCGGTGATCCTCGGTCGCGCGGGCGCGCTCGTCCTGGCGGACGAGCCGGGCGCGCTGCACGTGCGCCTCGGCGGGCCGCGCGAGCGGCGCGTCGCCCAGGCGATGCGGCTGCGGGGCCTCGAGCACGACGACGCCGAGGCTCAGCGCAAGAACTCCGACCGCGCCCGCGAGGCCTACGTGCGCCACTTCTACGGGCGCGACGCGAAGGACCCGACGCTGTACCACCTGGTCATCGACTCGACCGCGCTGCCGCACGACGCCGTGGTCGAGGCGATCGTCGCATGCGCGCGGCGCTGAGCGAGCGACAGCTCAACCGCGCGCTGCTGGCCCGCCAGGGGCTGCTCGAGCGGCGCGCGCTGGCGGTGCCGGACGCGCTCGACGCGATGGGCGCGCTGCAGGCGCAGTACGCGCCGTCGATGTACGTCGGGCTGTGGTCGCGCGTCGCCGGGCTTCCGCGGGCGGCGGTCACGGAGGCGCTGGAGGCCCGGCGTGCGGTGCAGGCGACGCTGATGCGCGGGACGATCCACCTGGTCTCGCGCGCCGACTACTGGCCGCTGGCGGTCGCGACCGGCCCGGCGCGGCGCGCCGCCTGGCCGGCCGACTACTCGGCCGAGGCCGCGACGCTGCGGGAGGCGCTGCGCGACGGGCCGCTGCGGCGCAAGGAGATCGAGGCGCTGATCGGCAAGGAGGCGACGCGCTACGTCGGCCTGGGGCTCGATCTGGTGCGGGTCCCGCCCTCGGGCACGTGGGAACGGCGGCGGGCGGACGTGTTCGGGCTGGCCGAGACGTGGCTGGGGCCGGCGGACGTGGGTCCCGACGAGGCGCTCGACCGGCTGGTCACGCGCTATCTGACCGGGTTCGGGCCCGCGACGCCGGCGGAGATCGCCAACTGGGCGGGGTTGAAGGACGTCACCCCGGCGCTCGAGCGGCTGCCGCTGCGGCGGTTCGGCGGGCTGGTCGACCTGCCCGGCCTGCCGCTTCCGGACGCCGACACGCCCGCGCCGGTGCGCTTCCTCGGCACCTGGGACGCGCTGCTGCTGGTGCACGCGCGGCGCGCCGGGGTGCTGCCCGAGCGCCACCGGCCACGGGTCTTCTCGACCAAGCGGCCGCAGTCGGTCGGGACGTTCCTGGTCGACGGGCGGGTCGCGGGCGCGTGGCGGCCGGACGGGACGCTCGAGCCGTTCGAGCCGCTCTCGGCACCCGTGCGGCGCGAGGTCGAGGACGAGTTCGCGCGCCTGCTGGCCTTCTGCGCCTAAGCTTGCGCTCGTGCACGACGGCGGCTTCACCGTGTTCGCCGAGGAGGCCCACGAGGACTCGGCCGACCTGATGTTCATGCCGGCGGCGACCGCCGCCGACTGGGCGACCATCTTCTCCCACGCGGAGGTCCGGCGCGTGGGCGCCGGGCTCGCGCTCGTCCAGGCCGGCGAGCTCGACCGCGCGCTCTACCTGCTGACCGAGGGGACGGTCGGCGTGCGGCTGCCGCGCGACGAGGGCGCGTTCAAGACGATCGACGCGCCGTCGGTGCTCGGCGAGCTGGCGTTCTTCGACGCGCGGCCGCGCTCGGCGACGCTGGACGCGCTGACCGACGTCGAAGTCGTACGGCTCGACGTCGCCGCGTTCGACCGCCTGCTCGAGCACGAGCCCGAGCTGGCGCACACGATGCTGCGCGACCTGGCGCGGATTCTCGCGCTGCGGCTGCGGCTGGCGTCGGCGGTGATCGCCGAGCTGCGCGGCGGCTAGCGGGTCACCGGGATCACGCGCCGCTCGTGCGTGCCGACGCCGATCGTGCGCGCGCCCTCTTTGACCTCGACGTCGAAGCGCAGCTTGCGCTCCTCGATCACTTCGCGCAGGCGCGCGGTGACGGTGCACAGCGCGCCCTCGAGCGCGCCGCCGACGTGCTTGACGCAGACCTCGAAGCCGACCGTCGCGTGGTTGGGCGGCAGCTCGGGGCGCACGAGCGCCGTCGCGGCCCACTCCATCATCGAGATCATGCCCGGCGTCGAGAGCACGGGCAGCGGCAGCGTGCCGTCCACGTCCGTCAGCAGGTCGCCCTCGACGCGGAACTCCTGGCTGCGTTCGATGCCTTCCGTCAGACCCATGGCGGGAGGCTACAGGGAGGCGGGAACCGGGGCGCGGGCGGGGAAGCGGCGGCGCCGCAGCGGCTCGTCGTGCCCGGGCGGCGCGTCCCAGCGCGCCGCGGGCGCGAGGACGGTCAGCAGGTCGGGCGTGCGCGGCTTGAACTGGGAGGCGGGGACGAAGCGCGAGGCCGCGGGCGCGGCGAACGTCGCGACGAAGCGGGGCGCGGCGGGCGCCGCGGTCGCGGTCTCGTGCGGCGCGGCCGGGGGATGCGGCGCGGTCTCGTGCGGCGCGGCCGGGGGATGCGGGGCTGCCTGCCAGGGCGCGGCTGCGGGCGGCGCCGGCGGTGCCGGGCGCGGCGCGGCCGCGACCGCGTCGGCGACCGCGCGCTCGATCAGCGCCGGCAGCTCCGCGAGCGCCGCCGCGACCAGTTGCGCCTGCTCACGCGCCTCACGCAGCTCGTCGAGCGCCGCCGCCCGTGCCTGCTCGCGCGCCTCGTCGAGCGTCGCCGCTCGCGTCTCTTCCCGCGCCTGGCGCAGCTCGTCGAGCGCCGCCAGCCGTGCCTCTTCGCGCGTCTGCTCGCGCAGCTCCGCGAGCGCGGCCGCCGTCTCCTGCGTCTCGTGCCGGCTCGCGCGCAGCTCCTCCGCGACCGAGGCCAGCGCCGCCTGCAGCGCGTCCCGCTCGCCCTCGGCGTGCCGGCGCGCGTCCTGCCGGCGCTCGAGCAGCGGCAGCCCGCCCAGCAGCAGCCCACCTGCGGCCAGCCACAGCAGGCCGAGCCCGCTGGTCAGGAACGCGAGCACGCGCCCCGCGGCCGGCACCGCCACGACCACTTTCGTCCTCACGGCGGACGCGGGGACCGTGAACGGGTCGGGGTCCTTGCGTGCGTCGCCCTTCGTCGTCACCGCGCCGTCCGGCCCGATCCGCACGATCCGGTGCACCACGACCGGCGGGTACCCGAAGCGGCTGCGCGCCTCGTCGGGCACCGCGACCGCGGCCACGTCGCCCACTCGCGGCCGCGAGATCCGCTTGAGCACGACCATGTCGCCCGTGTCGATCGTCGGGGTCATGCTGGCCGACATCACGGTCGCGAGCGGCGGCCACGTGCGCAGGTAGCCGAGCCCGCCGATCACCAGCAGCACCGCCAGCGCCGCGAGCAGCCGCCGGAACGGCAGCCGGACGCGCCGTCGTCCCCGCGTCCGCCGCCGCTCGCCGCGGACGCCCGCGAAGCGGACGGCCGGGTCGGCGAGCAGGACGGTGGGGGACACGCGCTACTCGGCGCGGTCGACCGTGGTGATGAAGGTCGGGAACGCGGTCGGCGCCGTGTCCTGCGCCGCGCGCAGGAAGGTGCCGTCGGCGTCGTCCCCGTGCGCCGTGTTCACGCCGAGGCAGTAGACGGCCTCGCCGTCGAGCCCGTTCCAGTAGACGCCCGCGTCCTCGTCGTCGAAGTTCAGGATCTCCGGGTTCTGGGTGCCGTCGAACGCGGACGCCGTGCAGCTGCCGTTCGCGGCGACGTCGACGCGCTCGATCTTGAGCTGCATCGACGCCCAGCCGCTCATGGCGGACGTGTTCGCGAGCAGCAGCGCGACGTTGTACTTCTTGCCGTTGAACTTGGCGTCGCTCAGGTCGACCTTGAACATCACCGTGTCGCTGGCGATCGAGCCCCAGCGGCCCTCCCAGTCGAACGAGAGGTCGGAGACCTTGGTGACCGTGCCCGAGAGCGCGGACGTGGCGGTCGACGGCGCGGTTTTGGTCAGCGCCGGCGAGATCGCAGTGGTGCCGTTGGCGCCGGAGCCGCTGGCGAAGCCGGTCGCCCACACGGCGCCGCTGGCCAGGCCGACGGCGCCGAACGCGAGCCACGCGGCGAGCCGCCTTCTGGACGGGGAAAGTGAAGAGATGCTGGACACGGCGGGCCTCGTGATGTCGTGACCAGATCCATTCCGGTCGGGGTGGACGAGCGCGGTTCGCCACGTTTATCGGCAATTAACGGGAATCCTTCACCGGCGAGATCGGGGTAGAGTCGCGCCATGGCGCCGGCCCCCGCACCCACGCCCACCGCGGGTCGTGACCTGGAGGCGCTGCGCGACGCCGGCCGGCAGGCGCGCAAGCTGGCGCCGCGGCGCTCGCACGGCGTGCTGGACCTGCCCGCGGGCCGCGATCCGCTCGCGCTGCTGCGGGCACAGGACGCGAACCGGATCGCCGAGCTGATCCCGGTCCGCTACGGCCGCATGCTGGTGTCGCCGTTCGCGCTCTACCGCGGCTCCGCCGCCGTCATGGCCGCCGACCTCGCGCCGACGCCGGTCAGCGGCATCACCGTCCAGGCCTGCGGCGACGCGCACCTGCTCAACTTCGGCGCCTACGCGTCGCCCGAGCGGCGCGTCGTGTTCGACGTCAACGACTTCGACGAGACCCAGCCCGGCCCGTGGGAGTGGGACGTCAAGCGCCTGGCGGCGAGCTTCGTGATCGCCGCGCGCGACGTCGGCCTGCGCGAGGACCAGGCGGCCGCGGTCACCGAGGCGTGCGTGAGCGAGTATCGGCGCGTGATGGACGACCTCTCCGAGCAGTCGCCGCTCGAGGTCTTCTACACGCGCGTGGAGCTCGAGACGCTCGCGCAGATCGCCGCCGGCTACGGCGAGCGCGCCCGCAAGGGCGTCGCCCGCGTGGAGCGGCGCGCGCGCCGGCGCACCAGCGAGCAGGCGCTGGACAAGCTCGGGGTGGTCGAGGAGGGCGGCGAGCTTCGGATCGGCGAGGACCCGCCGCTGATCCAGCACATCCCCGACGCGTTCGAGCGCGTCGGCCCGTTCCTGGAGCACTACGAGCGGTCGCTCCCGCCCCACATCGCCCACGTGCTGACCGGCTACCACCTGCAGGACGTCGTGCTCAAGGTCGTGGGCGTCGGCAGCGTCGGGCTGCAGGCGTACGTGGCGCTGTTCGTCGCCGACGCCGGCGGCGCGCCGCTCTTCTTGCAGGTCAAGCAGGCGGTCGACTCCGTGCTGGCCCCGCACATCGGCGGCGTCGCGGGCTCGTGCGCCAAGCGCGTGGTCGACGGCCAGCGCATGATGCAGACGGTCAGCGACCCGTTCCTGGGCTGGGTCTCGCTCCCCGACGGCGACTTCTACGTGCGCCAGTTCCGCGACATGAAGGCGTCGGTCGAGCTGGAGCGCAGCGCGAGCTGGTTCACCGGCTACGCGCAGGTGTGCGGCGGGACGCTGGCCCGCGCGCACGCGCGCTCGGCCCACCCGGCGCTGATCGCCGGGTACCTCGGGTCCGGCGCGCCGTTCGCGAGCGCGGTGGTCACGTTCGCGCGCGCCTACGCGGACGTCGCCGAGGCCGACTACGACGCGCTGCGCCGCGCGGCCCGGGCCGGCCGGATCGCGGTGGTGGAGGGCGCGTAGCGCCACGAAGGTTCGTTTTCTGACAACGAATCCAGCTCGTGTCGATCCCGGTCGCCGCCGTTCGACGCGTCACTGAAAGCCACCACCGAGCAGGAGGCAGTGATGCGTTTCATGGTTATCGTCCCGGCCAGCCCCGAGTCCGAGGCGGGCGCGATGCCCAGCACGGCCGAGCTGGAAGCGATGACGAAGTACAACGAGGAGCTCGTGAAGGCGGGCGTGATGCTGGCGGGCGACGGCCTGCACCCGAGCTCCAAGGGGCTCCGCGTCCGCTTCGACGGCCGCGACCGGACCGTGATCGACGGCCCGTTCACCGAGGCCAAGGAGCTGATCGCGGGCTTCTGGATCTGGGAGTGCGCGTCGCGCGACGAGGCGCTCGAGTGGCTCAAGCGCGCGCCGTTCGACGGTGGCGTCCAGATCGAGCTGCGCCAGGTCTTCGACGCCGAGGACTTCGGCGCCGAGCTCACGCCCGAGCTGCGCGACACCGAGCAGCGCCTGCGCGACCAGGTCGCCGAGCGCCGGTGAGCCCGACCGCCACGCAGCGGACGATCGACGCCGTCTGGCGGATCGAGTCGGCCCGGCTGATCGCCGGGCTGACCCGGATCGTCCGCGACGTGGCCGTGGCCGAGGACCTCGCCCAGGACGCGCTCGTCGCCGCGCTCGAGCAGTGGCCGCGCGACGGCGTCCCGGACAACCCCGGCGCGTGGCTGATGGCGACGGCCCGGCGCCGCGGGATCGACGCGCTGCGCCGCCGCGTCACGCTCGAGCGCAAGCAGGAGCTGATCGCGCGCGAGCTCCAGACGCTGCAGCAGCTCGACCTGGCCGACCAGGTGGACGAGCTGGAGGACGACCTGCTGCGGCTGATCTTCATGACCTGCCATCCGGTCCTGTCGCGCGACGCCCGGGTGGCGCTCACGCTGCGGCTGCTCGGCGGCCTGTCGACGCCCGAGATCGCGCACGCGTTCCTGGTCTCCGAGGGGACGGTCGCGCAGCGGATCGTGCGCGCCAAGCGGACGCTGGGCGAGGCGCGGGTGCCGTTCGAGGTGCCCGGCCGCGACGAGCTCGCCGGCCGCCTGTCCGCCGTGCTCGAGGTCATCTACCTGATCTTCAACGAGGGCTACGCCGCGACCGGCGGCGAGCAGTGGACGCGGCCGGCGCTGTGCGCGGACGCGCTGCGGCTCGCGCGCGTGCTGGCGGGGCTGCTGCCGCGCGAGGGCGAGGTCCACGGCCTGCTGGCGCTGCTGGAGCTGCAGGCGTCGCGGCTGCGGGCGCGGGTCGGGCCGCGCGGCGAGCCCGTCCTGCTCGCCGACCAGGACCGCGCCCGCTGGGACCAGCTGCTCGTGCAGCGCGGCCTGGCCGCGCTGGGGCGCGCCGAAGCCCTCAGCGGCGCGCTCGGCCCGTACGCGCTGCAGGCCGCGATCGCCGCCTGCCACGCGCGGGCGCCCAGCGTCGAGCGGACCGACTGGCCGCGGATCGTCGCGCTCTACGACGCGCTGGCGGCGCTCACCGGGTCCCCGGTGGTCGAGCTCAACCGCGCGGTCGCGGTGACGATGGCGTTCGGACCGGAGGCCGGCCTGGAGCTGGTCGACGCGCTGGCGGAGGAGCCCGCGCTGCGCGGCTACCACCTGCTGCCGAGCGTGCGCGCCGACCTGCTCGTCCGCCTCGGCCGGACCGCCGAGGCGCGCGCCGAGTTCGAGCGCGCGGCCGGCCAGTGCGCGAACGGCCCGGAACGGGAGCTGCTCCTCGCTCGCGCCGCGGCGTGCGCGTAGTCAGTGCCGGAAGTGCGCCGCGCGCCGGCGCACGTGACGCACGTGCCGCGGCCGGTGCAGCGGCAGCGGCACGTGCGGCCGTCCCGCCTGCGCGGCGTAGAAGCGGCGCTTGACGAGCTCCACCAGGACCAGGTACGCCGCCGTCATCACCACCAGCAGCGCGAAGAAGCCCAGCGGCAGCGTGGTGAAGCCGAGGTCGTCCGCCAGCGGCGTGATCGGCAGCAGCGCGCCGAGCGCCGCGCACGCGACCGGCAGGATCGCCATCGGCGGGCTCGGCCGGCTGGTGAAGAACGGCACGCGCCGCGTGCGGATCACGTACACGACCAGGGTCTGGGTCGCGAGCGACTCCACGAACCAGCCGGTGCGGAACTCGTCGTGCCCCGCGCCGAGCACGACCAGCAGCACGAAGAACGTCAGGAAGTCGAAGATCGAGCTGACCGGCCCGAACGTCGCCATGAAGCGGCGCACGAACCCGATGTCCCACGCCGCGGGCCGCGTCAGCGCCTCGGGGTCGACGCGGTCGCCGGGGATCGCGAGCTGGCCGACGTCGTAGAGCAGGTTGTTGAGCAGCACCTGCGACGGCAGCATCGGCAGGAACGTCAGAAACAGGGACGCGCCGGCGGCGCTGACCATGTTGCCGAAGTTCGACGACGTCGCCATCAGCACGTACTTCATGGTGTTGGCGAAGATCCGGCGCCCCTCCATCACGCCGTCGGCGAGCACGCCGAGGTCCTTGTCGAGCAGGACGATGTCGGCCGCGTCCTTGGCGACGTCGGTGGCCGAGTCGACCGAGATCCCGACGTCCGCGGCGTGCAGCGCGACCGCGTCGTTGACCCCGTCGCCCAGGAACGCCACGTCGGTCGCCTGCTTGCGCGCGACCTTGATCACGCGTGACTTCTGCTCCGGGCTCACGCGCGCGAACACGGTCGTGTCGGGGATCGCGGCCAGCAGCGCCGCGTCGTCCAGCGCGTCCAGCTCCGCCCCGGTGCGCACGGCGGACACCGGCACGCCGATATCGCGGCAGACCTTGGCCGCGACCGCGCCGTTGTCGCCCGTGATGATCTTCACGCGCACGCCGAGCCGCTCGAGCTTGGCGATCGACGCGCCCGCGTCGGCCTTCGGGCGGTCGACGAACGTCAGGAAGCCGGTGAGCGCCAGGTCGCGCTCGTCCTCCGCCCGCGGGCTCGTCAGCCCCGGCGCGGGCCGCGTCGCGACCGCGATCACGCGCGCGCCGTCGGCGAACAGCTCGTCGAGGACGCGGCGGGCGGCGCCGGGCACCTCGGCGCAGCGCGCCAGCACCGCCTCCGGCGCGCCCTTGGTCACCAGCAGCGTCTCGCCGTCGCACTGCGCCACAACGCTGGCCAGCTGGCGCTCGTGGTCGAACGGCAGGCTCCCGAGCCGCTCGTAGCCGGCCGGCGTCGTCGTCGCCGCGCGCAGCGCCGCGTCCAGCGCGCTGGCGCCGACCGGGCCGTCGGGCTCGGTGCAGACGAGCCCGAGCGCCAGCGGGGCGTCCGCGGGCTGCCCGGACGCGTCGAGCGCGCGCGCGAACGTGATCGCGCCCTCGGTCAGCGTCCCGGTCTTGTCCGTGAACAGCAGCTCGATGTTGCCGAGGTCCTCGATCGTCACCAGCCGCTTGACCAGCACGCGCTTGCGGGCCAGCGCGCGTGAGCCGGTGGACAGGCTCACGGAGACGATCGCCGGGAGCAGCTGGGGCGTGATGCCGATCGCGATCGCCAGGCTGAATAGCAGCGCGTCGATCAGCGGCCGGTCGAGGATCACGTTGACGGCGAAGATGCCGATCGTCAGCACCGCGGCGACCTGCACCAGCAGCCCCGAGAACGACCGCAGCCCCGCCTGGAACGCGGTCTCCGCGGGCCGTTCGCCGAGCCCGGCCGCGATCCGCCCGAACGCCGTCCGCCCGCCGGTCGCCACGACGACGCCGGTCCCGGAGCCCTGGTGCACGACCGTGCCCATGAACGCGCACGACGGCAGATCGACCGGCGAGTCGGCGTCCGGCGCGGGCGCGGGCGACTTGACCGCGGGCAGCGACTCCCCGGTCAGCACGCTCTCGTCGCACTCGAGCCCGCCGGCCTCCAGCAGCCGCAGGTCGGCGGGCACGACGTCGCCGACGTGCAGCGCGACCACGTCGCCGGGCACGAGGGCGGTGACGTCGATCCGCGCGCGCGTCCCGTCGCGCGTCACGATCGCCTGGTAGCGGATGTCGGCGTGCAGCGCCGCGACCGCGCGCGCCGAGCGGTACTCGTTGACGAACCCCAGCCCGACGCTGAGCGTGACGATCACGCCGATGATCACCGCGTCGGTCGGGTCGCCCGTGAGACCGGACACGGCGGCCGCGCTCAGGAGCAGGATCAGCAGCGGGTTGCGCAGCTGGGAGCCGAGGATCCCGAGCGCGGTCACGCGCCGCTGGCCGAGCACGTTCGGGCCGCCGGCGGCCAGCCGTGTCGCCGCCTCAGCCGCGGTCAGCCCGTCCGCGCCGCTGCCGAGGCGCGCGAGCACATCGGCGGCGGGCGCGTGCGCGGCGGCGGCGAGGTCGAAGTCGGGTGTCACAACCGGGGTGGTCGTCGCGTCCTCCGGGTAGATGACGTTCGAGCAAGGAGTCTGGCGATGAAAGTGTTCGTCGCGGGAGCCACAGGAGCGATCGGCCGGCCGCTGGTGACCCGCTTGGTCGCGTCCGGCCACGAAGTCTTCGGCATGACGCGCAGCGAGTCCAAGCGCGGGATGTTGGAGGATCTGGGCGCCGTCCCGGTGGTCGCCGACGCGCTCGACCCCGAGCAGGTCGCCGACGCGGTCGCCCGGGCGCGGCCGGACGCGCTTGTCCACCAGCTGACCGCGATCGGCCCGCTCGACACGCGCCACATGGAGCGCGGCTTCGCGGCCACCAACCGGCTGCGGACCGAAGGCACGGACCACCTGCTCTCGGCCGCGCAGGCCGTCGGCGTGCGCACGTTCGTGGCCCAGAGCCACATCGCCGCCTACGGGCGCACCGGCGGGCCGGTCAAGCACGAGGAGGATCCGTACGACGCCGACCCGGTGCCCGATCTGCGCGCCAACGTGGCGGCGCTGCGCCACCTCGAGGAGGCGGTGCTCGGCGCGACGTGGACCGAGGGCATCGTGCTGCGCTACGGCTGGTTCTACGGCCCGGGCACGTCGATGGCGCCCGGCGAGGAGCTGCCGGAGCTGATCCGCCGGCGCAAGTTCCCGGTCGTCGGCGACGGCGGCGCGGTGTGGTCGTTCGTGCACGTCGACGACGCGGCGGACGCGACGCTGGCGGCGATCGAGCACGGCCGGCGCGGCGTCTACAACGTGGTCGACGACGACCCCGCCCGGGTCGCCGAGTGGCTGCCGGAGCTGGCGCACCAGCTCGGCGGCAAGAAGCCCTGGCGTGTCCCGCGGTTCGTCGGGCGGCTGTTCGCGGGCGAGGCGGGCGTCGTGATGATGACCGAGATCCGCGGTGCGTCGAACGCGAAGGCCAAGCGGGAGCTGGCCTGGAGCCCGGCGCATCCCACGTGGCGGCGGGCGCTGACGGCATGACCGACCGCGAGCAGCTGCTCGACGAGCTGCGCCCGACCGCGTTCGCGATCGGCTACCGGATGCTCGGCAGCGTGGCCGAGGCCGAGGACGTGGTGCAGGAAGCGCTGCTGCGCGTGCACGGCGCGCTCGAGGCCGGCGAGCGGATCGCGTCCCCGCGCGCGTACGTCGCCACCATCACCACGCGGCTGGCGATCAACGAGCTGCGCTCCGCCCGCGCGCGCCGCGAGCGCTACGTCGGCGAGTGGCTGCCGGAGCCGATCCTCACCGACGGTGACGACGACCCGGCCGCGCACGCCGAGCTGTCGGACTCGCTGTCGGTGGCCCTGCTGGCGCTGCTCGAGCGCCTGTCGCCCGAGCAGCGGGCCGTGCTGTTGCTGCACGACGTGTTCGACTACGGCTACCCGGAGGTCGCGGGGATCCTGGGCAAGAGCGAGCCGGCCGTGCGCCAGCTCGCGTCGCGCGCCCGGCGCCACGTGGCCCAGCGCCGCCCGCGCTTCGAGACGACGCGCCAGCAGCGCGAGGAGCTGGCGCGGCGGTTCTTCGCCGCCGCCCAGGCGGGCGACCTCGCTGGCCTGGAGGCGCTGCTGGCGCACGACGTGGAGCTGACCGGGGACGGCGGCGGCAAGGTGCCGGCCCTGGCGCGGTCGCTGCGCGGGCGCACGCGCGTCGCCCGGGCGCTCGTCACCTGGCTGCAGCGGACGGCGCGCACGCCGGGCCTGTCGCTGCGCCTGGTCGAGGTCAACGGCGGTCCGGGCGCGCTGTTCCTGGACGAGCAGGAGCGGCTGGTCGGCGTCTGCGCGCTCGACGTCGCGGGCGACGAGATCGTCAGCATCGGCGGCATCGTCAACCCCGACAAGCTCGCCCACCTCGGCCCGGTCGGGGACTTCGTGGCGCTGCTCAGGCGCGGGCGGTGACGACCACGCGCACGCCGGGCGATCATACGGAACCGCCGTGTAGGCGCCTTGAAACCGGGATCGTTCACCGTTACCGCCGTGACGAACAGCAGCAACCACACGGCCGTCCACGCCGCCGGCCTCGTCAAGACGTTCGGGGACTTCCGCGCCGTCGACGGCATCGACCTCGAAGTCCACCGCGGCGAGATCTTCGGCGTCCTCGGCCCCAACGGCGCCGGCAAGACCACCATGCTGCGGATGCTCGCGACCCTGCTGTCGATCGACGCCGGGCAGGCGTCGATCTTCGGCGTCGACGTCGCGCGCGAGCCGCACCGCGTCCGCCAACTGGTGGGCGTGACCGGGCAGTACGCCTCGGTCGACGACGACCTCACCGCCACCGAGAACCTGTGGCTCTTCGGCCGCCTCCAGGGCCTGCGCCCCGCCGACGCGCGCGCCACCGCCACGATGCTGCTCGGGCAGTTCGGTCTCGAGGAGGCGGCGGACCGCCCGCTCGCGCAGTTCTCCGGCGGCATGCGCCGGCGCCTGGACCTGGCGGCCAGCCTGATCACGCGTCCCCCGCTGATCTTCCTCGACGAGCCGACCACCGGCCTGGACCCGCGCACGCGCGGCCAGATGTGGGACACGATCCGCGGCCTGGTCACCGACGGCTGCACGGTCCTGCTCACCACCCAGTACCTCGACGAGGCCGACCAGCTCGCCGATCGGATCGCGGTCATCGACCGCGGCCGCAAGGTCGCGCAGGGCACGCCGGACGAGCTCAAGGAGTCCGTCGGCGACTCGACGCTGCAGCTGCAGCTCGACGACGGGGCCGACCAGGCGCTGGCGCGCGACATCGTGCGCAGCGTCGTCGGGATCGATCCGGTCCTGACGCCCGAGTCCGGACGCATGAACGTCGCGCTCGACGTCGCCGACCGCGCCGCCGACGTCCTGATCGGCCTGCGTCAGGCCGGCGTCGGCATCGTCTCGGTCAGCGTCGCCAAGCCGACGCTCGACGAAGTCTTCCTCGCGCTCACCGGGCACGACACCGGCCAGGCCGAGGAGCCCGCCGTGGAGGTGCCCGCATGAGCGTGATCGCTCCCGTCGACCCGGCCGCCGCCGTCGCGCGGACCCGGGCGCACCCGAGCCCCGCCGAGACGCTCGTCCAGACGTTCTCGATGGCGTGGCGCGCGCTGAAGAAGATGCGCCGCAACCCGGAGCAGTTCTTCGACGTCACGATCCAGCCGCTGCTGTTCACGGCGATGTTCGCCTACATCTTCGGCGGCGCGATCTCCGGCAGCGTCAAGGACTACCTGCCGCTGATGATCCCGGGCATCGTCGCCCAGACCGTGCTGACGACGTGCATGGCGACCGGCGTCCAGCTGCGCGAGGACATGGACAAGGGCGTGTTCGACCGCTTCAAGTCGCTGCCGATCGCCCGCATCGCTCCGCTCGCCGGGCCGATGGTCGCCGACGTCGTCCGCTACCTGATCGCGGCCAGCCTGACGTTCCTGACCGGGATCGTGATGGGCTACCGGCCGGGCGGCGGCGTCCTCGGCGTGCTGGCGGCGATCGTCCTGGCGATCTTCACCGGCTGGTCGATGGCGTGGATCTTCACCTGGATCGGCACGATCGCCCGCACCGCCCGCAGCGTCCAGGGCTTCTCGATGATGATCCTGTTCCCGCTGACGTTCCTGTCGAACGCGTTCGTGCCGGTGGAGACGTTGCCCGGCTGGCTGCAGACGTTCGTGAAGGTCAACCCGGTCTCGCACCTGGTGTCCGCCACGCGCGATCTGGCCAACCACTCGACGGTCAGCGCGGAGGTCGGCTGGACGGTGCTCGCGGGGCTGGTGGTGATCGGGGTCTTCGCGCCGCTGTCGGTGCGCAGCTACCGGCGTCACCTGTAGCGGGCGAGCCGCTCGCGCGCCTCGCCGAGCAGCGCGCGCGGGCGGCGGTCCCCGTAGCCCGCGCGCAGCGCGTCGATCCGGCCGGGCGCGCGGGCGTGCGCGTGCGGCTCGATGCGCTCCCACGCCATCGTCGGGATCGTGCGGTTGTAGCCGAACCGGTCGGCCAGCACCAGCAGTGCGACGGCGTCCTCCGGCGGCGCCGCGTCGCGCAGCAGGCCCCAGGCGCCGAGGCCGAACAGCGCGAGCCCGGCGACCGGGCAGTCCAGGTGCGGGTCGTCGGGGACGAGCAGCCGCAGCGCGCGCTCGTGGCAGGTGGCGAACAGGGCGGCGCCGTACGGCTCGTCGGGCGCCGTCGCGTGGTGCGCGTGCGCGGTCAGCGCGGCCGCCTCGCCGAACAGGATCCACGGCTCCACGCCGGTCGCGGGCAGCCCGGGGAAGCGCAGCTCATGCATCGCGTGCACGCAGTCCCGGTAGGCCGCGAGGCCGGCGGAGCGGTCGCCGCGGGCGAGCGTGAGCTCCGCGCGGCCGATGCTCCGGACGCCGATGCCGCCGAAGATCGCGTCGTCCTGAAGCCGGCCGATCCGGTCGAGCTCGGCGCCGGCGTCGGCCAGGCGCCCGTCGGCGATCGCGCACAGCACGAGCAGCGAGCGCAGCTGCACCTCGTCGTCGCGAGCGCCGAGGCGCTGCATCACCGGCAGCGCGCGGCGGGCGAGCCGCTCCGCGCGGGCGCGGTCGCCGAGGTGCGCGGCCAGCTGGGCGATCTGGGTCCGCAGGATCGCGGGCGCCCACGGGCCGTCCTCGGCGCCGGTCAGCGCGAGCGCGGCCTCGGACGCTTCGATCGCGCGCGCGGGGTCGCCGCCGTTCTCGCGCACGTGGCCGAGCCACTGGCGCGCGGGGCGCGCGACGTGCGGGTCGGGGTCCTCGGCCATGCGCTCGAGCCGCCCGTCGAGCGCGGCCGGGTCCTCGGGGTCGTAGGCGAGCACGGTCCGGACCAGCCCGGCGGTGCGCGGCTCGGCGCCCGGGCCGAGCCGCCGCAGGAGGCCGCGAACGCCCGCCACCCGCTCCTCGTTGACCATCGTCGCGTTGATGAGCGTGACCGCCATCGCGACGCGCGCGGCGTCCGCGTGCTCCGGCGGCGGCGTCCAGTCGGCGACCGCGTCGCCGATCGCGCCGGCGAGCACCAGCAGGCGCGCGTGCTCGCCGCGCATGGTCCACAGGAGCCCGAGCGCGAGCAGCAGCTGCGCCAGCGCGTCCCGGTCGCCGTCGGCGAGCGCGTCGCGCAGCTCGTCGGCGAGGTTGGTCTCCTCCGCGGCGACGGCGTCGATCGTCGCGAACTGGTCGGGACCGCCGAGGCGCGGGCCGTGGTGGTGCGCGTAGGCGGTCGCCCAGCGGCGGCGGGCGGCGAGCGCGTCGGCCTCCTCGCCGGCGTCGGCGAGCCGCATGCGGCCGAACTCGCGGACGGTCTCGAGCATCCGGTAGCGGACGCCCGCGGGCGTCTCGCGCACGTTCAGCAGCGACTGGTCGACGAGGCCTTGGACGGCGTCCAGCGCGCCGCCGCCGAGCACCGCGTCGGCCGCGTCGAGCGTGAACCCGTCGTTGAACAGCGCCAGCCGGCGCAGCGCGCGCCGCTCGGCGGCGTCGAGCAGGTTCCAGGACCAGTCGATCACCGCCAGCAGCGTCTGGTGGCGGTCGGGCGCGCTGCGGTCGCCGCCGCGCAGGAGCGCGAACCGGTCCTCGAGGCGGCGGTCGATCTCCTCTACCGCCATCGCGCGGACCTTGGCCGCCGCGAGCTCGATCGCCAGCGGCAGGCCGTCGAGCCGGGTGACGATGCGGCGGACGACCTCGGCGTCGAGTCGCGCGCCCGGGCGCGCGGCGAGCGCGCGCTCGTCGAACAGGCGCGCCGCGTCCTCGACGTCGAGCTGGCCGAGCAGGTAGACGCGCTCGGCGGCGATCGCCAGCGGCGCGCGGCTGGTGGTCAGGACCCGGAGGTCCGCGGTGGTCGAGATCAGGAACGCGACCAGCTCGGCGACGGCGCGGACGAGGTGCTCGCAGTTGTCCAGCACGAGCAGGCTCGGCGACTGGGCCAGCCGCTGCGCGATGCGGCCGCGCAGGTCCGCGCGCTGCTCGGGCGTGAGCACGCGGCGGGTGCTGACCGAGTCGCGCACGCCGAGGACGGAGCCGACTTCGGCGACGACGTCCTCGGGCGCGGTGACGCCGACGAGCTCGACGACGTGCACGCGCGGCTGGGTCGGGTCGCGCGCGAGCACGTGCGCGAGGCGCGTCTTGCCGAGGCCGCCCGCGCCCACGATCGAGACGACGCGCGAGCCGGCGAGCAGGCCGCGCAGCGCGTCGATGTCGGCGTCGCGGCCGAGCAGCGACGTGGCGTCGAAGCGGACACCGGTGCGCTCCGGGTGGTCGAGCGCGAGCAGGTCGCGCTGGGCGCGCTGCAGGCGCTCGCCGGGGCTGGTCCCGAGCCGGTCGCGCAGGGCGCGGCGGTGACGCTCGTAGCGCTCGAGCGCGGCGCCCGGCCCGCGCACCACCGCTTCGCTGCGCAGCAGGTCGGCGAGCAGCGACTCGTCGTCGGGGTCCGCGGCGTGCGCCTGCTCGAGGGCGGGCAGCGCGTCGGCGTGGGCGCCGAGGCGGCTGTCCGCGCGGGCCCGGACGGTCCGCGCGGTGGCGGCGTGCGCGGCGGCGTCGCGCCGGATCGCGGCGAGCAGCGCGCCGTCGCCGTTCGCCGCGCCGCCGCTCGTCCTCGCGCGGCCGTCCGCCGCCCCGCGGCTCGCCTCCATCCCCGCGCCGTCGCCGCCCAGCGCCAGCGCCTCGCACGCGAGCGCGTGTGCGCGCGCCGGATCGTCGTCCAGCGCCGCGGCCGCGGCGGCCACCAGCGCGGCGAGCCGACCGCTGTCGACGTCCGCCGGCCCGACGCCGAGGCGGTACCCGCCGGCGTCGCGGACGATCGCGTCGGCGCCGCACGCCGCGCGCGTGCGCGACACCAGGACCTGCAGGCTCTTCGTGGCGTTGGCCGGCGCGTCCTCGCCCCAGACGAGCGCGATCAGCCGCTCGTCGGAGATCGCGCGGCCGCCGCTGGTGCCGAGCGCCGCCAGCAGCGCGCGCGGGCGGTCGCCGGCGACGGTCGCTCCCCGCCACCGCACGTCCTCCAGCAGAGTCAGCGCGAGAGCCACACGGCCAGTCTAAGTCGGCCGCTGAGGAGGTCTACTTGGCCGGCTTGGCGGCGGGCGCGGTGCCGCCGCGCCGCGGCTGGGTCAAGCGCTTGATTCCGTCGGTGGCCTTGCGAGAACCCTTCGCGAACGCCAACCGCGCCTCTTCACGCAGCGGGGCACGATCGGCGACCACCCGGATGCCATGAGGATTGGTGTCGTCGAGCGGGCTGGTCACGTCTCAGAGTCTAGGCCTCGTCTCGTACGGAACTCAGTCCCAGAGTCTCACGAGCTGGTCATGGAGGGCGGCGTCGATCGTCTTGCGTATGCCTGGGGCCTGCTCTTCGGCGACTTCGAAGACCGAGCTGCCGTGCGGGCGGGTACTGGTCAGCGTCACGGAGCCGACGAGGATGCGCTCGCGCTGTCCGGGACCGGTCCAGACGAGCGGGATGCCGCGCACGGAGCGCCAGCGGCTCGCGTAAGTCCGCGGGTCCCATTCGACGACCGAGCCGCGGGTGATCGCCTCGACGGCGACCCATTCGGAGCCCCACGCCAGGGGAATGTCGGTGATCGTGGACGTGTCCACGTGGATGCGATCCGACGACCCCCAGAGCGTGACGGCGCGCCGCTCGTAGTCGATCCCCCACAGCCCCAGGCCGAGCGCTTCCCCGTCGACAGGCGTCCTGACGCTCTCGAGCGCGGCGCGCACGCCGGCGAGCGAGGCGGACAGGATCGCGCGGACGTTCCGCTGGCGCGCCTCCAGGCCGGTTCCGGGCAGGCATCGCCGGCGGCCACGCGTCGCACGCCGCTGGGCGCGCTCGGGGTATGGGCGCGGCGGTCTCCCGGGCCCGCGGCGCCGGCGCGCCTCGTGCATGACCTGCGCCATCTCGGCGTAGAAGTCCGCCCAGTAGGCGGTCACGTGCGCGCGCTCGAGCCGTGCGCGGGTCGCGGTCTCGAGCTCGCGTCGCACCGGGCCGGCCAGCCGCGGTGTGCTCTGCCGCGCGAAGATCGCCACGTGCCCGGAGCGCGGCGCGCCGTAGATCCACCGCAGCAGGTTCTGGTCGGTAAACGACAAACCGAGGAACACGCAGACGCCCTGGAGTGCGTCGTGCATGAACGCGTCCTGCCAGCTTCCGTGGCTCCAGGTCGCGTAGTCGCGCTCGGTGAGGATGACCGCGTCCTCGGCGGGGTTGCCGGTCAGCCGTCCGTGCAGATGCCGGACCGCGGCGACGCCGTCGCGTTCGGCCTCGTTGTCCTCACGGGGGTCGACGTCGAGGCCGGCGTCCTGGAGGGCGCGTTCGAGGAGCAGGTCGTAGTTGAACGTCGCGATCTGAACCGCGGGGTGATCGCGTTTCCACGCCGCGATCTCGCGCGCGAGCGGGCCTGGATCGAAATGGTCCGGACCCCGGTCGTCATAGAGGTGGCGTTCGACACGCGCGACGAACTCCGCGTCGCTGTCGGCCAGCGCGCGGGCGGTTGCCGCCATCCCCAGCAGCCCGGGCTCGGCCGCCGCATCGAGCCACGCCGCCCGGTCGTTCTCGCTGAGTGACGGCGGGGCGAGCGACTCGAGCAGGACCCGGACCAGCCGCCCCCACGACGGCAGGCCCGCTTCCATCGAGACGCCCGCTCCGATCAGGAACGTCAGGCGCTCCGCCGTCGCGATCCGCTCGATGATCGGCTGCGGATCGTTGCCGGGGCGGGCGACGAGGAAGCCGGGACGGTCTTCGACGGCGACGGGCTCAGTGATGGCGGCCAGGTCGCTGACGATCGACGTGGCCCGGGCGAGGGTCTCCGAGAGATCGGTCAAGCGCGCGGGCGGCACGGCGCGAACCGTACGGCGCCCGGCGACGACGTGCCGTTACGCCCGCCGCGCGGCGATTTCCAGCCGCGCCAGCGAGTGGAACGCGACGACCGCCCAGCAGAACTCGAGCAGCAGGAACCCGAGCTGCCGCTCGTGCGCCGCGAGCACCGCCAGCACGCTCGCGCCGACGGCGTTGAGCACGAGATACGGGCGCGACTCGGTGGAGAGCCGCCCGCGCTGGGCCGCGACGAACGCGGTGAGGATGAGCAGCGACCCGAGGACCTGGATGGCCTGTTCCATGGTCAATCTCCCATGTCGCGCCGTCGTCAGGCCGGGTACGGCGCGGGCTCTCGTCCGGTCGGCCGCCCGTGCGACGGCCGCGAGATCCAGAGTAGCCCGTTAAGTGCTGAGCACCGGGCGAGGGCGGGCGGTGCGCAACAGCAGCGGGAGGATCAGCAGCGCCAGCGCGCCGCCGAGCAGCCCGAGCGTGGCGTAGCTGGTGGCGGCGACGACGAGCCCGCTGGTGAGCCCGCCGGCGGCGCCCGCGAGCGAGACGCTGAGGTCGACGGCGCCCTGCGTCCGGGCGCGGGTCGCGAGCGGCGTGCTGTCGGTGAGCAGCGCGGTACCGCCGATCAGGCCCAGGTTCCACCCGAGGCCGAGCAGTGCGAGCGCGACGGTGAGGAGCACCATCGAGTCGGCGGGCGCGGCGGCGGCGACGAGGCCCGCGAGGAGCAGGACGAGTCCGCCGGCGGCGATCACCGGCCGGCGGCCGACGCGGTCGGAGAGCATGCCGGTCAGCGGCGACGGTAGGTACATGAACGCGATGTGGACGGCGATCACGAAGCCGGTCGCGCCCAGCCCGTGGCCGTGGTCGCGCATATGGATCGGGGTCATCGTCATCACCGCCACCATCACCACCTGCGTGAGGACCATCGCGGCGGCGGCCAGCGGCAGGCCGTTGGGCACCGGCGCGACGGTCGGCGGCGCGTCCTCGGTGGACGGCGGCGCCGGCTCGGCGGCGAGCGAGCGCGCGACGAGCAGCGGGTCCGGCCGCAGGCGGAGCTGCAGGATGACCGCGGCCGTGGCGTAGGCCGCGCTGGCGAGCAGGAACGGCCCGGCGAGCCGCGGGATCGAGAGCTGCTCGGCGATGTGGCCCATCACGTCGACCAGGTTCGGTCCGGCGACGGCGCCGATCGTGGTCGCCAGCAGCACGGTGCTGACGGCGCGGCCGCGGTGGGACGGGTCGGCCAGGTCGGCGCCGGCGTAGCGGGCCTGGAGGTTCGTGGCGCTGCCGGCGCCGTAGACGAACAGCGAGAGCAGCAGCAGCGGGACGTTGTCCAGCACGGCGGCGAGGACGATGCCGACGCCGCCGAGCGCGCCGGTCGCGTAGCCGGCGGCCAGCCCGGCGCGGCGGCCGGAACGCTGCGACAGGCGCCCGACCAGCAGCGCCGTGCCCGCCGCGCCGCCCGTGAAGAGGGCGGACGGCAGGCCGGAGAAGCTGGTCGAGTCGAGCATGTCCTCGGCCAGCAGGGCGCCGACGGTCACGCCCGCGGCCAGCCCCGCGCCACTGAGCATCTGCGCGAACGCGAGCGTCCGCAGGGTCCGGCGCTGCAGCGCCGCCCGGTCGGCGGCGCCCGCCGGGCGCCCGGATTCCGTCGCTCCGCGAATGCGGGGAGGGTACCGGCGTCTAGCGACCCTGCCGGATCTGCAGCCGGTTGCCGTCCGGGTCCTGGAACTGCGCCACCGAGCCCCACGGGAACTCGAGCACGTCCGAGACGAACTCGACGTCGCGCGCCTTGAGCTCCTCGTAGGTCCGGCGGAGGTCGTCGACCTCGATCGTGACCGACGCCGGCGGGCGCCCCATCGCCGGCTGCGCCTCGCCGGGCGTCCCGGGCCAGAGGACGAGCTGGAAGCCGTCGTCCTTGACGCCGACGGTCAGGAACCGCGGCCCGTCCGGCAGCGGGTTCTCGACCCGCTTCTCGAAGCCGAGGACGTTGGTGTAGAAGTCGAGCGCCCGGTCCTGGTCGCTGACGAGCACGCTCGTGTAGAAGACGTTCTTGAGCATTGCCGTGCCTCCGGTGTGTCGTGGGTCACTACACGGGAGACCGGCGCCCCGGGGCAAACGTGACATGAAGGTCGAGCGCGCCGCCCACCGCGAGTCACCGGCCTCGGCGCTGCGTCAGCTCCTGGCGGACCTCGGCCAGCCACTCGCGGTGGGCGGCGACGATCCGCCGGCCGAGGCGGTGGTTGATCATCAGGATCGCGCGCCGGTCGGGCAGGCTGCCGGCCTGCTGTTCGAGGGCCTCGAGCTCCGCCTCCACGTCGTCGAGCTCCGCCTCGAGCGCGTCGAACCCCTGCAGCACCGTGTCGGCATCGGCGAGGTCGGCGGCCAGCGCGCGGACGATCGGCTCCGACTGGATGCGTGGGAACGCGGTGGGGGTGGCGAGCCATTCGCGCAGCTCGGCGAGGCCGGCGTCGGTGAGCTCGTAGTGCGTGCGCTGTCCGGTGCGGCCCGGCTCGACGCGCGAGGTGAGCAGACCCAGCTGCTCGAGGCGGCGAGGCTCGGCGTAGTAGTGGCTCGGCGAGCCGGCCCAGTACAGCCGGCCCTGGCGCATCATCCGCACGAGGTCGTGCGCTCCGGCGCCGCCGCGGCCGATCAGCGTGAGGACGACGTGGGAGAACGGTGTCAGGCGCGGCACGCTTGACGCTCGCTCCATTTTGGAGGTATAAGCTCCATATTGGAGTCATGCTACAGGTCGCTGAGGCCGGCGCCGGGAACGCGCCGGCGGACGTGGCGTCGGCCAGGGAGGGCGTGGTGATGAAGGTGCGCAGGTGGATGCAAGGGGCGCTGATCGCGGCGCTCGCAACCGGAGGAGCGGCCCCCGCGCACGCCGCCCCAGTGGACCCGGTCCAGATGACCGCCAGCCCGGCGGCGGTGGCGGCGAAGCCGAAGCCCGTCCCCAAGAAGCGCGCGATTCCGAAGCGGTGCCGGAAGCAGATCGTGACCAAGGTCAAGGGCCGCTGGAGCTGCCCGCGCGTGAAGGTCCCCGCGAGCCACGTCGCCGACGACGGCCTGCTCGGCCGCCGCGCCGCGAGCCTGAAGGTTCCCGTGCGGACCAAGCGCGGCCGGCACGTCTCACGCAAGCTCGAGCGGCTCGGCCGCCAGGCGCGGTCGGTGAAGATGGCGCGCTCGCTCGCTCGGGCCGAGCGCCGCGTGCTCGCCGGTGAGGTGCCGCGCACGGGCAAGGCGGGCCGCGCCCGCGCGGCCGAAGCGACGAGCTTCGACTTCACCCAGGACGGCGCGCGCGTCACGGGCTCGGCCACGCGCGGTGAGCTGGAGGCCGACCAGGTCGGCCAGGCGAAGGACCTCACGGCCGAGGTGACCAAGACCGTGAAGGGCAGCCAGATCGGCGTCAAGGACGAGCGCCGCGAGCACACCCGGGTGGCGGCCTGCCCGGACGAGCGCGGGATCGTGACGGGCCCGATCGATCGCCAGCGCGGGCTCACGTTCTCCGGGTCGGCGAAGGGCGTCGGCAGCTTCAGCGCGCGCGTGGAGACGCGCAGTCGCGGCAGCGTGACGGCCCGCGTCGGCGACGACGGCGCGCTGCGCGACTTCGATCTCGACTTCGACGTCCGGGTCCACGCGCAGGTCGTGGTGCGCGACCCCGCGGGCCGGATCGTGGAGACGAGCCCCCCGGACGTCCTAACCCTGAGGTGGTCGGGCAGCCGGCTGAAGGTCGGGGCGAAGGAGCCGCTCGACGTCGGGCACATCCGCGGCACCGTGCCGGGCCTCGTCAAGGTGTTCGGCACCTGGATCGTCACCACCGACGAAGTCGATCCCACACTGCGCCTCTCGGCGCTCGAGATGCTGCTGGTGCGCTCGGAGGTCGAGCAGCTGCTCACCGAGGCCGAGCGGGGTTGGCAGAGCGGCCACTGCCTCGCCGTCTCCCTCGAGGCGGCGCCGGCGCGCCTCGCCGCCGGCCAGGGCTCGAAGCTGACGCTGCGGGTCACGCCGCGCAACGGCGCCAAGGGGCTCGCTCCCGGCCGGTTCACCGTCGAGCGCCTGCGCGGCGAGCTCGCCCCGGCCGCGGGCGGTTACGGTGCCGCGCCTGTCGAGCTCGCGTACACGGCGCCGGCCGCGCGCGGCTGGGGCTCCGACTGGGTGGGCGCCAAGGTCACGTCGCGCCAGGGCAGCGCGAGCACCGCGAAGACGCTGGAGGAGGAGACCGAGCGCTACGCGCTCGTCTACCGCCACGCCTCCGCGGTCGACGACGCGTTCTCGCTCGCGCCGTACGTGCTGCGCACGGAGGGCACCCAGGCGGAGCACCGCGACATCGGCCTGACCGCGTACGTGCCGCTCGACGAGTCCGGCGCCGGTAGCGCGCCGCTGACCTGGACGCGGAGCGACTGGTCGACCGATACCGTCGAGACCGGGCCGATGATCGCGGGCTCGTCGGTGTCGTGCACGATTCGCTACCGATCGACGGTCACCGCTGGCCATCCCGGCCGCCTCGACGTCAGCGGGCTGCGGGTGACCGGCGCCGGTGCGGTCACCGGGTCGGTGACGCTGCGCGGAGTCGGCGAGACCTGGTCGACCGACCGTACCGTCCAGGCCGGCCCGTGCGGCGAGTACGACAGCACGCAGGAGGACGCGGCGTTCCTGGAGAGCACCCGCTGGGCGCGCGGCGCACCGGTGACCTGGACCGGCGGCGAGCGGCAGCTCACGTTGAGCCTCGGGTCGGGCTGGCGTCCCGGCACCGGCGACGTCGTCGCCGAGCTGAGCCTGGGCGGCCCGGCGGTCATGGTCGCCCGCACCCAGGGCGTCAGCGGGACGCAGGCCGACATCTTCCAGGTCGTCCGGGTCCCGGCCGGCTGACGGGGATCGGCGAGCCGTCGTCAGCCTGGCTCAACACGTGCTGCTTGGCCGCTCGTGAGCAGGCGCAGCAGGTTCGCGCTCTGCTCATCGGCAGGGAAGAACGTCTCGATCGCGATCTCATCGAGGGTGATGTCTCGTGGCGAAGGCCCTCGTCGCAGACCAGACCATCGAGGTGCGGCCAGAGGACTCGCTGAGGCTCGGCGACGTGGCGCAGATCCTCGGCAAGGTCGTCGGCCGCCGGGCCGAGCGTCGCGGCCGCGACGTGGTGACCGGACAGGCCGACGGACACGCAGCGTTCGCCGCTTGGACGCCGCCGGAGTCGGCGTGACCGAGCTCGCTCTGCGACATGAGCCCCCGCGACTCGGGTGCTTGAGCCACGCCCGCCACGTGATCGCCAGGTGCCCGCGCACCGGCGATTCGGACGGCTGCGGCACAGCCTTGCGCTCGCTGAGCGAAACCTGGTCAAGGTCAGGCGGAACCCGATCCAGCGACGCCGTCATCGCGCCGGTCACGTTCCGCGGGATCTTCGTGTACATGTTCGGCGGCGCCGTTTCGCGTTCGGCTCACGCCTACCTGCAGCGAGCGCTTCCAGCCATCGCCATGACCGTCTCGTGGTCGATCGTCTCCGGATCGACCGCTGTCACGGAGTCAACGAACGAGCGTCCGGTAAGCGAAGAGCTTGAGCTGGTCGAGCAGCAGCATCCAGACCAGCGCGTAGCCCCACGCGAGTGGGATCAGTTGCCAGCGCAGCGGCGTCATCAGCACGCCGGCGGCGGCGATCACGGTGGCGACCACCTGGGTGGCGATGACGGCGGTCAGGAGCACGGGAGCGGGATGGGGCCGGCTCCAAAGGCGTCCGCGGGTGCGGGCGACGAACATCGTGAGGTGCCCGGCGATCGAGAGCTTGAGGTACATCAGCGTCTGCGTCTCGGCGTGCGAAAGGCCGAGCGGCCCGACGGCGAGCGCGACGAGCGTGAACGACTCCACCACCCCGACGAGCCCGAGCACCGCGGCCATCGTGAGCACCTCGCGCAGGTCCCAGCGCTCGGGGCGTGGGGAGGGTTGGACACGGTCGTAGGCGATCGTGAGGATGGCGGCGTCGTTGAGGATCGCCAGCAGCACGATCTGCGTCGGCGTGACGGGGAAGAAGCCCAACGCGACGATCGAGAGGGTGACGAACAGGACGACGCGGATCGTCTCGGTGATCCGGTAGATGGCGTAGTTGGTCATCCGCCGGAAGACCTCGCGCGCGCCGTGGATCGCCTCGACGATCACCGACAGCCCGGGGGCGAGCAGCACGATGTCGGCGGCGGCGCGGGCGGCGTCGGTGGCGCCGGAGACGGCGATGCCGGCGTCCGCGCGGCGCAGCGCGGGCGCGTCGTTGACGCCGTCACCGGTCATGGCGACGATGTGGCCGCGCGCCTGCAGCGCACGGACGATCCGGTACTTGTCCTCGGGGACGACCTGCGCGAACCCGTCGGCCGCCTCGACTATCGTGCCGAGCGCATCGTCGGCGAGGCTCGCGAGCGCGTCGGCCTCGAGCATCTGCGATCCGATGCCGACCTCGGCGCCGATCTGGCGGGCGATCTCGACGCGATCACCGGTCACCATCTTGACCTCGACGCCGAGCTCGCGGGCGCGAGCGAGCGTCTCGCGGGAGTCCTCGCGTGGCGGGTCCTGGATCGCCAGCACGCCGATGACTCGCCAGGCGCCGTCGGCGTCGGTGCGGGCGACCGCCAGGGCCCGGTGCCCCTTGGTCGCGAGCTCGGCGGTCACCGCCGCGACGCGCCGGGCGACGTCCGTGGGCTCGCCGGCGAGCTCGACGATCGCCTGCACCGCGCCCTTGGCGACCCGGTGCTCGGATCCGTCGGCGTCGCGGACGCGAGCCTCGGCGCGCTTGCGATCGGCATCGAACGGCTCGAAGTCGAGTACGTCGGCGGCGGCTGGGGCGCCTCCGCGCGCTGCGAGGATCGCGGCGTCGATCGGATCACTGCCGCCGGGCTCGGCCGTGAGCGCCGCGGCGCGCAGGACCGCGTCGCGGTCGATCCCTTGGCCGATGGCGGTGACGCCGACGAGCGTGAGCTGGTTGCGGGTGATCGTCCCGGTCTTGTCCGAGCACAGCACGTCGACCCCGGACATCTCCTCGACCGCGGGCAAGTGGCTGACGACCGCTTCGCGCGTGGCCAGGTGGCGGGCGCCGACCGCCATCGTCACCGACAGCACCGCCGGCAGCGCGACCGGGATCGACGCGATCGTGACCACCAGCGCGAACTCCAGCGTCTCGGTCAGGCCGGTGCCGCGCAGCAGCGACACGACGACGATCACCGCGACCAATACCAGCGCGAGCGCGATCAGGTAGCGGCCGATCGCGAAGATCGCCTCCTGGAAATGACTCGCCGGCGGCTTCGCGGCCGCCAACGCCGCGGTGCGCCCCAGCTCGGTCGACGGCCCGGTCGCCAGCACCCGCATCCGTGGCGCACCGCGAGAGATCACCGTCCCCGAGAACAGGCCGGCGTCCCCGCGCTTGTCGACCGGCAGCGACTCCCCCGTCAGCGCTGACTCGTCGACCTCCGCCATGCCCTCGGCGAGAGCTCCGTCGGCGGGGACGACGTCGCCACGCTGGAGGGTGATGAGGTCGCCTGGCACCAGCTGCTCGGTCGGGAGCGTGCGCCATGCACCGTCGCGCAGCGCCCGCGCCTGCGTGGCCAGTCGCTGCCGGAGCGCGTCGATCGCGTTCGCCGCCTGGTGCTCCTCCCAGAAGCCCACGAGCCCGTTGAGCAACAGCAGCGCCAGGATCACGCCGAAGTCGGTCCAGCGGGCGGTCACGGCCGTGAGCACCAGCGCCAGCTCGATCATCCACGGGATCGGCTGCCAGAAGTGCGACAGCAGCTCCCACGCGACGTTGCGCCGCTTCTCCGGCAGCGCGTTGGGGCCGTAGCGCTGCAGGCGCACCGCCGCCTCCTGGGTGGTCAGGCCGCTGTCCGGTCCGCGCCGCTCGTCGGCTTGGAGGTCGTCGGCCGTGCGCTGGTCCTGGACCAGGCGGCGGGGGCCGGACGGCGGTGGCGCGGGCATGAGTCCGTCAGCCCGGCGCGCCCACCGGATCGGCGGCCCGCTGGTCGCGGTCGGCGCGCGGCAGTCGGCGGTGGGTGAGCGCGAACGCGGGCGTGGCGCCTCACGCCCCCTCGACGCCCGCGAGCAGCACGTCGATCGCCCGGCTGATGTTGCGCCACTGGAACGCGTTCGGGTCAAGCGCGCGGTGCAGCACCAGCCCGTCCGCGAGCGCGAGCAGGATCGACGCCAGCGCGTTGGCCGGAATCTCGGCCAGCTCGCCCGACGCGACCGCTTCCTCGATCCACGAGCGCACCAGCGCACGCCGCCGCTGCATCACCCGGGCGAGGCGCCGGCGCACCGTCGCCTCGGTCAGCAGCACCGACCACAGGTCGGCGCGGACCTGCACCCGAGCGGCGTCCTCGCCGCGCGCGAGCATCGCCTCCGTGAAGCGCCGGACCCGCTGCACCCCGGATGGGCTGCCGCTCGTGATCCGCTCCAACTCACGGTCGAGCGCCGCGGCATCGTCGTCGAGCAGCGCCAGCAGCAGATCCTGCTTCTGCTCGAAATACCCGTAGAACGCGCCCTTGCTCACACCCGCCTCGGCGCACACGTCATCGACGGTCAGATCGCTGAAGCCGCGCACCGCCGCGCACCTCCAGGCGGCCTCGACCAGCTCCTGGCGGCGCTCAACGCGGGTCTCGGGACGAAGCTTGGGCACGAACGGGCGAGCAACAAACAAACTGACGCGTCGGTTTGTGACGTTAGCAGCGCGGCGCGCGCGGCTGTGCGAACCTGAATCGATGCGCAGTGACGGCGGCAGACGGCTCGCCCGCTGGGGGGCTTCGGCGTTGCGGGTGCGGTGGCTGGTCCGGGCGCCGATCTGGCTCTACCGGGCGCGGCTCGGGTTCGTGCTCGGCCATCGGCTGCTGATGCTCGAACACGTCGGCCGCAAGTCGGGGCGCCGCCGCTACGTCGTGCTCGAGGTCGTCGATCGTCCCCGGCCGGACACCTACGTGGTCGTATCGGGCTTCGGCGACCGCGCGCAGTGGCTGCGCAACCTCGAGGCCGATCCGCGGGTGCACGTGTCGGTCGGCGCACGCGTCCGGGCTCCGGCGAGCGCCCGCCGCCTGAGCGCCGAAGAGGCGAGCGCCGCGCTTGGCCGCTACGCGGACGCGCATCCCCAGGCCTGGTCGGCGCTGCGCCCCGTGCTCGAGGACACGCTTGGCGCCCGCATCGACACGCACGGAACCGACCTGCCGATGGTCGCCCTCGACCTTGACGCCAGAGGCACGTAGCTCCGAGGGGCGCTGGATTGCCCCGATGCGCACCTCGCTGATGTCGATCGAGCAGGCGATCCGCGCTGGCTGGTGTCTGTGGACGAGCGATCCGGTCGATCAGCCGGGATGGTCGTCGTCGAACCCGGCGTCCGGGCAGTGCGCGTCGACGGCCCTCGTGGTCCAAGACCTGCTCGGCGGGGATCTGCTGATGGCCGACGTCCATGAGGCAGACGGGACGCGGCAGGGGGTGCACTACTGGAATCGGCTGCCGGGCGACGTCGAGCTCGATCTGACGCGCGAGCAGTTCCGTCGTGGCGAGGTGGTGGGCGAGCCGCGCAAGGTCGAGCGCCCTCGCGACGTCACTCGCGGGCGTCTGCCCGGGCACTATCACCTGCTGGCCGCTCGGGTCGCTCGCGGACTGGCGGATGCGGCGCCCGAGCCGCGCGCGGTCACCGTCAAGGCTGTCTGCCGTCAGCCCGATGGACGCGTGCTGTTGTGTCGCAACCAGCGGGACCAGTGGGAGTTGCCCGGGGGCAGGCCGGACGTCGGCGAGCTCTTCCCGGACGGCTTGCGGCGTGCGCTTCGGGAGCAGACCGGGATCGAGATCACGGTGGACAACGTCGCGGGGGTTCGCGCGCTGGAGGTGCTTCCCGGCACGTGGATCGATGTCGTGGCGTACGAGTGCATCCCGGCCCGCGACCGGCTCCGACCGAGCGCCGAGCACGCAGCCGTGGCGTTTCTGGAGACGAGCACGCTCGATGCGCACGAGCTGCCGCCCGTGCACGCGCAGCTGATCGCCGGCGGCGCATCGCCTCCGGGTCCCGCGCGGAATCCGTGGGACGCGCGCGCCGATGCGATGGACCTCAAGCCCCGCCTGGTTGGAATCGGAGCGTGACGGCGGCCGGGCAGCGCAACGTCTGCACCACGACGCAGGCACCACGCCCGCGGGCTGGAGTTGCGGCGCGTGTGGCCGCTGACGCTCGACTGGATTGGACCCGAGCCGGCCAGCTGGCATGAGGCCCAGTCACGCCACCTCACCAACTTCCAAGCAGCGCTGCGCGAGACCGTACAACTCGAGCGGCTACGGCTCGAGAAAGCTGAGCGGCATCGGTGAACGCTGAACCGGGGTCGACATCGTCGTGTCGACCGCCCGCAGCGTCGTCAGCGAGGCGATCAAGTGCAGCTCAGTTGCAGCCGAGCCGGGCCATGTTGGCTTTTTCCCAAGCGATCTCGCCGCGGCCGCTGCTGAGGTGAACCAGCGTGACGGGTCTGGTGCGGAGCACGCGATTGGTGTTGTTGAGCAGCATGCCGACCTTCCACTTGGCCCCCGCGCGGCGCTTGGCGAGGGGGCGTAGCCGGACGGCTTCGGCGACATAGCAGTGACGGCTCGCGACGCCGACGTGACCGGGTGGGTTGCCGCCGTACAGATTTCGGACGCGCTGGTTGACGCGCAGCGAGGGCGCGACGACGAAGCCGGCCTGCGAGACATGTGGTAGTTCACGATCGAATCGGGCGATGAAGCTGATCGTCATGCCGCCGTAGGCGGCCGCCGGGGCACCGACGAAGTTGGGGGTGGCGGCCGCGGCAGCCGTCGTGGTGCTGGCCGCGCTGGCGGTGAGCACCACGACGAGGAGCTTCTTGAACACTGGATGCCTCCTAGAGCCATCGGTGACGCCGTGCTGAACCAATCAACAATGCCCCGACCGGAAAGTTGCGCTTATGGGAAGCAGGTTC
>DATMGH010000173.1:0-50791 GCA_035555675.1 Solirubrobacter sp. | reverse complement strand
ATGACGACATACGCCATCATCGCACATGTCAACTAACTTATGCCGCAGGACACTAGGAGACCCGGGCCAGCCGCGGCGGCGCCGCGCTCGGGCGGCCGAGGAAGTAGCCCTGGCCGAGCCCGGCGCGCAACTCGCGCAGCGCCGCCAGCTGCGACGCGGTCTCGATGCCCTCGGCGATCACCTCGAGCTCGAGCGTCCGCGCGAGGTCGACGATCATGCCGACGAAGCTGGACTCGCGGCGCCCGGAGGTCAGCCCGTCGACGAACGGCTTGGCGATCTTGAGCGCGTCCAGCGGCAGCGAGTGCAAATAGGAGAGCGACGAGTAGCCGGTCCCGAAGTCGTCGAGCGCGATCTTGACGCCGAGCGAGCGCAGCTCGTGGAAGCGCTCGACGCCGGCGGCGGCCACCAGCTGGGACTCGGTGATCTCGATCACCAGCTGGGACGGGTCGATGCCGGACTCGTGGACGGCGCCGAGCACGTTCTCGACCAGCCCGGGGTCGCGCAGCTCGGCGACGCTCAGGTTGACGTGCATGCGCAGCGGCTCGACCGTCGGATCGGGCTCGGCGTCCTGCCAGCGGCGGGCCTGACGGCAGGCCTCGCGCAGGACGTGGCGGCCCAGCGGGACGATCAGGCCCGTCTCCTCGGCCAGCGGCACGAACTCGGCGGGCGGCACCAGCCCGCGCGCCGGGTGCTCCCAGCGCACGAGCGCCTCGGCGGCGACGATCCGCCCGCTGTCGAGCGCGACGATCGGCTGGTACTGGACGATCATCTGCTCGCGCTCGATCGCCTTCGCCAGCTCCTCCTTGAAGTCGTGCCGGCGCAGGATCGCGGCCGCCATCTGCGGCTCGAAGAGCTCGAAGCGCGCCTTGCCCTTGGACTTCGCCTGGTACATGGCGACGTCGGCGTTGCGGATCAGCTCGTCGCTGTCACCGCCGCTCTGCTGGGAGGACGCCAGGCCGACGCTGAGGTGCACGGACACCAGCTCGTGCCCGGCCTCGACGGGCAGCTCGAACGCCTTCAGGATCCGGCGCGCGACCGCCTGACCGTCGATCAGCGGGTCCTCGACGCCCGGGATCATCACGGCGAACTCGTCGCCGCCCAGGCGCGCGACCGTGTCCTCCGGGCGCACGCAGCCGCGCAGGCGCGAGGCGACGGAGACCAGCAGCGCGTCGCCGACGCCGTGGCCGAGCGAGTCGTTGACGGTCTTGAAGTCGTCGACGTCGACGAACAGCACGGCCACCTGGCGGCCGTCGGCGAGCTCGTCGCGCACGCGCTCCATGAACAGCGTGCGGTTCGGGAGGTCGGTGAGCGGGTCGTGGTAGGCCTGGTGGTGCAGCTGGTCCTGCAGCGAGCGCAGCTTGTTGACCGCCTGCTCGAGCCGGTCGTACTGGAGCGCGACCGCGGCGTTGTTGGCCAGCGCTTCGAGCAGGCGCAGGTCGTCGGCGCCGAAGGAGCGCTCCAGCCCGACCCGGTTGGCGAGCAGGATCGTGCCGATCGTCCGCTCCTCGCCCGGCAGCATCGCGACCATCGCGTGGCGGATGCCGCGGGCCTGCATGTGCGCGCGCAGGTACGGGGAGCCGAACGGCGGGGTCAGGGAGACGACGGGGTGCTCGGCGTCGACCAGGTGTGCGAGCTCCTCGGCCACGATCCGGTCGGCGGCCTCCATCGTCACGCGCATGTCGCCCGGGCCGTGCGTGGTGCGCAGCGGCTCACCGTCGGCGGTGAACAGCAGGACCTCGGCGATGTCGGCGTTGAAGGCCTCCAGCGAGCGGGCGAGCAGCGCTTCGAGCGCTTCGGCGATCTCGGGGGAGCGGGAGAGCGTGCGGTTCGCGTCGTAGAGGAACTCGAGGCGCTCGTGGCGCTGGCGCTCGGAGATGTACGCGCGGTAGACGGCGAACACGGTCAGCGCCGGGACGAGCAGGACGGGCACGGCGCGCGGGTCGGTGGCGACGACGAGCGCGGCCGCGATCGCGATCGACGCGTTGATCAGCGTCACCAGCGCGTCGGTGGCGAACATCTGGAAGAGCATCGGCGCGCGCACGTTGCCCTCGGCGATCGCGATCGCGCCGCCCAGCAGCAGGATCGTCAGTGCGCCGCTGGAGAGCGTCGCGGCGTAGAGCCCGACCCAGGTCGCGGGCTGCAGCGCGTCGGCGGTGCCGGCCACGAGCTCCAGCACGGCGGCGGCGGCCGTGGCGGCGAGCGCGAGCTGGGCGAGGTTGAACGCGAGCTTGACCAGCTCGAGCCGCCGGATCACGCCCCAGACGACGCCCGTGCCGAGCAGCGCGCCGAGCACGAAGTCGTCGCCGGTCGCGAACACCAGGCCGAACACGAAGGGGAGGTCGGCGAGCGAGAACGAGTGCGCGCTGCGGCGGAAGCGGACGTGGACGACGCAGATCTCGGCGCACGCGAACCCGAGCGCGACCGCCCACCACGGCAGCTGCGGGTCGGCGTGGGCGCCGAGGCGGTGGGTGAACAGCGCCCAGGCGAGGGCGGCGAGGACGGCGAGCGCACCGACGTAGATCCAGACGAGGAACTCGCGCGACACGTGCGGGCGGCGGCGCACGGTGCTCGCAGAAACGGCCATCGCTCACCTAGTCGGCAGGCGGTGCGCGAGCTTGAGTAGAACAACCGTCCAGGGTGCGGGCGCAGCGCTTTGGCGGAGCCCCGCGAGTCCGCGGCGCCCGCGCCGCCGTCCGGTTCGACAGCGTGGACAGGTCGACCCCGTGAACATTCAGCCACCGGTACATGCCGGATCGGCCCGCGGCGGCGCACCATTGTCGGCATGACCTCCGCAGCCGCCACCGCGCCCCCGATCCGCCGCCTCGCGCTCGTCTCCACCGACGGCCGCTCGGACGCCAGCGTCCGCCGCTTCCGCCTCGCCCGCCTGCGCCTGGAGGACCGCGAGGTCGCCCGCGCCGAGCGCTTCGCCCACCTCAAGCGCGCACACGATTAGCGTGGCTTGAGCCCGCGGGGCTAAAGTGCCCGCCATGGGCAACTCCTCCGCGCTCGGAACCTTCGCTCGCAAGGCGATCGCGTGGCTGATCGTCATCGCCGCGGCGATCCTGCTGTTCAAGTTCGTCATCGTCGCGCTGGCTGGGTTCATCCAGCTGGTGTTCGGGCTCGTGCTGCTCGCGCTCGTGGCGTGGGCGGTGCTCTGGGCCCTCAAGCGACTGTGATCTACCTGCTGGTCGCGCTCTGGTTCGGCATCGCGACCGGCATCGTGGGGCGCCTGCGTGGCTCCTCGTTCTTCATCTGGGCGATCATCGGCGCGGTCGTGCCGGTGATCGGGCTGTTCGTGGCCCTCGCGTACCGCTCCGAGCGCGATGAGGTCCGGCGCCAGTGCCCCACGTGCGGCAAGGTGATCAAGCTGCACGACCAGATGTGCATGCGCTGCGGCACCGACCTCGACTTCCCGGACGTCGGGGTCGAGCCGGAGTCGGCCGCCCTCCGGCACGGCTAAACTCCGCATTTCCTCGCGTATTTCAGGAAGGAGCTGAGTGAGCCGATGATGCGTGCTGTCGACGCCATCATGGAATGCCTCAAGGCCGAAGGCGTCGACGTCGTATTCGGCTATCCCGGCGGCGCCAACCTGCCGACGTACGACGCGTTCGTGGACGCCGGGATCCACCACATCCTGGTCCGTCACGAGGCGGGCGGCGGCCACGCCGCCGAGGGCTACGCGAAGGCGACCGGCCGCGTCGGCGTCGTGTTCGCCACGTCCGGCCCCGGCGCCACCAACATCGTCACCCCGCTGACCGACGCGATGATGGACTCGGTCCCGCTGGTCGCGTTCACCGGCCAGGTCCGTACCGAGCTGCTCGGCACGGACGGCTTCCAGGAGGCGGACACGTTCGGCATCACGATGCCGATCGTCAAGCACTCGTTCGTCATCCAGCACCCGGCCGAGATCCCGCGCGTGGTGCACGAGGCGTTCCACATCGCCCGCACCGGCCGCCCCGGCCCGGTCTTGGTCGACATCCCGCAGGACCTCAGCCGCGCCGAGATCGACTACCAGCCGGTCGAGGACGTGCACCTGCCCGGCTACCAGCCGACGGTCGACGGCAACTCCAAGCAGATCCGCCTCGCGGCCAAGGCGCTGGCCAACGCGCGCCGGCCCGTGGTCTACGCCGGCGGCGGCGTCGTGTCGGCCGAGGCGTCGGAGGAGCTGACCGAGCTGGTGCTCACCGGCAACCTGCCGACGACCACGACCCTGATGGGCCTCGGGACGCTGTCGGCCGAGCACAAGCAGTGGCTCGGCATGCTCGGCATGCACGGGACCCGAACGGCGAACTACGCGATGGACGAGGCCGACCTGATCGTCGCCGTCGGCGCCCGCTTCGACGACCGGATCACCGGCAAGCTGTCGGAGTTCGCGCCGCGCGCGAAGTTCATCCACATCGACATCGACCCGGCCGAGATCTCCAAGAACGTCCCGGCGCACATCCCGATCGTCGGCGACGCCAAGCGGATCCTGGCCCGGCTGGTGCAGGAGTACCGGGCGCTCGATCCCGACGCCGCCCGGCTCGCCGGCTGGTGGGAGCGGATCGACCACTGGCGCGCGCAGTACCCGCTGCGCTACGACGACACGGCGGACACGGAGATCAAGCCGCAGTACCTCGTCCAGGCCCTCTACGAGGCCACCAACCGGGGCGACTGCATCCTGTCCTCGGACGTCGGCCAGCACCAGATGTGGGCCGCGCAGTTCTTCGGCTTCTCCAAGCCGCGCCGCTGGATCAACAGCGGCGGCCTGGGGACGATGGGCTTCGGCCTGCCGGCGGCGATCGGCGCCGCGGTCGGCTGCCCAGACGTCCCGAGCGTGCTGCTGACCGGCGACGGCTCGTTCCAGATGAACATCCAGGAGCTGGGGACCGCGCGCCAGTTCGACGTCCCGGTCAAGTGCGTGATCATGGACAACGGCTACCTGGGCATGGTCCGCCAGTGGCAGGAGCTGTTCTGGGACCGCCGCTACTCGAACGTCGACATGGGGTCGTACCCGGACTGGGTCAAGCTGGCCGAGGCCTACGGGGCGACCGGCGTGCTGCTGACCGACAAGACCACGCTGGTCGACGACCTGCGCACCGCGCTGGCGACGCCCGGCCCGGTCGTGATCGACGTCAAGGTCACGCGCGAGGAGAACACGTATCCGATGATCGCGCCTGGCGCCGCCGCGCGGGAAATGGTGGGCTGAGTCGTGGGCGAACCCGGTACCAAGGAGATCCTCTCGCTCGAGGAGCTGGAGGCGAGCGCGGGCGTCCGCACGGGGCGCAAGCACATCCTCTCGATCCTGGTCGAGAACAAGCCGGGCGTGCTGACCCGCATCGCGGGCCTGTTCGCGCGCCGCGGCTTCAACATCGACACGCTCGCGGTCGGCCCGACCGACGACCCGACGCTGTCGCGGATCACGCTCACGCTCGACGGGGCGATGCACCCGATCGACCAGGTGACCAAGCAGCTGCACAAGCTGGTCAACGTGATCAAGATCCGCGACCTCGAGCCGACGGAGACCGTCGCGCGCGAGCTGGCGCTGTTCAAGATCTCGGCCGACGGCTCCAGCCGCGCCGAGGTCATGCAGATGGTGGACATCTTCCGCGGCCGGATCATCGACGTCGCCAAGCGGTCGGTGATCGTGGAGGTCACCGGCTCGTGGGAGAAGATCGAGGCGTTCGAGCGCATGGTGCGCCCGTTCGGGCTGATCGAGATGGCGCGCACGGGGGAGATCGCGATCTCGCGCGGGCGGGGCGAGACCTGAACCTCCTGCTCGAGCAGCGGACCGCCGTCGACGCCGCGCTGCTCGAGCGCGCGGCGCTCGCCGTCAAACGCGCGCGCCGCGCCGGGCGCCCGGTGCTGTTCGCGGTCACGACCCGCGTGGCCGCGGACCCCAGCGCCGTCGTCTTCGCGTCGCGCGCGCCCGGCGAGGACTGGTTCTGCTTCGAGCAGCCCGACCGCGACGGCGCGGCGCTGGCCGCGCTCGGCACGGTCGCGCGGCTGACCGCCTCGGGGCCGGACCGCTTCAAGCGCGTCGCCGCGCAGTGGCGCGAGCTGGTCGCCGGCGCGGTGGCGGACGCCCCGGACGGCCCGCCGGGCGCCGGCCTGGTCGCCGTCGGCGGGTTCGCGTTCGCGCCCGATGGCGGGCACGCGCCGCACTGGGCGGGCTTCGAGGCCGCCGACCTGATCGTCCCGGAGGTCGCGCTGGCGCGCCGCGGCGACGACGTGCGGCTGACGCTGGCGGCGCTGGCGGCGCCCGACGACGTGCCCTCGGAGCTGGCCGAGCGGCTGTCGGGCCGCGTGCTGAAGGCCGAGCCGCTGCCGCTGCTGGATCCCTCGCCCGCGGGCCGCTTCCGGATCGACTCGGTCGCGCCGCCCGAGCACTACGAGCACGCGGTCGCGCGCGCCGTCGAGCGGATCCGCGCGGGCGCGTTCGAGAAGATCGTGCTGGCCCGCGAGGTGACGGTCCAGGCGCCGACGCCGCACGACGTGGCGGCGGTCTTCGACGTGCTGCGCGGCGGCTTCGAGTCCTGCTACGTGTTCTGCGCCGGGCGCGGGGACGCGGCGTTCGTCGCCGCTTCGCCGGAGCTGCTGATCCGCCGCGACGGCCACCGCGCCCAGACGGTCGCGCTGGCGGGCTCGACACGCCGCTCGGCCGACCCCGGGGTCGACGACCACCTCGGCGAGCGCCTGCTGCAGTCGACCAAGGACCGCGAGGAGCAGGCGATCGTGGTCCGGCGGATCGCCCGCGCGCTGCGCCCGCACGCCGTCTGGGTCGCCGCGCCGGACGAGCCGACGCTGATCAAGGTCGCGAACATCCAGCACCTGGCGACGCCGATCCGGGCCCAGCTGACGGCGCCCCTGAGCGCGGTCGAGCTGGCCGGGGCGCTGCACCCGACGCCCGCGGTCGGCGGCGAGCCGCACGCCGCGGCCGCGCCGGTCATCCCCGCGCTGGAGGGGATCGACCGCGGCTGGTACGCGGGCGCCGTCGGCTGGACGGACGCCAACGACGACGGCGAGTTCTGCGTCGCGCTGCGCTGCGCGCTGCTGCGCGGGGCCGAGGCGCGCCTGTACGCGGGCGTCGGCGTCGTGCGCGACTCGGACCCGAGCGCCGAGCTGGCCGAGACCGAGATCAAGCTCGGCGCGCTGCTGCCCGTCCTGTCGGGCTGAGCTACCAGCCGGTGGTGCCGCCGCCGGACGGGCCGTCCAGGCGGTTCTTGGCGTCGCGGTCGAGCTTGAGCTTGCCGGTCTTCACCAGCACGGTGAAGACCACGACCACGACGAGGACCCAGAACAGGAAGATCGCCAGGAAGATCCAGGGCATGGCGCAAGGCTACCGTGCGCGCACGGCCTCCCACACCTCCCGGTGCAGCTCGACGTTGCGCTCGCGGTCGGTGCGCGCGCAGACGATCGTGGTGCGGTCGGCGGCCAGCGCGCGGGCCAGCGCGGCCCGGAACGCGTCGACGTCCGCGACCCGTTCGTAGCCACAGCCGTAGAGCGCGGCGGCGTGCGCGAAGTCGAGTCCGTGCGGGGTGGCGACGTGCTCGACGAACGCGTCGCCCTCGCCGGAGACCGGCAGGAAGTGGAAGATCCCGCCGCCGTCGTTGTCGATCAGCACGATCACGAGCTTGAGCCCGAGGCGCGACGCGGCCAGCAGCCCGCCGACGTCGTGGGCGAGCGCGACGTCGCCGATCGTCAGGACGGTCGGGCCGTGGCCCGCGGCGGCGACGCCGAACGCGGTCGAGACCGTGCCGTCGATGCCGTTCGCGCCGCGGTTGGCGAGCACCCGGAACGGGGTCTCGCGTAGGGGGAAGAACGTCTCCACGTCGCGGATCGGCATCGAGGAGGCGACGACCAGCGTGGCCTCGGGCGGAAGCAGCGTGCCCAGCTCGGCGGCGATCCGCGGCTCGGTCAGCCCGGTCGGGCCGACGGTGCGGGCGATCGCGCGCTCGGCCGCCCGGTCGGCGGCGCGCCACGCCTGCAGCCAGTCGCCCTTCGGGCGCGGCAGGCGCTCGGTGAGCGCTTGCAGCGTCGCGCGCGGGTCGGCGGGGGAGATCGTCCCCACGACCTGCGCCGGGTCCTGCCAGTCGGGCCCGAGCGCGACCTGCAGGGCGTCGCTGGCCGCCAGCCACGTGCGCAGCGGCTTGGACGTCGGCAGGTCGCCGACGCGCAGGATCAGCTCCGGGGCGTGCGGCCAGTCCGGGTCGCGCAGGAACGCGTCGTAGTGCGCGATCGCCGCCGCGCCGCGGCGGGCGCCGGACAGCGGCTCGGCCAGCAGCGGCGCGCCGGCGCGCTCGGCGAACGCGGCGATCGCCGCGCCCAGGTGCGGGTCGCGCTCGGCGCGCCCGGCGACGACGATCGTCCGGCGCTCGCGCAGCTCTTCGAGCAGCCCGTCGAGCAGCCGCGGGGACGGCGCCTGCAGCGCCGGCGGGCGCGTCACCCACGGGCGGCCGCCGGCGCGGCCGGGGACGATCTCGGTCTCCGGCAGGTCACCGTCGGGCACCAGCGGCTCGCGCAGGCTGAAGTTCAGGTGCACGGGGCCAGGGCGCCCGTCGAGCGCGGTGTAGAACGCGCGGCAGGCGAGCTGGCGCAGCCAGCGCACGCGGGCGGCGCTGGCGGGATGGTCGTCGACCTCCACGAACCACTTGGCGGCGCCGCCGAAGAGCTTGACCTGGTCGATTGTCTGCCCGGCGCCCAGCTCGCGCAGCTCCGGCGGGCGGTCGGCGGTCAGGATCAGCAGCGGGACGCGGGCCTCGTAGGCCTCGATCACCGCGGGCGCGTAGTTCGCGGCGGCGGTGCCGGACGTGCAGGCGAGCACGGCCGGGAGGCCGGTCGCTTTCGCGAGGCCGAGCGCGAAGAAGGCGGCGCAGCGCTCGTCGATGTGGGAGGTGGCGCGCAGGCGCGGCTCGCGCGCCAGCGTCAGCGCCAGCGGCGTCGAGCGCGAGCCGGGCGAGGTGCAGGCGTCGCGCAGGCCGCAGCGGACGAGCTCGTCCACGAAGGCGCGCAGGCCGAGGTACGTGTCGGTTCCGGGCATGATTGGGGTGGATGCCCCCGAACCTCGTCCTGTTGCATGGCTTCACGCAGACCCGCCAGAGCTGGCGGCGGACGGTCCAGGCGCTGCAGGGACGCTATCGCGCGCTGGTGCCGGATCTGCCCGGCCACGGCCAGGCGGCGCTGCGGACCGCGTCGTTCGACGCCTGCGCGGCGTACGTGCGCGCGCTCGCACCCCGGTTGACGCTGTGCGGGTACTCGATGGGCGGGCGGATCGCGCTGCACACCGCGCTGGAGCTCGGCCCGGCCGTGGTCACGCGGCTCGTGCTGGTGGGCGCGTCACCCGGGCTGGCGGACCCGGAGCAGCGCGCGGCGCGGCGCCGGGCCGACGACGCGCTCGCCGACCGGCTCGAGGGCATGGAGATCGAGGCGTTCGCGCGCGAGTGGGGGTCGCAGCCCCTGTTCGCGGGCCAGCCGGAGCGGGTCGCGGCGGCCGCGCACGCCGACCGGCTGCGCAACACGCCGGCCGGGCTGGCCGCGGCGCTGCGCGGGCTCGGGACGGGCGTGATGGAGCCGCTCTGGGGGCGGCTGGGGGAGCTGACGACCCCGGTCACGCTGGTCGTCGGCGAGCGCGACGAGAAGTTCCGGGCGACCGCCGAGGCGATGCTCGCGCGGCTGCCGAACGCCGAGCTGGTGCTGGTGGCGGGCGCCGGCCACGCCGCTCAGCTCGAGGACCCGGGCGCGGTGGCCCGGGCCGTCTACCAATCGGGGTCTTCCTCCTCGTCGGCCTCGGCGTAGTCGTCGTGGTCGAAGTCGTCCTCGAGGAGGTCGTCGAAGTCCGCGCCGTCGCGCATGATCGGCTCTGTGGAGTGCTGGTCGCCGTGTTCGGCGTGTTCGATCAGGTCGGCTTCCGCGAGGTCGAAGCCCTCGCTTTCGCCTTCACCCGCCTCGATCAACGGTTCGAGCGCGGGATCGACCTTGTCATCGGGCGTCTCGGGCCATTCCGGTGCCATGCCCGGAAGGCTACGTCATGCCAGGCCCGGAACGGAAGGCACGATGATCGTCGGCTCATGCGGGCCGCTGAGCGGGGTGAGGCCGCAGTGGCGGCGGATGCCCAGCGCGGCGGCGACGTGGACGGCGGCCGCGACGCCGAGCGGCCCGTCGAACGTGGACGCCAGGTAGGCGCCCTCGCGGGCGTCCGCGAGCACCTGCGAGATGCCGCCGCGGGAGATCTTCAGGCAGACGAGCGGGGTCGCGCCGGAGGCCGGGGCGTTCGTCTCGTCCATCGCGATCGGGATCGGGGACGCGGCGGCGACGGCTCGGAGCGCCTCGACGCCGTGGACGGGCTCCTCGCACAGCTCGAGGCCGATCGGCGCCAGCGCGCGCAGGTTCGCCAGCGCCTCCTCCGGCGTCGTCCAGGCGCCGTTGGCGTCCGCGCGCAGCAGGACGTCCGGGCCGGCGGCGGCGCGGACGGCGGCGAGCCGGCCGGCGTCGTCGCCGACGCCGACCTTGACCTTCAGGCAGCCGAAGCCGGCGGCGACCGCTGCCGCCGCGGCCCGGGCGGCCCCGGTGCGGTCGGTGGCGCCGATCACGGCGTTGACGCGGACGCTGGTCGCGGCGTCCGGGTTCAGCAGCCGCGCGAGCGGCAGGTTCGCCTGGCGGGACCTGCGGTCCCAGAGCGCGAGGTCGATCGCGGCCAGCGCCTGGGGGAGGTCGCGCTCGGCCCGGCAGGCGGCCAGCGGGTCCTCCGGCGCCGTTTCGAGCACGCGCGCGTAGGCGTCGAGGGCGGCGGTGACCGCGGCCAGCGACACGCCGTCGTAGGGCTCCAGCGGCGCCGCCTCGCCCTCGCCGGAGGTGCCGTCGGGGAAGTCCAGGCGCACGCGCAGGACGTCGCGGCGCTCGAGCGTTCCCCAGGCAGTCGTGATCGGCGCGGCCGGCGTGTAGGCGACCGGCCGGACCGTCAGCTTCATCGCGACAGCAGCAGCCCGGCGCTCAGCAGCACGCAGAACGCGAGCTGCAGCAGGCCGGTGCGGGCGAGTGCGCCGTTCAGGCTCGGGCCGTCGACGCGGTTGCGGACGACGCGGACGATCGGCGCGGCCAGCGGGAGCGCCGCCCACGGCAGCAGCAGCCACGGCGTCAGGTGGTCGCCGCCGAGCACCCAGGCCAGCGGCGCGGTCACGAACGCGACGTAGATCAGCAGCGCGTAGCCGACCCGCGCTCGCGCGCGGCCGAGCCGGACCGCGAGCGTGCGCTTGCCGGCGCGCCGGTCGGTCTCCAGGTCGCGGATGTTGTTGACCATCAGGATCGCGGTCGCGAGCAGGCCGACCGGGACGGCGAGCACGAACGCCTCCCAGGTCAGGTGCTGGGTCTGGGCGAAGAACGTGCCGGTCACGGCGACGAGGCCGAAGAACAGGAAGACGAACACCTCGCCGAGGCCCTCGTAGCCGTACGGGCGCGGGCCGCCGGTGTAGAGCACGCCGGCGAGGATGCTCGCGATGCCGACCAGCAGCAGCTCCCAGCCCGCGACCACGATCAGGTAGACGCCGACCAGCGCGGCCAGGCCGAACGCCACGTAGGTCGCGATCAGCACCTGCTTGGGCGGGACGAGGCCGCCGGCGGTCACCCGCACGGGGCCGAGCCGGTCCTCGGTGTCGGCGCCGCGGCGGGCGTCGCTGTAGTCGTTGGAGAGGTTCGTGCCGACCTGGATCAGCAGCGCGCCGAGCAGCGTGGCGATGAACCTGGGCAGGTGGAACGTGCCGAGCGTGGCCGCGTACGCGGTGCCGACCAGTACGGGCGCGGCGGCCGCGGGCAGCGTCCGCGGCCGGGACGCCATCAGCCAGATCTGCAGCGGGCTCAAGGGCGTTTGGGGAAGCGCGCGAAGTCGGGGGTGCGCTTGGCCTTGTAGGCCTCGCGGCCCTCCTTCGCCTCGTCGCTGGCGTAGAAGAGGAGGTTGGCGTCGTGCGCGAGCTGCTGGATGCCGGCGAGGCCGTCCTCGTCGGCGTGGAAGCTGGCCTTGATCAGCCGCAGCGCGAAGGGGGAGAGCGCCAGCATCTCGCGGCACCACTCGACGGTCGTGGCCTCGAGCTCGGCGAGCGGGACGACCGTGTTGACCAGGCCCATGTCGAGCGCCTGCTGGGCGTCGTACTGGCGGCACAGCAGCCAGAACTCCTTGGCCTTCTTCGGGCCGACCAGGCGGGAGAGCAGGCTCGCCCCGTAGCCGCCGTCGAAGGAGCCGACCTTGGGGCCGGTCTGGCCGAAGCGCGCGTTGTCGGCCGCGATCGTGAGGTCGCAGACCAGGTGCAGCACGTGGCCGCCGCCGATCGCGTATCCGGCCACCATCGCGATCACCGGCTTCGGCAGGCGCCGGATCTGGACGTGCAGGTCGGTGACGTGGAAACGGCCGACGGCCTGGCCGCCCGGCACGTAGCCCGTGTCGCCGCGGACGCGCTGGTCGCCGCCGGAGCAGAACGCCTTGTCGCCCTCGCCGGTCAGGATGATCACGCCGATCGACGTGTCCTCGCGCGCCCGCTCGAGCGCGTCGCTGACTTCGATCAGGGTCTCCGGCCGGAACGCGTTGCGCACCTCGGGACGGTTGATCGTGATCTTCGCGATCCCGTCGTCGGAGTGCTCGTACTTGATGTCCTCGTAGTCGGCCGCGGGAGTCCAGTGCACGGTCGGTGAGCCTAGCTACTCTCGGCCGGTGGTCTCGTGGCTGGCGCGTGCCGATCCCTCCGTCCTCGCGGTCGAGGACGGCGACGGCGCGCTCACGTACGGCGAGCTGCACGCGCGTGCGCTGGCCGGCGCGGTGGCGCTGCGGGGCGCGTCGCGGGTGGCGATCGCGCTGCCGCCGGGGCTCGACTTCGCGGTCGCGCTGCACGCGTGCCTGCTCGCGGGGGCGGCCGCCGTGCCGGTGGACCTGCGCGAGCCGGCGTGGCGTCTTGCGGGCGCGACGGCGGTGATCGACGCGCCGCTGCCCGCCGCGGCGTCGTCGCCACCTGCCGCGATCTCGTCGCCGCCCGCGATCTCGTCGCCGCCCGCGACCTCGTCGCCGCCCGCGACCTCGTCGCCGCCCGCGATCTCGTCGCCGTCGTCCGCCGGCGGCGCCGTTCCGCCGGCGAACGGCGGGCATCGAGGCGGCGGCGGCCCGGCGCCGCGCCCGTCGTCCGCCGTCGCCACGCCCGCACCGACCGTCGCCGCGCCTGCGTCCGCCGCTGCCGCGCCTGCGTCCGCCGCCGCCGCGTCCGCGCCTGCGTCCGCCGCCGCGCCTGCGTCCGCCGCCGCCGCGTCCGCGCCCGCCGCGCTCTCGTCGGCCGCGGACGCGCCCGCCCTCGTCGTCCACACGTCCGGCACGACCGGGGTTCCCCGCCCGATCGTGTTGACGGTCGGCAACATCGTGCACAACGCGCTGGGCTGCTCCGTCGCGCTCGGCCACGACCGCCGCGAGCGGTGGCTGTGCCCGCTGCCGCTGAGCCACGTCGGCGGCCTGATGGTGCTGCTGCGCTCCGCGATCTACGGCACCACCGCCGTGCTCGGGCCGGCGGACCGCGACGACGTGACGATCGCGTCGCTCGTCCCGACGCAGCTCGGGCGGCTGCTGCACCGCCCGCCGCCGCCGTCCCTGCGCGTGGTGATGCTCGGCGGCGCGCCCGCCGATCCGTCCCTGCTCACGGGCGCGCGCGACGCCGGCTGGCCGGTCGCGCCGACGTACGGGCTCACGCAGGCGTGCTCGGCGGTCACCGTCGCCGAGGTCGGTGACGTCGAGACGTCCGGCCGCCCCCTCCCGGGCCTCAGCGTCACGATCGCGCCCGATGGCGAGATCGTGGTCGAAGGCCCGACGACCGCCGGCGTCCTGCACACCGGCGACCTCGGGCGGATCGACGAGCGCGGGCGGCTGATCGTCCTCGGCCGCCAGACGGACACGATCGTCTCCGGCGGCGAGAACGTGATGCCGACCGAGGTCGAGGCGGCGCTGCTCGCGCACCCGGCGGTCGCCGAGGCCGGCGTCTTCGGCCGCGCGCACGCCGACTGGGGCGAGGCGGTCACCGCGCACGTCGTCCTGCGCGTGCCCGTCGAGCCCGAGGAGCTGCGCGCGTTCGCGGCCGCCCGGCTGGCCCGCTTCAAGGTCCCCAAGACGATCGAGCCCGTCGCCTCACTGCCCCGCAACGCGTCCGGCAAGCTTCTGCGGCGCGAGCTGCGCTAGCACCCAGCCGGGCCGCCGCAGCAGGTCCTCCTCCGTGAACCGCAGCACGACGTAGCCCGCGGCGCGCAGCGCGGCGTCCCGGATCCGGTCGTCGGCCTTCGACCGCGGCCGCCTGTGGCCCTCGCCGTCGACCTCGACGCACAGGCCGGGCCAGAAGAAGTCGACCTCGAAGCCGTTGACGATCACGTTGCGGCGCGGCAGCGGGAGCCCGGCGCCCTGGACGAGCCGCCGGAAGCGCTGCTCGAGCCGGCTGCGCGACCCGGCGCTGCCGCGCACGTGCAGACGCAGCGCCTCCTCGAGCACTTTCACGTGGCGCCGCCCGTTCGCCCGCGCCAGCGCCGCCTCGGTGGCCGCGAGGTCGAAGATGCGGCGGAACGCGGCCTCGTGGATCACGTTCGCGATCTCGTCGGCGTCGTTGGTGTCGGTCAGGTCGACGAGCATGCGCGCGACGGTGGCGACCGGGATCCGGTCGACCACGGTCACGTCGCGCGGGTCGAGGCGGCGGCAGGTGTGGATGCGCAGGCCGGGCTTCGAGGCCCGCGGCCTGGGTGCCAGGACGTCGATCGTCGGCGGCACCCGCCTGACCACGCGGTGCAGCGCCGCGGCACTCCCGCCGGTCAGCGCCGCCCCGTCACCCGCGGCCAGCACGGCGGCCATCCAGCGGCCGTGCCAGGACAACGCGGCGTGGCCATAGGCGTAGACGCCGCGGTAAAGGGGGTGGAGGCGGCCGGCCTGCACCCAGCTGGCGATCGCCGCGGTGCTCATGCCGAGCTGGCGCGCTGCCACGACCCCGTGCTGTTGCGCGGCCAGGGCCCAGGGGGGTGTTCCGAGTTTGCTCACGCATGGTTAGCAAAGTCGAAACACCCCCCACGGCTCAAGACGAGAACGTCAAGAATGACGCGCGAAACCGTTACAACTTTCCCATGGAACCGAGAGACCGATGGATCCGCGCGGCGGCGGGGTGGGAGACCAGGGCCGACCGGTTCGGGCGCGACTCGATGCCCGTGTCGAGCTGGCTGGTGGACGCGATCGCGCCCCAGCCCGGGTACACGGTCGTCGACCTGGCCGCGGGACTGGGGGACACCGGTTTCCTGGCCGCCGAGTTGGTCCAGCCCGGCGGCACGCTGATCACGTCCGACTTCGCCCCCGAGATGTTGGCGGCCGCGCAGCGGCGCGCGCAGGCCAAGGGCATCACCAACGTGCGGTTCAAGCAGATCGACCTGACCAAGCCGATCGACATCGAGGCCGCGAGCATCGACGGCGCCGTGTGCCGCTGGGGCTTCATGCTGCTCAACGACCCGGAGTCCGCATTGCGCGACGCCCGCCGGGTCCTCAAGCCGGACGCCACGCTCGCGCTCGCCGCCTGGGCCGGCAAGGACGAGAACCTGTGGAACGCCGGACCGACCGGCATCCTGCTCGACCGCGGCCTGCTCGAGCTCGACGAGGGCCCCGGCCCGTTCACCTGGGCCGACCCCAACGCGATCGCCGAGCACCTCGAGGCCGCGGGGTTCATCGAGCCGACCGTCGACGCCGTCGAGTTCACGATGCACTACGACGACGTCGACGACTGGTGGACCGCGCAGACGCTGATGTCCCCGCGCACCAAGGAGGCCGACGCCAGGCTCGACTTCGCCACCCGCAGCGACGTCCTGGCCGAGCTGGAACGGGTCGCGGAGCCGTTCACCCAGCCCGACGACAGCCTCCGCATCCCCGCCCGCACGTGGGTCGCGGCCGCGACCGCATAAGATCGCAACCCATGTTCTACGACGACGACGCGGATCTCGACCTGCTGAAGGGCAAGACCGTGGCCATCCTCGGCTACGGCTCCCAGGGCCACGCCCACGCCCGCAACCTCAAGGACTCGGGCGTCGACGTCGTCGTAGGCCTGCGCGAGGGCAGCAAGAGCATCGAGCACGCCAAGGCCGCCGGCCTGACCGTCACCAGCATCGAGGACGCCGCCAGCCAGGGCGACATCGTCATGGTGCTGCTGCCGGACGAGAAGCACCACGAGGTCTACGAGGCCTCGATCAAGGACGGCATCGCGCCCGGCAACCTGCTGCTGTTCGGCCACGGCTTCTCGGTCCACTACCACGAGGTCGAGCCCCCGCCGGAGGTCGACGTCGCGCTGGTGGCGCCCAAGGGCCCGGGCCACCTGGTCCGCCGCCAGTACCTCGAGGGCTCGGGCGTGCCCTGCCTGATCGCGGTCGACAAGGACGCGACCGGCAACGCCCAGGCGCTCGCGCTGGCCTACGCCAAGGGCATCGGCGGCACGCGCGGCGGCGTGATCGAGACCACGTTCAAGGACGAGACCGAGACCGACCTGTTCGGCGAGCAGGCCGTGCTCTGCGGCGGCGTCTCCGAGCTGGTCACCGCGGGCTACGAGACGCTCGTCGACGCCGGCTACGCGCCGGAGATGGCGTACTTCGAGTGCCTGCACGAGCTCAAGCTGATCGTGGACCTGATGTACGAGAAGGGCATCACCGGGATGCGCCACTCGATCTCCAACACGGCCGAGTACGGCGACCTGACGCGCGGCAAGCGGATCATCTCCGAGACGACCCGCCAGGCGATGCGCGACGTCCTGACCGAGATCCAGGACGGCACGTTCGCCCGCGAATGGATCGCGGAGAACCGCGCCGGCCAGGAGAACTTCCAGCGCATGCGGGCCGAAGGCCAGGGCCACCAGATCGAGCGCGAGGGCAAGCAGCTGCGCTCCATGATGTCCTGGATCGACACCGAGTTCGAGGAAGGCTGAGTAGCTACTCTCGGAGGGCTCCCAAACCCCCCTCCGAGAGATCCATGGCGCCCAACCCCTATACGAAGCAATACCTGATGACCGCGGGCCCGACGCCCGTCCCGCCCGCGGTCACGCAGGCGATGGCCACGCCGATGCTGTATCACCGCGCGCCCGCGTTCGTCGAGCTCTACGAGCGCGTGCTGGCCAAGCTCCCCAAGGTCTTTCAGACGTCCAATGACGTCCTGACGTTCGCGGCCTCCGGCTCGGGCGCCATGGACAGCGCCGCCGCGAACCTGATCCGCCCGGGCACGAAGGTGCTCGCCTGCGCGGCCGGCAAGTTCGGCGAGCGCTGGATCGAGCTCGCCAAGGCGTACGGCGCGGACCTGACGACGTACGAGCCCGGCTGGGGCGAGCGGCTCGACCCGCAGGAGATCGGCCGCCTGAGCGAAGGCCAGGAGATCGTCTTCGCCACGCTGAGCGAGACGTCCACCGGCATCGTCAACGACGTGCAGGCGATCGCCGCCGCCGTCGGCGACGCGATCCTCGTCATCGACGCCGTGTCCGGCCTCGGCGCCGCCGAGCTCAAGCAGGACGAGTGGGGCGTCGACGTGGTCGTCGCCGGCAGCCAGAAGGCGCTGATGATCCCGCCGGGCCTCGCGTTCGCGTCCGTGTCGGCCAGGGCGCTCGACTACGTGGAGGCGCGCCCGGGTGGCCGCTACTACTTCGACTGGGTCAAGACCGCGAAGGCTCAGCGCAAGGGCAACTCGCCCTTCACGCCCGCCGTCCCGCTGTTCCAGGGCCTTGACGTCGCGCTCGACCTGATCGAGCAGGAGGGCCTGGACAACGTCTTCGCCCGCCACGACCTGCTCGCCCGCGCCACCCGCGCCGGCGCCGCCGCCCTCGGCCTGGAGCTGTTCGGCAACCCGGACGAGCGCAGCACCGTGGTGACGGCGATCGAGCTGCCCGAGACGATCGACGGCGGCAAGGTCCCGGGCGCGCTGCGCAAGCTCGGCATCACCGCCAACGGCGGCCAGGACCACCTCAAGGGCAAGATCCTGCGCGTCGCGCACTGCGGCTACTTCGGCGCCTTCGACATCCTGACGTCGCTCAGCGGCATCGAGATGGTGCTGGCGCAGCTCGGCCACGACGTCGAGCTCGGGGCCGGCGTCGGCGCCGCCCAGCGCGTGTTCCTCGAGGCCGGCGTTCCGGCGGCGGCGTAGATGACGCTCACCGAGCCCTACCGCGTCCTGGTCGCGGAGAAGATCGCCGACACGGGCGTCGAGCTGCTCAAGCAGCGCTTCGACGTCGACCTCGGCACCGACTGGAGCCGCGACGACCTGCTGGAGCGAATCGGCAGCTACCACGGCATCCTGATCCGCTCGGCGACCAAGCTGGACGCCGAGGTGATCGAGCGCGCGGACAACCTGCGCGTGGTCGGCCGCGCCGGCGTCGGCGTCGACAACGTCGACGTCGCCGCGGCGAGCAAGCGCGGGATCATCGTCGCCAACGCGCCCGAGGCCAACACGGTCGCGGCCGCCGAGCACACGGTCGCGCTGATGCTCGCGCTCGCCCGCAACATCCCGCAGGCGCACGCCAGCCTCACGTCGGGCAAGTGGGAGCGGTCGAAGTTCGGCGGCACCGAGGTCGAGGGCAAGACGCTCGGCGTGCTCGGGTTCGGCCGCATCGGCCAGCTCGTCGCGATCCGCGCCCGCGCGTTCGGCATGCGCGTGGTCGCGTTCGATCCGTTCGTGACCGCGGAGCGCTTCCGCGAGATCGGTGCCGAGAAGGCCGAGACCGCCGAGGAGGTCCTGGGCGCTGCGGACTTCATCACGCTGCACCTGCCCAAGACGCCCGAGACGCAGGGCTTCATCAACGCCGAGCGGCTCGCGCTCTGCAAGGACGGCGTGCGGATCGTCAATGTCGCCCGCGGCCCGCTCGTGGTCGACGAGGACCTCAAGGCCGCGATCGACTCCGGCAAGGTCGCCGGCGCCGCGCTCGACGTCTTCACGACCGAGCCGATCACCGACCACCCGCTGTTCGGCTACCCCAACGTGGTCGTCACCCCGCACCTGGGCGCGAGCACGGCGGAGGCGCAGGACCGCGCGGGCGTGCAGACGGCCGAGCAGGTCGTCGCCGCGCTCACGGGCGGCGTCGTCTCGACCGCGGTGAACATCCCCGCGGTCAGCGCGGAGGACATGGAGGTGCTCGGGCCGTTCATCCCGCTCGCCATCCGGCTCGGCCAGATCGCGACCGGCCTGGCCGGCAGCGTGGAGCGGGTCGAGGTCGAGCACATGGGGCGGATCGCCGAGCGCGACACGCGCCTGCTGACGCTCTCCGTCCTCAACGGCGTCTTCGCCGGTCGCACCGAGGAGGCCGTGAACCTGGTCAACGCGCCCGCGCTGGCCGAGGAGCGCGGGATCGCGGTCTCCGAGCGGCGCGAGGCCAACGCGCGCGACTACGCCGACCTGATCCGCGTCACGCTGGTCAACGGCGATGAGCGCGTGCGCGTGGTCGGCACGACGCTCGGCCAGCTCCACCGCCCGCACCTGCTGGAGGCCTGGGGCCAGCGCTTCAACCTCCAGATCGACGACCCGCACCTGACGCTGTTCCGCTACCGCGACGTGCCGGGCATGGTCGGGCGCGTCGGGTCGGTCCTCGGCGAGCACGGGATCAACATCTCCGCCGCCGCCGTCGGCCGTCAGACCGAGCAGGCGGACCTCGCGGTGATGGCGGTGACCACCGACGCCGCCGTGCCCGAGGCCGTCGTGCAGCAGATCGCGGCCTCCGACGGCTTCGTCGACGGCCGCACGATCGCGCTCAGCTAGAGCACGGGCGCGGCCGGGGGCTTCGCCTTCGGCCGCGCCCGGCAGGTCGCGCTCCAGCCGGGCTCGTCCGCGAGCCGGCGCGCCTCCCGCGCCAGCGCGCGGACCGTGCGCGACGCGTCCAGCAGCTCCGCCCACGGGGCGTCGAGCCCGCCGCGCAGCGTCGCGTCGGCCAGGAAGGCGAGCGAGCCGGCGCTGCCGGACAGCCGCAGCACGCGGCCGCGGCAGGTCTCCGTCGGCCCGGCCGCGCTCGCGAGCTCGCTGAGCATGCGGCCGTTGGCGGTCGCGAACCCGTTGGCCCGCGCGAGCAGCGGCGTGGCGCAGCGGCGGTAGCTGCGGTTCGGGCGCGCGGAGCGCGTCGCGCGCGCCTCGCAGGCGGCCAGCTCGCTGTCCGCGCGGCGCGTCTCGGCGACGGTCGTGCGGCGCAGCCGCGCGAGCGACTCGCCGGCCGGAGCGTCCCAGCGGGCGGGGGCGTCGGGCGCGGGCAGCGGCGGCTGGGACGGCGTGGTCGGCCACGCCGGCGGCGCGGCCGGCGCGGGGCGCAGCGCGAGAATCACCGGCAGCGCCAGCGCGATCCACGCCAGCGCGCCGACCAGCAGCGATCGCTTCAAGACCTACTCCCATCCGTGGGTACGGGAGCGATGTTATGTCGCCGGGCGGGGCTCCCGCAAGCGAGGCCGGACTTCCGTCGAGCCCAGATCGGCGACGAATCCGGGCTCGCCGGTGAGTCGGCGCAGCGCGGCGACCACGGTCTGGTCGTACGCCTCGGACTCGGTCTCGAGCAGCGCGAGGGCGCGCTCGGGCGTCCAGGCGGCGCGGTAGACGCGGTCGGACACGAGCGCGTCGTAGACGTCCGCGACGGCCAGGATGCGCGTCTGGAGGCTCATCCGGTCGGCGGTCAGCCCGCGCGGATAGCCGCTGCCGTCGAGCCGCTCGTGGTGGTCGGAGACCAGGCCGCGCACGGCTTCCGGGAAGCCGCCCAGCTCCTCCAGCAGGCGGCGGCCGTCGGCCGGGTGGCGCTTGATCGCGGCGAACTCCTCGTCGGTCAGCGCGGCCGGCTTGCGCAGGATCTCCAGCGGCACCGACAGCTTGCCGATGTCGTGCAGCAGCCCGCCGACGGCCAGGTGGCGGCGGGCGGTGGCGGACAGCTTGAGGTCCTCGGCGAGCCGCGCGGCCAGCAGCGCGACGCGGCGCGTGTGCGCCTCGGTGGAGACGTCGCGGCGGCCGAGCTGGGCGAGTAGCGCGCGCACGCGCGGGCCGAGGTAGGCCTCCTCGCCGGCGACCAGCTCCGGCGCGGTGAGGTCGCCCACCAGCGGGCGGGACGCGCCGGCGCGCTTGAGATCCAGCGCGACCGGGATCGAGACCAGCGGCACGGCCAGGATCTCGACGATGTGCCCGGTCAGCCAGGCGAGGGTCATCGCGCCGACGACCAGGTTCGCGTACAGCGTGACGGCCAGCCAGGCGCAGCCGAGCGCGACCGTGATGTCGGCGACGCGGCGGGTCAGCAGGTAGGTGCGCACGGCGCGCACGACCAGGACGGCCAGCAACGCGGACCCGGCGGCCAGCAGCGCCAGCGCGGGGAGCGACCGCGGCTCGGGGACCGTGGGGAGGTCCTGCGGGAACGTCAGCGCGAGCGCGCCGAGCACCAGCAGGCCGGCGAACAGCGCGCACTGCGTGACGATCAGCGCCCGCACGTCGCTCGGGCGGCGCAGGGCGGGCAGCGCCGTCAGCGCCAGGACCGCGGCGCCGGCCGGGACCGACAGGCCACCGGCGAGCGCGATCACCCCGTTCGGGCCGACGATGACGCCGGGCGTGGCGAGCGCGTGCAGGGCGAACAGCGCGGTCATCGTCGAGAACGCCATGCCCATCAGCAGGCTGCGGCCGTCGCGGGCGCGCGCGCCGGCGACGCTGAGCGCCAGGGACGCGACGCACGTGATCCCGGCGATCGCGCCGACCAGCGCGAAGTGCAGCGGACCCGGCATCATGAAGGGCCGTGAGCCGACCGCCGCGACCACGACCATCGGCGCGATGGCGGCCAGCAGCGTCAGCGGCAGCACGGCTCGGGCGCGGGACATCGTCCCGGCTATCGGCCGGGCGCAACCGTTCTGTAGCGGCATGAGGCTGGGCGTCTCGGCGGCCCTGGTCGGCGGGCGCCTGGTGGCGGGCGACGTCGCCGTGCGCGACGGGCGGATCTCGGCGGTCGGGCTGGGTGGCGGCGGGCGCGGCGTCGCCGCGCCGGGCTTCGTGGACCTGCACGTCAACGGGTTCGCGGGCGTCGATTTCCTGACCACGGGACGCGACGGCTACGAGCGCGCGGGCGCCGCGCTGCTGGCGAGCGGCGTGACCGCGTTCCAGCCGACGTTCGTGAGCGCGCCGGAGGCCACGCTCGTGGCCGCGCTGCGGGAGGTGCCGGCGGAGCCGCGCGGGCACGGCGGCGTGTCGCCGCGGAGTACCGGCGCGGCGTCGCCGCGCGGCGGCCCGGCGCACGCGCGCGGCGCCGCCTCGTCCTCCGCCGCCCCGCGCGTGCTCGGGGCCCACCTCGAGGGGCCGTTCCTCGCCCGCGCGGGCGCGCACGACCCGCGCGCGCTGCGTGCGCCTGACCTCGCCCTGCTGCGCCGGCTGCTGGACGCCGGGCCGGTGACGCAGGTGACGCTGGCGCCGGAGCTCGACGGCGCGCTGGAGCTCGTCGACGAGCTGGTGCGCCGCGGCGTGACCGCAGCGGCCGGTCACACGAACGCGGACGCCGCCGCCGCACACGCGGCGTTCGACCGCGGCGTGCGCACGGTCGCGCACCTGTTCAACGCGATGGCGCTCGGCACGGCGCGCGAGCCGGGGCTCGTCCTCGCGGCGCTCGGGCGCCCGGACGTGACCGTGCAGATGATCGGCGACCTGGTGCACGTCGCCCCGGACGCGCTGCTGGCCGCGTGGCGCGCCGCCGCCGGCCGCTTCGCGCTGGTCACCGACGCCGCGGCGCCCGCGGGCGCGACCGACGGCGAGTTCGTGCTCGGCGGCCGCCCCGTGCGCGCGGCCGGCGGCGTCGTGCGCGGCGCCGACGGCGGGCTCGCCGGCTCAGCGCTGACGATGATCGCCGGCGTGCGGAACCTGGTCTCGCTCGGGATCCCGCTCGAGGACGCGCTCGCCGCCGCTTCGCGCGTCCCCGCGAGGATCGCGGGGCGCCCCGACCTGGGCACGCTGGAACCGGGCGCGGCCGCGGACGTGGTCGTGCTGGACGATCGGCTGGAGGTGGCGCGGGTGGTGGTGAACGGTGTCGCTGGCGCGTGACGAGATGGCCGAGCAGCCGGCGGTGGTCGAGCGGCTGCTGCGCGATTGCAGGACCGCGCTCCAGGCGGCCGCGGCGGACATCGCGGCTCGCCGCCCGCGCTTCGGCGTGATCGCGGCGCGCGGCTCGTCCGACAACGTCGGCCGCTACGCCCAGCACCTGCTCGGCCGCTTCACCGGCCTGCCGGTCGCGCTCGCGACCCCCTCCCTGCACACGCTCTACGACGCGCCCGTCGACTACCGCGACGCGCTGGTGCTCGGGATCTCGCAGTCGGGCGCGTCCCCGGACGTCGCCGCCGTGCTCGAGGCGGCGGCGCAGCAGGACGCGATCACCGTCGCGATCACGAACGAGCCCGACTCGCTGCTGGCGCGCGCCGCCCGCCACGTGATCGAGCTGCGCACCGGCCCGGAGCGGTCGGTCGCGGCGACCAAGACCTACACGGCGTCGCTGGCCGCGGTCGCGGCGCTCGTGCGCCCGGACGCGCCGGAGCTCGCGACGCTCCCCGACGCGCTCGCCCGCCAGCTCGCGCGCGCGGTGCCGGACGACACGGCCGCCGCCTGGCGCGACGTCGCCGTGATCGGCCGCGGCGTCGCCTACGGCACCGCGTTCGAGGCGGCGCTCAAGCTGTCCGAGCTGACCGGGATGGTCGCCGTGCCGTGGTCGACCGCGGACTTCAGGCACGGCCCGATCGCGATCCTCACGCCCGGGTTCCCGATCCTCGCGATCGCGCCCAAGGGCCCGACGCTGCCCGGCATGCGCGAGCTGCTCGCGGCCGCCCGCGGTGCGGACATCACCGCGATCTCCGACGCGCCGGACCTCCCGGGGCGGACCCTGGCGCTCGAGCCCGTCCCGGAATGGCTGTCGCCGCTGGTCGCGGTGATCCCCGCTCAGCAGCTGGCGGTCGGCGCGGCCGAGGCGCTCGGCCGGGACGTCGACCGCCCGGCCGGGCTGCGCAAGGTCACGCGGACGTCCTGACCGCGTCCCGCCGCGCCAGCGCGCGCTGCACCAGCACGTTGAGACCCATCAGGACCAGCACCGCCAGCAGCAGCATCGTCGCCAGCACGTTCACCTCGGCCGGCACGCCCTGGCGCGTCGCGCCGAAGATGAACAGCGGGAACGTCTGCGTCTGGCCGGCGTTGAACGACGTGATCACGTAGTCGTCGAAGGAGATCGCCGCCGCCAGCATCGCCGCCGCCGCCACGCCGGGCGCGATCATCGGCAGCGTCACCTTGCGGAACGTCACCCACTCGGTGGCGCCGAGGTCCATCGACGCCTCTTCGATGTGCCGATCCATGCCCTCCAGCCGCGCTTTCACCGTCACCACCACGTACGACAGGGTGAACATCACGTGCGCGATCACGATCGTCACGAACCCCGTGTTGATGTTCAGCGTCAGGAACATCGCCAGCAGCGCGGCGCCGAGGACCACCTCGGGCGTCGAGAGCGGCATGAACACGAAGAAGTCGATCCCCGCCCGGCCGCGGAAGTTGTACCGGACGAGCGCGACCGCCATGAACGTCCCCAGCAACGTGGCGATCACGGTCGCGATCAGCGCGATCTCGATCGAGTTGGTCATCGCCTTCGCCAGGTCCGCGTCCGCGAACGGGTGCGCCCAGTGACGCAGGGTGAACCCTTCCCAGGTGAAGTTGAACCGGCCGCGGTTGTCGTTGAACGAGAAGAGGACGACGATGAAGACCGGGATGAACAGGTACAGCAGCGCCAGCACCGACCAGATCCCCAGCACCCAGTGGCGCAGCCGGTCACGCGACGAGGTCACCGGCTTGGGCGCGGGCGGGGCGCTCGCGGGCGGCGCCAGCGTGTCCGTGGCCGCCATCTAGATCGCCGCCTCCGTCAGGTTGCGCGCGCCGAGCAGGCGCGCGTACAGCAAGATGCCGATCAGGATGAACAGCATCAGCGTGAACGACAGCGCGGCCGCGGTCGGGTAGTCGAGGATGTTGAGGAACTTCGACTGGATGACGTTGCCGATCATGTACTGCCGCGGCGTGCCGAGCAGCGCGGCGTTGATGAAGTCGCCGCACGCGGGGATGAACGTCAGCAGCGAGCCGGCGAAGATCCCCGGCAGCGCCAGCGGCAGCGTCACCTTGCGGAACGCGGTCGCGCGGCTGGCGTAGAGGTCGGTTGCGGCCTCGAGCAGCCGCCGGTCGATCTTCTCCAGCGCCACGTACAACGGCAGCGCCATGAACGGGAGGAAGTTGTACGTGATGCCCGCCACCACCGCGACGCCCGAGGCCAGCAGCCGGCCGTCGGAGCCGAGCACGCCGATCGACCGCAGGATGCTCACCACGCGGCCGTCGTCGGCCAGGATCAGCTGCCACGCCACCGTCCGCAGCACGAACGACATGAAGAACGGCAGGATGATCAGCAGCAGGATCAGATTGCGGAAGCGGCCGGCGTGGAACGCGGTGAAGTACGCCAGCGGGAACGCGATGATCAGGCACAGCGCGGTCGCGATCCCGGCGTAGAGGATCGAGCGCCCGAACTGCACCTTGTACTGGCTGATCGCGTCCCAGTAGGTGTGGAACGCCCAGGTCAGCGTGTAGCCGTTCTCCGGGTCGCCGGTCATCAGCGACACGCTGGCCTGGTTGAGCAGCGGGTACGCGAAGAACAGCAGCAGCCACAGCAGGGCGGGGGCCAGGAACAGCCACGGCACCAGCCGCCGGCGCGTGCGCAGGCTCATGCGCCCACCACCTTCGCCATCGCTTCCTTCATCGTGCGCTCGTCGGTGTCCGACAGCGCCGGGTAGGCGTGGAGCTGGTTGAGGATCTCGTCCGACGGGAACACGAGCGGGTTGTTCGCCAGGTCGGGGTCGGACTTCTCGACGATCTCCTTGACGCCCTTGACCGGGGAGAGGTAATTGACGTACAGCGCGATCTTGGCGGCGATCTCCGGCTCGTAGACGAAGTTCATCATCGTCTCGGCCGCGTACACATGCTCGGCGTGGGCCGGGATCATCATGTTGTCGGTGAACATCATCGCGCCCTCGTCCGGGTAGACGAACCGCAGCTCCGGGTTGTCGCTCTGCAGCTGCACGATGTCCCCCGAGTACGCGAGCGCGACCCAGATGTTGCCCTTGGTCAGGTCGGTCGTGTAGTCGTTGCCGGTGAAGCGGCGGAACTGGCCGGCGTTGTTGGCCTGGTCGATCTTCTCGATCGCCTGCAGGATCTGGTCGATGCTCGCGGTGGTGGGGTCCACGCCCATGCCGAGGAGCACGGTGCCCGCCGAGTCGTAGGGCTCGGAGAGCATCGTGACCTTGCCCTTGAAGGCCGGGTCGAAGAGGTCGTGGACCGAGGAGAGGTCGCGGCCCGTGTTCTTCGGGTTGTAGCCCAGCCCGACGGCGCCGGACTGCCAGGGCACCGTGTACTGGCGCTTCTTATCGTAAGGAATCGTCCGTAGGTGGTCGACCAGGTTGGCCGTCACGTTCGGCAGGTTGGTCTTGTCCAGCGGCTCCAGCCAGCGGTTGCGCACCCACTTGAGCGACATGTAATCGGTCAGGACGACGATGTCGCGGCCGATCGGCTCGCCCGCCTGCAGCTGCTGGCGGACCTTCCCGAGGAACTCGTCGTTGTCGTTGATGTCCTCGATGTAGTTGACGTGGCCGCCGTAGCGCTTGTCGAACGTCTTCAGGACGCTCTTGTCGATGTACAGCGGCCAGTTCGAGAACGTCCAGTTGCCGAGCGGGACCTTCGGGTGATGGACCGCGGCGACCGGGGTCGCCGCCTGGCGGGCGCGCTCCAGCGTGCCCTCGATGCCGCAGCCGGCCAGCGAGCTCGCGAGCGCGAGCGATCCGGCGCGGCCCAGGAACGTGCGCCGCGTGCTCCGCGGGTCAGCCACGCGCCACCACGAACGTGTGCTCAGGCCGCCAGGCGAGCTGGACGTCGCGGCCGACCGCCAGCGACTCCGGTTCCGCACCGTCCGTGTTCTGCGTGAACACGTTGAGCTCCTCGCCGCCCGCGGTGTGGATGACGTACTGGATCGTGATCCCCAGGAACGCGGCGACCACCACCTTGCCGCGCAGGACGTTGGCGCCGTCGGGCACCGTCTCGCCCTCGGGCAGCAGCGTGATCTTCTCCGGCCGCACGCCGACCCGGACGGCGTCGGACCCGTGCGGGCCGACCCGGTCGCTGGGCACGTGCAGGCTGGCGCCGTCGTGGGTCTCGACGCGCGCGTGGCCGTTGTTGACGGCGCGCACGCTGGCGTCGACCAGGTTCGAGATCCCGAGGAAGTTGGCCACGAAGGCGGTCTGCGGGCGCTCGTAGAGGTCGGTCGCGGTGCCGGCCTGCTCGATCCTGCCGCCGTTCATGACCGCGATCGTGTCGGCCATGCTCATGGCCTCCTCCTGGTCGTGCGTGACGTGCACGAACGTGATCCCGATGTCCTGCTGGATGCGCTTGAGCTCGATCTGCAGCTGCTTGCGCAGGCGCAGATCGAGTGCGCCGAGCGGCTCGTCGAGCAGCAGCGCGCGCGGGCGGTTGACGAGCGCGCGGGCGAGCGCGACGCGCTGCTGCTGGCCGCCGGACAGCTGCGCCGGCTTGCGCTTGCCGAGGTGGCCGAGCTGGACGAGCTCCAGCGCGTCGCCCGCGCGCTTGCGGATCTCGGCCTTGCTGACCTTCTTGCGTTCGAGCCCGAACGCGACGTTGCGTTCCACGGTCAGGTGCGGGAACAGCGCGTAGGACTGGAAGACGGTGTTGACGTCGCGGCGGTAGGGCGGGGCGTCGGTGACGTCGGTGCCGCCCAGGAACACCCGGCCCTGCGTCGGGTTCTCGAACCCGCCGACCATCCGCAGTGTCGTCGTCTTGCCGCAGCCCGACGGCCCGAGCATGGCGAAGAAGCTTCCGCGCGGAATCGAGAGCGTGAGGTCGTCGACCGCCGTCATGTCGGCGAACCGCTTGGTCACGCCTTCGAGATGGATGTCGGCCTCGGTCTGCGTTGCTGCCACCCTCGCTCTCCTTCCTCGGACCGCCGCCCACCTTTTCGGTTCCCGTAAGGCCCCGCAATGGACAGTGGGTCGGATGTTCCGCAATCATGCATGACGGAGCGTCATGCTGAGCCTTGCCGATGTGCTGGACCTGCCCGTCGTGCGCCGGGCGCTGCCGGAGGTGGTCGCGGGTGACGCGGCGCTCGGGCGGGCGATCCGCTGGGCGCACGTCGTGGAGATGCCGGATCCGGACGATCTGCTGAAAGGTGGTGAGCTGGTGCTCACCACCGGGCTCGGGGCCGGTGCGGACGGTTCGGCCTGGACGGCGTCGCTGGTCGAGCAGGGGATGGCCGCGCTCGCGGTCGAGCTCGGGTCGAGCTGGCGGGCGATCCCGGCGCCGGTGGTGGCGGCCTGCGGGCGGGCCGGCGTGCCCGTGGTGGCGTTCCACCGGCCGGTCCGGTTCATCGAGATCACCGAAGCGGTGCACGGGGCGGTGGTCAACGCGTCGTTCGCCCTGCTGGAGCGGGGGGAGCGGATCCACCGGCGCTTCACGGAGCTGATCCTGCAGGGGCGCGGCGTGCCGGAGATCCTGGCCGAGCTGGCGGCCGCGGTGGGCAACCCGGTCGTGCTGGAGGACGCGTCCGGGGCCTTGGTGTACTACGTCAGCGGGCCGGTGGGGGACGACCTCGCGCTGTCGGCGTGGACGGACCTGCACCGGGCGGAGGATCGGGGCGAGGCGCTCGAGGGCGCGCTGGCCGCGGACGTGCGGCTGCACGACGCGTCCTGGGGGCGGCTGCTGGCGCTCGCGCTGGACCGCGGGCTCGACGACTTCGACCGCGTGGCGGTCGAGCGCGCCGCGCTGGCGGTCGCGATCGGGCTGCTCGGGCAGCTGCACGACGAGCAGCTGCGGGCGCGCTCGCGCGGCGCGTTCCTGTCGGATCTGGCCGACGGGCGGGTGGAGGAGGCCGACGCGCGGCGGCGCGCCGAGGTGCTCGGGCTGCCGGGCGCCGGGCGGGGCGCGCTGCTGCCGGTGGTCGCGACGTGGCGGGCGCCGGCGCTGGCGCGGGTGCGGGGGCGCAGCGGGGAGGCGAGCGTCGCCGACGGGATCACGTGGACGCGGCTGTCCGGCGAGCTGCGCGCGGCGCTGTCCTCGACCGGGTTCGGCGTCCTGCTCGGGCCGCGCGACGTCGACCTCCTGCTGATGCTGGCGCTGGGCGCGCGCGAGTACGACGCGGCGCTGGCCGAGCACGTCGCGCACCTGTTCCACGGCGCGCTGGATCGGCACGGGCTCGGGCCGGCGGACACGACGCTGGCGATCGGCGCGCCGGCGGAGACGTGGACGGCGGCGGGGCAGGGGCTGCGGCGCGTGCGGCGCTCGGCGGGGGCCGCGACGGCGTTGCCCGTCGCGCGCTGGCACGACGCGCGGCGGCCGGGAATGACCGACCTGCTCTACGAGCTGCGGGACTCGCCGGAGCTGGACGTGTTCGTGTCCGAGCAGCTGGGGCCGCTGCTGACCGACTCGTCGCCGCGCACGCGGGTGCTGCTGGAGACGCTCGAGGCGTACCTGGCGGCGGGAGCGCGCAAGGCCGAGGCGGCGCGGGCGCTGCACCTGGAGCGGCAGTCGCTGTACCTGCGGCTGCGCCGGATCGAGGAGACGCTGGGGGTGTCGCTGGACGACGAGGACGTCGTCCTGGGCCTGCACCTCGCGCTGCGGGCGCTGCGGTTCCGCCGCGGGCGGCGGTGAGGGGGCGCGCGGCGTCACCGGGCGCTTCGCGGGGCGCGGGTGGCGCGGCGTCCCCGGGCGCCTCGCGGGGCGCGAGTGGTCACTTTCTGGCGCTATTCGCCGCAACGCGACCTCTCGCCGCGGCGATGCCCCGCACGAGGTGGTCCGCGATCTGCTCGGGGGTCGGTGGGCAACCGGGGATGCGGATGTCGACGGGGAGGACGTCCTCGAGCGCGCCGATCAGCTCGGAGGCGGCGCCGAGGACGTTGCAGCCGAGCGCGCAGTCGCCCAGGGCGGCGACGAGGCGCGGCTCGGGCATCGCGTCGTAGGCCGTGCGCAGTGGGCCGGCCATCCGCGTGGTCACCGGGCCCGTGACCAGCAGGATGTCCGCGTGGCGCGGAGAGGCGACGATGTCGAGGCCGAGCCGCGGCAGGTCGTAGAGCGGGTTCGAGGCCGCGCCGAGCTCGTGCTCGCACCCGTTGCAGGACCCGGCGTCGACGTGGCGCACCGCGAGCGAGTACGGCGTGTCGCGGCGCAGGCCGGCCGCCCGCCGAATCGCCTGGAGCTGACGCAACAGCACGTACATCAGCGGTCCACGCAGGCGTAGCAGAGCTCGAAGCTCTTGTTGATCAGCGGGAAGTCCGGCAGCAGGCAGCCGGCCGCGGCGTGCGCGACCGCCGGCCAGTTCGCGTAGGACGCCGTGCGCAGGCGCAGCCGCGCGACGGTCCCGCCGGCGACCTCGACCGCGCACAGCGTCGCCCCGCGCGGCGACTCGACGCGCCCGACGCCGATGGCGAGCCCGGAGTCGCGCGCGCCCGCGCCGCGGCCGAGCGAGGAGTCGCGCGAGGGGGCGCCACGGCCGAGCGCCCCGTCGGGCGCGCTTGGGGCGCCGCGGCCGAGCGCGGAGTCGCGCGTGCTTGGGGCGCCGCGGCCGAGCACGGCGTCGCGCGCGCCCGCGCCGCCGCGGCTGCCGTCGTCCCGCGTCCGCCCGGCCGCGACCGGCGCGGCGAGCAGCTCGTCGAGCAGCTCGCACGTCGCCTCGAGCTCCGCGGCGCGGACCTGGAGCCGCGCGGCGACGTCGCCCGTCTCCTCCCGCGGACGCGCCGGGACGAAGTCCCCGTACCAGAGCCGCGGCGCGTGCGAGCGGGCGTCCGAGCGCACCCCGGACGCCCGCGCCGCCGGGCCGGTCGCGCCGAGCCGCACCGCGTCGTCCGGCGCCAGCACGCCGACGCCGTCCAGCCGCGCCTGCACGGACGTCGCGAACTCGAGGTCCCGCCACCCGGCGGCGGCCTCCGCCCGCAGCGCGCGCACCTCGGCCCGGGCGGCGGCCGGTTCATCGACGGCCAGCCCGCCCGCACCCACCCGCACCGTCCCGAAGAGGAACCGGTGCCCGCACAGCCGCGCGTTGAGCCGCTGCGCGCGCTCCTTGAGCGCCGCGAACGCCATTGTCCCCGCCGCGAACCCGACCCCCGCGCACAGCGCGCCGATGTCGTGCAGGTGGTTGTAGAGGCGCTCCAGCTCGAGCGCCAGCGTCCGCGCCACGCGCAAGTCGCGATCCGGCGCCAGCCCCAGCGCGTCCTCCACGGCCTGCGCGTACGCGACCGAGTTCGCCACCGCGCAGGCGGCACACGCGCGCTGCGCGTACGCGAGCCCGTCCGCGACGTCGCGCCCGCGCGCCGCCGCCTCCAGCCCGCGGTGCTTGTAGAACAGCCGCACGTCGAGCACCAGGACCCGGTCGCCGACCGTGTGGAAGCGGAAGTGGCCGGACTCGATCACGCCCGCGTGGATCGGGCCGACCGCGACCTCGTGCACGCCGTCGCCGGTCACCGGCGTCGCCCACCCGGGCGCGGTGTGATCGACCAGCGGGCGACCGGGAAACGCCAGCCCGTGCAGGTCGTGCGCCTCGCGCTCGTCCCAGCCGGCGGCGGGCACCAGGTCCACGATCGACTCGGCCCGCGCCGCCGGGCAGGACAGCACGCGCACGCCGTCGCCGTCCACGAACGCCGCCCGCCACACGTCCCCGCTCGCCCACGCGCCCGCGAACCGCGCGCCGCCGGCCAGCGCCGCCGAGACCTCGTCCCGCCAGCTCACAGCAGCCCCTCCACGAGCGCCGAGCCCGGCAGCCACGCGGCGGCAACCGTGAGCGCCAGCAGCCCCACGCTCAGCGCCGACGTGAGCACGATCACCTGCCGCGAGCCCCGGTGCGGCCGCGACCGCCGCCGCGGCGCCGGCAGCACGCCTTCGACGAACGCGTGCAGCAGCCCCAGGAACCCGAGCGCCAGCAGCACCACCGCGACGCCCACGACGACCGGCTCGCCCGCGTCCACGCCGCCGAGCGCGATCAGCAGCTCGGACGCGAACAGCGGTGACGGCGGCAGCCCGGCCAAGGCGAACAGCGCGACGCCGATCGCGGTCGCGGTCGACCCGCGTCCGACGCCGCGCAGCGGCTGCTTGGCGGCGGAAGGATCGGCGCGCAGGAGCGGCAGCGCGGCGTAGAAGCCGAGCGCCTTGGCCAGCGCGTGGCCGGCCACGTGCAGCAGCACGCCCGCGATCGCCAGCGACGTGCCGAACCCGATCCCGAGCGCGATCACGCCCATGTGCTCGAGGCTCGAGTACGCCAGCAGCCGCTTGTAGGGCAGCGGGCGCCACAGGAACGGGATCGCGACCGCGATCGACGCCAGGCCGAAGCCGATGAACAGCGCGCCCGCCGCACCCGGCCCCGCGGCAGCGGCCAGCGTGTCCTTCACGCGCCAGGCGACGAGCGCGACGGTCGGCAGCAGCGCCGCGGACAGCAGCGCGCTGATCGGTGCCGGCGCTTCGCTGTGCGCGTCCGGGAGCCAGTTGTGCACCGGCGCCCAGCCGATCTTGGTCGCCAGCCCCGCGATGATCAGGACGAACGCGACCAGTGTCGTGCCGGGATCGAGCGGCGCGTTCGCGAGCGCCCGCCAGCCGAGCGCGTGCAGCCCGCCGTCGGCCTGCTCGATCGACAGGATCACGATCCCGAGCAGCGCGACCGCCAACCCGAGCGTCGTCAGCACCAGGTACTTCCAGCCGGCCTCGAGCGCCTCCCGGCGCCCGCTGAACGCGACCAGCAGCGCCGACGCGCCCGTCGTCCCCTCGACCACGAGCCAGACGATCGCCAGGTTCCCCGCGAGCGGAACGATGAACAGCGCCGCCCAGAACGCGTACAGCGCGGCGTAGTACGCGTGCCGGGAGCGCGCGGCGGTGAACCAGCTGCGTCCGCCGGTGCGCAGGAACGCGGGGGAGACGAGCGCGCTGCAGAGCCCGACCGCCGCGATCACGGCCACGAAGACCCCGGACGCCGCGTCGATCTCCAGCCAGCGCGTGTGCACCTCCTCGCCCGTCAGCGCGGCCACGGCCAGGACCGCGGCGGCCGCGGCGGTGACGAGCGCGCCGGCCACGTTCAGGCGATCCGACTGCCTGGGGGTGCGCCCGAGGCACGCCAGCACCCCGGCCGCGAGTGCCAGCGGCGGGACGGCGATCGCGAGCTCAGTCACGCAGCCCCCGCAGCAGCTCGGTGTCCCCGGTCCCCAGCTCGAGGTGGATGCGGCGCGCGAAGAACGAGGCGACCACGACCACCAGCGCGAGGTCGAGCAGCGCGCCGAGCTCGATCACGTAGGAGAGCCCGCCCGGCACGGACAGCGCGAGCAGCGACAGGCCGTTCTCGGCCACGATCACGCCGAGCAGCTGGAACAGGATCGGCCGGCGGGCGACGACGATCGCCAGCCCGGTGACGACCACCGCCGCGCCGCCGCGCACGTCCGGCGGCACGAGCGCGGCCGCCAGCCCGGCGGCGGCCGCCGCGCCCGCGAGCCGCACCAGCGGCCCCGCCGCGGCGGCCACGAGCCGCGGCTCGCGCGTGCGCCGGACGACCGCGACGAGCAGCGCGGGCAGCGCGACCGCCTTGACGGCCAGCACGACCGCGGCCACGGCCGCGTGGTCGAGCGCCATGATCCCGAGCGCCAGCGACTGCGCGCTCACGAGCGCGATCGCCAGCGAGCGCCGCCGGACGAGCACGACACCGAGGCCGAGGGCGAGGATCAGGCCGGCCATGCGGCGGCTCCCGCGAGGGCGATCAGCGCGCCGAGCCCGAGCAGCGCGGGCACGCGCAGGATCCGCATCTTCGCCTGCGCGGTCTCGACCGCGGCCAGCGCGACGCAGAGGACCGGCAGCGCGACGACGAGCGTGGCGACGCTGTCGGCGTGCGGCAGGTACAGGAGGGCGGCGAGCGTCAGGATCAGCCAGTGGCGTGCCGCGGCCACCCAGTGCAGGTAGGCGAGGTCGCGCCCGGCGTACTCGAGCAGCGGCCCTTCGTGGATCATCGTCAGCTCGAGGTGCGTGTCCGGGTTGTCGACCGGCTGGCGCCCGGTCTCGGCGACGATCACCAGCGCGAACGCCAGCAGCGCGCACCAGTGCGACGGCTCGCTCCAGATCTCCCAGCCGGCGGTGGCGGCGCGCATCGCGTCGAGGTCGGTCGAGTGCGCGGGCTGGGCGATCAGCAGCAGCGCGAGGACGAGCAGCGCTTCGGCGAAGACCGCGAGCGCGAGGTCCCGCGCGGCGCCCATCAGCGCGAACCCGTTGCCCGTGTCCCACGCCGCGGCGGCGACCGCGCCGCGGGCGAGCGCGAGCAGGCCGACGAGCGCGAGCGCGTCGCCGCCGGTCGCCAGCGTGCCGAGCGCGGCGAGCAGGGCGGCCGCGGCGACCGCGGGCGCGGCGCGGTAGACGACCCCGGTGCCCTCCGGGTCGACGGCGCTCTTGCCCCAGAGCCGTTTGAGCGTCCGGTACGGCTGGATCGGCGAGGTGCCGCGCCGGCCCTGCGCGAACGCCTTGCCGGTCTGGATCGTGCCCGGCAGCAGCGGCGCGAGCAGGATCCCGGCGAGGACGGCGATCATCCGAGCGCCCCCGTCTGGACCAGCGCGAGCAGCCCGAGCACGAGCGCCAGCAGGTACGCGGCGTAGGTGCGGACGTTCCCGGTCTGCAGCCGGCGGGCGACGGCGGCGCCCCTGAGGGCACCGCGGACCGCGGGCCGGTAGAGCAGCCGCCCGGCGGGGGAGCCGACCACGCGCGTATAGCGCAGCGCGCCGTCGGCGTCGAGCGCGAGCGTGCGCCGCGGCCGCAGGACCACTTCGACGATCAGCCGCAGCGGCTTGGTGAAGCCGGCGGCGGTCCAGCCGAGCGCGGGCGTGACGGGCTGGCCGCACACCCACGTCGGCGCGGGCGCGGCGCGGCGGGAGCCGCCGGCGCGGATCAGCAGCGCGGTGGCGACGACGAGCGCGAGCGCCAGCGCGGGCAGCGGCAGCGACCCGGCGCCGGGAAGATCGAGCCCGAGCGCCGTGGGCACGTGCACCGGCACCGGCGCGAGCTCCGCGAGCCGCGGCAGCAGCAGCCCGGGCGCGACACCGAGCGCGACGCACAGCGCCGCGAGAAAGAGCAGCGCCGCGCGCATGCCGCCCGGCGCGTCGCCGGGCGCCGCCGCGCCGCGGCTCGCCGCCACGCCGCCGGCCGTCGCCGCGTGCCCGCCCATCGTCGCCCCGCCGCTCGCCGCCGCGCCGTCGCCACCCGCGCCCGCGCCCCGCGGCGCGCCGAGCAGCACGCGGCCCGCGACCATGACGAAGCAGAGCAGCGCGAGCGCCGCGGTCGCGGCAATGCCCGCCAGCGCCGCGGCGCCGGCGGCCGCGTGCGCGACGCCGCCCTCCAGCGCCAGCTCGGCGAGCGCGCGCAGCGCGAGCCACTCGGACGCGAACCCGTTCAGCGGCGGCAGCCCCGCGATCGCCGCGCAACCGACCGCCATCGCGGCCCCGGTCCACGGCATCGTCCGCGCGATCCCGCCGAGCCGGTCCAGCGACAGCGTCCCGGTCGCCCGCTCGATCGCCCCCGCGCCGAGGAACAGCAGCGCCTTGAAGACCGCGTGGTTGGCCGTGTGCAGCAGTGCCGCAGCGAACGCCAGCGCCGACCAGCGCGGGTCCGCGATCAGCACCGACGCGCCGAGCGCCGCCACGATCACGCCCACGTTCTCGATCGTGCTGTAGGCCAGCAGCCGCTTGAGGTCGTGCTGGACCAGCGCCCACAACGCACCGCCCAGCGCCGACGCCACGCCGACCCCCAGCAGCACGAACCCCAGCCACGCCGGCCCCGGGAGCGCGAACCGGATCAGCCCGTAGAGCGCGACCTTGACCATCAGGCCCGACATCAGCGCCGAGAACGGCGCCGGCGCGACCGGGTGCGCCCGCGGCAGCCAGGAGTGCAGCGGCACCAGCCCGGCCTTCGTCCCGAACCCGACCAGCGCCGCGACCGCCGCGACCGCGCTCCCCGGCCCGAGCAGCAGCGCGATCCACACGCCCGCCCCGCCCAGGTGCGTGATCGCCACGTACGCGAACACCGACGAGCGCCCGACGGCGTCCGGCCGCGCGACCAGGATCGCCGCCGCCGGCGCGACCGTCATCAGCTCCCAGAAGACCAGGAACGTGCTCACGTCGCGCGCGGCCAGCAGCCCGCTCAACGCCAGCAGGAACGCCGCCAGCAGCGCTCCCACCACGCCCGACCGCAGGTAGTCCCGCGCGTAGATCAGCGCCGGCACCGCGGTCACCGCCAGCAGCGCCAGGAAGAACCCGCTCAGCCCGTCGAGCCCGAGCGCGGGGGAGACCCCGGCGCGCCACGCCGCGCCCACCGCGTCCCCGCCCACGACCACAATCACCCCGGCAGCGCCCAGCACCGCCATCCCCACCGCCTGCACGCCGAGCCCGAGCCGCAGCCGCCACACGGCCGTCGCGCCGCCGAGCGCGACGATCAGCGCCCCCGCGCCCGCGAGCATCAACGCGGCCCGAATTCCTCGTCGGCGAGCTCCCCGAGCAGCGCCTGGTTGTCCTCGAGCCCGGCGGTCAGGATCGCCTTGGCCAACTCCAGCAGCTCGAGGATGCGCGGGTCCTTGACGCGGTAGTAGACGCTCGTCCCTTCGCGCCGGCTCGTCACCAGCCCCTGCTTGCGGAGCGCCGCCAGGTGCTGCGACGTGCCGCCGGAGTCGAGGTCGAGCGCGGCCTGCAGCGCGCCCACGCTCTGCTCGCCCTCGCGCAGGCACTGCAGCAGCCGCACGCGCGCCGGATGCCCGAGCGTGCGGAAGAAGTCCGCCTTCAAGGCGTAGACGGGCGGCTGACCGGTCCGATACGGCATCTCTCTCTGAATCTTAGAAACTTCGAAGATTCGTAGCCATGACGATGCGTCGACAGTTCGTCCCCGCAACGCGACGTTCCGCCCATTGCGACACCGCCGGGCGCCGGGCCAGCATGGCTGCCATGACAGTCGCGGACACCGTGGGCACCGACTCGCTCCAGGAGCAGGCGCACCGGCACCTGCTGATGCACTTCACCCGCAACGGGGCCTTCGGGCCGGACGGGAAGCCGCTCCTGGTGCTGGAGCGGGGCGAGGGCGCCTACGTGTTCGACACCGAGGGCAACCGCTACTTCGACGGGCTGTCGTCGCTGTTCTGCTGCCAGATCGGCTACTCGTACGGCGAGGAGATGGCCTCGGTCGCGTCCGGCCAGCTCTCCACGCTCGCGTTCAACACCAACTGGGCGACCGCGCACCCGCCGGCGATCAAGCTCGCCGCCGCGCTGGCCGAGCGCGCCCCCGGCGACCTCAACCGCGTCTTCTTCACCAACGGCGGCTCGGAGTCCGTCGAAGCCGCCTGGAAGATCGTCCGCCAGCACTACCTGGCCAAGGGCGAGCCGCAGCGCACCAAGGCGATCGCGCGCGAGATCGCCTACCACGGCGTCACGCTCGGCGCGCTCAGCTTCACCGGCGTGCGCCCGATGAAGGAGCCGTTCGGCGCCGCGCCGATCCCGGTCGTGCGGATCCCGAACACGAACCCGTACCGCGACCCCGACGGCGGCGACGAGCAGGCGTTCTGCGCGCGGCTGCTGGACGAGGTCGAGCGCACGATCGTCGAGGCGGGGCCGGAGACCGTGGCGATGCTGATCGCCGAGCCGGTCCAGAACGCCGGCGGCTGCCTCGTCCCGCCCGCCGGCTACTGGCCCGGGCTGCGCGCGCTCTGCGACACCTACGGGATCGCGCTCGTCGCCGACGAGGTGATCACCGGGTTCGGCCGCATCGGCGAGTGGTTCGCGTCCTCCCGCTACGGCGTCGCGCCGGACCTGATCACGTGCGCGAAGGGCATCACGTCCGCGTACGCGCCGATGGGCGCGGTGCTGGTGAGCGACCGGATCGCCGAGCCGCTCTACGAGGAGGGCCGGATGCTGATGCACGGCATCACGTTCGCCGGCCACCCGGTGGCGGCGGCGATCGCGCTGCGCAACATCGAGATCTTCGAGCGCGAGGGCGTGCTCGACAACGTGCGCGCGCTCGAGCCCGTGATCGGCGAGCTGCTGGAGGGCATCAAGGCCCGCGTGCCGATCGTCGGGGACGTCCGCGGCGCCGGGTTCTTCTGGGCGCTGGAGCTCGTCCGCGACGCGTCCGCCGCGCGCTTCACCGCCGACGAACGCGAGAAGCTCCTGCGCGGCTTCCTCGCCGGGCGCCTGCTCGAGGAGGGGCTGATCGCGCGCCCGGACGACCGCGGCGACGCCGTCCTGCACCTGGCCCCGCCGCTGATCAGCACACGCGCGGAGCTCGAGGAGATGGCGGCCAAGACCGAGGCCGTGCTCGCCGACGCGTCCGCGCGGTTCTACGAGGCGTGATCCACACCGCCCACGGCTACTGGCTCGCGGAGGCCGGCGGGGTCGAGCCCGCGCCCGCGCTGCGCGGGGACGTCAGCGCCGACGTGGTCGTGATCGGCGGCGGCTACACCGGTCTCTGGACCGCCTGGCAGCTGCGCGCCCGGGGCGCCTCGGTCGCGCTGCTGGAGGCCGGCCTGTGCGGGCACGGGCCGAGCGGCCGCAACGGCGGGTTCTGCGAGACGCTGTGGACGCACATGCCATCGCTGGTCGAGCGGTTCGGCCGCACGCGCGCGGTCGAGGTCTGCGAGGCGTCGAGCGAGAGCGTGGCGATGATCGGCGCGTGGTGCGCCGAGCAGGACGTCGACGCGTGGTTCACCCGCGGCGGCTACATGATGGCCTCGACGGCGCCCGCCCACGACGCCGCGATCGCGGCGATCCTGGCCGTCGCGCCGCCCGGCCGCGTGCGCGAGCTCAACGCCGCCGGCGTCCGCGCCCGCTGCGCTTCGCCCCGGTTCCGCCGCGGCCTGCTCGTGCCCGACGACGCGACCGTCCAGCCGGCGCGGCTCGCGCTCGGGCTGCGCGAGCGGGTGCGCGACGCCGTGTACGAGCACTCGCGCGTGCGGGCGCTGCACGCGTCGCCGCACGGCGTGGTGGCGGAGACCGCGGGCGGCCGCGTGCGCGCCGGGCACGCCGTGCTGGCGGTCAATTCGGCGACGCGCGGCATCGCGCCGCTGCGCTCGCGGCTCTCGGTCACGTCCTCGCACATCGTGCTCACCGAGCCGGTTCCGGACGTGCTCGACGCGCTCGGCTGGACCGGCGGCGAGTGCGTCACGGACGCGCGCACGTTCGTGCACTACTTCCGGACCACGCGCGACGGCCGGATCCTGTTCGGCTGGGGCGGCGGGCGGCTGGCCGCGGGCGCGCGGCTGAACGGGCGCGTGGAAGTGGACGCGGAGGTCGCGGACACGACGCGCCGCGACCTCGTGCGCATGTTCCCGGCGCTCGTCGGCCGCGCGGTGACGCACGCGTGGGGCGGCCCGATCGACGTGTCCCCGAGCCACCTCCCGCAGATCGGGACGCTCGACGGCGTCCCGGTGCACTACGCGTTCGGGTACACCGGCAACGGCGTCGGGCCGTCGCACCTCGCCGGCCGCGTGCTGGCGGCGCTCGCGGCGGGGGAGACGTCCGACCTCGCGGTGGTCGACCCCGAGCCGGTCCGCGTCCCGCCCGAGCCGCTCGCCTGGACGGGCGGCATGCTGGTCCGCCGCGCCTTTTTACGTAAGGAACGACTTGAGGAAGCCGGCCGGCGCGTCGATCCGGTCACGCGCGCGGTCGCCGCGGCGCCGCGCGCGCTCGGGATCCACGTGGCCCGCTAGCTCGCCAGCAGCTCCTTGACGACGCCGTCGATGTACTCGAGGTCGACGGCGCTGTCGCCGCTGCCGGCGAAGTGGCCCCACACGCTCGGGATCACGCGGCACTCGCCGTTGGCGATGTACTGGACGGCCCACTGCTCGTCCTCGGGCGGGAAGTAGAGGTCCTTCTCGCACGGGAGGGCGATCAGGCGCGCCTGGATCGACTGCAGCGCCTTGACGTGGTCGCCGTCGAAGCCCGGCGTGGCGCCGACGTCGCCCATCTGCCACGTCCACAGCATCGAGAGCAGGTCGTTCGCGTCGCGCCGCGGGTCCAGGAAGTGGCCCTCCCAGAACCAGACCAGGTAGTCCTCCAGCGAGCCGAACGCCAGGTCGAGCCCGAGCCGGCGCGAGTGCCCCATCCGCTTGTAGACCTGATCCCAGAAGAACGCCTGCGAGAAGCCCCAGCCGGCGTACACGCGCGCGGCGGCCCGCAGGCCCTTGACCGGCGGCGCGTCGTACCAGCCGTCCTGGAACGCGGCGTCGGCGGTCAGCGCCGCCTTGACCCCCTCCAGGAAGACGAAGTTGTGCTCGCTGGTCTTCGAGGACCCGCAGAACGGCAGCGCCCGCTGGACCATCTCCGGGTGGCTGACGCACCACTGGTACGTCTGCCCGGCGCCCATCGACCAGCCGGTGACCAGCGCGAGCGTCTCGATCCCGAACTGCTCGGTGACGAGCTTGTGCTGCGCCTCGACCTGGTCATAGAACGTCACGTGCGGGAAGCGGACGCGGTCGAACGGCGGCGGCGTGTTCGACGGCGAGCTCGACAGCCCGTTGCCGAGCATGTTCGGGATCACGATGAAGTACTTGGCGGGATCGAGCCCCATCCCGTCGCCGATCAGCCACTCGTTGTCCCAGTGAAAGCCCGAGTACCACGTGGGATACACCACCGCGTTGCTCTTGTCCGCGTTGAGCGCGCCGAACGTCTTGTAGGCGAGCTTGCCGCCGTGGATGACGTTGCCGCTCTGCAACGCGAACTCGCCGAGGTCGAAGACTTCGTAGTCCTGGACGAACGTGCTCATCGACTGCCTCCCCGGAGCGGGTGTTTGCGCACCGGACTATCTCAGGCGGCGTCCGCGTCTGGCAGGGTTCCTGCGATGCCGAGACCTCCGCTGCCCGACGAACTCCAGGCGCTGCTGCGCGAGCCGAACCCGGCCGTGATGGCCTCGCTGCGGCCGGACGGGAGCCCGCTCAGCGTGGCCACGTGGTACCTCTGGGAGCCCGACGGCCGCGTGCTGGTCAACCTCGACCACAGCCGCGCGCGGCTCGATCACCTGCGCGAGGACCCGCGCGTGGCGCTGACCGTGCTCGACGCCGACGACTGGTACCGCCACATCAGCCTGCGCGGCCGGGTCACCGAGATCGCGCCGGACGAGGGCCTGAAGCAGATCGACCGGATCGCCCAGCACTACCGCGGCGCGCCGTACCCGAACCGCGACAGCCCGCGCTTCAGCGCCTGGATCGAGATCACGGCCTGGCACGCTTGGAACGCGTGAGCTAATCTCAGACCCGCATGGCTCCGCGCGGCCTTCTCCTTTCTCTTCTTCTCCTCCCCCGCAAGGGGGATTAACGCGTGGGCGGCCGCAGAACGCCGCGAACCCAGTCCGGAGAAGAAGCAAGACCGTAAAGGAGAAGCAGCGCCATGGACCCCAACCGGGTCATCGTCTTTGACACCACCCTGCGAGACGGCGAGCAGTCGCCGGGAATCTCGCTCAACGCGAACGAGAAGCTGGAGATCGCGCAGCAGCTCGCGCGTCTCGGCGTGGACGTGATCGAGGCTGGTTTCCCGATCGCGTCGCCGGGAGATTTCGAGGCCGTAAGGACGATCGCGCGCGAGGTGCAGGGGCCGGTGATCGCCGGCCTGGCCCGCGCCCACGCGGCCGACATCGAGCGCGCCGCGGAAGCCGTGAAGGACGCCGAGCGCCCGCGCGTGCACACGTTCATCTCGACCAGCGACATCCACATCGAGCACCAGCTGCAGTCCACGCGCGCGGACGTGCTCGGCCAGGCCCGCGCGGCGGTCGCGCACGCGCGCTCGCTCGTCGAGGACGTCGAGTTCAGCCCGATGGACGCGACCCGGGCCGACGTCGAGTTCACCGCCGAGGTCCTGCAGGCGGCGATCGACGAGGGCGCGACCACGATCAACGTCCCGGACACGGTCGGCTACGCGATGCCGCACGAGTACGCGGCGTTCCTGACCCGCCTGTACGAGCTCGTGCCGGATCTGCGCAACGTGATCCTGTCCGTGCACTGCCACAACGACCTCGGCCTGGCGGTCGCGAACTCGTTCGCCGGCCTGCAGGTGGGCGCGCGCCAGGTGGAGTGCGCGATCAACGGCCTCGGCGAGCGCGCGGGCAACGCGTCGCTGGAGGAGATCGTGATGCTGCTGCGCACGCGCGAGTCCGACGTCGCGCTGACGACCGGCGTCAATACGCGCGAGATCGCCCGCGCCAGCCGGCTGGTCAGCCGCCTCACCGGCTACGGCGTGCAGCCGAACAAGGCGATCGTGGGCCGCAACGCGTTCCAGCACGAGTCCGGGATCCACCAGGACGGCGTGCTCAAGGAGCGTTCGACCTACGAGATCATGTCCAAGGCGTCGGTCGGGTTCGACGACGTCAGCTCGATCGTCCTCGGCAAGCACTCCGGCCGCCACGCGCTGCAGTCCGCGCTCGCCGACCTCGGCTACGAGGTCAACGGGCAGACGCTCAACCAGGCGTTCAAGCGCTTCAAGGAGATCGCGGACAAGAAGAAGCAGGTGACCGCGATGGACCTCGAGGCGCTTGTCACCGACGAGCTCCGCGCGGAGGTGTCCTCCTACACGCTCCAGTGGTTCGACGTCGAGGCCTCGACGCGCCGCCCGCCGCACGCGACGGTCGCGCTGGCGACGCCCGACGGCGAGGAGGTGCGCGGCGACTTCACGGGCGACGGGCCGATCGACGCGATCTTCCGCGCGATCAACGCCGCCACGGGGCGCGACGCGCGGCTGCGCGAGTTCCGGATCGACGCCGTCACCGGCGGCCAGGACGCGCTCGGCGAAGCGAGCGTCATTCTCGAGCTGTCGGGCTCCACCGCCGCCGGCCAGGGCGTCTCGACGGACATCATCGAGTCGGCGGCGCTCGCGTACGTGCGCGCGCTCTCGAACGTCGAGCGCAAGGTGAACCTGGCCGCCGATGAGCCCGAGGAGCGCCTCGAGCTCACCGGCACGCCGTAGCGCCCGTGGCCCGCCGGCGCCGACCGCGAGTGCGGAGGCGCCGGCGGACGCGATCCCGATAGCGTTTTGTCGCACGATGCCCAAAATGGGTCAGGAACCGCTGTTCGGGACGCCCAAGCAGCTGCCGAGGGGCCCGCATCAGCTGCCGCGCGAGGAGGTCGTCGCGTCGCAGCGCGCGCGGCTGCTGGCGGCGCTCGTGGACGTCGTGGCCGAGAGCGGCTACCAGCACGCGACGATCAATGAGATCGGCCGCCGGGCGGGCGTCTCCCCGCGCACGTTCTACGAGCACTTCGACGGCAAGCTGGCCTGCCTGCTGGCCGCCTTCGACGTGTTCTCCGAGACGCTGACGCGGCGCATCGCCGAGCAGCTCGGCGCGCCCGGCCTGACGCTGGAGGACACGGTGCACCGCGCGCTGCGCGTCTACCTGCTCACGCTGCAGGAGAACCCGGCGGCGGCGCGCACGTTCCTGTTTCAGATGCACGGCACGGACCCGGTGGCCCGGGCGCGGCGGCGCGAGGCGTCGCTGCGCATCGCGACCGCGCTGCGCGTGTTCTTCGAGGGCCGCCATCCGGACGCGCCGCAGCTGCTCCCGGACTCGGCGTACCTGGCGATCGTCTACGGCGTCCGCGAAGTCGTCTGCGATCGCCTCGACGGGAACTACTCGCGGCCGCTGGTGGAGCTGACCGAGGAGCTCTCGTCCTTCGTGCTCGCGGCCGCCCGCGGCGCGCGGTAGTCGTATACGACGTCGTACACCATTGGTGTACGACCTCCGTCGTAGGACCCTAGGCAGGGCCCTCATTGATGTGACACGGTGCCGCGCGTGACAGATATTGATGCGCACCTCACTGGTGGCCGGACACGCTCGTGGCGCCGCGCGCTCTGCGGCGCGAGCGCCCTGGCAGCGACATTCGCGCTGGGCGCCCCGGCCGCCTACGCCGGCCAGACGATCGACGTCTCGGTCTCACACGTGACCGGCACGGCGCCCTTCGACGCGGCCGCGGGCCCGGGCAACGACACCTCGGCGACGGACGGCATCGTCCGCAGCAACGACACGGTCACGCACCAGATCCAGTTCAACGTCAACGACACCGACGCCGGCTCCAGCACGGCCCACAACGTCACGATCGAGGACACGCTGCCCGCGGGCATGAAGTGGACGCGGCTGCCGGCGACGTGCCGGACCACCGGCGTCACGCCGCCGTCCTCGATCAGCGCGGACGGCCGGACGATCACCTGCAACGTCGGCGACGTCGGCACCGGGCAGTCGCATACGATCGCGCTGACCGCGAACGTCACCGAGATGGAGAACGGCGCCGTGCTGACGCCCGACCGGGGCTCGGTGAAGATCGAGGCCGACGGCGCGCCGGCAGCGTCCACGACGCCGCCCGCGGTCACCGTCAGCTCGATCCCGCGCGTGGACATGGTCAAGGCCGGGCCGAGCGTCACGGAGACGACCTACGGCGGCGTGCCGGGATACTTCCTGCGCTACCCGGTGCGGATGGAGATCCCGAGCTTCGGCGGCCGCGGCCTGGTCGGCTACGAGCCGCCGGCCGCGCACATGACGCTCAAGGAGAACTTCTCCGGCGTCAGCCCGAACGCGCAGTTCGTCTCGTGCGGGCCGGACAGCGGGGGCACGTGGGTGTGCCCGGCGGCCGGCAGCGCCTCGCCGCTGGCGGTCGACGTGACCGTCGCGGATCCGGACAAGATCACGTCCGGCACGCTGTCGTCGACCACGGTGACGATCTTCGTCCCGCGCAGCGACGTGGTCGCCGCGGGCGGCTCGCTGCAGACGAACAACCGGATCGAGGACCTGGTCGCGTCCGACGGCCACGGCACGCCGGCCACCGGTGAGATCCCGGCCAACAACAGTGCGCGGATCGTGATCAGCCTCGACCCGGGCTCCGGCTTCGGCGTCTTCAAGCACTACGTCGACGTGACGGCCTCGAGCCGCTACGTCCCGGGCGGCGCGCGCGTCGACCGCAACGGGTTCTCGACCGTCAGCCCGAACCAGATCTTCCAGGGCGAGGTGCGCGTGTCGGCCAGCAACCCGGCGGCCGGCTACGCGTCGGTCGCGGCCTGCGACGTCTTCGACAGCACCACCCAGCTGGTCACGCTCGCCGGCCCGGCCTCGAGCGCGAGCTACGGCAAGGGCCGCCCGGTCTGGATCACCACGAACTCGGCCGGCCTGACCGAGGGCACCGACTTCGTGATCGAGTACTCCAGCGACGCGACCAGCACGAACGCCGACGACGCGACCCGCTGGGGCGAGCTGCGCGCGACCGGCTGCGCCGGCGGCACCTGGACCGCGACGGCGCCGGCCACGGAGGTCGCGGCCAACGCCGTGCGCAAGGTGCGGGTGCGGTTCCTGACCACGCCGCCGCGGCAGTACACGCTCACGTTCGCGGTCAACCTGGCGGCCAAGCCGGGCGCGGACGCGACGAAGATCGCGAACTTCGCCACCTACGACGTCGGCGCCGGCTGGGTGCGCCCGAGCTACGACCCGGCGGACCACACCGGCTCGCTCGGGGACCGGCTGCTGCTCACGGGCGTGCAGCTGACGCTGGCCAAGGACATCCTCGACCCGGCGACGGCGCCGGGCGGCACGCCGTCGGTGCGCGGTGGGGAGGACATGCGGTTCGGCCTGCGCCCGCAGGTGCGCGTGCCGAGCCAGACGACGACGCCGACCGTCGTCACCGCGCGGGACGTGACGGTCACGGACATCCTGCCCGCGGGCACGTCGCTGTCGACCGTCGCCGGCCACGAGCCGTCGCCCGCGCCGGCGTCGGTGACCGTCAACCCGGACGGGACGACGATGCTCGTCTGGAACCTGGGGACGCTGACCAGCGACGACACGCCCTCGCTGACCTACTGGGCGACGATCTCGCCGACGGCGACCGGCGCGAAGGTCAACCGCGCGCTGGTCACCAGCCCGGACGACGTCGGCTCACCCGCCGACGTGCCGTCCAGCGGCACCGACCCGCACTACGCCGCGCGCACGGTGACCGTGGACTCGCTCGGCGGGATCCAGATCGACAAGGCGATCGACAAGCGGATCATCGAGCCGCTGGACACGCTGACCTTCAGCGTCACCTACGCCAACCTCGACCTCGTCGCGCGCGACGACATGGACGTGATCGACGTGCTGCCGTTCAACGGCGACGGGACGCGGTCCGGCACCGTGCCCGGCCGCCACCCGGGCAGCGACTTCCACGGGACGCTCACGCTACGGTCGGTGGACGTCCGCGACGGGGAGACCGTGCGCTACACCGGCGCCGACCCGGCCGCGGTCTACGCGCTCTACGACCCGTCCGAGACGTCGCCCGGCTACGACGCGCTGCCGGCCGGCGAGGCGTGGTGCACCGAGGCGCAGATCACGGCCGGCGACGCCGGCTGCCCGGCCTCGGTGGCCGCGGCGACCGCGATCCGCGTGACCCGCACCGGGCCGCTCGCGGCCGCCGCGAACCGGACGTTCTCCTACACGATCGCCACTCACGGCAACCGCTCCGGCGACGTGTACGCCAACACGGCGGCGCTGCGTTCGTCGTCGCTGCTGCTCGGCACGCTGTCGCCAACCCGGGACGCGCGCGTCGTGGCCAGCCGGATCGGCGACTTCGTCTGGAACGACCTCGACCGCGACGGCCTGCAGGGCGCGGGCGAGCCCGGGGTTCCCGGCGTCCGGGTGGTGCTGGACGGGGTCGACAAGTACGGCAACGCGATCCACGTCACGACGACCACCGGGGCCGACGGCCGCTACCTGTTCACCAGCAGCAGCCAGGCGGGGCAGGACGCGGGCGTGCTCGACCTCGTCAGCGGGCGCTACCACGTGACGTTCGATCCCTCGACGTTGCCGCCGCGGGCCTCGTTCACGGTGCAGAACGCCGGCGACGACGCGCGGGACTCCGACGCGAACGTCGTCACGGGGCGCAGTGACGACATCGTCCTGCCGGACCCGACGCCGACCGGGACCGACGGGGAGGACCTGACGCTCGACGCGGGCATCGTGATCGCGCCCGAGCCACCGGCGTTGGTTCCGCCGCCGCCGGCTCCGGAGGGTGCGGTGGCGCCGGCGGAGGTCACGTCGGGCATGCCGGCGCTGAAGGTCACCAAGACGTCGAACCGCGCCGCCGTGCGGCCGGGGCAGACGATCAGGTACACGCTGACGGTGCGCAACACCGGCACCGCCGCCGCCACGCGCGTGCAGCTGTGCGACGTGCTGCCCGACCACCTGACGGTCGTCACGACCAAGAAGCAGCTGGCCAAGACCAAGGGCAAGGTCAGCCGCGGGCGCGTGTGCTGGACGGTCGGGACGCTGCGGGCGGGCGGGCGCGTGACGCGCACGCTGACCGTCCGCGTGGACGGCGACGCGCGGGCGGGCAAGCTCGTCAACCGGGCGACGGCGGACTCGGCGGAGGTGCCTGGCGTGGACGCGCGGGCGCGCCGGACCGTCAAGGTTCGCCCGGCGGAGGCGCGGCGCGAGACCAGCCGCGTCACCGGGTAGACCGACCCGTGACGAACGGGAGGGCCCGCCGCTGGCGGGCCCTGGGTGTCGCGACGCTCCTTCTGGGCGCCGCGGCCCCCGCGGCCCGCGCCGCCGGTCCTGCGGCCGCCGCCCACGCGGCCGCGCCGGCGGCGCGCGGAGCCGCGCACGCAGAACCCACGCCTCGCGCCGCCACACCGCCCGCGCCCGCGGCTCGCCTCGCCGTGCCCCCGGCTCGCGCCGCCGCGCCACCCGCGCCCGCGGCTCGCGCCGCCCAGGCGGATGAGGCCGACGATCTCTCCGGCGTGCGCGCGCCGTCACTCGCTCGCGGCGCGTGGGTCGCCAAGCTGCTGCACGGGACGCGGGCTCGGCGCACGCCCGGCGCGACCGGCGGCGGTTGGGCGCTGCCGGCGACGGTCGCCGACGACGGGTACCACCCGCAGGAGCTGCTCGTGCTCGGGCGGCCCGTCTCGTCCGGCGGCCGCGACTGGCTCCGCGTCCGGCTGCCCCGCCGGCCGAACGACGCGTCGGGCTGGATCCCGGCCGACGCCGTGCGCCTGCGGCACACCGACCGCTGGGTCCGCGTGCGCCTCAAGGCCCGGACGGTCAGCCTGTATCGCGGCGGCCGCCTCGCGCTGCGCACGCGCGCGGTCATCGGCGCCGGCGCGACGCCGACGCCGCGTGGCCTGTTCGCCGTGCTGCTCGCGGCGCGCCAAAAGGCCCCGCGCGGCTTCCTCGGCCCGTGGGCGATCCACCTGACCGCGCACTCCGACGTGCTCGACGACTACGGCGGCGGCCAGGGCCGCGTCGCGATCCACGGCCGCGGCGCCGAGAGCCTGCTCGACCCGCTCGGCTCCGCCCGCTCGCACGGGTGCGTGCGCGTCCCGAACGACGCGGTGTCGAAGCTCGCGACCGCGCTGCGCCCCGGCACGCCGGTCCAGATCACCGAGTGACGCGCGGCCCGCTAAGGGGGGTGTGGCCGCCAGGTCGCCTGTCAGGCGAGTTTCCGGACACACCCCCGGCACTACGAGGCGAGCCGGCGGCCCTGGGCGTAACCGGCGGCGACCACGGCGGCGGCGCGCGACGCGTCCATCAGGTCCGGGCCGAACGCGTCGAGGCTCGGCTGGTCCGGGACGACCGCGCGCACGGCGGTCCTGCGCGCGGTCAGGGCCATGCGCTCGTAGCCGGCGGCCGCGGCGGTCGCGGTGCGCAGGCGCTTGTCGGCGGCGCCCGCGGTCGGGATCAGGCAGAGCACGCGCGAGCCGCGCCCGGCGGGGACCGCGTCGAGGTTCGTCGGGCTCCAGACACCGCCGTCGACGTACTCGCGCCCGCCGATCTCGACCGGTGCGAACAGCCACGGCACGGCGCAGCTGGCGAGGACGGCCTCGGCGACACCGGCCCGCGGGGCGTCGGGCGCGCCGAACGCGACGCGCCGCCCGGAGGCGCGGTCGACGGCGAAGATCCGCAGCCGTCCGTCGAACCGCCCGCCGAGCGCCTCGACCTGCCGCCCGAGGCCGGCGAGCGTCCGCTCCGATCGCGGCGCCCGGCTGAGCAGCGCGGCCCGCGCGAGCCGCCCGGCGGGCCGCGTCGTCGCGAGCGCGAGCGGCGCCAGCGGCGTCGCCACCGCCCGCGCTCCGCGTCCGAGGGCGGAGAACGCTTTGCCGGGCGCGCCCGCGCCGCCGCCGCTGCTCTCGGCGGCATCGCGCCCGCCACGCGCGTTTGCGTCGCCGCCGTCGGCAGCGCTGCCGCCGCCCGCCGCGCCGTCGCCGCCCGCCGCGTTCTCGCCGCCCGCCGCGTTCTCGTCGCCCGCCGCGCCGTCGCCGCCCGCGCCCGCGTCACCCGCCGCCAGCACCGCGCGCCGCGCCCACTCCTCCTCGACCTCGACCCCCGCGTCGGGCACCCGCCCCGCCGCGAGCGTCGCGGCCACGATCGAGCCCGCGGACGTACCCAGGAAGTACTCGCACGTCCGGAAGTCCAGCCCCGCGCCGTCGGCGAGCCCGTTCAGCACGCCCCGCAGCCACGCGTCACCGAGCGTCCCGCCCGCGCCGAGCACCAGCGCGTCGGGCAGCGAGCGGATGGCCTCGTCAGACATCCATCTCACCCTAGGCTGTACGTGATAACGTACAAACGTATGGACGTCCCCGTGGCCACCGTCGGACCGCGCGTGAAAGCGCTGAGAGAGGCGATGGACCTCTCGCTCCGCGACCTCGCGGAGCGCTGCGGCGTGTCCGCGCCGATGCTGAGCCAGGTCGAGCGCGGCGAGACGAGCCCGACGCTGCAGGTCGCCAGCCGGATCGCGACCGGGCTGGAGCTCAAGCTCTCCCAGCTGCTGCGCCTGGACGAGGACAGCACGGTCGAGGTCGTGCGCGCCGGCGAGGGCCGGCGCGGCGGCAAGGGCGGCCACGCCTACGAGGTCCTGACGCCGCCGCTGCCCGGCCTGCGCGCCGAGTTCACCCGCCACACGCTCAAGCCCCGCGCCGTCACCGGCGGCCCCGGCGACCCGCCCCGCCACGAGCCGGGCGCGCGCGAGACCGCGTACGTCGACCGCGGCGACGTGACCCTCCATGTCGACGGCGCCGAGCACGAGCTGCACGCGGGCGACTGCGTGACGTTCGACGCCGACCTGCCCCATCACTTCGCCAACCACTCAGAGGAGGAGGCCGTCCTGCTGGCCATCGTGTCGGCCGGGCTGCGCCGGTCATGACCCCCACCACGCTGTTCGAGAAGATCTGGGCCGCGCACGAGATCGCGCCCGGGCTGATCTACATCGACCTCCACCTGGTCCACGAGGTCACGAGCCCACAGGCGTTCGATGGCCTGCGCCTCGCCGGCCGCGAGGTGCGCCGCCCCGACCGCACGCTCGCCACCGCCGACCACAACGTGCCGACCGACGGCACCCCGGTCAGCGCCAAGATCCGCGACGCGCTCTCCCGCCGCCAGGTCGAGGCGCTGGAGGCCAACTGCGAGGAGTTCGGTATCCCGCTGTACTCGCTCGGCTCCACGCGCCAGGGCATCGTGCACATCATCGGCCCGGAGCTCGGCGTCACCCAGCCGGGCATGACGATCGTCTGCGGCGACTCGCACACCTCGACGCACGGCGCCTTCGGCGCGCTCGCCTTCGGCATCGGGACCAGCCAGGTCGAGCACGTGCTGGCCACTCAGACGCTGCCTATGGATCGCCCGAAGACGATGGCCGTCACGGTCACCGGCGAGCTGGCGCCTGGCGTGACGCCCAAGGACGTCATCCTCGCGGTCATCGCCAAGACCGGCACCGGCGGCGGCCAGGGCTACGTCCTGGAGTACCGCGGGGACGCCATCCGGTCGCTCTCCATG